>NZ_WBXP01000120.1 GCF_016415625.1 Shimwellia pseudoproteus
CACTTTGGCATGAAGGCCCACATTGGTGTCGATGCCAAGAGTGGCCTGACCCACAGCCTGGTCACCACCGCGGCCAACGAGCATGACCTCAATCAGCTGGGTAATCTGCTTCATGGAGAGGAGCAATTTGTCTCAGCCGATGCCGGCTACCAAGGAGCGCCACAGCGCGAGGAGCTGGCCGAGGTGGATGTGGACTGGCTGATCGCCGAGCGTCCCGGCAGGGTAAAAACCTTGAAGCAGCATCCGCGCAAGAACAAAACGGCCATCAACATCGAATACATGAAAGCCAGCATCCGTGCCAGGGTGGAGCACCCGTTTCGCATCATCAAGCGGCAGTTCGGCTTCGTGAAAGCCAGATACAAGGGGCTGCTGAAAAACGATAACCAACTGGCGATGTTATTCACCCTGGCCAACCTGTTTCGGGTGGACCAAATGATACGTCAGTGGGAGAGATCTCAGTAAAAACCGGAAATAACGCCAGAAATGGTGGAAAAAATAGCCTAAATAGGCTGATTCGATGTGTTTGCGGGAAAAAAATCGGCCCAGATCCGCGAAATTTTAATCAGCGAGTCAGCTTGGGAAGAAATGACCTGCTTATTCGCACCTTCC
>NZ_WBXP01000121.1 GCF_016415625.1 Shimwellia pseudoproteus
ATCATATTCATCCGGAGCGCATCCCAGAGGGACATCATGAGCCATCAACTCACCTTCGCCGATAGTGAATTCAGCACTAAGCGCCGTCAGACCCGAAAAGAGATTTTCCTCTCCCGCATGGAGCAGGTTCTGCCATGGCAGAATATGACCGCTGTCATCGAGCCGTTTTATCCCAAGGCGGGCAATGGCCGACGGCCCTATCCGCTGGAGACCATGCTGCGTATTCACTGCATGCAGCATTGGTACAACCTGAGCGACGGTGCCATGGAAGATGCCCTGTACGAAATCGCCTCCATGCGCCTGTTTGCCCGATTATCCCTGGATAGCGCCCTGCCGGATCGCACCACCATCATGAATTTCCGCCACCTGCTCGAGCAGCATCAACTGGCCCGTCAATTGTTCAAGACCATCAATCGCTGGCTGGCCGAAGCAGGCGTCATGATGACCCAAGGCACTTTGGTGGATGCCACCATCATTGAGGCACCCAGCTCTACCAAGAACAAAGAGCAGCAACGCGATCCGGAGATGCATCAGACCAAGAAAGGCAATCAGTGGCACTTTGGCATGAAGGCCCACATTGGTGTCGATGCC
>NZ_WBXP01000122.1 GCF_016415625.1 Shimwellia pseudoproteus
GGGTGAAGTCGTAACAAGGTAACCGTAGGGGAACCTGCGGTTGGATCACCTCCTTACCTTAAAGATACAACCTTTTAGTGCTCACACAGATTGTCTGATGAAAGTAAAGAAGCAAGGTGTCTTGCGAAAGTGACTTCAGTGTCCCCTTCGTCTAGAGGCCCAGGACACCGCCCTTTCACGGCGGTAACAGGGGTTCGAATCCCCTAGGGGACGCCACTTGCTGGTTTGTGAGTGAAAGTCGCCGACCTTACTATCTCAAAACTAACTCACTGAGTTATGTTTGAGATATTTGCTCTTTAAAAATCTGGAACAAGCTGAAAATTGAAACAGCATACTGTGTTCATTCTTCCGTAATAAAGAATGAAATAGCAGTGTGCTTGAGTCTCTCAAATTATCACGCCGAAAGATATCGCTGTCAGCGGTGAAGCGAGCTAAGTGAAGACGCGGCATAACGCGCACAGCAAGCGGAGTGAACTTTACGTTCATGAGCATTGCGCGCACGTTATAACAACGTATTCACGACGCGCAGCAAACCAGACAGTAAAGACATCTTTGGGTTGTGAGGTTAAGCGACT
>NZ_WBXP01000123.1 GCF_016415625.1 Shimwellia pseudoproteus
TTGAACTTTTGCTTTGTCACAGGATGTCGCTACAGGGTCAGGAGTGTGGTGATCTGATCCTAATTTCGGCTAAAAGTTCGATTTATTCAACAAAGCCCAATCAGCGATGAAGTTGTGTTGATTGGTGATCGGTATTACGTGAAAGCCACGGCAACTATTACCGATGGCGAAAACAGTCATACGGCAACCGCTCTTGCACGAGAGGAAGAAAGCAAGAAAGGAATGGATTCTGCACAAGTTACGGGGGCTACAAGCTCTTATGCACGCAAGTATTGCCTCAATGGTTTGTTCGGCATTGATGATGCGAAAGATGCAGATACCGACGAGCATAAACATCAGCAGAACGCAGCAGCAAAGCAATCAAAACCATCACCTACACCTGAACGGGTTCTAAAAGCATTCACTGACGCAGCAATGCAGAAAAACACCGTAGAAGAGCTTAAACAGGCGTTCGCCAAAGGAAGGTGCGAACAAGTTCCTGATATGAGATCATCATATTCATCCGGAGCGCATCCCAGAGGGACATCATGAGCCATCAACTCACCTTCGCCGATAG
>NZ_WBXP01000013.1 GCF_016415625.1 Shimwellia pseudoproteus
TTTGAACTTTTGCTTTGTCACAGGATGTCGCTACAGGGTCAGGAGTGTGGTGATCTGATCCTAATTTCGGCTAAAAGTTCGATTTATTCAACAAAGCCATTCACCGGTTATCAGATAACGCCCTGGCTGGCCGCTGAAGGTGGCTATGATTATCTGGGCAATATGCAGCTTAATGGTAAACAAGGCGCCCCGGGCGCCAGAATGAAAAGCCAGGGCCTGCAGCTGTCGCTGAAAGCCAGCTACGGATTAACTGATAGCTGGGACATTTATACCCGCGCCGGCGCGATGGGTTATCGTGCTGAATCCGACAGTCGTGGGCATAACAAATTTGAAACCGGCGTCCGCCCCCTCGTGGCAGTGGGTACCGAATATGCCTTCACCCCTGCCCTGGCGGGCCGCCTTGAATACCAGTGGGTCAGCAATGTGGGTAACACAAATCAGATTGGTGTTAGCGCTGATGCCAGCAGCCTCACCGCCGGGGTGGTATATCGCTTTGGTCAACACGATAACGCTCCAGCGCCTGCTCCGGCGCCTGTCGCGGCCCCGGCAACGGTAGCGCCAAAAACGTTTAACCTCAAATCAGACGTTATGTTCGCGTGGGATTCAGCCACCCTCACCACGGAAGGTAAGGCAGCCATCACCCGGTTGTACAACTCCCCTGAATTACAGGCCGCCAGAAATCACAGCACCACGGTCATCGGCTATACCGACCGTATGGGGGATGCGGCTTACAACCAGGCACTCTCTGCCCGCCGGGCACAAACCGTGGCCGACCAGCTTGTTGCCCTCGGGATGTCGCCGTCGCAGGTCACCACCGAAGGACGAGGCTCTCGTGATTCGGTTACCGGCGGCAGTTGTGATTATCTTAATAGTCATGCGCTGGTTAAGTGCCTCGCGCCGGACCGCCGAGTACTGGTGCAAATCTCCGGCCAATAATCGCGCCACTTCCTTGTGTCTGTTAGTCTTTTGCCCGATCTCCCATCGGGCTTTTTTTTATCCGTACCCGCCATCATGATCTTTTCGTTGCCGCCACTTAGCGCCGGGCTAGCGTGACCAATTCACGGTTAATCACCTCAAGTCCCTGAATATTCTGTTGCTGCAAATAAATCGCGTTCATTGCGGCCAGATCGCCAAGGTGTGTCAGGGCAGCAAATACCTGCCGGGCCTCGCTGTGCGGATTCATCACATCTTCACCGTGGATGTCCCGCAAGTAATCATCTTTCAGCGACTGGCTCAGACGGTTAATCTGCTGGGCGCTATCCTGGTAATAATGTTGCAGCGTATCATCTGACGGATGCAGGCTATTGTCTGCGGTAACTATCGGTACTGGCAGGGCGTTTACCCGGTGCACCTGGGTCATACTGGCCGAACTGCACCCGGCCAGTAGCAGGGTAGTTAACAGCACTGCAGATCGTAAATTCATGGTTCCCCTTATGGACTTGTCCATCATCTGGTCAAGGCGCAAAGGGATACTTTAGCCGTCGGGGGGGAGCAGGAACCAGCGAGGGTTTGTTTATAAATAAACCACTGCGGCCTGATAAGCAGGCAAAAAAAAGACGCCATCAGGCGTCTCTTTCTTAAATATTGGTACCGAGGACGGGACTTGAACCCGTAAGCCCTATTGGGCACTACCACCTCAAGGTAGCGTGTCTACCAATTCCACCACCTCGGCACAGAACTTAGTGCGGGATATCGCTGGTCGGCTTAGCCGGTGCAGCTGGCTGGGTCTGCTCAGACTGTGCTGGCTGACTCAGGTTTTCCCACTCGCTTCCTTTGCTGGTTTTGTTACTGTTGATATTACCCAGAGCCAGGCTCATGATGAAGAACAGCGCCGCCAGAATTGCCGTCATACGGGTCATGAAGTTACCAGAACCACTTGAACCGAACAGCGTGGCGGAAGCGCCTGCACCAAAGGAGGCTCCCATATCAGCGCCTTTACCTTGTTGCAGCATAATCAAACCCACCAGGGCGATGGCTACAATAAGGAAAACTACTAACAGAGCTTGATACATAATTAACCTGTTCCTTGCGGGTCATCCGCATACCAAAGCTTCACCAGTCAAAGCGGGACATTTATCTTCCCACTGAAGCGGGTGTGAATACTAACCAATGGCTGTCACCTTAGCAAGCCCATTTTCTGAATAACGTATTGATTGAATAAATTTTCAGCACACTATTTCAATCTCTGGATAAAAGTTGCCAGCAGTGTCGCAAAACCGGCCGATTTCCGTCGCGATTACACCAGATAGTAATCGGAATATCGCAGGTAAGCGCTGGATCCTGGGGACAAAATTGCACCAGTTCGCCGCTGGCCAGTTGCTCTGCGACTGTTGACTCCGGTAACCAGGCCAGCCCGAGGTGGCGCAGCACCATTTCGCGGATACTTTCACTTAGCCCGCTTTCAAACACTTTATAGAGCCGTTTCTGTAGCCGGGCCTCTGCCGGGGCCACAATGCGCCGCACAAAGGTATAGTCGCTATAACACAGCCAGGGTATCGGCGCGTCATCCACCATCGCGGCCTGATAAAGCCGCGCTGAGATAACCGGAATAAAGCGCTCATAGCGCCACACCGTACTTTGCAGGTGCCCGGCAATCTCTACCGTGGGGTGGGCATCAGTCGAATCATAGGTGACCAGCAGATCCACCTGGCGGTTGAGCAATGCCTCAAAATGGTTATCTACCCCCTGTACAGAGGCATTAACCGTAAAGCTCAGGGACTGCGCCTGCTGGCGCAAGTAGCTGATGATATCGGGCAGCACATTGACTGACAGAGTATGCAGGCTCACCATCACCAGCGTGTTGTCCGTAACCGGGGACAACGCCCCCAGTTCGCTGCGCGCCTCTGCCAGGGTGGTCAGCACCTGCCGGGCATAGGGTTCAAAACGCTGACCAAAATGGGTCAGGGTGACGGGGGTCGTGGTGCGATCAAACAGCGGCACCCCAAGGCTGGTTTCCAGAATTTTAATCCGTCGGCTCAGGGCCGGTTGTGTAATATGCCGCGCCGCAGCGGCCTGTGAAAAACTGCCGTATTGACTCAGGCACAAAAAATCCTCCAGCCATTTGCTGTCCATATGCTTTCCCTGTGGGTATGTCGTTTCGGTATAGCTGAATAAAAATTTGGCAATGGTACTGCCGCCCCTCTGCCTTTATGGTGGCGGCCAATAACAATAAAAAACCACCTGCTGCTGCATCACGCTAATTATCCCTTTTACTGAAGCGGAGTGGTTATATGTTTACCCTACTGAGTAACGCACGTATTTATGCACCACAAGATATGGGGGTCGGCTCACTATTATTATGCCGTGATCATATCGTCGCGCTCGATGAGCACATCCCTTCCCTGCCGTTTCCGGTTACCCATTATGACTGCCGCGGTAAAATTATCATTCCGGGCATTATTGATCAGCATATCCATCTGACTGGCGGCGGCGGCGAGGCCGGGTTTGCCAGCCGGACACCCCAGGCCAGGATGAGCGATCTGATTGCCGCCGGGATCACCACCGCGGTTGGCGTGCTGGGCACGGACGGGATCTCCCGCTCCCCTAAAGATCTGTATGCTAAAATGCAGTCGCTGAACAGCCAGGGCCTTCGGGCCTATATGCATACCGGCTCCTACGAGCTCCCCACCCGCACGATAACCGGCAGTGTCCGGGATGACATTGCGTTTATTCCCCATGTGCTCGGGGTCAAAATCGCCCTGGCGGATCACCGTAGTTCATTCCCCAGCCATCAGGAACTGTTGCGCCTGGTGAGTGATATTCGGGTTGCCGCGCTGCTGGCCGGGAAAAAGGGCGTGCTCCATGTCCATATGGGGGGGCTGCCTGAAGGGCTGGCGCCGCTGATGGCACTGTGCGATGCCGGGTTGCCTATCCACCATCTCTCCCCTACCCACCTGGCGCGCACCCGCCCCCTGTTTGAGCAAGCCGTTCAATTTGCGCTGCGCGGCGGCACCATGGATATCACCTCCGGCGGCAGCCACTTTGCCCCCCAGGAAGAGGTGGTAGCCGCGGCCCTGGCCGCCGGGGTACCGGCAGAACGCATCACTATCAGTTCCGACGGTAATGGCAGCGTTCCGCGCTTTAACAGCCAGGGAGCGGTAGAGGGCCTGTCTGCGGCGCCGGTGAATGGCAATATTACCCTGTTACCGCGGCTCATCGATAACGGTGTCCCGCCCGCCGAAGGCATTGCCATGATGACCGCCAATGTTGCTGACTCGCTGGGGATCACCGGCGGCCGCCTGCACCCCAGGGAGCGGGCCGATATCTGTGTGCTGAACGCGGACTTTTCCCTCTACCAGACCTTCGCCGCCGGGCAGTTGATGTATCGCGATGGTGAGTGTCTGGTACGCGGAAATTTTGAATAAGGAGCAGGAACTGATGCCATTACTTATTGCGCTGGTCGCTATCGTCTTTGCCGGTAGCCTGATCCTGAAACGCTATCATCCCCAGTCGGTACTGCTACTGACCGGGATCGCGTTATTATTGATTGCACAATTTACCCAGGGCACCAACCTCAGCACGCTGGTAAACAAGACCACCGGTCTGGGGCTGCTGGATGCGTTTGAATATATCCGCGATATTCTCAGCAGCCGCACCGGCGGGCTGGGGATGCAGATCATGCTGGTAGGCGGCTTCGCCACTTATATGTCGGTCACCGGTGCCAGCCAGGTGCTGGTGCGGATCGCCTCCCGGCCGCTGCAACGCCTTAACTCCCCCTACCTGTTGCTGGCGCTCGCCCTGGTGCTGGGGCAGTTTCTGTCGTTGTTTATCAGCAGCGCGACCGGCCTTGGCCTGTTGTTGATGGCCACTCTCTACCCGCTGTTGATTCGCCTGGGTTGCAGCCGTGCAGCGGTCGCCGCCGTGATCGCCAGTACCTGTGCGGTGGAATTTGGCCCGGGTTCCGGTAACTCTGTCCTGGCGGCCAAAACAGCGGGTATTGAGGTGGTGGATTACTTCGTCAATGACCAGCTGCCGGTTGTGGTACCGGTTATCCTGTTCGTGGCGCTGGTTCATGCCCTGACCCAGCGTTTTTTTGACCGGCGGACCCGCCAGGAGGCGGCGGCGACACCGCATGATCTCGCCGACAGCCTGAACCAGGGCCCGCAAGCCCCGCTGCTGTATCTGCTGCTGCCCATGCTGCCACTGGCGATTATGCTGCTGTGCAGTAAGCTGGTCTTTTCCTCATTGCGTATCACCATCGACACGGCGGTGCTACTTAGTCTGGCAATCGCCCTGCTGTGTGAGTATGTCCGCTGGCGTAATGCCCGGGAGGTGATGGCGGGGGTTCAGAAAGTGTTTGATACCATGGGCGGCGTATTTGCCAGCGTGATCACGCTGATTGTCGCCGGTGAGATCTTCTCCGCCGGGTTAAAAGCTATCGGTGCCGTGGATGCGCTGCTGAGCCTCTCCGGGGAAGCAGGGCTCAGCGCCGCGTCGATTATTCTGATGATGACCCTGGTCACCTTTGTGATCTCCGCCCTGATGGGGTCCGGCAATGCGGCGTTCTTCTCGTTTGCGCCGATGATCCCGCAAATCAGTGCGCACATTGGCAGTGATGTCGCGGTGATGATGTTACCGGTGCAGATCTCGGCAGGCATTGGCCGCACGCTGTCTCCGATTGCCGGGGTGATTATCGCCATTGCCGGGATTGCCGGGGTTTCACCGGTGGAGATTGTTAAGCGTACCGCCCTGCCGATGTTGAGCGGCTGGTTGCTGATGATTGTGATTACCTTCCTGCGCTCCGGGCATTTGCTGGCTATCGTGCCCTGGCTGGCGGGTCTGGTGGTTGTCGCCCTGGCGGCGGTTCTGTTGATGCGCCTGCGGCGCAAAGTCCCGCAACACGCCGCCTAATAATCAAAAGGCCCATGTTCAACATGGGCCTTTTTAACGGTGAACCGGGGTCAGAAGCAGTAATCAGACCGCTTTAACGGCATCGGCAATCCGGTTAGCCAGCGAGGTCACCAGGGTTTCGTTCTCGCCTTCCACCATCACGCGGATCAACGGCTCGGTACCGGATTTACGCAGCAGCACCCGGCCCCGGTTGCCCAGCTCCGCTTCTACCGCAGCCATGACGGCTTTCACATTGTCATTTTCCAGCGGATCGCCACTGCCGGCGGTATAGCGCACGTTAACCAGTATCTGGGGCAGCAGTTTCATACCGCTGCACAGATCTTGCAGGGTCATGTTATTGCGTACAATCGCGGTCAGCACTTGCAGGGCCGCGACAATACCGTCACCGGTGGTGGTTTTATCCAGCAGGATCACGTGGCCGGAATTTTCCGCCCCAATGCGCCAGCCTTTCTCTTTCAGGGTTTCCAGTACGTAGCGGTCCCCCACTTTCGCACGGGCGAACGGGATACCCAGATCTTTCAGCGCCAGCTCAAGGCCCATATTGCTCATCAGCGTGCCAACCGCCCCGCCCTGCAACTGGCCCTGGCGCAGACCTTCACGGGCAATAATGTACAGGATCTGATCCCCGTCCACTTTGTTCCCTTCGTGGTCCACCATGATAACCCGGTCACCATCGCCATCCAGCGCAATACCGAGGTCGGCTTTCTCTGCCAGAACCCGCTCCTGGAGCATACGCACATCGGTAGCGCCACAGCGGTCATTAATATTGGTCCCGTTCGGAGAGCACCCAACGGCAATGACGTCGGCACCCAGTTCACGCAGCACGCTCGGGGCAATGTGGTAAGTCGCACCATTGGCGCAGTCCACCACAATTTTCAGTGTGCTCAGGCTCAGCTCATTCGGGAAGGTGCCTTTGCAAAATTCAATATAGCGGCCAGCGGCGTCCACAATGCGCGCCGCTTTCCCGAGGTCCGCCGACTCAACGCAGCTGATCTCTTGTTCCAGGCTGTCTTCAATGGCCTGCTCAACATCGTCCGGCAGCTTGGTGCCTTCGGTAGAGAAAAACTTAATGCCGTTATCGTCATAAGGGTTATGGGAGGCGGAAATCACGATCCCGGCCTCCGCACGGAAGGTGCGGGTCAGGTAGGCAATAGCCGGGGTCGGCATCGGGCCGGTAAAGGCAGCTGACAGCCCCGCCGCCGCGAGGCCTGCTTCCAGCGCAGACTCCAGCATATAGCCAGAGATACGGGTGTCCTTACCAATAATGACCTGGCGGGAGCCGTTACGCGCCAGCACTTTGCCGGCAGCCCAGCCCAGTTTGAGAACAAAGTCCGGGGTAATCGGTGACTGCCCGACCTTGCCACGCACACCGTCAGTACCAAAATATTTGCGGTTACTCATAATATGTATTTCCCTTCGCAGAAAGCGTCGCCTCTACCACACGCATGGCGTCTACAGTCTCTTTGACATCATGAACCCGCAGGATCTGTGCCCCTTGCATGGCCGCAATCACAGCACACGCCAGGCTACCACTCAGACGTTGATCCGGGCCGACATTAAGCAACTGCCCCACCATTGATTTACGGGACATTCCCACCAGAAGCGGTAAACCAAAACGATGGAATTCAGCCAGCCGCGCCAGAAGCTGATAATTATGGCTGAGATTTTTACCGAAACCGAAGCCAGGGTCGAGCAACAATTTATCTTTCGGAATGCCGGCAGCGTCGCAGCGGGCAATATGGTCAGTAAAAAAGTGCATCACATCGGCAAAGACATCGTCGTATTTCGGGGCGGACTGCATGGTTTTCGGCTCACCCTGCATATGCATCAGGCACACCGGCAGCCCGGTTTCGGCGGCTGCCTCCAGCGCCCCGGGCTCCTGCAGGGAACGAATATCATTGATAATATGCGCCCCCACCCGGGCAGACTCACGGATCACCGCCGCTTTCGACGTATCCACGGAAATCCAGACCTCAAACCGCCGGGCGATAGCTTCCACCACCGGGATCACCCGCTCCAGCTCCTCTTCCGTGCTCACATCCGCCGCCCCGGGACGGGTAGACTCGCCGCCGATATCAATGATGGTGGCGCCCGCGTTAATCATCAGATTAGCGTGTTTAACCGCTTCCACCAGGGAGTTATGCTGACCACCGTCAGAAAAGGAGTCCGGCGTGACATTCAAAATGCCCATCACGTGAGGGTGGGTAAGATCCAGCGTAGTGCCCTGAGCGGTCAGAATCATTGCAGTTTCTCTCATAAATAATAGGGGTCACAAAAAAAAACCCCGGGCACATGGCCGGGGTTTTACGATTACTCACACGTGTCGTCTGACAGGATGATTATTTATCATCCAGCTGTTCAGACATGGTGTTGCCTGGGTTCGGTGTACGGGGTTCGTCTACCGGACGCGGCGCACGCGGTGTGCCGTTGCTGTCTGAATTACCGTTGGTGCCCGGATCTTCCCAGCCAGCCGGCGGGCGAACATCACGACGCGCCATCAGATCATCAATTTGCGGTGCATCGATGGTTTCATACTTCATCAGTGCATCTTTCATGGCGTGCAGAATATCCATATTGTCGTTCAGGATCTGGCGGGCACGACCGTAGTTGCGTTCAATTAACGCTTTTACTTCCTGGTCGATGATACGCGCAGTTTCATCAGACATATGTTTCGCTTTCGCCACGCTGCGGCCGAGGAACACTTCACCTTCTTCTTCGGCATACAGTAACGGGCCGAGTTTGTCAGAGAAGCCCCACTGGGTCACCATGTTACGGGCAATGGAGGTCGCGACTTTGATGTCGTTAGACGCACCGGTAGACACATGTTCTACGCCGTAGATGATTTCCTCTGCCAGACGACCGCCGTACAGCGTAGAAATCTGGCTTTCCAGTTTCTGGCGGCTGGCGCTGATGGCATCCCCTTCCGGCAGGAAGAAGGTTACCCCCAGGGCGCGACCGCGCGGGATAATCGTTACTTTGTGTACCGGGTCATGCTCCGGTACCAGGCGGCCGATAATGGCGTGGCCTGCTTCGTGGTAGGCGGTAGATTCTTTCTGCGCTTCCGTCATCACCATAGAGCGGCGTTCCGCACCCATCATGATTTTGTCTTTCGCTTTCTCGAACTCAACCATCGATACCACGCGTTTGTTACCGCGGGCAGCAAACAGTGCGGCTTCGTTGACCAGGTTAGCCAGATCCGCACCGGAGAAACCCGGGGTACCGCGGGCAATAATTGCCGCATCAACATCCGGCGCCAGCGGCACGCGACGCATATGTACTTTCAGGATCTGCTCACGACCACGAACATCCGGCAGCCCTACCACAACCTGACGGTCGAAACGGCCTGGACGCAGCAGCGCAGGGTCCAGTACGTCCGGACGGTTAGTGGCGGCAATCACGATGATACCTTCGTTGCCTTCAAAGCCGTCCATTTCAACCAGCATCTGGTTCAGGGTTTGCTCACGTTCATCGTGACCACCACCCAAACCGGCGCCACGCTGACGGCCTACCGCATCGATTTCATCGATGAAGATAATGCACGGTGCCGCTTTTTTAGCCTGTTCGAACATGTCACGCACGCGGGATGCACCCACACCAACGAACATTTCGACGAAGTCAGAACCTGAGATGGTGAAGAACGGTACTTTAGCTTCACCGGCAATGGCTTTTGCCAGCAGGGTTTTACCGGTCCCCGGAGGGCCAACCATCAGCACGCCTTTCGGGATTTTACCCCCCAGCTTCTGGAAACGGCTCGGCTCCCGCAGGTATTCCACCAGTTCGCCCACTTCTTCTTTTGCTTCGTCACAACCGGCGACGTCAGCGAAGGTGGTCTTGATCTGGTCTTCGGTTAGCATACGCGCCTTGCTCTTGCCGAACGACATGGCGCCTTTGCCACCGCCGCCCTGCATCTGGCGCATAAAGAAGATCCACACCCCAATCAGCAGCAGCATCGGGAACCAGGAAATGAAGATCGACGCCAGCAGGCTCGGCTCTTCAGGCGGTTCACCAACAACTTTTACGTTTTTGGTTAATAAATTATCAAGCAGCTTAGGATCGTTAACGGGGATATAAGTCGTGTATCGGTTACTATCTTTCTTGGTAACGTTGATCTCACGTCCGTTGATACGCGCTTCGCGAACCTGATCCTGATTAACTTCTTGCAGGAACGTAGAGTAATCCACTCTACGGCTATTAGACTCGCTGGGCCCAAAGCTCTGAAAAACTGATATCAGCACAACCGCGATGACCAGCCAGAGTATTAGGTTCTTCGCCATGTCACTCAAGGGATTAACCTCATATTACAACTGTGTTAAAAACAGCGTCAGGATACTATATATCCAGCGTCTTTCAAGCTTGCAGCCCAATACACTGGCCCCTTCCCCGCTGAAAACGCTCGTAATGCGCCTTTTCAGATCCCGGGTAGAGTACCAGGTTACCGCTGCCGGAAAGACAGTCTGGTTATCATTTTCGCCCGGTCGCTACAATATAAACTTCACGTGAACGGGCACGGGAAGAATCCGGCTTACGAACCTTCACGGTTGTAAACAGGGAGCGAATTTCCCTTAGGTACTCATCGAAACCTTCGCCCTGGAACACCTTCACAACAAAACTACCGCCGGGGGCAAGAACATCCCGACACATTTCAAGCGCCAGCTCCACTAAATACATAGAGCGGGGAATATCGACTGCAGGGGTCCCACTCATGTTGGGCGCCATATCGGACATCACCACCTGCACTTTACTATCACCTACTCGTTCCAGTAACGCTTTCAGCACTAATTCATCACGAAAGTCGCCCTGAAGGAAGTCCACACCAACGATGGGATCCATCGGTAAAAGATCGCAAGCGATGATACGACCGCTGCCACCAATTAAGCTAACCACATATTGTGACCAGCCACCAGGCGCAGCCCCGAGATCAACAACCGTCATTCCCGGTTTAAAAAGTTTGTCACTTAGCTGTATCTCTTCAAGTTTAAACCAGGCACGGGAACGTAACCCCTTTTTCTGTGCCTGCTGAACATATTTATCGCTAAAGTGTTCCTGGAGCCAGCGGCTAGAGCTGGCAGAACGCTTTTTACCTGTCATTTCACATTCCATCCGGGTTCATCGACAGCGACTTGCCAAAAAATGCGCAGTTGCTATTTGGCTATAAGTGGGAGATGGCGGTAGAATGACCCGTTTTCAATCCCAACCTAAGCAAAAATATACGATGAATCTGAGTACTAAACAAAAACAGCACCTGAAGGGTCTGGCACATTCGCTCAAGCCGGTTGTTCTGCTTGGCAATAATGGTTTGACCGAAGGGGTACTGGCCGAGATTGAACAAGCGCTTGAGCACCATGAGTTAATCAAGGTGAAAATTGCCTCGGAAGATCGCGAGACTAAAACCCTGATCGTGGAAGCTATCGTGCGGGAAACCGGCGCCTGTAATGTACAGGTCATCGGTAAAACGCTGGTGCTTTATCGCCCAACTGCAGAGCGTATAATTTCACTTCCCCGCTAAAAACCCGTTCAGTCAGGCGATTTTTTGCCCTGAAGCAGCGGATTCCCCCGTGGTGATACGAAAATGCCACGGGCCGCTTGCGGGTAAAAGGCCGGTTAACGGCCTTTTACCATGCTTTACAATCTACAATAAGCTTTACGCTCTGGATATCAGAGATAGTCAACTTTCGTGATTTCAAACTCAACCATCCCCCCAGGGGTGTTGATAGCCACCACATCATCCTGCTCTTTCCCCACCAGACCGCGGGCGATCGGCGAGTTTACCGAGATCAAGTTCTGTTTGAAGTCCGCTTCGTCATCACCAACAATGCGATAGGTTACTTCTTCATCGCTGTCCAGATTCAGCACGGTCACTGTCGCGCCAAAAATCACTCGGCCATTATTGGGAATTTTAGTGATATCAATAACCTGAGCATTAGACAGCTTCGCTTCGATATCTTTAATCCGGCCTTCACAGAACCCTTGTTGTTCACGGGCGGCGTGATATTCGGCATTTTCTTTCAGATCGCCGTGTTCACGCGCATCGGCAATGGCGGCAATGATTTCCGGGCGGCGTACCGATTTCAGAAAATCCAGCTCTTCGCGCAATCTTTCAGCACCACGTAATGTCATCGGAATAGCTTGCATTGTTATACCTCTTTTAATCGGCCTGCAGGTGAGCAACCCTGTGGTTACTGCGCTTGTGGCCCCGGGGCAGCAGTACCAGCCCGGGAAATAAACAAAAGAAAACCGACCCAGAAGTCCTCCGGGTCAGTGTGATATGGCATTTTGATAAATATTTTACCGCGAAGTTCCGCGGGGGTCACCCACCGTTTACTTTACAGGGTGTTGCACCGTAGTATGACGGGCACGTTTCCCGGCCGTAACGCGAGATTATGCGATTTTCCAGATTTGTGGTTGGATTGACCACCGTCGTGGCACTCAATGCCCAGGCAGCAAATGTAGAAGAATACGTCAACCAGTTACCAGCCGGGGCCAACCTGGCAATGATGGTACAGAAGGTCGGAGAGAGTGCGCCGCTGGTGGAGTATCACAGCCAGCAGATGGCGTTGCCTGCCAGTACCCAGAAAGTCATCACGGCGCTGGCCGCCCTGTTACAACTGGGGCCTGATTACCGGTTTACCACCACGCTGGAACGCCGCGGCGAAGTGAAAGATGGCGTACTGACCGGGGATCTGATCGCCCGGTTTGATGGCGACCCCACGTTCCGCCGCCAGAGCCTGCGCAATATGGTGAATGCGGTGAAAAAGGCTGGTATTAACCGGATCACCGGTAATGTGGTGATTGATACCTCGGTCTTCGCCAGCCACGACAAAGCCCCGGGCTGGCCGTGGAACGACATCAGCCAGTGCTTCAGCGCCCCCCCTGCGGCGGCCATTGTCGATCGTAACTGTTTCTCCGTTACCCTGAATACCACCCAGCCCAATGAGAACGCGTTTGTCCGCATCGCGTCTTATTACCCGGTCAATGTCTTTAGCCAGGTCAAAACCCTCGCCAGGGGCGCCCCAGAGGCGCAGTATTGCGAACTGGACGTGGTTACCGGGGATCTTAACCGCTACACGCTGACAGGCTGCCTGACCCAACGCCAGGACCCGCTGCCGCTGGCCTTTGCGATTCAGGACGGTGCCGGCTATGCCGGGGCAATTCTAAAGCAGGAGCTGAAAACCGCGGGTATAAGCTATCAAGGGTCGCTGATCCGCCAGACCCAGCCAAACCCACCGGGAACCGTACTGGCCAGTACCCAGTCCCCGCCGCTGCACACGCTGCTGCGGACCATGCTGAAAAAATCAGACAATATGATTGCGGATACCGTCTTTCGCACCATTGGCCGCAGCTATTACAACGTGCCCGGGACCTGGCGCGCCGGGGCAGATGCGGTGCGCCAGCTACTGCGCAAAAACGCCGGTATTGACCTGGGCAATAGTATCCTGGTGGACGGCTCTGGCCTGTCACGCCATAACCTTATCTCCCCGGCCTCGATGATGCAGGTGTTGCAGTACATCGCCCAAAATGACAGCAAGCTCAATTTTATTTCGATGCTACCCTTATCGGGGCATGACGGAACCTTGCAGTACCGGGCGGGTCTACACCAGGCAGGCGTAGACGGTAAACTCTCCGCCAAAACGGGCTCTCTGCAAGGGGTATATAACCTGGCAGGCTTTCTGACCACGGCCAGCGGGCAGCGAGTGGCATTCGTCCAGTTCCTGTCCGGTTATGCCGTGCCGCCGGCCGATCAGCGTAACCGCCGTATTCCGCTGGTCCGCTTTGAGAGCCGTCTCTACAAAGATATTTATCAGAATAATTAAGCGATGAAACTACTGATTGTTGAAGACGACACACTGCTCCAGGAAGGATTGTCCATAGCGCTGCGCAACGAGGGCTATGCGCTGGATTGTGCCGGTACTGCCGCACAGGCAGACGCGTTTATGCAGTCCGGTGAATATAGCCTGGTTATCCTGGATCTCGGCCTGCCGGACAAAGACGGCGCCACCCTGCTGGGTGCCTGGCGGCGCAGCGGTAAGCAAACCCCGGTGTTGATCCTGACAGCCCGTGATGGTCTGGCCGATCGGGTTAACGGCCTCGATGCCGGTGCCGATGATTATCTGGTGAAGCCGTTTGCACTGGTGGAGCTACAGGCCAGGGTCCGGGCGTTGATCCGCCGCTATCAGGGGCAGAGCGACAATCTGATTACCCTCGATGATCTGGCACTTAACTTACAAACTCAGCAGGTGTATCTCGACGAGAAAGAGATAGAGATAACCCCGAAAGAGTTTGCCCTGCTGTCCCGGCTGCTGATGCGCGCCGGGCAAACGGTGCACCGCGAAACGCTGCAACAGGACTTGTACAGCTGGCAGGACGATCCCGGCTCCAATACCCTGGAAGTCCATATCCATAATTTACGCCGCAAGCTGGGGAAAGAGCGCATCAAAACTATCCGTGGTGTCGGCTACCGGCTGGAGAAATAACCGTGAACAGCATGCGCCAGCGTCTGATGATCCTGCTTGCCTGTATTTTGCTGTTTTTTCAGTTGCTGAGCGCTATCTGGCTATGGCATGAAAGCCAGGAGCAGATTGGTTTCCTGGTCAATGAGACCCTGAGCGCCAAAGCCCGTAACCACCATGTTGAAAAAGAAATTCACGAAGCAATTGCCTCACTGCTGGTGCCCTCACTGGTCATGGTTGGTTTTACCCTGCTGTTCTCTTTCTGGGCCATCAGTTGGATCACCCGCCCGCTTAACCGGCTGCGCGCCAGCCTGACGAACCGCTCGGCGGATAACCTCTCCCCGGTACCGATCTACTCCGATATGACGGAGATTGTCTCAGTCACCAATTCACTGAATCAGTTGCTGTCGCGCCTTGACCATACTATCCAGCAGGAGCGGTTATTTACCGCCGATGCGGCCCACGAGCTGCGCACCCCGCTGGCCGGGATCCGCCTGCATCTGGAGCTTATGGAACAACAGGGCAACACCCAGGCGAGCATGCTGGTCGCACGGATTGATCAACTGATGCACGCCGTTGAACAGTTGCTGATGCTTTCCAGGGCCGGCCAGGCCCTGGCCAGCGGCCACTATGCCACTGTGGGTTGGTATCAGGATGTGGTCTCCCCTTTGCAGACCGAGATAGCAGAACTGCTCAGCCAGCGGGGGCAGCAGCCCATATGGCCAGCGCCATCAACCCTGAGTGCCCAGGGGGACGCGGTGCTATTACGCCTGATGCTGCGTAACCTGCTGGAGAATGCCTCCCGCTACAGCCCGGAGAACAGCACCATCGAAGTGCGCATTGAAGCGCGGGACAACGGCACCTGCCTGCGGGTTCTCGACCAGGGGCCGGGTATTCCGGCGGAACAGCGCCTGAATATTACCGAGCCGTTCCGCCGCCTGGATCAGCGCTATGGAGGCTGCGGCCTCGGGCTGAGTATTGTTCAGCGTATTGTCCAATTACATCACGGTAAGTTACTGCTCGACGATCGCCCCGACAAGCCCGGCCTTGATGCCGCCGGCTGGTTCCCCGATCACATTTAGTGCGTGATGCAACACCCTTTGTGCGCCATAAATCGTGCGCAATAAAAAAGGCCCCTCAGGGGCCTTTTTTGTCACCGAACGACAGTATTAGTGCTGGTAGATTATCTCGACGCCTTCGTCGTCTTCATCGTCCCAGTCGTCATCCCAGTCTTCTTCCGCTTCATCTTCGACTTCTTCGAGCTGCTGGCGATGGTAGTCATCCCACATAAACTCGACTTTCTCTGGCTGTTTGTCCTGCTCAGCGCTGGTTACCGGGTTGTCGATGATAAACTGCATCACATCCCAGCACAGGTCCTGGACGCCATTATGGCTGGCGGCGGAGATCAGATAATGTTTATCTTCCCATCCCAGGGCCTCTACAATCGCCTGTGCTTTGGTTTCGGCTTCAGCATTGTCCATCAGGTCGATTTTGTTAAACACCAGCCAGCGTGGCTTAGCGGCCAGTTTTTCGCTGTATTTCTCCAGCTCGCCAACAATAATGCGGGCGTTTTCCACCGGATCGGAACCGTCAATCGGATCGATATCAATCAGGTGCAGCAGTACCCGGCAGCGCTCGAGGTGTTTGAGAAAACGGATCCCCAGGCCGGCGCCGTCCGCCGCCCCTTCGATCAGCCCCGGAATATCCGCGACCACGAAGCTTTTTTCGCTATCCATACGCACCACGCCCAGGCTAGGCACCAGGGTGGTAAACGGATAATCCGCCACTTTCGGCTTCGCGGCAGACACCGCGCGAATAAAGGTCGATTTACCGGCATTCGGCATTCCCAGCATCCCGACATCGGCCAGCAGCATCAGCTCAAGCTGCAGATCGCGTTTGTCCCCCGGCGTACCGTTGGTTTTCTGGCGCGGGGTACGGTTAACGGAAGACTTAAAGCGGGTATTCCCCAGGCCGTGCCAGCCGCCTTTGGCAACCATCAGCCGCTGGCCGTGGGTGGTCATGTCGCCCATGGTTTCGCCGGTGCCCTGGTCAATAACCCGGGTACCGACGGGGACTTTAATTGAGACGTCTTTACCGCGTTTACCGGTACAGTCACGGCTCTGGCCGTTTTCGCCACGCTCAGCGCGGAAGGACTTTTCAAAGCGGTAATCAATCAGGGTGTTAAGGTTTTCGTCCGCTTCCAGCCAGACATCACCACCGTCACCGCCGTCACCGCCGTCCGGACCGCCCCTCGGGATATATTTTTCACGACGGAAGCTTACACAACCGTTGCCGCCATCACCGGCAACAACCAGGATCGTTGCTTCATCAACAAACTTCATTTTACTTCTCCGTAAATCATTCGCCCGAACGAGGCACCGGTACCACAGCGTCTTTCCTGCGCCAGCGTCCCCAAAGACGATGACCAATCGCGGAATACATCGCGCCTGAAACCACAACACATGCCCCGATGTACCCCAGTATATTCAGGGTTGGCGCGGCGAAAATATCAGGCCAGGCGAGCGACAGCAAATCAGAAAACAGCAACGTAAACAGCGGGGTCAGCGTTATCAGGGCACTTACCTGCGCTGCCTGCCAGCGCGCCATGGCCTCAGCCAGTGCGCCATAACCGATCAGGGTGTTCAGCCCGCAAAAAAGAAGACACGCGAGCTGCCAGCTATTCAGTTGCATGATCACCACCGGCTTCGCCAGTGGGAACAGCGCTATTGTACATAAAGTGTACAGCAAAAGAAGGATTTGTTGCGAGGCGAGGCGGCGTAATAATACTTTCTGCGCGACCCCATAACTGACCCAAACCATTGCTGCACTGACCCCGAATATCACCCCCCAGGTGTAATCCGTAAGCCGGGTAAAAATCTCCACCAGGCTGGTATTAAAAAACATCACCAGCCCACACAGCAACATCAGTGCACCTATCACCTGCGTGCCGCGCATTTTCTCCTTCAGGACCACCACACTGGCCACCATTAAACCAACCGGGGAAAGCTGGCCGATGACCTGCGACGCTGTCGGGCTCAGGTACTGAAGTGAGGAACTGAATAAAATAAAATTGCCGAATAACCCACCGGTTGCGACGGCAAGAACGCCCAGCCAGCGCGGTTTACGAAACAGTTTCAGGGACGGTAACTGGCCGCGTAGCGCCAGGATAACCGCCAGACCCGATCCCGCCAGCAGGAAGCGATAAAACACAATCGTTGCCGGCTCCATCGCCGGCAACACTTGCTTCATGGCAATCGGTAATACACCCCAAAACATGGCGGTGGTAAGTGCCAGAAGTATCCCGGCAACTGCCTGCTGATTCATACTATCACTCCCTGTAGTACACTGCCGGGCTTAGTATTCAGGTATTGCTGCGGTGCAACCAAAGGACGCCAGGTCCCCCGGCATTAGAATGTAAAAAGCCCCGCAACATGTGCGGGGCTTCAGTCCGTTTCCGGGACACGAAAAACTTATTCAGCTTCGATGCTGATAAATTTACGATTTTTCGGGCCTTTAACTTCGAACTTAACTTTACCGTCAGCCAACGCGAACAGAGTGTGGTCTTTGCCGCAACCTACGTTGCTGCCAGCGTGGAATTTAGTACCACGTTGACGAACGATGATGCTGCCAGCCAGAACTGCTTCACCGCCGAAGCGTTTTACGCCCAGACGTTTGGATTCGGAATCGCGACCGTTACGAGTTGAGCCGCCAGCCTTTTTATGTGCCATTTAATCTGCTCCTCTGTATTAAGCGCTGATGCCAGTAATTTTAACATCAGTGAACCACTGACGATGGCCCTGCTGCTTACGATAATGTTTACGACGACGGAACTTGACGATTTTAACTTTCTCGCCACGACCGTGAGCCACAACTTCAGCTTTGATTACGCCGCCATCAACGAAAGGAACGCCGATTTTGACTTCTTCACCGTTTGCGATCATCAGCACTTCGGCGAACTCAATGGTTTCGCCAGTTGCGATGTCCAGCTTTTCCAGGCGAACGGTTTGACCTTCGCTTACTCGGTGTTGTTTACCACCACTTTGGAAAACTGCGTACATATAAAACTCCGCTTTCCGCGCACACCTTGTGTGATTCAGGGGGCGCTATAAATATTCACAATAGGGCGCGAATATTACGCAAATCGGGTGGCTTTGACAAGAGCGATCATCAATCTGCGTAGAAAAAAAAAGCAACCGGCCCAGGTACGTTTATCTGTCTCGTTTTTTAAGTACAATCTGTACTACATTATGCATCTTCCGCCCCGTCATTCGTTGGGGGGGTATGTGGTAAACAGGACGATAGCCAGACTTTTGCGATGAATCTTGAAAATATAACTGAATTAACCGCGCAAGATATGGCGGGCGTCAATGCAGTGATCCTTGAGCAGCTCAGTTCCGATGTGCAACTGATAGGCCAGGTGGGCTATTACATTGTCAGTGGCGGGGGGAAACGTATCCGCCCGATGATTGCCGTATTGTCTGCCAGGACCCTGGGCTACCAGGGGGATGCTCATATCAACATTGCTGCACTTATCGAATTTATCCACACCGCAACGCTGCTCCACGACGATGTTGTCGACGAGTCAGACATGCGACGGGGGAAAGCGACGGCAAACGCGGCATTTGGTAATGCCGCCAGTGTACTGGTAGGGGATTTTATCTATACCCGTGCTTTCCAGATGATGACCGGGCTTGGCTCTCTGAAAGTGCTGAAAATCATGTCCGAAGCGGTCAATGTCATTGCCGAAGGCGAAGTATTGCAGTTGATGAACGTTAACGATCCGAACATCACTGAAGAGAACTATATGCGGGTGATTTACAGCAAAACCGCCCGTCTGTTCGAAGCCGCTGCGCAGTGCTCTGCTATTTTGGCCGGGGCGGATGATGCTCAGGAGGCGGCGCTGCGCGATTATGGCCGCTATCTGGGGACCGCCTTCCAGCTGATTGATGATCTGCTGGATTACAGCTCTGACGGCGCCACCCTCGGCAAGAACGTCGGTGACGATCTTAACGAAGGCAAGCCAACCCTGCCCTTGTTACACGCCATGCGTCACGGCACGCCAGAGCAGTCCGCCATGATCCGTAGCGCGATTGAACAAGGGAATGGGCGCCACCTTCTTGAGCCGGTACTGAGTGCCATGGCCGATTGTGGTTCTCTGGAATGGACCCGCATGCGGGCCGAGCAAGAAGCCGATAAAGCCATCGCCGCCCTGGCGATCCTGCCCGATTCTCCCCACAGGCAGGCACTGATCGGCCTGGCCCACATCGCCGTTCAGCGCCAGTTCTGATAGCCACTCCGCGCCACGCTCTGGCGCGGAGATATCACAGTTTACGTCCCGGTTTGCACTGCTAAACACCCTAACCTCAACGCTTACTCACGCTTTTGAACATATTTATGGAAAATACTGGAATCACAACACGTCTTTGGGTGTTATTGATGGGCTGACGTAAGAGGCCGTCAGGAAAGTATCCCCTAAAGTTTACGCGTAAAAATCATACAGGAAGAGGATATGGAACCCAAATTTGTAGACTGGCATCCGGCTGATATTATCGCTGCATTGCGCAAGCGTGGCACTTCTCTGGCGGCAGAATCTCGCCGGGCAGGATTAAGCTCATCAACCCTGGCAAATGCCCTGACCCGCCCGTGGCCAAAGGGTGAAATGCTGATCGCCAAAGCCATTGGCGTGACCCCAAAAGAGATCTGGCCATCCCGTTACCACAACCCATTTACCCATGAGTATATTGATCGCACCCGGTTCATGCGCGACAAGTCGGCCCGCTAATCGGTCATCCCGGCCACACACCGGCAAGCGCACTGGCGCACCACAAAAAAAGCCGCTCACAGGGAGCGGCTTTTCATCATTAATTTCTTAAAAGCGTGGATAAACGATTAACCTTCGTTTTTAACCCGGGTGATATTGGCACCCAGCGCGGTCAGTTTATCTTCAATACGCTCATAGCCACGGTCGATATGGTAGATACGATCGACGATGGTTGCCCCATCAGCGATACAACCCGCCAGTACCAGGCTTGCCGAGGCGCGCAGATCGGTCGCCATCACCTGGGCTGCAGACAGTTTCTCTACCCCGTGGCAAATGGCCGTATTGCCTTCCAGCTCCGCCCGTGCGCCCATACGGATCAGTTCCGGTACGTGCATAAAACGGTTTTCGAAGATTGTTTCGGTTATCACACCGGTACCTTCTGCCACCAGGTTCAGCAGGGTGAACTGCGCCTGCATGTCGGTAGGGAAGCCCGGGTGCGGCGCGGTGCGCACATTGACCGCCTTCGGACGCTTACCGTGCATATCCAGCGAGATCCAGTCGCTACCGACTTCGATATCCGCCCCGGCTTCACGCAGTTTGGCCAGCACCGCATCAAGGGTGTCCGGCTGGGCATTACGGCATACAATTTTACCGCCAGAAATCGCCGCGGCCACCAGGAAGGTACCGGTTTCGATACGGTCCGGCAGAACGCGGTATTTACCACCACCAAGGCGCTTAACCCCTTCGATGGTAATACGGTCACTGCCCATACCGGTGATTTTGGCCCCCATGGCGTTGAGGAAGTTGGCCGTATCGACAATTTCCGGTTCCCGGGCGGCGTTCTCAATCACCGTGGTCCCTTCAGCCAGGGTTGCCGCGGTCATGATGGTAACCGTGGCGCCAACGCTGATTTTGTCCATCACGATATGGGCGCCTTTCAGGCGTCCATCAACCGTTGCCTTTACATAGCCTTCTTCCAGCTTAATATCGGCACCCAGCTGCGCCAGGCCACTGATATGCAAATCCACCGGACGGGCACCAATCGCACAGCCGCCCGGCAGGGAGACCTGGCCCTGACCAAAACGCGCAACCAGCGGCCCCAGGGCCCAGATAGAGGCACGCATGGTTTTCACCAGGTCGTACGGCGCGCAGTAGACATTGACGTCGCTGGCATCAATCCAGACAGACCCGTTACGCTCCACTTTGGTCCCCAGTTGGCTGAGTAACTTCATGGTGGTATCGATGTCTTTCAGTTTCGGGACATTCTGGATTTCAACGGGTTCCTCTGCCAGCAAGGCAGCGAAAAGGATGGGCAGTGCGGCGTTTTTTGCCCCGGAGATTGTCACTTCACCACTTAACCGGGTCGGCCCCTGCACACGAAATTTATCCATTCACCTGTTCTCTGTTATCAAATCACATTGCTGGCGGCCGTCAGCCGTCAGCTCAAAAACCGTTTAGCTTGCGGTCACGGGCCCATTCCTGAGGGGTATACGCTTTGATGGATAACGCATGGATGCGGTTATCGGCGATATATCCCATCAGCGGCGCGTAAATCGCCTGTTGTTTTTTTACTCGACTCATGTCGGCGAACATCTCACCTACCGCGATAACCTGAAAATGGCTACCGTCACCGGAGACGAGAACTTCTTCAAGCGGCAGTGCGTTCATCAGCACAGCCTGAATTTCATGATTTTCCATGGGATCTATTCGTCGGCTAGTAAAACAGCCACACATCTTAGAGGAAAGTGGAGCCGTCTTAAATATGAAAAAAAAGCCCCAAAGCAAGATTTTTGGGGCCGTGTGAGTAACGTACTGAAAACGCTCAGGCTACGTCGAAGGGGATCACCTCAGGCGGTAAATTGTACAACTTGACCAGCGTATGTAAGTTTTCATCGCTTCCGGTGACCACCGGGGTATGCCCCAGGTCACGGGCCAGCGCCACCAGATGGATAAGCAACGCAACGCCGCCAGTATCCACCCGCTGTACGCCGCTGAGATCGATCCGTTGCAGCCGGGATACCACCTCCTCCCTGGCGTCCCACAGGGGCAGCAGCGTATCGCTGCCCAGTTCCCCGGTGAGCATCAGACAATCATCCTGCAATGACCACTGCAGCGCTTCAGACATTATTTTTTCTCATCCAGAGTGATCGGCTGGTGAGAGATAGACTTCAGCTGCGCTGTCAGGCCATCAATCCCTTTGGTGCGCAGCAAATCGCTCCATTCGTTCTGTTTGGTGGTGATCATGCTGATACCCTCAGCAATCATGTCGTAAGCCTGCCAGTTACCGGTCTGGCTATTTTTACGCCACTGGAAGTCCAGACGTACCGGCGGGCGGCCGTTCGGGTCAATAATGGTCACGCGGATTGCCACGATATCAGCATTGCCCAGCGGTTGCTCCGGGGCTATCTGATAGGTCTGGCCGTGGTACATGGCCAGCGCCTGGCCGTAAGCCTGTTTCAGGTACTCACGGAAGGCGACAAAATAGGCGTCACGCTGGGCCGGGGTGGCCTGCTGATAGTAGCGGCCAAGCACCAGCGCACCGGCATATTTCACCTGCACATACGGCAGGAGTTCCTGATCAACGATATTGCGCAGGTAGTCCGGGTTTTGGCGGATTTGCGGCTGCTCATTTTTCAGGCGGCTAAATGTCTTTTGTGCCGCTTCGTTCATCAGTTTATAAGGGTTGGACTGGTCTGCCGCCTGGGCACTAACCAGTGGAGCGATCGCCAGCACGGCGACCATAAACAGGCGCTTTAACATGGGTGTCATCTCCAGGGTTAATTAGTAGCGCCAGCGTGGGGCGCTGCAGTCTCGGTATTATTCCCGTCATTACTGGCAGGAGCATCACCACTATTCTTATTCGAGCTGTCATTACTCTTGTAAAGGAACTGACCAATCAGGTCCTCCAGAACCATCGCTGACTTGGTATCCTGAATGGTGCCGCCATCTTTCAGGATAGCAGTGCCCATTTCCGGATCGCTGAAACCGACGTTCAGCGCCAGATATTGTTCCCCCAGCAGGCCAGAGGTACGGATTGCCAGCGAGCTGGTGTCTGGAATTTTATTGTAGCGATCATCAATGTCCATGGTCACGCGCGGCAGGTAGTTGGTCTGGTCCAGCGTGATATCACTGACCCGGCCAATCACCACCCCGCCAATACGCACCGGAGAGCTCACTTTCAGGCCACCGATATTGTCAAAGGTTGCAGAGATGCTGTAGGTGGGTTCACTGCGCAACGAGGTCACATTCGCCACTCGCAGGCAAATAAAGACAATGGCAATCAGCGCGACCAGCAGAAAAGCGCCAACCCAGATTTCAATTTTTTTGGTTTGCATGACTTAATTCCCGAACATCAGTGCAGTAAGTACAAAATCAAGGCCCAGTACGGCCAGAGAGGCGTGAACCACAGTGCGTGTTGTTGCGCGGCTGATCCCGGCAGAGGTCGGCACCGCATCATAACCATTAAACAGCGCAATCCAGGTAACCGTGATAGCGAACACCAGGCTTTTCAGAATGCAGTTAACCACATCCATCTGCCAGTCCACCGCAGACTGCATAGAGGACCAGAAGAAACCGGCATCAATCCCCTTCCAGGTCACCCCCACCAGCGCACCGCCCCACACACCGACCGCCACAAAAATCATCGACAGCAGCGGCAGTGAGATAACCCCGGCCCAGAAGCGCGGCGCAATCACCCGGCGCAGCGGATCCACCGCCATCATTTCCATGCTGGAAAGTTGTTCGGTGGCTTTCATCAGGCCAATTTCCGCCGTCAGAGCGGACCCGGCGCGCCCGGCAAACAGTAACGCGGCGACTACCGGCCCCAGTTCACGCAGCAAGGCCAGTGCCACCATCATCCCCAGGCTGGACTCTGCCCCGTAGGTGGTGAGCACCAGGTACCCCTGGAGCCCCAGCACCATACCGATAAACAGGCCGGAGACCATAATAATCAGCAGCGACAGTACGCCGACATTGTATAGCTGGCGGACCAGCTGCGGGAAATGCTTGCCAAATGCCGGTTTACCCACCAGCGCATTAAACAGCATTAACCCGGCGCGACCAAAAGCAGCGCAGGTATTAATCCCACGACGCCCCAGCGACGCCAATGCATTAAGCAACATGAATCAATTAGCTCCCTGTTCCTGGTAATAAATCTGATACATAGTCTCTGGCGGGGTAGCGGAACGGCACCGGGCCATCCGCAATGCCATCAAGGAACTGGCGCACGCGAGGGTCGGGATTATGCTCAAGCTCATCAGCAGAACCATGAGCCACGATTTGTTGATCGGCAATAATCCATGCGTAATCAGCAATGCTCAATACTTCCGGTACGTCATGCGACACCACAATACAGGTCATCCCAAGGGAGCTGTTCAGTTCAGAGATCAGTTTTACCAGCACCCCCATAGTGATCGGATCCTGGCCGACGAACGGTTCGTCAAACATGATAAGATCCGGCTCCAGCGCAATCGCCCTTGCCAGGGCGGCGCGGCGCGCCATGCCGCCGGAAAGCTCTGACGGCATTAAATTTGCCGCACCCCGCAGGCCGACCGCTTCCAGCTTCATCATTACCGTGCTGTGCAACAGGGGTTCCGGTAACTGAGTGTGCTCCCGTAAAGGGTAGGCAACATTCTCAAATACTGTTAGATCGGTAAACAGTGCCCCGGACTGAAATAACATGCTCATATGTTTACGCACGGTATACAGACGAGAGCGGGACATGGCCGGAATGTTTTCGCCCTGAAAGAGAATCTCCCCGCATTCCGGCGGAATTTGGCCGCCGATTAATTTCAGTAGGGTGGTTTTCCCGATCCCGGATGGCCCCATGATGGCGGTAATTTTTCCCCGGGGTACAGATAGCGAGATATTGTCGAATATACGCCGGCTGCCGCGAGAAAATGTCACTCCCCGCACCTCGACCAAATTCGTCTGTGCCTGGCTCATTCGATTATCCTTCCAGCCATTATTGATACAGTGATATTCATCAGTCGCCCCAAAAGTTGCGCCTGAAAATGTTACAAGCGCAATATATTTGCAGAATCTTACCAGTAGCGGTATACGAAAGCTGGCATTTGTTTTACTTTTCCGCGCGATAAAGTCAGAATTACTTGCTAAGCAAGGTCATACCGGCGTTTAGCGTCAGCCCAAATATCGCCAGCCACGGGACCGGCAATTATACCCGCGTTATAGGATTTCTTATGCTACTGGCTACCAGCCTGTTAATTATCGGTTTATTCCTGGTGGTTTACGGTGCCGATCGACTGGTATTCGCCGCCTCCATGCTGTGCCGGGGTATGGGCCTGTCACCGCTGCTGATCGGCATGACCGTGGTGAGCATCGGCACGTCGCTGCCGGAGATAATGGTATCCACCGCCGCCGCCCTGCACAACCAGCCAAATTTGAGCATTGGTATTGCGCTGGGTTCCAATACCACCAATATTTTACTGATCATGGGATTAGCGGCGCTGCTGCATCCTTTTACCGTGCATTCTGATATTCTGCGCCGCGAGATACCGCTAATGTTGGTTGCCACCCTGCTGTGCGGCCTGGTGCTTATGCATGGTCAGCTTAGCCGATTAAATGGCATCATTTTGCTAATCGCGGCTGTTATTTACCTGTGGTTCACCGTTAAAATTGCTCGCCTTGCGCAGCGGCACGGTAACGACAGTTTAACCCGTGAGCAAATTGCCGAGCTGCCCGGTGACGTCAATCGCCCGGTGGCGTTTTTATGGCTGGGGGTGGCGCTGATTATCATGCCGATGGCTACCCGAATGGTGGTGGATAATGCCACGGTGGTGGCGCATTACTTTGGTATGAGCGAGCTGCTCATCGGGCTGACGGTTATCTCTGTCGGGACCAGTCTACCCGAGCTGGCCACCGCCATTGCCGGCGCACGCAAGGGTGAAGATGATATCGCGATAGGCAATATAATTGGTTCTAATATCTTCAATATTGCTATCGTGCTGGGAATACCCGCGCTGGTGTCCCCCGGGGCTATAGACCCGCTTGCATTCTCCCGGGACTACCTGGTTATGCTGGTAGTCTGTGTCATTTTCACCACGCTTTGCTGGCGCTCGCGTCATCATATTGGTAAACGAGCAGGCGCCTTTTTGTTAGGTGGATTTGTGGTATGGATTACGGCCCTGATTGGCAGGCCCTGGTAAGCCCCCATGACGGCGCTATCACATAATCAGATAAACTGAGAACGCATTATGTCCCATGTAGAATTGCAGCCGGGTTTTGACTTTCAGCAGGCAGGTAAGGATGTCCTGAGGATTGAACGTGAAGGCCTGGCCCAGCTCGATCAGTATATTAATGATGATTTTTCGCACGCCTGCGAAAAAATAGCCCATTGCCGCGGTAAAGTCGTGGTGATGGGGATGGGTAAGTCCGGGCATATTGGCCGCAAAATGGCGGCCACCTTTGCCAGTACCGGCACCCCGGCATTTTTTGTCCACCCCGGTGAAGCCGCCCACGGCGATCTGGGGATGGTCACCCCCCAGGACATCGTGATCGCGATTTCTAACTCCGGTGAGTCTAATGAAATCCTGGCGCTGATCCCGGTCTTAAAACGTCTCCATGTGCCGCTGCTGTGCATGACTGGCCGCCCGGAAAGCACCATGGCGAAAGCCGCAGATATCCATCTGTGCATTCGGGTTCCCCAGGAAGCCTGCCCCCTGGGACTGGCCCCGACCACCAGCACCACGGCGACCCTGGTGATGGGGGATGCGATGGCGGTGGCCCTGTTGCAGGCCCGGGGCTTTACCAAAGAAGATTTCGCCCTCTCCCACCCCGGTGGCGCACTGGGCCGTAAGCTGCTGTTGCGGGTCAATGACATTATGCACACCGGTGACGAAATCCCTCATGTCAGTAAAAACGCCACCCTGCGCGATGCGCTGCTGGAAATCACCCGTAAAAATCTTGGTATGACGGTGATTTGCGACGCTGACATGAAAATTGCCGGGATCTTTACCGATGGGGATTTGCGCCGGATACTGGATATGGGCATTGATTTACACCAGGCAAAAATTGTCGACGTCATGACACCCGGCGGCATTCGCGTACGCCCAGGCATTCTGGCCGTGGATGCGCTGAATGTCATGCAATCGCGCCATATTACCTCGGTGATGGTAGCTGATGGTGACCAGTTAGTTGGTGTGATACATATGCACGACCTGCTGCGCGCAGGCGTGGTGTAACTGCAGAAAGGTAAAGTCTGAATGAGTAACCCGCAAGCCACCATAGACACCTGTTATGGGCCCGTGAGCGCTGATGTCATGGCGAAAGCCCGGGAAATCCGGCTGTTGATTCTCGACGTTGACGGTGTCATGTCTGACGGGCTGATTTATATGGGTAATAATGGTGAAGAGCTGAAAGCGTTTAACGTGCGCGATGGCTACGGTATTCGCTGTGCGCTGACATCCGGGATTGATGTCGCCATTATTACCGGCAGAAAGGCAAAATTACTGGAAGATCGCTGCCACACCCTCGGCATCAATCATCTGTATCAGGGGCAGTCAGATAAACTGATTGCCTTTGCCGATCTGCAAACCCGGCTGGGGATACCCGCTGAGCAGATAGCCTATATTGGCGATGATCTGATCGACTGGCCGGTAATGCAAAAAATTGGGTTAAGTGCGGCAGTTGCTGACGCGCACCCCCTGCTGTTACCCCGGGTGGACTACGTTACCCGGATTAATGGCGGCCGCGGTGCAGTACGTGAAGTCTGTGATTTGCTGCTCCTGGCACAAGGAAAACTTGATGAAGCCAAAGGGCAATCCATATGAGTAAAACCAGGCGCTGGGTTATCATCCTGCTCGCCCTGCTTGTTCTGGTGCTGATTGGCGTGAATCTGGCCGACCGGGAACAACAAACGCCGGTGACCACGGACACCAATGAGCCAACATACAAAAGTGGCTATTCCAGTACCCTGGTCTATAGCCCACAGGGGGCGCTGACATACCGGCTGATTTCGCAGCATACCGAGTATTTTGCGGCTGAATCAGTTTCCTGGTTTACCGACCCGGTGGTCACAAGCTTTGATGATCAGCAGATCCCCACCTGGTCAATTAAGGCAGATCGCGCCAAACTGACTAATGACAGAATGCTGTATCTTTATGGTCATGCTGAGGTCAACGCACTGACGCCTGACTCTCAGCTACGTAAAATCACGACGGATAATGCCCAGGTGAATCTGGTAACGCAGGACGTTACCTCTGACGATCTGGTGACGCTGTACGGCACGACATTTAATTCCAGCGGCCTGAAAATGCGCGGTAACCTGCGCAGTAAAACTGCCAAGCTGATTGAAAAGGTTAGAACTTCATATGAAATTCAAGATAAACAAACTCAGCCTTAATCTGGTCATCACCGGGGCGCTGATGGCGGCGAGCCTGCCAGCCTTCGCGGTTACCGGGGACACCGATCAGCCTATCCACATCGAATCCGATCAGCAGTCGCTGGATATGCAGGGTAACGTAGTGACCTTCACCGGTAACGTGGTGGTCACCCAGGGCACTATCAAAATCAATGCCGATAAAGTCGTGGTTACCCGCCCGGATGGCCAGAGCGGCAAAGAAGTGATTGATGGCTACGGCAACCCGGCCACCTTCTACCAGATGCAGGACAACGGCAAACCGGTAAAAGGCCACGCGGCCAAAATGCACTATGAGCTGGCCAATGACTTTGTCGTGCTGACCGGTAACGCCTACCTTGAGCAGCTGGACAGCAATATCAAGGGTGACAAAATCACCTATCTGGTTAAGCAGCAGAAAATGCAGGCGTTCAGCGAAAAAGGCAAACGCGTGACCACGATTCTGGTGCCGAATCAGATTCAGGATAAAAGCGGCAGCAACAAATCACCGGCACAACACAAGAGTAACTGATTCGATATGGCAACATTAATTGCGAAAAATCTCGCGAAGGCTTACAAAGGCCGCCATGTGGTGGAAGATGTCAGCCTGACGGTGAACTCCGGCGAGATCGTCGGCCTGTTGGGGCCTAACGGTGCAGGGAAAACCACCACCTTTTACATGGTGGTCGGGATTGTTCAGCGCGACGCCGGCAACATCATTATTGATGACGAAGATATCAGCTTACTGCCGCTGCATGCCCGCGCCCGCCGCGGCATTGGCTATCTGCCCCAGGAAGCGTCCATCTTCCGCCGCCTGAGTGTCTATGACAACCTGATGGCGGTCTTACAGATCCGCGATGATCTGACCACCGAGCAGCGTGAAGATCGCGCCAACGAGCTGCTGGCAGAGTTCCATATTGAACATCTGCGCGACAGCCTTGGCCAGTCGTTATCCGGGGGTGAACGCCGCCGGGTGGAAATTGCCCGGGCACTGGCGGCCAATCCTAAGTTCATTCTGCTGGATGAGCCCTTCGCCGGTGTTGACCCGATTTCCGTTATCGACATCAAAAAAATCATTGAGCACTTGCGCGACAGCGGCCTTGGGGTTTTGATAACAGACCATAACGTACGTGAAACACTCGCGGTCTGCGAACGGGCTTATATTGTTAGCCAGGGCCACTTGATCGCCCACGGGACCCCGAAAGAGATCCTGGAAAACGAGCAGGTTAAACGCGTGTATCTTGGGGAAGACTTCAGACTCTGATAGGGTAGGAAGATTCACCGGCGATCTTGTACCGTCTGGCCAGGCCAGCGGACGATCCGGAGGAGATAAAGCGGCGAGACAGCAAGCGGGTTACCGCCGCACGATAACCATTGATGATCCGCCCAGGCACATACGGCCAACGCGGGCATCTATACCTGAGGAAGTTTGCACTGAACATGAAGCAGGGTTTACAACTACGGCTTAGTCAACAGCTGGCGATGACGCCACAACTACAACAGGCGATCCGTCTGCTGCAGTTGTCCACGCTGGAACTCCAACAGGAACTACAACAAGCCCTGGAAAGTAACCCACTGCTGGAGCAAACCGACACGCATCAGGAAGTGGACACTCAGGAACCAGCCGATAACGAAACCCTCGACAGCCGCGATGCGCTGGAACAAAAAGAGATGCCGGAGGAGCTGCCTCTGGACGCCAGCTGGGACGAGATCTACACCGCGGGTACCTCCTCCGGTAGCGGCGCAGACTACTTTGATGATGAACTCCCGGTCTACCAGGGGGAAACCACACAAACCCTTCAGGATTACCTGATGTGGCAGGTCGAGCTGACGCCGTTTTCCGATACCGATCGCGCCATCGCCACCTCTATCGTTGATGCCGTGGACGATACCGGGTATCTGACCGTCTCGCTGGAAGAAATTCGCGAAAGCATTGGCGATGACGCGCTGGACATCGATGAGATCGAAGCGGTGCTCAAGCGGATCCAGCGCTTTGATCCGATCGGCGTGGCCGCAAAAGATCTGCGCGACTGCCTGCTGATCCGGCTTTCTCAGTACAGCAAAGATACCCCCTGGCTGGAAGAATCCCGGCTTATCGTCCGGGAGCACCTTGATCTGCTGGCAAACCATGATTTCCGTACCCTGATGCGCGTCACCCGCCTTAAAGAAGAGGTTCTCAAAGAGGCGGTGAATTTTATTCAGTCCCTCGACCCCCGTCCCGGCCAGTCAATCCAGACCGGCGAACCGGAATATGTTATCCCGGATGTGCTGGTGCGTAAGCATCAGGGGCTCTGGACGGTGGAGCTGAACAACGACAGCATCCCGCGCCTGCAGATAAACCAGCAGTACGCCGCCATGGGGACCAGTGCCCGCAACGATAGCGACAGCCAGTTTATTCGCAGTAACTTGCAGGAAGCCCGCTGGCTTATCAAAAGCCTTGAAAGCCGCAATGACACGCTGCTGCGCGTCAGCCGCTGTATCGTCGAACAACAGCAGGCGTTCTTTGAGCACGGCGAAGAGTATATGAAACCGATGGTGCTGGCGGATATCGCCCAGGCTGTCGAGATGCATGAATCCACAATCTCGCGGGTGACCACCCAGAAGTATCTGCACAGTCCGCGCGGGATTTTTGAGCTGAAATATTTCTTCTCCAGTCATGTGAATACGGAAGGCGGCGGGGAAGCCTCCTCCACGGCGATTCGCGCACTGGTGAAGAAGTTAATCGCGGCGGAAAACCCCGCAAAACCCCTGAGCGACAGTAAACTCACCACGATACTCTCTGACCAGGGCATTATGGTGGCAAGGCGCACTGTGGCTAAATACCGTGAGTCATTATCGATTCCTCCGTCAAACCAGCGTAAACAACTGGTCTGACTCAACCATAAGGAAGACACTATGCAGCTCAACATCACAGGAAATAACGTCGAAATAACCCCGGCTCTGCGCGAGTTTGTGACGGCGAAATTTGCTAAATTGGAGCAGTATTTTGAAAGGATTAATCAGGTCTACATTGTGTTGAAAGTGGAGAAAGTCAGTCATATTGCGGAAGCAACGCTACACGTCAATGGCGGGGAACTGCATGCCAGCGCCGAAGGCCAGGACATGTATGCGGCCATTGACGGGCTGATCGATAAACTGGCCAGACAGCTCAATAAACATAAAGACAAACTAAAACAACATTAATTGTCCAGGCGTTCGCCGATCTCTGCGGCCCAGATCCCCCGGATCGCGGGCCGCAAATACGACGGCGCTTAGGTGAAATTATGACAAATAACGATTCGGAATTTTTGCTCAGTAGCGTCCTTAACCAGGATTGTACTCGCAGTGCGGTGCACTGCCAGAGTAAGAAACGCGCACTGGAAATTATTAGTGAACTGGCGGCAAAACAGCTTAGCTTACCTCCGCAGGTGGTGTTTGAGGCAGTATTAACCCGGGAGCGCATGGGAAGCACCGGGATCGGTAACGGGATTGCCATTCCGCACGGTAAGCTGGAAGCCGACACCCTGCGCGCTGTGGGGGTATTTATTCAGCTGGAAACGCCGATCGCGTTTGACGCTATCGACAACCAGCCGGTGGATCTGCTGTTTGCCCTGCTGGTGCCCGCAGACCAGACCAAAACCCATTTACACACACTGTCTGTGGTTGCCCGTCGCTTAGCAGGTAAAACCATCTGCCGCCGCCTGCGCGCTGCCCAAAGTGACGAAGAGTTATATCAGATAATCACCGAAGAAAGTCGCGATAGCGGCAGCAACAGCGACGCGGAATAAAATGCGCCGCAGCCCCCTGCGGCAATCTCTGTATTTATCGTTATGAGATGTGGGAGAGAGTGTTCATGGTGCTGATGATTGTCAGCGGCCGCTCAGGTTCAGGGAAGTCGGTGGCGCTACGTGCCCTGGAGGATATGGGGTTTTATTGTGTCGATAACCTGCCCGTCGTGTTATTGCCCGAGCTGGCAAAAACCCTGCATGACCGCCACGTATCCGCGGCGGTGAGCATTGACGTGCGTAATATGCCGGAGTCCCCGGAGGTCTTTGAGCAGGCGATGCAAAACCTGCCTGAAGGCTTCTCTCCGCAGTTACTGTTCCTGGACGCTGATCGCAATACCCTGATCCGCCGCTATAGCGACACCCGTCGTTTACACCCGCTATCCAGCAAGAATTTATCCCTGGAGAGCGCCATCGATGAAGAAAGCAACCTGCTGGAGCCGCTGCGCTCCCGGGCAGACCTGATTATCGATACCTCGGAGATGTCGGTACACGAGCTGGCAGAGATGCTGCGCACCCGGTTACTGGGCAAGCGCGAACGTGAGCTGACCATGGTGTTTGAGTCCTTCGGCTTCAAACACGGTATCCCGATTGACGCCGACTATGTGTTCGACGTGCGCTTCCTGCCAAACCCACACTGGGACCCGAAACTGCGCCCGATGACCGGGCTGGATAAACCGGTGGCTGCGTTTCTCGATCGCCACACCGAAGTCCACAATTTCATTTATCAGACCCGCAGCTATCTTGAGCTATGGTTACCTATGCTGGAAACCAATAACCGTAGCTACCTGACGGTTGCGATTGGCTGTACCGGGGGGAAACACCGTTCGGTGTACGTTGCCGAGCAGCTGGCTGACTATTTCCGCTCCCGGGGCAAGAATGTGCAGTCACGCCACAGAACCCTGGAAAAACGCAAAACATGACCGTGAAACAGAGTGTTGAAATCACTAACCGGCTGGGGATGCACGCCCGGCCGGCCATGAAACTCTTTGAACTGGTGCAAAGCTATGACGCTGAAGTCCTGCTGCGCAATGAAGCGGGCACCGAAGCAGAAGCCAGTAGCGTGATTGCCCTGCTGATGCTGGACTCCGCCAAAGGCGGCCATATCGAGATTGAAGCCAGCGGCCCCCAGGAGCAGGAGGCGTTAAGCGCCGTGATTGCCCTGTTTAATGCCGGGTTCGACGAAGACTGATCCTAGAACACATGGCGGGTGGGAACACCTGCCATGCTCCCGCTTCCCTGCGGCTTTCCGCCGCTATCGCCGCTATCAATGCAACGCATTACGCCGCAGGTAGCCTTCACCCCCCAACTGGCGCATCTGGCGCATGATCCACTGCTGGCGGGTGCGGACATAACCGGACGGAGCATCGGCCCGGTAGCGTATCGGGTTAGGTAATACCGCCGCCAGCAGCGCCGCTTCAGAAATGGTCAGCTGTTTTGCCGGTTTATGAAAATAGTGCCGGGACGCGGCCTCAACCCCAAAGATCCCGTTGCCAAACTCCGCAATATTCAAATAGACCGTCAGAATACGCCGCTTGCTCCACACCGTTTCGATCCCAACCGTCAGCCCTGCCTCCAGCCCTTTGCGCACCCAGCTGCGGCCATCCCACAAAAACAGGTTTTTCGCGGTCTGCTGGGACAGCGTAGACGCCCCGCGAATCCGTTTTTCATGCCGTTCGTTGTGGTCAAATGCCAGCTGAATCGCCTGCACATCGAACCCCCAGTGCTGCGGGAATTTTTGGTCTTCGGCCGCGATGACCGCCAGCGGCATCCAGGGGGAGATGTCGTCCATCCCCACCCAGTCAGAATGCGCCACATAGCCGACGTTGCCCCCCAGCCATGCGCTGACCTGGCGCTCAACCATCACCGCAGAAAACGGCACCGGCATCACGCTGAACAGCAGGATCCCCAGTAGCCAGATCCCCGCAACACAAAGCACCAGGCGTAACAGTGCACACCGCAGACGGTAAAATATGCCGCCGTGCTTCATGCACTCAGAGCCAACACGCGGGCCACCAGCTTCTCAATCCCCGTTGCCGCCTCGGCAATATTCTCCGCCAGCATATAGGCCGGTGTGGTCACCACGTTGTGCTCTTCATCGACCACAATATCATCTACCGGGCAGGGAACATGCTCACCGCCGCGCGCTTCGATAGCCTCGGCGGTATCCGGATCGGTGCCGATAGTAAAACGCACCGGAAGCGCCAGCAGGCCGGGTAACATGGCTGGCGCAATACACATAAATCCCAGCGGTTTACCGGCGGCGTGGCAGGCCTGCACCAGCTGTTTTAACTGCGCATCGACCTGGTAATCACTCCCCGCGCTGGCAAAATCACACAGATTTTTAGCGGCGCCAAATCCTCCCGGAACAATCAGGGCATCCAGCTCGCTGCTGTTGGCCGCCGATAACGGACGAATCTGGCCCCGGGCAATACGGGCCGACTCGACCAGGACATTCCGGCTCTCCGCCAGCGGCTCGCCGGTCAGGTGGTTAATCACATCGTGCTGGGGTTTATCCGGCGCAAAACAGACCGCTTCTGCACCCTGGCGGGCTATCGCCAGTAACGTGATAACAGCCTCATGAATTTCGCTACCGTCATACACGCCACAACCACTTAAAATAACACCAATTTTTTTCATCCGTCGCTCCCCCGGCAGTGCCGCTGTTAGCCGGTATCAGCCAAACTGATATCAGCGTTCCGCTTCACATATTTTACTGATTCTTGTAACAAATATTTTAAGGTTTGCTATCTTATCCCTGACTGTTTTCGCTTTCACAGGCGCCGCTGTGCCTGAACAATAATCTACTCAGCAGCGGCGTTACCGTTTCCCTGGTGTTGGCGCAGTATTCGCGCACCCCGGTTTACCGGGGTCATTTTTTAGTGTCGTGTTCAGCAACCCACGCTTTCAGTATGGCCACGTTCCCCTGCCAGTCCTGCTTCACCTCTTCAATCCAGTCGCCGACATTGTCCCACCAGGCCGGCAGATCCGGGCTCTGAATCTGCTGCCCAAGCTGCTGTATATGGCGCAAACCAATCGATCCCGCAGCGCCTTTAATTTTGTGCCCTTCTTCGACAATGCCTTTCTGATCCCGGGCGGTAAAGTTGGACTCCAGAATATTCAGGTAGCCCGGCATCATTTTCTCAAATACCGCCAGCCCGTCGGTGATCAATTTTGGCCCTACCAGCTCCAGGTACTGGCTCAGCATCTCGGTATCCAGGACGTGATCTTTCGGTGTCTGCTGCTCAGTCATCGCACTCTCCTTATCCTGTTCTGGTCTATCCCAGAACTTTTTGATCATGGCCGTGAGGGCCGGTACCGCCAGCGGTTTGCTCAGCACATCATCCATACCGGCATCAAGGTATTCGCGTTTATCTCTCAGTACATTCGAGGTCAGCGCCACCAGCGGGGGTAAATCGTCAGGCTGATAACGGCGGTGCAGCTCCCGGGAGATATCCAGGCCGGTCATATCCGGGAGCTGAATATCCAGCAGCACCAGGTCATATTCCCCCGGTGCAAAAGTATCGAGCGCGGCCTGACCGGTCATGGCGACATCGACACTGTTGCCGAGTTTCTCCAGCACCGAGCGGGCAACAATCACATTCAGCTCGATATCTTCCACCAGCAGCACATGCAGTGCCGGTAATGGCACATCATCGCCCTGGCTCTGCTCTGCCGCGTCTTCATCCGCATTCGGTGCATGCACCGTCAGGCTAAAGGTTGCCCCTTTCCCCGGCTCGCTGGCGACCACAATATCGCCGCCCATACTCTTCGCCAGGCGGCGGGAGACCGCCAGACCAATACCAGTCCCGGTGGCGGGTTTCCCGCCGTGGCTGTCCATAACCTGATAGTACATGGCGAAGATTTTATCCTGTTCATCCGCCGGGATACCGATCCCCGAATCCTGCACATCGACATGGAGCATCTGGTTGTTGTCGTAACGCACCCGCACCGTGACGCTACCGCCCTGAGGGGTAAATTTCACCGCGTTGCTGATGAGGTTCCACAGAATCTGGCGCAACCGGGTGCTGTCGGTCACCACTTTATGGGGCATGGGCTGGGCGGATTCGAGCACGAAGCGCAACCCTTTTTGCTGGGCCTGGAGGCCGGACAGGTTCTCCAGATCCGACATAAACCCGGTGAAGTCCATCACCTGATTATCTAACTGAACTTTGCGCCGCTCTATCTTATCCATATCGATAATATCGTTGAAAATATTACCCAGCGTCACGGCGGAGACATGGATCGTTTTGAGGTATTTCTCCTGCTCGCCGGTCAGGTCGGTATCCAGCAGAATACGGCTCAGCCCAACAATGCCGTTGAGCGGGGTACGCAACTCGTGGCTGATGGTGGAGATAAACGTGGTCTTATCGCGGCTGGCGCGCTCCAGCGCATCCTGGTAACGCTTACGCTCGGTGATATCGCGGCCAAAGCCCATCAGGCCGTGGCGCATCCCCACCCGGTCGTAATATGGCACTTTGCGAATTTCAAAACAGGCTTTACGGCCATCGGGATAATCCAGCCACTGCTCATAGGTGAGCGAGACATTATGGCGGAAGACTTTCTCATCGGTTTCAATGACTTTTTCTGCGGTTTCCGGCGTGTACACATCACAGGGCTTGAGGCCAATCAGCTGTTTTTCGCTTTTGCCCGTCAGCAGCTCCATCGCCCGGTTACAGCCGGAAAAATACTGCTCTTCGTTGCGGTAAAACACCAGGTCCGGGGAGGCATCCAGAAAGGAACGTAAGAAGGAGGACTGTTGCTCCAGCTGCACCTGGGTCTGGGCGCGCTCCTGCATCTCAATTTGCAGTTGTTCGAGGGTAGAGTGGCGCTCCGCTTCGGCTTTTTCGCGGTCGGCAATCTCCTGGTTCAGTTGGGTGATATTGTCCTTTAACTGGATATTGAGCTTAAGATCGCGCTCGCGCATCTCTTCCAGCTTTTCCACCAGCCGGGATAACCGCCGCCGGGACTCTTCCAGTTGCTCCACCACCACCGACAGGAAATAGACCGCCCAGGGCGTAATCAGTAACCCGAAGAAGATCGAGCGAATAACATCAATGCTTTCTATCTCGCCACTCAGCACCATGGTCACTGCCATCTGTACTGCCATCGCGAGAATAACTAAAGCCAAAGCCAGCAATAATGAGAAGCGGACCAACCCCAGCTTCATCATTAAATCAACGTAGTATTGCGCCAGTAAACGGATTTGCTTCATGGAAGAGCCCTTCGCTGAGTGTCCGTTCAATCATACCGGAAAACCGGCGAAATACTCAGGTTTCAGAAGATTGCGGCCACTGCCACGGCGTCCCTAATGCCGATCCCTGAACGCCGTGCTGGTTCATCCAGCGATCCAGCTCAACCATACCGGTCCAGCGGTTCTCACACCATAGCGGGGCAAGCAGTGTCGGGCGCCGGGCACTGGCAGAAATACGGTGGTAAATCACCTCCGGCGGCGTATGGCGGATCATCTCCCCGGCAATACGCACGTAATCATCCAGTTCAATACCGGCCAGGCGGCCCGCTTGCCAGGCTTTTGCCATGGTGCTGCCGGTAACAATATGCAGCGGGTGCAGTTTAATGCCGTCCACCCCGGTGTCGACCACCCGCGCCAGGGTATCAAGGCACTCGGCGTCGCTCTCCCCCGGCAGGCCAACAATCAGGTGACTGCACACTTTCAGCCCCCGGGCCCGGGCCCGCGCCGTAGTCTGCTGATAGCAGGCGAAATCATGGCCCCGGTTAATGCGGTGCAGTGTTTTATCCTGGGCGCTCTGTAGCCCCAGCTCCAGCCACACTTCATAACCTTCATTACGGTAATCACTCAGCAGATCCAGCACGCTGTCCGGCACACAATCCGGGCGCGTACCGACGCACAGCCCCACCACGCTGGCCTGGGCCACGGCCTGCTGATACATAGCGCGCAGCACCTGCACTTCAGCCCAGGTACTGGTATAGGCCTGGAAATAGGCCAGATACCGTTTCGCGCGGTTAACCCGCTGGGCCTGGTCTGCCAGTTGTTCGGCAATGGAATGGTACTGTTGGGCTTCATCGGCAAACGACGCGACATTACAGAAAGTGCATCCTCCCCGGCCAATGGTGCCGTCGCGGTTTGGGCAACTGAATCCCCCGTGCAGGGTTAATTTATGGACTTTTTGCCCATAACGGCGTGATAAATCACCACCAAACATATTGACTAATTTCTGTAACTGCATAATCTGGAAGGCCGGCCCATAAAAGGGGCTTAGCCTGCCATTTTTTGCTCACTCTGGCGATGACCTGGATCAAGCGCCGGGAGCACTGCATTTATTGAATATTAATTCAAAATTAACGCCATTTTAGTCATCATTCTGCCGATTACTTTTCCTTATATCCGCCACTAATTTTTAAAAATTATCTCCCACAGTGAAAAACAGTGTCATGACTGGCTTTGTGGGCCAATAGCAACACATTATGCTGGATAATTATTGACGGATAGCACGGCGTGGTAATGATTTCGCCAGATATTAGTGAGACAGATCACATTACATTCCTTCTCCCAGGGTAGTTCAGCCCGACAATTAATTAGTTTTTATCGTTAAAAATCAAAATATTAAATACAAACCCATCGACTAATTCAGCGATAAGTATGCCATTTGACCTGAGTGCAGATTATCGCTAAGTTGGGGATCCGCTGGAAGCTTTGTCGACGGGTAGTCTATCCGTCATATTTATGCAGTAATTGAGATTCCCTCTGAGCAAGTCCTCACTACTTGTGAATCCGCTGCGAAGGCCTTAAGGAGAGCGAATAGTGCGCTGGGTATAACGCGCGCGCCTGTCGCGGCTCTCTTTTCGCGCCTGCACGCAAACGGTATCGGGAATCCCGCAGAGCCTGGGGAGGTTCACTGATATGTTGTACGATAAATCCCTTGAGAAGGATAACTGTGGTTTCGGCCTGATCGCCCACATAGAAGGCGAACCTAGCCACAAGGTAGTGCGTACTGCTATTCACGCACTGGCCCGTATGCAACACCGTGGCGCTATCCTTGCGGATGGCAAAACCGGCGACGGTTGCGGCTTACTTTTACAAAAACCCGATCGCTTTTTCCACGTGGTGGCCGAAGAGCGCGGCTGGCGTTTAGCCAAAAACTACGCGGTCGGGATGCTGTTCCTCAGCCAGGATGATGAGAAAGCCCAGGCGAGCCGCCGCATTGTTGAAGAAGAGCTGCAGCGGGAAACCCTGTCGATTGTCGGCTGGCGCGACGTCCCCACTAACCAGGACGTTTTGGGGGAGATTGCCCTCTCCTCTCTGCCGCGTATTGAGCAAATTTTTGTTAATGCCCCGGCAGGCTGGCGCCCGCGTGATATGGAACGCCGTCTGTTTATTGCCCGCCGCCGCATTGAAAAACGGATTCAGGACCAGGACAAAGATTTCTACGTATGCAGCCTGTCCAACCTGGTCAATATCTATAAAGGTCTGTGTATGCCGGCAGATCTGCCGCGCTTCTACCTGGACCTGGCTGACCTGCGCCTGGAATCGGCCATCTGCCTGTTCCACCAGCGCTTCTCAACCAATACCGTACCGCGCTGGCCCCTGGCTCAGCCGTTCCGTTATTTAGCCCATAACGGTGAAATCAACACCATCACCGGTAACCGCCAGTGGGCCCGGGCCCGTACCTATAAATTCCAGACCCCGCTTATCCCGGATCTCCAGGCGGCAGCGCCGTTTGTTAACGAAACCGGTTCAGACTCCAGCTCGCTGGACAATATGCTGGAACTGCTGCTGGCCGGCGGGATGGACATCATCCGCGCCATGCGCCTGCTGGTGCCGCCAGCCTGGCAGAATAACCCGGATATGGACCCCGAGCTGCGCGCCTTCTTTGATTTTAACTCCATGCATATGGAGCCCTGGGATGGCCCGGCGGGTATCGTGATGTCCGACGGGCGCTTCGCCGCCTGTAACCTTGACCGTAACGGCCTGCGCCCGGCGCGCTACGTAATAACCAAAGATAAACTGATCACCTGCGCGTCTGAAGTGGGTATCTGGGATTATCAGCCGGACGAAGTGCTGGAAAAAGGCCGCGTCGGCCCCGGCGAACTGATGGTTATCGACACCCGTAGTGGCCGTATCCTGCATTCGGCGGAAACCGATAACGATCTCAAAAGCCGCCATCCGTATAAAGCGTGGATGGAGAAAAACGTCCGCCGCCTGGTGCCTTTTGAAGATCTGCCTGATGAGCAAGTGGGCACCCGGGAAATGGACGACGATCTGCTGTCCAGCTACCAGAAACAGTTTAACTACAGCAATGAAGAGCTGGATCAGGTTATTCGCGTGCTGGGTGAAAATGGCCAGGAAGCGGTTGGTTCGATGGGGGATGACACACCGTTTGCGGTGCTCTCCAGCCAGCCACGCATCATTTATGACTATTTCCGCCAGCAGTTTGCCCAGGTGACGAACCCGCCTATCGATCCGCTGCGCGAAGCCCATGTCATGTCGCTGGCCACCAGCATTGGCCGGGAAATGAACGTGTTCTGCGAGGCAGAAGGCCAGGCCCACCGGCTGAGCTTTAAATCGCCGGTCCTGCTTTATTCGGACTTCCGCCAGCTGACCACCCTCGAAGAGAATCACTACCGGGCGGATACGCTGGACATCACCTTTGATGCCACCGAAACCACCCTCGAACAGACCATTGCGGCCCTGTGCGATAGCGCCGAACAGATGGTACGTAACGGCACGGTATTGCTGGTGCTGTCGGACCGCAACATTGCCAAAAACCGGCTGCCGGTTCCGGCTCCGATGGCGGTGGGCGCTATCCAGACCCGCCTGGTCGAACAGAGCCTGCGCTGCGATGCCAACATCATTGTGGAAACCGCCAGCGCCCGCGATCCGCACCATTTTGCGGTGTTGCTGGGCTTCGGCGCCACCGCCGTCTACCCGTACCTCGCCTACGAAACCCTGGCCAAACTGGTCGACAGCCGAACCATTGATAAGCCCTACCGGGCGGTGATGCTTAACTACCGTAACGGGATCAATAAAGGGCTGTACAAGATCATGTCCAAAATGGGCATTTCGACTGTTGCCTCTTACCGCTGCTCCAAACTGTTTGAAGCCGTTGGCCTGCACGATGATGTGGCCCTGGGCTGTTTCCAGGGGGTAGTAAGCCGCATCGGTGGCGCGAACTTCGCTGACTTCCAGCAGGATCTGCTGAACCTGTCTAAACGCGCCTGGCTGGCCCGTAAGCCGCTGGATCAGGGCGGGTTATTGAAATACGTCCACGGCGGCGAATACCACGCCTACAACCCGGACGTTGTACGCACCCTGCAACAGGCGGTACAAACCGGTGACTATCAGGACTATCAGCAGTATGCCCGGCTGGTGAACGAGCGCCCGGTAGCAACCCTGCGCGATATGCTGCGCATCACCCCGAACGGTGAAGCTATCAGCGTTGATAACGTCGAACCCGCCAGCGAGTTGTTTAAACGCTTCGATACGGCAGCCATGTCGATTGGCGCCCTGAGCCCGGAAGCCCACGAATCCCTGGCCGAAGCCATGAACGGATTAGGCGGCAATTCAAACTCCGGTGAAGGGGGCGAGGACCCGGCCCGCTACGGCACTAATAAAGTCTCCCGGATTAAGCAGGTGGCTTCTGGCCGCTTCGGGGTTACCCCGGCCTACCTGGTTAACGCCGATGTTATCCAGATCAAAGTGGCTCAGGGGGCAAAACCCGGTGAAGGTGGCCAGTTACCGGGGGATAAAGTCACCCCGTATATTGCCAAACTGCGCTACTCCGTCCCGGGCGTTACGCTTATCTCCCCGCCGCCGCACCACGATATTTACTCTATCGAGGATCTGGCCCAGTTGATTTTCGATCTGAAACAGGTCAACCCGCAGGCGATGATCTCGGTAAAACTGGTTTCTGAACCCGGGGTCGGCACTATCGCTACCGGGGTCGCGAAAGCCTATGCGGACCTGATAACCATCGCCGGTTACGACGGCGGCACAGGGGCCAGCCCGCTCTCTTCCGTGAAATATGCCGGTTGCCCCTGGGAACTTGGCCTGGTGGAGACCCAGCAAGCCCTGGTGGCCAACGGCCTGCGCCATAAGATCCGCCTTCAGGTGGATGGCGGCCTGAAAACCGGGGTCGATATTATTAAAGCCGCGATCCTCGGGGCCGAGAGCTTTGGCTTTGGTACCGGCCCGATGGTGGCGCTGGGTTGTAAATACCTGCGTATTTGCCACCTCAACAACTGTGCGACCGGTGTGGCGACCCAGGACGAAAAACTGCGTAAGAACCACTACCACGGCCTGCCGTTCAAAGTGACCAACTACTTTGAATTTATCGCCCGGGAAACCCGTGAGCTGATGGCGCTGCTGGGGGTCACCCGGCTGGTGGATCTGATTGGCCGTACCGACCTGCTCACCGAGCTGGAAGGGCTGACCGCCAAACAGCAGAAGCTGGAACTGCATCGTCTGCTGGAAACCGCGGAACCGCACCCGGGGAAAGCGCTGTATTGCACCGAGCACAACCCGCCGTTTGATAAAGGCGATCTGAATGCCCAGTTGCTGAAACAGGCCCAGCCGTTTGTGGATGAGAAGCAGAGCAAAACCTTCTGGTTTGATATCCGCAATACTGACCGCTCCGTGGGGGCGACGTTGTCCGGCTATATTGCCCGCCAGCATGGCGACCAGGGGCTGGCATCCGATCCGATTAAAGCGCACTTCAGCGGTACCGCTGGCCAGAGCTTTGGGGTCTGGAACGCCGGTGGGGTGGAATTACATCTGACTGGCGATGCTAACGACTATGTGGGTAAAGGTATGGCCGGCGGCGTGATTGCTGTCCGCCCGCCGGTGGGCTCCGCTTTTCGCAGCCACGACGCGAGCATCATCGGTAATACCTGCCTGTATGGCGCAACCGGTGGCCGTTTGTATGCCGCAGGCCGCGCCGGTGAGCGCTTCGGGGTGCGTAACTCCGGCGCGATCACCGTGGTCGAAGGTATTGGTGATAACGGCTGTGAATATATGACTGGCGGGATTGTCTGCATTCTGGGCAAAACCGGGGTTAACTTCGGGGCCGGGATGACCGGCGGCTTCGCCTATGTACTGGACGAAGACGGGGAGTTTCGCAAACGCGTCAACCCGGAACTGGTTGAAGTACTGGATGTCGATGATCTGGCCATCCACGAAGAGCACTTACGTGGGCTTATCACCGAACATGTCCATCTGACCGGCTCCCAGCGCGGGGAAGAGATCCTTGCCAACTGGCCAGCATTTGCCGCGAAGTTCGCGCTGGTTAAACCGAAGTCCAGTGATGTGAAGGCATTGTTGGGTCACCGTAGTCGTTCCGCAGCAGAGCTGCGGGTGCAGGCGCAGTAAGGGGTAGCGATGAGCCAGAACGTATATCAATTTATCGACTTGCAGCGTGTTGATCCGCCGAAAAAACCGCTCAAGATCCGCAAAATTGAATTTGTAGAGATCTACGAAGCATTTTCCGAAAACCAGGCCCAGGCCCAGGCAGATCGCTGTTTGTCCTGCGGTAACCCCTATTGCGAGTGGAAGTGCCCGGTACACAACTACATCCCTAACTGGCTGAAACTGGCCAACGAGGGGCGCATCATTGAGGCGGCAGAACTGTCCCACCAGACCAATACCCTGCCGGAAGTGTGCGGCCGGGTCTGCCCACAGGACCGTCTGTGTGAAGGCTCCTGCACCCTGAATGACGAGTTCGGTGCCGTCACCATTGGCAATATCGAGCGTTACATCAACGATAAAGCCTTTGAAATGGGCTGGCGGCCGGATCTGACCGGCGTAAAGCAGACCGGTAAGCGCGTGGCCATTATTGGTGCAGGCCCTGCGGGGCTGGCCTGTGCCGACGTGTTAACCCGTAACGGGGTTAAGGCCGTGGTTTATGACCGCCACCCGGAGATAGGCGGCCTACTGACCTTTGGCATTCCGGCCTTTAAGCTGGATAAAAGCGTGATGACCCGCCGCCGGGAAATCTTCACCGGTATGGGCATTGAGTTCCAGCTCAATACCGAGGTGGGCAAAGATATCACCCTCGATGCGCTGCTGAGTGAATACGACGCGGTATTCCTTGGGGTGGGGACCTATCAGTCTATGCGCGGCGGCCTGGAAAACGAAGAGGCCCCGGGGGTTTACGATGCCCTGCCGTTCCTGATTGCCAATACCAAACAGCTGATGGGCTTTGGGGATTCCGCTGACGCGCCATACACCAGTATGGAAGGCAAGCGCGTGGTGGTGCTGGGCGGCGGTGATACCGCCATGGACTGTGTGCGTACCTCGGTACGCCAGGGGGCCACTCACGTGACCTGCGCCTACCGCCGCGACGAAGAAAATATGCCGGGCTCACGCCGGGAAGTGAAAAACGCCCGTGAAGAAGGGGTGGAGTTTCAGTTCAACGTGCAGCCGCTGGGTATTGAGATCAACGCCAGCGGCAGAGTCTCTGGTGTGAAGATGGCCCGCACCGAAATGGGAGCCCCGGATGCTAAAGGCCGCCGCCGGGCGGAAATTGTCGCCGGGTCGGAGCACGTGGTACCGGCGGATGCCGTGGTAATGGCGTTTGGTTTCCGCCCACACAGCATGGAATGGCTGGCAGCCCACAGCGTGGAGCTGGACACTCAGGGCCGGATAATCGCCCCTGAAGGGTCAGAAAACGCCTTCCAGACCAGTAACCCGCAGATCTTCGCCGGTGGTGATATCGTGCGGGGATCGGATCTGGTGGTGACCGCCATCGCCGAAGGCCGCAAAGCCGCAGACGGGATCCTGAATTACCTTGAGGTATAGTCTTGAGGTGTAACTTGAGGTGTAGCCTGGCAGCATAGCCAGCACACAGAAAGTAAAAAGGAGCTGATATCAGCTCCTTTTTTTATTGGTACTTTTATTAGTACGCCCTGTGGCCGGGTCTTATTTCACCACGCGTAATGCCGGACGGCCACCACGCGGCGGCGGCGGATCATCATCGGGGTCGTTATCATCGGCGTGATCGGGCTTATCGCCGTCGATCACCGACATAACGGTTTCACTATCCCCGGCAGAAGCATCCTCATCATTCAGGCTTACCGGCTCTTCATCGTAGGCGGCTTCTGGCTCAAACATGGTACCAGCACCGTTTTCACGGGCATAAATAGCCAGCACCGCGGACATGGGGACAAAGACCTGGCGTGGTACCCCGCCGAAGCGCGCACTGAAGCGCACTTCGTCATTGGTCAGTTCCAGATTACCCACGGCACGCGGCGCGATGTTCAGAACGATTTGCCCGTCGCGGGCGTACTCCATCGGCACCTCAACCCCTGGCTGGTTCACATCCACCACCAGATGAGGCGTCAGCTGGTTGTCCAGCAACCAGTCATAGAAAGCCCGCAGCAGATACGGACGACGTGGAGAGAGCTGCGACATATCCATGATGCTTAGCCCCGACCGTGCAGACGCATTTCCCGCTCGGCTTCAGTCAGCGATGCCAGGAAAGAATCACGCTCAAAGACACGGGTCATATAGCCTTTCAGCTCTTTAGAGCCCGCACCGCTCAGCTCAATACCCAGCAGCGGTAAACGCCACAACAGCGGAGCCAGACAGCAGTCAACCAGGCTGAACTCGTCACTCAGGAAGTACGGCTTCTGGGTGAACACTGGCGCAATTTCCAGTAAACCTTCGCGCAGGTGCTTACGCGCGGTTTCCGCTTCCTGAGCAGTACCGGTATTGATGATGTTCATCAGGCTATACCAGTCTTTCTCAATACGCTGCATGTACAGGCGGCTCTCACCGCGCGCAACCGGGTAAACCGGCATCAGCGGCGGGTGCGGGAAGCGTTCATCAAGGTATTCCATGATGATGCGGGACTCCCACAGTGTCAGCTCGCGATCTACCAGAGTCGGCACGCTTTGGCTTGGGTTCAGATCGATAAGATCTTGCGGCGGGTTGCCCGCTTCCACATGCTTAATTTCAAAGCTGACACCCTTTTCAGCCAGGACAATGCGCACCTGATGGCTATAAATATCAGTAGGACCAGAAAACAGCGTCATTACCGAACGTTTGTTGGCAGCGACAGCCATGAAAACCTCCAGGTATTATTCAGTATATACTTCAGCCAAACTACGCCCGCAGGCTGTCTGACAAAAAACCGTACCCGCCGTGTTTATTTCACCCCAACCAGGCGGCTAAAACATAAACAGATACTGGCATTTGGGCACAAAATTGGATGATAGTTTACCAGATTTTGACGGCAGTGTGGTGAAGTGATTGCCATTCGTCACATAAATACTGAAAAATCATTCGATTACAGTAGATAAGCTTTTCCCAGGCATAAAAAAACCCGGTCCATGACCGGGTTTTTGCGCCAAAAGCTTTCTGCCAGAGGCAGAAAACAATTAACGTTTGGAGAACTGCGGACGACGACGTGCTTTGCGCAGACCAACTTTTTTACGTTCCACCTGACGGGCGTCACGAGTAACAAAGCCAGCTTTACGCAGTTCAGCGCGCAGGGATTCGTCGTACTCCATCAGAGCGCGGGTGATACCGTGACGGATCGCACCAGCCTGACCAGAGATACCACCACCTTTAACGGTGATGTACAGATCCAGTTTCTCAACCATGTCGACCAGTTCCAGCGGCTGGCGAACTACCATGCGGGCAGTTTCGCGACCGAAGTACTGTTCCAGAGAACGCTGGTTGATAACGATTTTGCCGTTGCCCGGTTTGATGAACACACGTGCAGCGGAACTTTTGCGGCGACCAGTGCCGTAGTATTGATTTTCAGCCATTGCCATAATCCCGATTAGATGTCCAGAACTTGCGGTTGCTGTGCCGCGTGGTTGTGCTCGTTGCCAGCGTAAACTTTCAGTTTACGGGCCATAGCACGACCCAGCGGGCCCTTCGGCAGCATGCCTTTAACCGCGATTTCAATCACACGCTCAGGACGGCGGGCAATCATCTCTTCAAAGGTCGCTTGTTTGATACCACCGATGTGACCAGTGTGGTGATAGTACACTTTGTCAGAACGTTTGTTGCCGGTTACAGCAACTTTTTCTGCGTTCAGAACGATGATGTAATCACCAGTATCGACGTGCGGAGTGTATTCCGCTTTATGCTTACCGCGCAGGCGACGAGCCAGTTCGGTAGCCAGACGGCCCAGAGTTTTACCGGTCGCGTCAACAACATACCAGTCACGCTGTACGGTTTCTGGTTTAGCTGTAAAAGTTTTCATTAAAAGCTTACCCAAATAATTAGTTACACGTTGGTGAACACCCAAACGCCTAAAATCTGTTGAGGTTCACACGACATAGTCCAGTAAACCTACCCCTTCGGATACGTTTCACCGGCACTCGAAAGTTTCGGGAAAAAAACTTTGTTGTAACGTGGGGTCGCAGGATTATAGGGAAACAGGGGTCAAAGATCGACCCCTTTTTACGTTTGATTACCGGTTTCTGGCTATTATTTTGTCCAGACCGCCGCCCGGACAAGGCATTTTACGGGCGATGCGGCAGTTTGAGGTACTCTTCGCTCTGCATTTCCTGCAGCCGTGACAGGCAGCGCTGAAACTCAAACTTCAGGCGCTCCCCGCTGTAAATGTCATATAAAGGTACCGCCGCGGAGACAATCAGCTTCACATGGCGCTCATAAAATTCATCCACCAGGGCAATAAACCGCCGGGCCTCGCTCTCCAGCCGGATATCCATCACCTGAACATTGCGCAGGAACACCGTATGGAACTGGCGCGACAAGGCAATATAGTCATGCTGGCTGCGGGCATCGACACACAGCGTGGTGAAATCAACCAGCAGCGTCTGGTTCACGGTACCGAAGACCGTCATCGGCCGGTGATTCACCTCCAGCACGGACTCGCCCTCCGCCGGGCTGCCGGCCAGGGCGCTGTACAGCTTCAGCATTTGCGCCTGAGTTTCATCATTTAGCGGGGAGAGCCACAAATGGGCCTGGGTTAAAGTGCGCAACCGGTAATCAATCCCGGCATCAACATTCATAATGTCGCAGTGGGCTTTAATGGCCTCAATGGCCGGCAGGAAGCGGGCGCGCTGCAGGCCATTACGGTACAACGCATCCGGCGGGATATTCGAGGTCGCCACCAGGGTGATCCCCCGGTCGAATAACGCTTTCATCAGGCCACCGAGCAGCATGGCATCCGTAATGTCGGAGACAAAAAACTCATCAAAGCAGATCACATCCGCCTGGGCTTTGAAGTCATCCGCCACCATGTTCAGCGGGTCGCTGTGGCCCTGCAACCGGCCCAGCTCTTCGTGGACCCGCAGCATAAAGCGGTGAAAGTGCAGCCGCAGTTTACGCTCACCGGGAATACTCTGATAAAACATATCCATCAGCCAGGTTTTCCCCCGGCCAACGCCGCCCCACATATATAAGCCACGTACCGACTCAGGTTTGGCGGTCGTATTGCGCTTGCCAAATAGCCGCCCGAGGGTCGACTTCATTTTGCCCCCCCCGTCAGCGGTGGGTTGTGCCGGCTTCTGGCTGAGTTCCTCCCAAATGATGTTCAGGCGGTTTACCGCTTCGCGCTGGACGTCATCCGGTTTGTAGTTGCCCTCATCAAGGGCCAGTTGATATCGCGATGTCGGAGAAAGGCTGTGCATGGTGTTATTCTTATTCCTCGGAAACCCGTGGCGACGAGCTTCCCGGTTGACTAAAAAAAGGCCGTTCTACACTAAGCGATAGTGCGTCAGGATTCCACTTCTGTGAGATTAACGGTTATAGTGCTGGTATCGCGCGATGGCACGGAGCTAACCGAAAGGCCTCGCAGTCACACCCTACGGACACACAAGATAACGGGAGAAGTTCATGACCTGGGAATATGCGCTTATTGGGTTAGTGGTTGGCATCATTATCGGTGCCGTTGCCATGCGGTTTGGGAACCGCAAATTGCGCCAGCAGCAAGCCTTGCAGTATGAGCTGGAAAAGAACAAAAACGAGCTGGAGCAGTATCGTGAAGAGCTGGTCAGCCACTTTGCCCGTAGTGCCGAATTGCTGGACAATATGGCCACCGACTACCGCCAGCTGTATCAGCATATGGTGAAAAGCTCCAACAACCTCCTGCCGGAAATGACTGACGAAACCAACCCGTTTCGTAGCCGCCTGGGCGAATCTGAAGCCAGCAACGATCAGGCACCGGTCCAGATGCCGCGCGACTACTCCGAAGGCGCCTCCGGCCTGTTACGCGGCGAGCGTCCGACCCGCAAGTAATCCGCAATTTCTCGCATTTTTCACCGGGGCGCCATATTTGACGCCCCTTTTTCATTCAACAAGCACTATTCTGGAAAGTGTTTGTCTCAGTTCCCATATGTCAGGATAAGACGACAGCATGATTTGTTAACAAATCATTGTTAAATCGTTGAGAATTAAATAATATCAGGATGTTTTGGGTCTTTTTCCTTTACGATGGTGATGAGAGCCTGTTGCAATGAATAAATCTCCTTTGCTGTTAACTGCATTAGCGTTAAGTGTTGGCTTAACCCTCTCCAGCCCGCTCCCGGTGGCGGCAGCTATCCCATCGGCAGTGCCCGGACAAGGCGCGTTACCAAGCCTGGCGCCAATCCTTGATAAGGTATTACCGGCGGTTGTCAGCGTACAGGTCCAGGGCGCAGCAGCGGCGGCACCGGATGCCGCTGATGGCCAGCCCCCTATACCGGGGATACCCGGTATGCCCGGTATGCCGCCCCGTGGCCCACAACAATTTGAAGGGTTAGGCTCCGGCGTGATTATTGATGCGGCCAAAGGCTATGTCCTGACCAATAATCACGTTATCAGCCAGGCGAACAAAATCAGTGTCCAGCTGAATGACGGGCGCGAATTTGATGCCAAACTGATCGGCGGCGATGAGCAGAGCGATATCGCCCTGCTGCAACTTCAGCATCCGCAAAATCTGACCCAAATTCACGTGGCGGACTCCGACGCGCTGCGGGTGGGTGACTTTGCCATTGCGGTGGGTAACCCCTTTGGCCTCGGGCAGACGGCCACCTCGGGTATCGTCTCGGCACTGGGCCGCAGCGGCCTGAACCTCGAAGGGCTGGAAAACTTTATCCAGACCGATGCCTCAATTAACCGCGGTAACTCCGGCGGCGCCCTGCTCAACCTTAACGGGGAGCTGATCGGCATTAACACCGCCATCCTCGCCCCAGGGGGCGGAGGCGGCAGTATCGGCATCGGTTTTGCTATCCCGAGTAATATGGCGCTGACCCTGGCAAAACAACTTATCCAGTTCGGTGAAGTGCGCCGCGGTCTGTTGGGTATTCGCGGCACCGAAATGAGCGCCGATATCGCCAAAGCCTTTAACCTCAATGCCCAGCGCGGCGCGTTTGTCAGTGAAGTGCTGCCCGGTTCAGGTTCTGCCAAAGCCGGTATCAAAGCCGGGGATGTGATTGTCAGCATGAACGGTAAATCGCTGTCCAGCTTTGCAGAACTGCGGACCCGTATTGCCACAACTGAACCCGGCAGCAGCGTGAAGCTGGGATTACTGCGTAACGGCAAGCCTCTTGAGGTTACCGTCACCCTCGATAAGAGCACCGCATCGACCGCCAGTGCCGATATTATCTCCCCGGCGCTGCAGGGGGCCACGCTGAGCGACGGGAAACTGAAAGACAGCTCCCCGGGGATCAGCATTGATAATATCGACAAAGACAGCCCGGCCGCACAGTCAGGGCTGAAACAAGGCGATATCATCGTGGCCGTGAACCGTACCCGGGTACGAACCATTGCCGATATGCGTAAATTGCTGGCAAACAAACCACCGATTCTTGCACTGCGCGTGGTACGCGGCGATGATGTGCTCTATCTGTTACTGCAACAGTAAGTGGCTGAAAAGCGGACACCCGGCCCCGGGTGCCCGCACTTTTACCTTGTGTTGCCTTTGACCCACGCGGGCTATCCTGAACTATGATATTGAAGCTTCTTCGTCCGGTTATCCTTGGCCTGATCGTCTCTGCGCTGCTGCTGGCGCTGGTGCCTTCCCTGCGCAATAGCATTGCCCCTTTTTCGCCACGCTACGACAGCGCCGACGAAACCCCCGTTAGCTACAACGCCGCGGTGCGCCGCGCGGCCCCGGCGGTGGTCAATATTTACACCCGCGGGCTGAATGCCACTACCCCCTCGCAGAACCGGCTCACGCTCGGCTCCGGGGTTATCATGGATAACCGGGGCTATATCGTCACCAACAAGCACGTCATTAACGACGCAGAGCAGATAATCGTGGCGCTCCAGGATGGTCGCTTCTTTGAGGCGCTGCTGGTGGGCTCTGACACGCTGACCGATATCGCCGTGCTGAAGATCAATGCCACCAGCCTGCCCACCATCCCGATTAACCCGCACCGTACGCCACACGTCGGTGACGTGGTGATGGCGATAGGTAACCCCTATAACCTCGGCCAGACCATCACCCAGGGGATAATCAGCGCCACCGGCCGCGTAGGCCTGAATCCCTCCGGGCGGCAGAACTTCTTACAGACCGATGCCTCAATTAACCACGGGAACTCCGGGGGGGCCCTGGTCAATACGCTTGGCGAACTGGTGGGGATTAACACCCTCTCTTTCGATAAGAGCGCCGACGGCGAAACGCCAGAAGGTATCGGCTTTGCGATCCCTACCCGGCTGGCCACCAAAATTATGGATAAGCTGATCCGCGATGGCCGGGTGATCCGCGGCTATATTGGCATCAGTGGCCGGGACAATATGCCGCTCCACGGCCCCACTGCCGGGCTTGACCAGTTGCAGGGCATTATTGTCAATGAAGTTGCCCCGGATGGCCCGGCGGCACTGGCCGGGGTCCAGGTGAAAGACATTATCGTTGCGGTTAATCACACGCCGGCGGTCTCGGTGCTGGAAACCATGGACCAGGTGGCAGAGATCCGCCCCGGTTCAGTGATCCCGATGGATATCATCCGCGATGGCCACAAATTGACACTGAATATCACGATTCAGGAATACCCCTCGACCAATTAAGGCAGCGCCATAAAAAAACCGGAAGCCTGGCTTCCGGTTTTTTTATGGCTCACGTACTGCCTGATACTTAGCGGGCGACAAATGCCTCGCCCAGGGCGATATCTTTATTGAGGGTCTCCAGCATGCCGTCCAGCGCCTGCTGCTCAAACGGGCTCAGCGTGCCGATAGCTTTACGCTCTACCACGCCATTCTTGCCCAGCAGCAGCTGTTGTGAGAAGAAACGGGCATATTGGCCGTCACCCTCAACGTAAGCGCACTCCACCACCCCCTGCTCACCCTGTAATGCCCGTACCAGCGACAGCGCAAACCGCGCAGCTGCCTGCCCCATAGAGAGGGTAGCCGAACCACCGCCGGCCTTCGCTTCGACCACTTCTGTCCCGGCGTTCTGGATACGTTTGGTCAGATCGGCGATTTCCTGATCGGTAAAACTCACCCCCGGAATGCGGGAGAGCAGCGGCAGAATGGTAACCCCGGAATGGCCACCGATCACCGGCACGTTAATTTCTGCCGGGTGTTTATCTTTCAGCGCGGCCACAAAGGTGCTGGAGCGAATAATGTCGAGGGTGGTCACCCCGAAGAGTTTGTTCTTATCGTACACCCCGGCTTTTTTCAGCACCTCCGCCGCAATCGCCACCGTAGTGTTTACCGGGTTAGTAATGATCGCAATGCAGGCTTTCGGGCAGGTATTCGCTATCTGCTGCACCAGGTTTTTGACGATCCCGGCATTCACATTAAACAGGTCGGAACGATCCATGCCTGGTTTGCGGGCTACGCCAGCAGAAATCAGGACAACATCTGCCCCTTCCAGGGCCGGTGTAGCATCTTCACCTGCAAACCCTTTAATGCTGACATCGGTAGGTATATGGCTCAAATCCACAGCAACACCGGGGGTGACAGGTGCAATATCATAAAGAGAAAGTTCTGAACCTGAAGGTAGCTGGATCTTGAGTAGTAGGGCGAGCGCCTGACCGATACCGCCGGCCGCGCCGAGGACTGCAACTTTCATCCTGAACTCCTTATAAAGGTAAGCAAATGAGTGCCGTTACTCCATGTGGAGGCGAACATAATCCACGGATAAGGCAATTACAATCTTCCCGCCGCGAGAATGCGAGCTTACGCAATCGGTTAGCGAAAAAGCCGCCTTATTGAGGATAACTCAACATATTTTGCTGGGTCACTTCTTCGTTTATGCGTACTGCAAATAACCGCATTACTTTCACCTTAGTCAGCATTCAATAAACATGTAACTAACCAACCATTTACTTTTTGGCGAAAATATGACTCACAACACAAAGATATAATTATTGATGGCTTTTTGGTAAAATTCACCTTCTGCAAAAATCACCCCGCCCTTTATTTTCAGTTAAAATTTGAATAAAAATTCATTCAACTGCATAATAATGTCAATTCCAGCCTAATTTACGGTGAGCTATGCGAGTTTCATCAAAACAAGAAGACCTTATCAAAGCATTTAAATCTATTTTAAAAGAAGAGAAATTCAGTTCTCAGGGCGAAATTGTCCAGGCGTTACAGGAACTTGGCTTCGAAAACATTAATCAGTCTAAAGTATCCCGCATGCTGACTAAATTTGGCGCGGTCCGTACCCGCAACGCCAAAATGGAGATGGTCTACTGCCTGCCAGCGGAACTGGGCGTCCCTACTACGTCCAGCCCGCTGAAAAACCTGGTACTGGACATTGATTACAACCACTGCGTGGTTGTTATCCACACCAGCCCCGGGGCGGCACAGCTGATTGCCCGCTTGCTGGACTCCCTGGGTAAAGCAGAAGGGATCCTCGGCACCATTGCCGGTGACGACACCATCTTCACCACCCCGGCCAATAACTTCACCGTGAAAGAGCTTTACGAAGCGATACTCGCCTTGTTCGACCAGGAATTATAATTTCCGGTCTTTGCCGTCGCCCCGGCGGCGGTTTTTGCCGGTCGCCACGCCCTGCTGACTGCCCGCCCGAGTACTGACTGATAACGCCCCTCGTTATATTCCTACACGGAATAACTATCCCGTCTTGTTATTATAAACTTTCATTACAAAATAGTTAGCATGGTATTAATTTATTACGTTATTGGTGTATAATCATCACATAGAAATAATCACTCACGTGATTAAAAGATAATAACGACGAGGTAATACAGATGAACATCAAAAACGCTATCGCTACTATCAGTGTCCTTTCCATCGTCTCTTTTGGCGCGCTGGCGGCTGATGCGATTAATGGCAACCAGGCGGTAAACCGCGAGGCCATCGGGACCATTACGGTGAGTCAGATCGGTGGCACCCCGATGGACATGAACGCCGCGCTGAGCCAAAAAGCCGACCAGAACGGGGCCTCTGCATACCGTATTATCGAAGCCCGTACCGGTAACACCTGGCACGCGACTGCCCAGCTCTATAAATAACATTCGCGCCATATACCAGCCCTGACCAACCTTCCGGTGAGTGAACAGACAGGAAGCCATCTCCCCACCGGCGCAATGTGGAGCCGTCCCATGAAAAATACCCGATTTGCCCTTGCCGCCCTGGGCCTGCTGGCCACCGTCTCTTTCGGGGCCGGGGCCACCGCCAGTGAAATCAATGCCGATCAGGCCCGTAACCTGCACCCCATGGGCAGCATTGGGGTCAGCCAGATTGCCGGCTCCCCATCCGATTTACTCGCCCGGGTTGCCCGTAAGGCCACCCGGGAAGGGGCCGGCAGCTATATGATAACGGAACTGCATCAGGGAAATAACTGGCACGCCACCGCAGAACTTTATCAATAATCCTTATCGCCCCCGGGAAACCGGGGGGCATTTCCGGGCAGAATCACGTTAAACCTCAATCACCCTTCCAGCACTTCCTCAGCCTTATCAAACAGCAATATCAATGCCCCATAACGCCGTCGCGCGGCGTTGAGTAGGGCATCCCCCAGGCTATCAATATGCTGTGCCGGTAAGTATAAAAAAGCCGACGCATAGCGTCGGCTTTAGAGTGGGTGCCTGAAGGTCCCCGGGGTAAACTGTCGCTTAGCTATCCGTCAGGGCATTCTGGTATTTATCAAGAATTTGCGTCAGACGTTTCACCGTAGCAATCACCTGTGGCGGCGCCTCCCAGGTTTGCAACTTATCCTGGTAAATCTCCAGCTCTCCCAGTAAGCGGGTAAAGTAGCGCCGCCGTTTAACATCACTGGTTGATGAGGTCACCAGATCCGCCGTCTGCCGTAACTGACGGTGGAAGGCAGACAACTCCTCATTAACCGGGATCGGCGCATCACGCAGCCGCTGGTGGGCAATAATCAGCAACAGCGCCAGGCGGAATTTCGCCACGTCATCCGGGAACTTCGTCAGCAGTAAAAACAGCTGCTGGTACAGGGCGGGCAGATGGTTTTCTTTACGCCGGGCGTGTTTAGTGGTCATGGCAGAAACCGCCGCGGACATAAACTGGTTCAGCAGGCTGCGACCGGTGCGGGCTTTCGAGGTATCGCGGATCAGCAGGATAACGATCAGGGCAATAAAACAACCGATTATCTGCCCGATGGCGCTATCGAGGAACGAGTTGAAATGGAACGTCATCGGGTTGTCCAGCACCAGGATGTTGATGGTACACGGCAGCGCCCCCAGCGACCCCAGTTTGCGTTTTTGTACCTCCACCCCGAGAAAGAACCCCAGCAAGCCAAGCGAGATACACAGCAACAGCATACTTTGCTGGGTATGTGGCAGCACAAACAGGAAGTAAAACGCCCCCAGTGGCAGTGCTATCAGCGTACCGGCCACAAAATCCACCGCCACCATTGCCGGGTTAGGCGTGCGCATCGCCAGCGAGGTGACCACCGCTATCATTATCATGGCATTGGCCCCGGACTGCCAGCCGGTCCACAGCCAGAACAGCGTCCCCAGTAAACAGGAGATAGCCGTGCGCCAGCCATTGATCACCGCATGGTGATGCTCGGCAGAGTCCGCCCTGACCTCCGGCTCGTTGTTGAGCACCTCTTCTTCTGCGGCGCTGATACGGGCATTGGACACCACGCCCCGCTTAAGCAATAAGTAACGGGTCGCCGCCCCTACCCAGGCATAGATGGTTTCCGGGGTATCGTGGCTGCCGGTCCAGGCAATAATACGCCGCATCCGTTTTAACTTCTGGTGCAGCTCCTGCACGCTTTCCACCGGCTCGGCAAACAGCGTGCGGAACTCCTGCGGGATACTCTCCGGCCGGGTGTTCTGCATCAGATAGGTTTCACAGGCCTGGGTAATCAGGGTCAGCGATAAGGTGTTGATGGATTTCAGCCGCCGCACTGCGCGACCCCAGCGGGAGGATTCGACAGCCAGATTACCGCGCATCCCTTCCAGCCCCTTGGTACGGCGTACCAGGCCACTCCAGGTTTTGTCCACTTCGGTGCTATCGCCGTGGGCAATACACAGCTGCATCAGCTTGTATTGTTCCAGCAGCAGGGCATCCAGCTCTTTATCAATTTCCGCTTTCACCGAACGCGGCGAGAAAATCATATCGGCGAAAATAGCGCACAGGATACCAATCACTATCTCACTGCAACGCTCAATAGCAATCTGCGGGGCCATCAGGGGGGTGGTTTGGATGGTGATCACAATGATCAGCGCCGTATAGCCGGACAGCCCCAGGGCGTAGGCGTTTTCCAGCCGCACCAGCGAAGACGCCCAGGTACAAAAGCCCGCCCACAGGCAGCACACCATCAGCATCAGCGCCGGGGCGCGGATCATCGAGGTAATAATAATCAGCGCGGCGATACAGCCAATAAAGGTCCCGACGATACGCAGCATCCCACGGTAGCGAATCGCCCCGGAATACGGATCTCCTCCTGCGGCGAAGGCCGGGCCTGCCGCCACAATCCCGGCAGTCAGTACCGCCCAGCGGGGGGTCTCCAGTTCGAAGTGGAACCCCACGAAGATAGCCAGGATAAGCGCAAAAGCCAGCTTACAGGCGAAGCGCAGATGCAGGTGCGAGATAGAATAGAACATGGCGATTAACCGAACTCACGCAGACGGTGCATGAACTTCACAAACGGTGAGTCATGTTCTGCGTCCCGATCGCGTTCACCGGTGACCACCACCGTCGCGGTCGTGCCCGCCGGGAAGAGGTTACCGGGCTGTTCATCAAGGTGAATACGCACCGGAACACGCTGGGCCAGGCGCACCCATTCAAGGTTCGAATCCACGGTCGCCATGCCTTTGCTGTCATCGGTACTGCTGGCGTTGGTCACCCCGGCGGCAATACTGTCTACGGAGCCCTTCAGCACCCGGTTGCTGCCCAGCGGGGTAATCTGTACCCGATACCCCGGGCGTACACCTTCCAGTTTGGTTTCTTCCATATAGGCCTGAACGTAGAAGGTGCCTTTTTTCACCAGCGCCACGGATGTTGCCCCACGGGTAATAAACTCACCGGCATACACATTGAGGTTGGTTATCCAGCCATCGGCCGGGGCGCGGATCACGGTACGGACTAAATCCAGTTTTGCCAGATCCCGCGTCGCCTCGGCTTTGGCCAGTTGATGCAGTACCGTCTGTAACACGTTATTGGCCTGGTCGATATCTTCCTGAGACATCGCCTGGACCCCTAAGCGGTTACGGCGGCTGGCCTCACGGCGTTTTTCATCTGCCAGCGTGCTGTAGTAAGCCACGTCGGCCTCAGCCTCTGCCAGCGCCTGTACATAACGCGGCTGGTCAATAGTGAACAGCGTCTGGCCCTTTTTCACCAGCTGGTTATCGCGGACATCCACACTGGTAATCAGCCCCGCCACATCCGGTGCAATTGCCACAACATCGGCGCTAAACCGGGCGTCGCGCGTCCAGGGGGATTCAGTGTAGAAAACCCAAATACGAAAAATTGCGATGAATGCCAGCACAACCATGAAAAGGGTTATCACAGTGCGCAGCATCTTTCTTGTTAGTGTCTTCACATCAACCTCAGACGAACAGGCGGCCAATTAGCCAGAAGAGGCAGCAGTACAACGCAGTGTTGAACAGTGCCGGGTGCCAGACAAAATCGTAAATCCCTGTCGGCATTAAAATCTTGCGAACCAGCCAAAACACGACCAGAGACAGGATCAACTCAAAAAAAATCGGTGGAAAGGACAAGCCAAATACCACGATTACCGGAAATAGACTCATGATGTTCCTGGATAACTGCTTGCAGGCGTCCCCCCATCGTCCATGTACCAGGACGGACAGCGATATGGGACGCATCCGATACTGACGAGTATAATTTATATTTCATTACCGTAGCTGGGGGGGGCCAGAATTGAACAGGCGAAAGCACGGCTCCATATAAAGCGTTAATAATATATTAACGTAACTGTTATCGTGATATCTATATATGTGTGATCTAAATCACTTTTAAGCCAGAGTGAATAATGGAACGTTTAAAACGAATGTCAGTGTTCGCCAAAGTTGTCGAACTGGGCTCCTTTACCGCCGCAGCGCGGCAGCTGCAAATGAGTGTCTCCTCCATCAGCCAGACGGTATCGAAACTTGAGGATGAGCTGCAGGTTAAACTACTGAACCACAGCACCCGCAGCATTGGCCTTACCGAGGCCGGAAAAATTTACTATCAGGGCTGCCGGCGAATGCTGTTTGAAGTGCAGGACGTCCACGAACAGCTCTATGCATTTAACAATACGCCAATCGGCACCCTAAAAATTGGTAGCTCTTCAACAATGGCACAAAATGTGCTGGCAGATATGACGGCGCGCATGCTGAAGGAGTACCCGGGGCTGACTGTCAACCTGGTGACCGGCATTCCGGCACCGGACTTGATAGCCGATGGGCTGGATCTTGTGATCCGGGTGGGCACCCTGCGTGATTCCAGCTTGTTCTCCCGCCATCTGGGCTCGATGCCGATGGTGGTGTGCGCCGCCCGGAGCTATCTGGCCACCCACGGCATACCGGAAAAGCCCGGGGATATGGTGAACCACTCCTGGCTGGCCTATAGCGTGCGCCCGGATAACGAATTTGAACTGATCACCCCGGAAGGTGCCGTCTCCCGGCTCAGCCCCGAGGGGCGCTTTGAAACCAACGACCCCATGACCCTGAGCCGCTGGCTGCGGGCCGGAGCCGGGATCGCCTATGTCCCGCTGATGTGGGTGATCAATGAGATCCACAACGGCGAACTGGAGATCCTCTTCCCCGAGTACCTCTCCAACCCCCGGCCGGTGTACGCCCTCTATACCGAGAAGGACAAACTGCCGCTCAAGGTCCAGGTATGCATCAACTACCTGACCGAGTATTTACAGGATGTGGCGAAGCATTATCAGGGGGTGCGCGGGCAGCGCAGAGGCGGGGGGAATAATAGCCGGGAGGATTAATCCCGGCTACTGGGTATCAGGCCGTGCCGCCAACCGTGAGGTTGTCCACTTTCAGGGTCGGCTGGCCGACACCAACCGGCACACTTTGCCCTTCTTTACCACACACCCCGACACCGGCGTCGAGACGCAGATCATTACCGACCATGGAGATTTGCTGCATGGTTTCAATACCAGAGCCAATCAGGGTCGCCCCTTTCACCGGGGTGGTCACTTTCCCTTTCTCAATCAGGTAAGCTTCAGAGGTCGAGAAGACAAACTTACCGGAGGTGATATCCACCTGGCCTCCGCCAAAGTTCGGCGCGTAGATGCCATAATCCACCGACTCAATAATCTCCTGCGGCGTTGATTTCCCGGCCAGCATATAGGTATTGGTCATACGCGGCATTGGCAGATGGGCATAAGATTCACGGCGACCGTTACCGGTGGGGTTCAGGCCCATCAAGCGCGCATTCAGCTTGTCCTGCATAAAGCCTTTCAGAATGCCGTTTTCAATCAGCACATTGTATTGCCCCGGTACCCCTTCATCATCAATGGAGAGCGAGCCACGGCGGTCCACCAGGGTGCCATCATCCACCACGGTACAAAGCGCAGAGGCCACCAGCTGCCCCATCTGGCCACTGAACACTGAGGTTCCACGCCGGTTAAAATCACCTTCCAGCCCGTGGCCGACGGCTTCATGCAGCAGTACGCCCGGCCACCCGGCACCCAGCACCACCGGCAGCATTCCCGCCGGGGCCGCTACCGCAGACAGGTTAACCAGCGCCATGCGCACCGCTTCTTTTGCCCAGGCATCAACCCGGGACTCGCCATCATCCTGAGGTTGCAGGAACCATTCATAGCCAAAACGGCCACCGCCACCGCTGGCGCCGCGTTCGCGCTTACCGTCCTGCTCCACCTGCACACTCACCGACAAACGCACCAGCGGGCGAACATCCGCCGCCAGGGTACCGTCAGTTGCCGCCACCAGAATCAGCTCATAGACCCCGCTCAGGCTGGCGGTCACTTCCTGGACCCGGGCATCGGCCCTGCGGGCCACACTGTCAACCCGCTTCAGGATATCCAGCTTCTCTTCCCGGCTCATGCTCTGTAATGGATCAATCGCCGCATACAGCGGGCTGTGCGATACCGCGCCCAGGGTACGGGTTTTACCATCCCCTTGCTCGCGGACAATACTGCGGGCAGCATGGGCACTCTGCTCCAGCGCCAGCAGGCTGATCTGGTCCGCATAGGCGAAGCCGGTTTTCTCGCCGCTTACCGCCCGGATCCCGACCCCTTGATCAATGTTATATGAGCCATCTTTGACAATGCTATCTTCCAGTACCCAGGATTCGTGATAGCTCGACTGGAAATAAAGATCGCCATAATCCAGACGGCGTTCAGACAACTGCCCAAGGATGGTAAAAAGATCCTGATGATTAAGGCCATTCGCAGTCAGTAACTGCTCGCTTACCAGGTTCAGACTCATCGTTTTGCTACTCTTCTGGTGACCACCGCGAGGGTGGTTAAATGGTTTCAGTCCGGCTCTGCCCCCGCATCACACGGGGGCAGGCGAATTAACGGGGATATCTATTGAGATTGCGGTAATTCATCGCCCGCGTCAAATTATTGCTTTTTGGGAACCCGCGGCTGGCGCAGCACTTCGTTCACCTGCGGCTTATCCATCGGCCCGGTTATCCGGTAACGCAGCACGGAGATCTTGCTCCAGATGGGCCCCAGCACCTTGCTGGCAGCAAACACTGCCGCCCCCACTATTGGGTTTATAGCAAAGGCCGTGGCGACCCCCACCGTCGCCGAAATTTCCGGGGCGATCACCGCTTCCATATTCAGCCGACGGTTGACCAGATCCACCGACCCCTGCATGGCGATATCGGCTTCCAGCCCATCCACCAGCGTATCGTCGGTATGCATCACCCCATCTTTGATCCACGAGGTGCTGTGGATCGAGTCAAAATAAAACCCACTGCCAAAGGTATCGCTGAAATCAAACCGCAGCTTACGCAGCAGCGCATCAAAGCTCACTAACCGCAGTAACTGCCCGGTGCGGCCGGTGCCGAGATCGGTAATTACCCCTTTTCCCAGCGCCACTTTCAGTATGCCACTGAGTGAGGAAACCTGCGGACGCCAGGGGGCATCCCGCCAGTGCAGATCGTAATTCACATTAAAAGAGGCATCCTGTACCGGGGAGATCTGGCCAAAGAAGTCCGCCGCGGCATTGAGTTTTTTCCCTTTCAGGATACCTTTCAGGGAGGTGCGCACTTCGCTGGGTTTATTCACCCATTCACCGCTGGCGGTAAGCTGGGCAAAGCCGGTATCAATCAGGCCATTACTCAGGGTCAGCGTCTTATCCTGCACCGCCAGGTCCCCATCAATACGGCCATATTTCTGGCCCCACAGCCAGCACTCTTTACAGCGTAATTGCAGCGCCGGCCAGCGGGAGAAATCAATACTGTGGCTATCCGCCGTAGCAATACCCGGCGCCCCACTGGCAGCGGCCGGCATGGTTGGATTGAAATAGAGATATTTGATGTCCGCTTCCCAGGGGCCAGATTTGCGCATCAGCAGGCTGCCGTTGATTTCACGTCCTTCAGCGCTGACCTGGGTTCCCCCCGGTAACGGCTGGGAAATAAGGCTGATATTTTTCCACTGCTGGCCTCCCATGGTCAGTTGCGGGGTGCGTAAGGTCACCCGCGACGGGAAGACGGTGGTAGAGCTGACGTGATCGGCCGCCCCCTGCTGAAACAGCGCCAGCCACTGCGCGCCATCCAGCGCCGGAAGATTCAGTTCTATCTCACTCTCTCCGGGCAGTGGCGGGGTAGTTTTCGCGTCAGAGGCCAGAATGGCGCTGTCGAGAGTGAGTTTGTTTTTCAGTAACCAGCGGCTGTTAAAACGGTTATTCCCCGCGCTGGCGGTTAAATCAAAATGGTTAAGATCGCCCTTCACCTGCACATTGACCGGCAGCGCATCACCGGCTGATTTCGCCGCCGGGGCCGGTAACTGGCTGGAGAACTGCCGGAGATCGCCATTCAGATCGACACGGTAGCCTGTCCCGCCGCGGTAAGGCAGGTCGATGGCCACCTTCCCTTGCCAGGGAATGCTGCCGCGGACTTTATTCTCTACCTGGCCGGGTAATACCCCCATCCGGGCTGGCTGCCAGTCCCCCTGCAGGTTAACCCCCACGCTGTAAGCACTGGCCCCCTGTTTGGTATTGAAGTCGATCCCCACCGGCTGGTTGAACCAGCTCGCCCGCAGGGGCTGGCTCTGTAAATCACCATTCACAAAACTGAATTTTCCGCTCAGCCCTTTCAGGGTGGTATTAAGCGGTTTGATAAACAACTGGTTATCCCGCAGCGTGACATCCCCTTTGGCGGTGGTCATTGCGCCATCCAGCGGAATATCGAGATTCAGTTTGGCATTCACCCCGCCGGAAAGCTGCAACTGCTCCAGGGTAGCCCCCAGAGAGTCATCCAGCGGCGTTTGCCGGAAATAAGGCCCCACGGCATCCCCCGGGCCGGCGATATCCGCGCTGATCAGCAGCTGATCTTTGTCATAGTGCGGGATGTCGGCAGTCAACCCGCTGGCTTTGACCCCGCCCAGCATCACGGCGTTGGTTTTCATCCATAAACCGTCGTTCACAAAGTCGAGATCAATATCAAAGTGCTGTAACGCGGGCCAGTCCGGCTGGAAGGCAAAGGTGGCATTATGCAGCGGCACCCACACCTGGAACTGGCCCTCATTATGTTTATACGGGAATAAATGCGGGTTACCGCCATAGACCAGGGTGGCGTTATCGGCCTGGCCGCCCTGAATCGCGCCGCTCAGGTAATCCACCAGCGCTTTACCCATCAAGTTTTCCGGGAAATAGCGCCAGGCATTACCGCCATCACTGGTGGCGATCCCCGCCAGAATACTGAGCCAGGGCTGATCATTCTGCGGCTGGCTGTAGCGGAAGTCCCCCGCCGCCCGGACACCGGTCGCCGCGACATCAATATTGCTGCCGTCCAGATACCAGCCATCGGCGTTGTTCTTCCAGCTCAGGGTCGCCTTGCCGTGCTGTATCTCCAGCGGGGCCCGGAATACTCCCTGATACGGCATTTTGGCATTGTCGACCCGGGCGGTGACCTGGCCGTCCTCCACGCTACCCGACAGCGTGCCGGATAAATGCGCCACCCCGGGGATCAGCTGCCACTGCTGCCAGCTCACCCCTTGCCACTGGCCCTGAAAACGGGTTTTAGCGCTGTCTTGCAGGGGGATATCTGCCGCCAGCAGCACGATTTTTCCGCTGGGCTGCATGGCGCGCCAGATAGGACCAATCTGGTCAGAGAATTTTTCACCAAACGGCAGTAATGGCGTGAGATTTTCCAGGTTCAGGTCCCGGGCCCGTACCCGTAATTCACCGTTTTGTGGCTGACCCGCTGCCGGTTTATCGGCGCCTTGCGGTAGCCAGGCCAGCGCCAGGCTGCCGTCTGACCAGGGGGTGTTATCAATCTTGATGCGGGTAGACGGGATGGTCACCTGCCAGCCATTATCAACCTGGGTGATCTCCGCCATTAAGTCGTCCACCACCAGATGGTGGGCGCGATTGTCCCCTTGCCAGCGGGCGCCGCCTTTGCGCAGCCAGACATTACCCCCGGCAATGTCGCCCTTACTGATATTCAACCAGGCAGTCATACTAAAGCTGGCGGCATCAAGGGCGACCTTTTCCTGGGCCCATTTATTGAGCCAGGGTTTTACATCGACGTCATCGGCCTGCATCCAGACCGTGCCGTGGTTGAGCACCCCGCTCTCATCGCGCAGATCCATTCGCACCGACACCAGCCCATGCTGGCCGTTAAAACTGGATAAATTCACCGTCCCTTCCGCACGATGGCGGTTACGGGAGTTGAGCCATGTCAGCTGGGGGATACTCAGCTCGGCGCGCTGGCCTGAGAGGGTAAGAAAACTGAGGGTGCTGTCGCGCAGATCAAAGTGATCGAACTGGTACAAAAACAGATCGCGGAATTTATCCGCCTGCAGGTCGCCGCTATCGCTGTTCTGTGTCAGGGGAGTATTGGTCCGCACATGCAGCTGGTAGAAGGTCAGATCCCGGAATTGCCAGCGCATATGCAGCAGGCTTTGCCAGACATCCAGCGCCAGGGTCACCCGTTTGGCGGACAGGCTTCTGCCATCCTCCATACTGACGGAGATATCGCGGGCATCCAGCGTCGGCCCAAAGCTCCGCCAGTCGGCTTGCAGGGCGCCGACTTTTATCGGCAGCCCAGTATAGGCGTCGACTTTAGCCAATAGCGTGGGGCGCAAGCTATCAAGATGCGGCAACAGCAGGCGAAAGCCGCTCACCACCAGGGCTGCGGCCACCACCAACGATGCGCCTGTGAGTAATAGGATCCCCGGCAGTCGCCTCACGTGTATCTCCTTGTTAGCCGCTGTCGCGGGCCGTAACGTCGTGCAATCTCCGGGGAGTTACATCATGACTACGTCAAACTGCTCCTGGTTATAGAGCGGTTCGATTTGTACTTTCACCTGCTTGCCGACAAATATTTCGACTTCGGCCAGCGCGTGGGACTCCTCGCCTTTCAGCACTTCCGCTACCGACTGAGACGCGTAGACCAGGAAGCGATCGGAATCGTAGGCGTGATGCACGCGCACAATTTCGCGCATGATCTCATAGCATACCGTCTCGACCGTTTTCACCGTACCGCGCCCGTGGCAGGTTGGGCATTCGCTGCATAGCACGTGCTCAATGCTTTCCCGGGTGCGCTTACGGGTCATTTCCACCAGCCCTAACTGCGAAAAGCCACTGATACCGGTTTTTACCCGATCTTTACTCAGCGCCTGCTCCAGGGAGTGCAGCACCCGTCGCCGGTGATCTTCATTGCTCATGTCAATAAAGTCGATAATGATAATCCCCCCAAGGTTACGCAGCCGCAGCTGGCGGGCGATGGCCTGGGTGGCTTCAATATTGGTATTGAAAATGGTGTCATCAAGATTGCGGTGCCCGACGAAAGCACCGGTGTTGATATCAATGGTGGTCATCGCCTCGGTCTGGTCAATAATCAGATAACCGCCGGACTTGAGCTCCACTTTACGCTCCAGCGCACGCTGGATTTCATTTTCAACATCATAAAGATCAAAGATAGGTTGCTGGCCGCTGTAATGCTCAAGTTTCCCCGTCATATCCGGAATATATTCCCCGGTAAACTCCTGGAGCATATCGAAGGTCAAGCGGGAGTCGACCCGGATACGATCCAGTGACGTATCGGCAAAATCGCGCAGTACGCGCTGGGCGAGCGCCAGCTCACCGTACAGCTGATAGCGGGTCTGGTGGCGTTTTTTACGCTCCATCACCTTGGTCCAGACACGTTTCAGGTAGGCCGCATCGGAGGCCAGATCGTCTTCACAGATCCCTTCCGCCGCTGTGCGAATAATAAAACCGCCCTGCTCGTCACAATAGGACGATACCACCGCCTTCAGGCGTTCGCGCTCACTCTCACTTTCAATGCGCTGGGATACCCCTACGTGAGACGCACCGGGCATAAACACCAGGTAGCGGGACGGCAGGGTAATATCCGTGGTCAGGCGCGCCCCTTTGGTACCCAGCGGATCTTTCACCACCTGCACCATCAGATCCTGCCCCTGGCGAACCAGCTCAGAAATGTCCCGCACGGTAAAGTTCTTTTGCTCATCCCCGGCGACACATTCTGTGTGGGGCATGATGTCGGAGGCATGCAAAAACGCGGCTTTATCCAGACCAATATCTACAAATGCCGCCTGCATTCCAGGCAGGACACGACTAACGCGACCTTTGTAGATATTGCCTACAATCCCGCGCCGGGCTTCACGTTCAATGTGAATCTCCTGCAGGATCCCCCCGTCGATATAGGCCACCCTGGTCTCTGAAGGGGTGATATTTACCAGTAATTCAGCTGTCATTTTTACTTCTCCCGTCCCGCAATGCGTCGAACTGTCTCAGCAGCTCCCGGGTTTCCACCAGAGGCAAGCCGACAACAGCGTGGTAACTGCCATGAATTTCCCTGACAAAACAGCCACCGGCCCCCTGGATACCATAGGCACCGGCTTTGTCCAGCGGCTCGCCGCTGGCAACGTAGTGGTGAATATCCTCTGCCGATAACCGGCAAAAGGTCACCGCGGTGGTCACCAGGCAGTGCAGCACCTGCTGGCGATCAGCAATGGCTACCGCCGTCATCACCTGGTGCGTTTGCCCGGATAACTGCCCCAACATCCGGGCAGCGTGCTCAGGATCACGCGGCTTCTCCAGCACCTCACCATTAAGGATAACAATGGTATCCGCTCCCAGCACAGGTAAATCACGTGGTGCCATGACGACACCGGCCCGGGCTTTATCCCGGGCCAGGCGCTGGACATACTGTTCTGGGGTTTCACCGGCCTGGCGCTGCTCTTCAATCCCCGGGACAATTCGCTCGAATTGTATTCCCATCAGGCTGAGCAGCTCCTGGCGCCGCGGGGAACCGGAAGCAAGATAAAGCATGGTTATCATCGACCTTAATTATTGCACGGCAAACTGTTGGCGAATTTTGCGCATCAGTAAGAATATCCAGGGCCAGAGCACACCGTTAACTACACTACTCCAGAACACTTCCGGGCGGAAAGAGACATTAATCACTAAAAACTCTGCCCAGAAAACAATGAGATCGGTAGCCAGTGAGAGTAGCACAACCACCAGCGCCTGCTGCCAGAGCGCCAGATTACGGAACAACTGAAATTTTAACGCCACCAGATAGGCAATAATACTCAGGGACAGTGCCCGGACCCCCAGCGTTGAACCGCTGATCAAATCCAGCACCGCCCCCATAATAAAGCCCATCCCGACGTTAACCCGGTGGGGTAATGCCAGGATCCAGTAGATCAAGATCAGTAATACCCAGTTCGGCCGGTAGACCAACAGGTCGTCCGGCCAGGGCATGACTTGCAGTAACAGGGCAATCAGAAAAGAGAGCCAGATAACCCAGCGACCCTGACTACGATAACTCGCCACTAATTGCCTCCCTGGGCCGCAGGCGCTGCGGCGGGTTGACCATTTGCAGCAGGTGCAGCGGGCACAGGGGTGGTGGTGGTTGCCGGCGCGATACCCGGCGACGGCGGCCCCATGGTGGTCGGCGCAGGCAATACCTGAGGCATCATCTGCATCAGGCGTTCATTGGCCACGCGGTGCACTTCTTCCGGTGTCATTGGGTTGGCGCCGTTACGGTCCGCCCCCCACAACAGCAGCAAATAGCGCAGACGCTGCAAACCCGCCGTCGGGCGAGCCTGAATCACGGTATAGGCGCGCTGAGTATCCAGTTTAACGGAAGAGACTACCGCTACCGGATACCCTTCAGGGAAACGTCCCCCCAGCCCGGAGGTCACCAGGACATCACCTACCCGAATGTCGGTATTCCCCGGCAGGTGTTCCAGCTGTAAATCATCAGTGCATCCGTTACCGGCAGCAATCACACGAATGTCGTTGCGCAGCACCTGAATCGGCAGCGCATGTGTCACATCACAAATCAGCAATACGCGACTGGTCAGTTTGGCGACTGCAACCACCTGCCCGACCACGCCTTTATCACTGATAACCGGCTGTCCTTCATAGACGCCGTTGACGCTACCTTTATCAATAACCACCTGATCACTGTAAGGGTCATTGACGGTAGAGATCACCTGAGTGACCATTTTTTGCTCATCCTGGCGCAAAGGGGAGCCCAACAGTTCGCGCAGACGGGCATTTTCCTGCTTGTACTGGCCCAGCATCAGTAATTCACTGTTTTTCAGGATTAATTCCTGACGCAATGCGCGGTTTTCCAGCTCTATTTGTTGGCGAGAGCCGAGGGTTTGCGACACATTATCCAGTAATTCACGGGGACCATTTGATATAAAATAGAAAGGGCTGACGGCAGTGTCCATGTACGTTCGAATCTGGCTGAACGTACCCAGGCGGCTGTCGGCAATAATGACACCAAGCGCAACCAGCACCGCCAAAATAAGGCGAATCTGTAGCGACGGGCCACGGCTAAAAATGGGCTTCATAGGCTATGCGTATTTCCGGGCCAACAGAACAGGGCAACCCCACGGATTGCCCCTCACCTGCGGCAGATTACTCTTCGCTGAATAAGTCGCCGCCATGCATGTCGATCATTTCAAGCGCTTTACCGCCGCCACGGGCGACGCAGGTCAACGGATCTTCTGCAACCACAACCGGAATACCGGTTTCTTCCATCAGCAGACGGTCCAGGTTACGCAGCAGTGCACCACCACCGGTCAGCACCATACCGCGTTCGGAAATATCAGAAGCCAGCTCCGGCGGGCACTGTTCCAGGGCAACCATCACGGCACTTACGATACCGGTCAGCGGTTCCTGTAATGCTTCGAGGATTTCATTGGAGTTCAGGGTAAAGCCGCGCGGCACCCCTTCAGCCAGGTTACGGCCACGCACTTCGATTTCACGCACTTCATCGCCCGGATAAGCGGAACCGATTTCATGTTTGATGCGTTCTGCGGTGGCTTCACCGATCAGTGAGCCATAATTACGACGCACGTAATTAATGATAGCTTCATCAAAGCGATCGCCGCCGATACGTACAGAAGAAGAGTAAACCACCCCGTTCAGGGAGATCACCGCCACTTCAGTGGTACCACCACCGATATCCACCACCATGGAACCGGTTGCTTCAGAAACCGGCAGGCCAGCACCGATTGCAGCAGCCATCGGCTCTTCAATCAGGAAGACTTCACGGGCACCGGCGCCCTGGGCGGATTCACGAATAGCGCGACGCTCTACCTGGGTTGCACCTACCGGCACACACACCAGTACGCGCGGGCTTGGGCGCATAAAGCTGTTGCTGTGAACCTGTTTGATAAAGTGCTGCAGCATTTTTTCAGTCACGAAGAAATCGGCAATAACGCCGTCTTTCATCGGACGAATAGCCGCGATATTACCCGGAGTACGACCGAGCATCTGTTTCGCATCATGACCAACGGCGGCGACACTTTTCGGTGAGCCGGCACGATCCTGACGAATGGCGACAACAGAAGGCTCATTCAAAACGATGCCTTGTCCTTTTACATAAATCAGGGTATTCGCAGTACCCAGGTCAATGGACAGGTCATTAGAAAACATGCCACGAAATTTTTTCAACATACTAAGGGATAATCCTGAAAGCTGGGGCGGACACAAAATCCGCTTACTTTACCAACCACACGAAGCAGGGACAAGGCGCAAAAATGTTCTGCTGCGGTGAAAAATAGTGCAGTTCGTTTCTGATATTACCGGGTTGTTACATTTCGCGACAACGCATCCCCGGCCGACGCGTGTTCCGACACTTCGGCGCCAAATCGTCCTTAACAAAACCGGGAAGTTAATCAGATAAACCAACTGTCGTATACGTGCTGCGCTATTCCGGCTGGCTCGCAAGTACGTCCCACTCCAGATGCAGCGCGCAACATTCTACGTGAAAACGGCGTAAACAGCAGGTCAAACCGAATATCTTTGCAAATATTTTTTCACGTGGAGATCCAGAGGCATCGATTTAGCAAAAAAATCCCCCTGAGCACCGCTCACTCCACATGACAACAGCGTTTGCCACTCGCCGTTTGTCCGAACACCGGAAGCAAAGACCTGCGTTTTCGTATCATTGCATGCTTCGACAAGACTTTGGACAAAGAGTTTATTTTCCGTGCGCCGATCAATATTTCGGACCAATACGGGATGGAGCTTAACAAACTCAATCCCCAGTTGCTGAATATAGGCACTGCTGACCACGGTCAACCCCGCCTGAGAAACCGCCACCCGGGTCCCCAGCGCTTTGATTAGCCGGACAATACGGTGCAGCCGCTCACTGTGCTGGCTGACATCGGCCTCTTCCAGTTCGAGGATCAGCCGCTGGCGGCGGCTGCGTTCGCACTGCATCAGCGTATCGCGCAGCCAGCCCTGGAAATCATCACGGATCAGCGACTCAACCGAAATGGATACTGCAAAGGTCTCTTCCGGCCAGATAGCCAGCAAAGGCAGCACCCGGGAGATAACCAGGCGATCGTAAGGCTCTGATAAACCAAACTGGCGCACCATCAAAATATATTCGGCGGCAATTACCTCCTGGTCGCCATCCGCAATACGGCACAGAATATCCCGGTGGTGTACATGGCCATCCTGCATGACAGCAGGCTTCTGATAAAACCGCGGACCATTGCTTTGCAGGGTCAGCTCGATAAGCGTCCGCCAGCGCACATTTCCCCGGCCTTTTTCCGGCAGGGAACTGTCATATACCGCCCAGCCATTACCGCCCTGCAAGGCCGCATGGCGCACCGCCTCCCCGGCGTTCTCTATCACCTGCTCCGTTGACTGCCCGCTACGCCAGGCACACACGCCGATGTGCAGCATATTGTCGCGATCAACAATGCGGGTACTGGGCAGCGCATCAATCTGTTTCACCAGTTGCCCGGCAATGCTGTCTGCCTCTTTCAGGGTACGGTGGGGCAATAACACGGCAAAATCGTTGCGGAAATAACGCGCCAGCAGCGCGCCAGGATAACGGGTAATAAAAGAAGCGATCACGTTGACGATGCGGAACATCACCTCTTCGACATCGGCCTCCCCCCAGGAATCACGCAGGACATCGGCATCCGGCAGACGGATCAACATCACCACCCCGTGCATGCCATCCCCTTCGTGATCATCCAGCATGGTCGCCAGCTGATTATCAAAAAACAGCCGGTTACTCAGCCCGGTTTTATCATCCTGCGCCGCATAGCTGCGGATCAGGGTATCGACCCGGTGGCGACGGGCCCCGGCCTCTTGCAGTTCATCCAGTAAACGGTCCAGCGCCAGGCTGGTACGGTACGGCCATTCCATAATGCTGCCGCGGGCTTCTTTACCCCGTTCCCCTCTCAGGATGCGCTCCGCCCGGAGTTCCATCATTTCCTGACCACGCAACTGGCGCTTTACCCAGCGCGAAGAGAAAAACACCACCAGCACCATAAATCCGATGGCGATGGTCAGTGGCCCCATGGTCATTAACGACTGATAGTGTTCAACGGCAGGGTCATGGTAGGTCAGGCGTAACGACATTCCGGGGTGTTTAATCAGCGCCACGGTCATCACCTTATCGCGGGATGCCTTATGGGCCGCATGGTAAGGCGGGATTTGCTGTTTATCGAGGATAACCTGGTCACCGCGCAGCAGTTCAAAACGGGTAATGTCCGACGGGATCATCAATGAGACGCTATACTGGCCGAGCTGTTCTGGTGTCTGGTAGAACAACTGGTTGTCCACCATGGTTGCCACCGCCTGCACCCGCGCGCCGCTTTTGGTCTGCACCGACATATAAAAGCTAAGCGAAGCACCGAACAGCGTCACTATCACTGCCAGCCCGGTTAATACCGCTAAATACGCTGAAAATTTGGTCGTTAATCGCATCCCTGAGATAATTCCGCCTGATTGTTGGATCCCGAAATCATGGTTACCCCCGGTACTGGCGCACCGTGTGGGCAAACGCTGACCACATAGTAAGCACTAACTTTCTTGTTTAGCGGGGGGTCTGCATACTAGCAAACCTACCCGGGATTATCCGTTATTTCTGGTCACAAATGCGCGCAATGTTATCGCCCCATCTCACACTACACTTAGATCAGCACCTCACACTCGCATGATAATTTTAACAAAAATGTGAATATTTGCGCACCAGCACCAGTGGTACGCTGCAAGCCGGTAGTCAGTAGTGCCCGCGGTAATTCCCCCTATTCTGGAGAGTGGTATGCGCAGAAAAAATCACCAACTGAAGGAGACGGATGTCACGGCCGAATCCGTCTTTAACATGGAGCGCCGCCAGGTGCTTAAAGTATTAGGGATCAGTGCGGCCTCCCTGGCCCTGTCATCCCACGCCCAGGCAACAGTACTGGACTGGTTTAAAGGTAATGACCGCCCGAAGGCACCCCCGGGGCAGCCGCTCAGCTTCAGCCAGCCGGCCCAGTGGCAAAATAACCTGGAGAAAACCCCGGAAGACAAAGTCTCAGGCTATAACAATTTCTATGAGTTCGGGCTGGATAAAGCCGACCCGGCGGCCAACGCCGGAGGGCTGATTACCGACCCCTGGAGCCTGAAAATCAGCGGCGAAGTCGCCAAACCGCTGACCCTCGACCATGATGACCTGCTGAAAAAATTCGCCCTTGAGGAGCGTATTTACCGGATGCGCTGCGTTGAAGCCTGGTCAATGGTGGTGCCGTGGATTGGCTTCCCGCTCCATAAGCTGCTGGCGATGGTCGAGCCCACCAGCAACGCCAAATATGTCGCCTTCGAGACGCTCTACCGCCCGGAGCAAATGCCCGGTCAGAAAGACCGCTTCATCGGCGGCGGCCTCAACTATCCTTATGTCGAAGGGCTGCGTATTGATGAGGCCATGCATCCTCTCACCATGATGGTCACCGGGGTGTATGGTAAAACGCTGCCGCCGCAGAACGGGGCGCCCATCCGCCTGATTGTGCCCTGGAAATACGGCTTTAAAGGCATCAAGTCTATTGTCAGTATCAAACTAGTACGTGAGCGCCCACCAACTACCTGGAACCTGTCGGCACCGAATGAGTACGGTTTTTACGCCAATGTGAACCCCCAGGTTAACCATCCGCGCTGGTCCCAGGCCACAGAACGTTTTATCGGCAGCGGCGGTATCCTGGATGTGAAACGTCAACCGACATTACTGTTTAACGGCTACGCTGATGAAGTCGCGTCTTTATATCGCGGCCTCAACCTGCGGGAGAATTTCTGATGCGCCTGACTCGCCGTCATCTGTTCTGGCTAAAAGCCGCCTTGCATCTGGCGGCTTTTTTACCTCTGCTGTGGTTGATCTTTGCCGCCAGCCAGGGGCTATTCAGTGCCGATCCGGCCAAAGATATCCAGCACTTTACCGGCCGCATGGGGCTCAAGTTACTGCTGGCGACCCTGCTGGTCTCGCCACTGGCGAAGCTGACCCACCAGTCACTGCTGATGCAAACCCGCCGTCTGCTGGGGCTCTGGTGTTTTGCCTGGGTGAGTCTGCACTTAATCAGTTATGCGCTACTGGAGCTGGGGATAGAAAATCTGTTACTGCTCGGCCAGGAGATAACCACCCGGCCCTACTTAATACTGGGGGCGATTTGCTGGGTAATATTGCTCGCTCTGGCCATAACCTCGACCCGCGGATCGCAGCGGAAACTCGGAAAACGCTGGCAAACCCTGCATAATGGGGTCTATATTGTCGCTGTTTTGGCCCCGATACATTACTTATGGTCGGTGAAAGTGCTGTCACCACAGCCGCTGGTTTACAGTATCGGCGCGTTTTTACTCCTGACACTGCGCTATAAGAAACTGGCGTTATGGTGGCGAAACCGCCGCTGAAACGTGCAGTTTCCCGCATAACCTGGCGATAATCCGCCCTTTTCCTGGATATGAGTTGATAATCTTCCCTGATAAGACCAGCATTTAGCTGCCAAATGCTACGAAATAGTTATAATGTGCGACTTTGGTTTTTGCCCTGGTCGCCATTACGGCCCGCCAGGTGACAATCCCGAAACGTAGGTATATTTTGTAAATTACCTGAAAATCGCTGGAGATAGCGGCACGATGTCAGATAAATTTCGCATTCTGCTTTTGAATGGCCCAAACCTGAATATGCTCGGTACACGCGAGCCAGAAAAATACGGTAGCCAGACGCTGGCAGAAATTGTCCAGCAGCTGGAGACAGAGGCCGGAAGGTTGAATGTGACACTGGCTCACCTGCAATCAAACGCGGAGTATGCGCTTATCGACCGTATTCATCAGGCTAAAGACACTGTGGACTATATCCTGATTAATCCGGCCGCGTTCACGCATACCAGCGTTGCGCTTCGCGATGCATTACTGGCGGTCAGTATTCCGTTTATCGAAATACACCTCAGTAACGTGCATGCCCGCGAGCCGTTCCGCCATCATTCATATCTTTCTGATATTGCTGCCGGAGTGATCTGCGGTTTTGGCGCAGATGGCTACTCCTGGGCACTACAGACAGCTGTAAAACGCTTGTCAAAGTCAAACTAAACGAGAGTACGGAACCCACTCATGGATATTCGTAAGATTAAAAAACTGATTGAACTGGTTGAAGAATCAGGCATCGCTGAATTGGAAATTTCTGAGGGAGAAGAGTCAGTACGCATCAGCCGTGCGGTTGTCAATCAGGCACCGATCATGCAGCAGGCGTATGCAGCCCCTTATATGCAGCCTCAGCAGCCACAACCAGCCCTGGCTAACGCCGTCGCACCTGTTGCTCCGGTAGCAGAAGCGCCAGCGGCAGCTGAAATCAGTGGCCACATTGTGCGTTCCCCGATGGTCGGGACTTTCTACCGTACCCCTAGCCCGGATGCGAAAGCCTTCGTGGAAATTGGCCAGAAAGTTAACGTTGGCGATACCCTGTGCATCGTTGAAGCAATGAAAATGATGAACCAGATCGAAGCGGATAAAGCCGGTGTGGTTAAAGCGGTTCTGGTCGAAAACGGTCAGCCTGTAGAATTTGACGAGCCGCTGGTCGTCATCGAATAACGAGGCGAACAATGCTGGATAAAATTGTTATCGCCAACCGTGGGGAAATCGCACTGCGTATCCTGCGTGCCTGTAAAGAACTGGGCATCAAGACCGTTGCAGTGCATTCCACCGCGGATCGCGATCTGAAACACGTATTGCTGGCAGACGAAACGGTCTGCATCGGGCCGGCGCCCTCAGTCAAAAGCTACCTGAATATCCCGGCAATTATCTCTGCCGCGGAAATCACCGGTGCGGTTGCCATCCACCCGGGTTATGGCTTTCTGTCTGAAAACGCCGACTTCGCTGAGCAGGTTGAACGCTCTGGCTTTATCTTCATTGGCCCGAAAGCCGAAACTATCCGCCTGATGGGCGACAAAGTTTCCGCTATCCACGCCATGAAAGAAGCCGGTGTCCCTTGCGTACCGGGGTCTGACGGCCCGCTGGGCGACGATATGGATAAAAACCGCGCCATTGCCAAACGCATTGGTTACCCGGTGATTATCAAAGCCTCCGGCGGCGGCGGCGGTCGCGGTATGCGTGTCGTCCGTGATGATGCCCATCTGGCGGAATCCATCACCATGACCCGTGCTGAAGCGAAAGCCGCCTTTAACAACGACATGGTTTACATGGAAAAATATCTGGAGAATCCGCGTCACGTGGAAATCCAGGTACTGGCTGATGGCCAGGGCCACGCTATCTATCTGGCTGAACGCGATTGCTCTATGCAGCGCCGTCACCAGAAAGTGGTCGAAGAAGCACCGGCACCGGGCATTACCCAGGAGCTGCGTGAGTTCATCGGCGGCCGCTGTGCGAAAGCCTGTGTGGATATCGGTTACCGCGGGGCGGGCACCTTCGAATTCCTGTTCGAAGACGGCGAGTTCTACTTCATTGAAATGAACACCCGTATCCAGGTAGAGCATCCGGTTACCGAAATGATTACCGGCGTCGACCTGATCAAAGAACAGCTGCGTATTGCCGCTGGTCAGCCGCTGTCCATCAAGCAAGAAGATATTGTGGTGCGTGGCCATGCGGTGGAATGCCGTATTAACGCCGAAGATCCTAATACCTTCCTGCCAAGCCCGGGTAAAATTACCCGCTTCCATGCGCCGGGTGGTTTTGGCGTGCGCTGGGAGTCGCATATCTATGCAGGCTACACCGTGCCGCCTTATTACGACTCTATGATTGGTAAGCTGATTTGCTTCGGTGAAACCCGTGAAGTCGCCATTGCGCGCATGAAGATTGCCCTGCAAGAGCTGATCATTGATGGTATCAAAACCAACATTGAACTGCAGATGCGGATTATGGATGACGAAAACTTCCAGCGTGGTGGCAGTAACATCCACTACCTTGAGAAGAAACTGGGCCTTCTGGAGAAGTAATCTTCCGGAGCCACAGACAAGGCCGGGAAACCGGCCTTTTTCTTTTTTGCGCCCTGTCCCCATAATGTACAATCGCGCCTTTCTTAATGACCCGGGGTTCCAATGGATAAACGCTTTATCCAGGCACACAAAGAAGCACGCTGGGCGCTCTGGCTAACATTACTGTATCTGGCCGCCTGGTTAGTAGCCGCTTACTTACCTGATTCTGCTCAGGGGATCACCGGATTCCCCCACTGGTTTGAAATGGCCTGTTTGCTGGTGCCTCTGCTCTTTATTCTGTTCTGCTGGCTGATGATAAAACGCATTTTTAAAGATATTCCGCTGGAGGATGATCATGCGTCTTGAAGTGATAGTCCCCCTTGTCGCTTACCTGATTATCGTGATGGGCATCTCCATCTACGCCATGTGCCGCCGCCAGACCGGTAACTTTCTTAACGAGTATTTCCTCGGCAGCCGTTCTATGGGCGGAGTGGTGCTGGCCATGACCCTCACCGCCACCTATATCAGCGCCAGTTCGTTTATAGGCGGCCCCGGCGCCGCCTATAAATATGGCCTCGGCTGGGTGCTGCTGGCGATGATCCAGCTCCCGGCGGTGTGGCTGTCTCTGGGCATTCTGGGCAAAAAATTCGCTATCCTCGCCCGGCGTTATAATGCCGTGACCCTCAACGATATGCTGTATGCCCGCTACCAGAGCCGCACTCTGGTGTGGTTTGCCAGCCTGAGCCTGCTGGTGGCGTTTGTCGGCGCCATGACGGTGCAATTTATTGGCGGGGCCAGGCTGCTGGAAACCGCCGCCGGCATCCCCTATGAAACCGGCCTGCTGATTTTCGGCATCAGTATTGCGCTCTATACCGCGTTCGGCGGCTTCCGGGCCAGCGTCCTTAACGACACCATGCAGGGCATGGTGATGCTGCTGGGGACGATTTTGCTGTTAGTGGGGATTGTTCATGCCGCCGGTGGCCTGCATAACGCCGTGGATAAACTTCAGCAGATCGATCCTAAGCTGGTCTCCCCCCGGGGGGCAGACGATATCTTGTCCCCGGCGTTTATGACCTCATTCTGGGTGCTGGTCTGCTTTGGGGTCATCGGCCTGCCCCATACCGCAGTACGCTGTATCTCCTATAAGGACAGTAAGGCGGTGCACCGCGGTATGATCATTGGCACCATTGTGGTGGCAATATTAATGTTCGGTATGCACCTTGCCGGTGCCCTTGGCCGGGCGGTGCTGCCGGACTTAAAAGTCCCGGATCTGGTGGTCCCGACGCTGATGGTCACCGTGCTGCCGCCCATCGCCGCGGGCATTTTCCTTGCCGCCCCGATGGCGGCGATTATGTCGACCATTAATGCGCAGTTACTTCAATCGTCGGCGACGATCATTAAAGATCTGTGGCTGAACCTGCATCCGGAGCAGGCGCAAAACGAGCGGCGCCTGAAGCGAATGTCCGCGGCAATCACCCTGATCCTCGGCGCATTACTGTTGCTGGCCGCCTGGCGCCCGCCAGAAATGATTATCTGGCTCAATTTGCTGGCCTTTGGTGGCCTGGAAGCGGTGTTCCTCTGGCCGCTGGTGCTCGGCCTGTATTGGGAACGGGCTAACGGCAGCGGCGCACTGAGCGCGATGATCGTCGGCGGCGTGCTGTATGCCGTCCTGGCCGGCGTGAAGATCCCGCTGTTTGGCTTCCACCCGATAGTGCCTTCACTATTATTAAGCCTGATAGCGTTTCTGATAGGTAACCGCGCCGGTGAAAGCCGGGCGGCAATCATTTCTGTTTCACCTTCTGATAAATAAAGAGTTAAGCCATGCCATGGATCCAACTGAAAATTAATACCACCGGTAACCAGGCGGAAGAACTGGGCGATGGCCTGATCGAGAGCGGTGCGGTTTCCGTTACGTTCCAGGACACCCACGATACGCCGGTATTTGAGCCGCTGCCTGGAGAGACCCGCCTGTGGGGCGATACTGATGTCATCGGCCTGTATGATGCCGAAACCGACATGAAAGAAGTGGTCGCTATTCTGGCGCAGCATCCGCTGCTGGGCGCTGGCTTCCATCACCGTATTGAGCAGCTGGAAGATAAAGACTGGGAACGCGAGTGGATGGACAACTTCCACCCGATGCGCTTTGGCCGCCGCCTGTGGATCTGCCCGAGCTGGCGCGACATCCCGGACCCGACCGCGGTCAATGTGATGCTTGATCCTGGCCTGGCATTTGGTACCGGTACCCACCCCACTACCTCACTGTGCCTGGAATGGCTGGACAGCCTGGATCTGGCGGGCAAGACGGTTATCGACTTCGGCTGTGGCTCCGGCATTCTGGCCATTGCCGCCCTGAAGCTGGGTGCGGCAAAAGCCATTGGTATTGATATCGATCCCCAGGCCATTCAGGCCAGCCGCGACAATGCCCAGCGTAATGGCGTCTCAGACCGCCTGGCGCTCTACCTGCCACAGGACCAGCCAGCGTCAATACAGGCGGACGTAGTCGTTGCCAACATCCTTGCGGGCCCATTACGCGAACTGTCCCCGCTGATTAGCGTACTGCCCGTTGAAGGCGGCTCCCTCGGTCTTTCCGGGGTGCTGGCCAGCCAGGCACAAAGCGTCTGCGATGCCTATCGCGATCGCTTTGTGCTCGACCCGGTGGCCGAGAAAGAAGAATGGTGCCGCATTACCGGTACAAAACGCTGATTTTCTCCTCGGGCGCGGCAACATGCTGCGCCTGAGGGCACCAGACTATTTATCTATTTGTGCAAAAATCTGCGATAAACCTCCCAAAACAGCACTTAATTTTGGCTGAAAAAACAGCACACTGCGCCTGTTTTTGGGTTGTATAGCCAGAACTTTCAGGAAATATTTAAACAGCACAAATATTGCTAAGAAAGCTAACACAATGATTAATATGACTTATTAAGCTTTTTCCATCTTAAAGGTAGAAATTCATTGATCTACAACAGCTGATTGTTCAAAGTTTGGCCTTTCATCTCGCGCAAAAAATGCGTAATATACGCCGCCTTGCAGTCACAGTATGGTCATTTCTTAACTCATGCACATTGGACACTATCAGCTCAGGAACCGTCTGATTGCAGCCCCTATGGCCGGCATCACTGACAGGCCTTTTCGCACTCTCTGTTATGAGATGGGTGCCGGATTGACCGTTTCGGAGATGATGTCATCGAACCCGGAAGTATGGGCCAGTGACAAGTCTCGTTTGCGGATGGTGCATGTTGACGAGCCGGGAATTCGCACCGTGCAAATTGCCGGTAGCGTGCCTGAAGAAATGGCCGAAGCAGCGCGGATTAATGTTGCTGCTGGCGCTCAGATTATTGATATCAATATGGGGTGCCCGGCAAAGAAAGTGAATCGTAAGCTGGCGGGTTCTGCCCTGCTGCAATACCCGGAGTTGGTCAAGACGATCCTCTCCACGGTAGTCAACGCAGTGGATGTGCCTGTTACGCTGAAAATTCGCACTGGCTGGGATCCAGAGCATCGTAACTGTGTAGAGATTGCCCAATTGGCTGAGGGCTGTGGTATTCAGGCTTTGACGATACACGGGCGTACCCGCGCTTGTCTGTTTCAGGGCAATGCCGAATATGACAGCATTCGGACAGTTAAGCAGACCGTTTCCATTCCGGTCATCGCGAATGGCGACATTACAGACCCGCTTAAAGCCAGAGCAGTATTGGACTATACAGGGGCTGATGCTCTTATGATAGGCCGTGCGGCTCAGGGAAGACCCTGGATCTTTCGGGAAATCCAGCATTATCTGGACACCGGAGAGCTGCTCCCGCCACTGCCCCTGGCAGAGGTTAAGCGCTTGCTTTGCGAGCATGTTCGGGCGTTGCATGACTTTTATGGTCCGGCAAAAGGCTATCGAATTGCTCGTAAGCATGTGTCCTGGTATCTCCAGGAACACGCTCCAGATGACCAGTTTCGGCGCACATTCAACGCCATTGAGGATGCCAGCGAACAGCTGGAGGCGTTGGAGGCATACTTCGAAAATTTTGCGTAAACAGAAATAAAGAGCTGACAGAACTATGTTCGAACAACGCGTAAATTCTGACGTACTGACCGTTTCTACCGTTAACTCTCAGGATCAGGTAACCCAAAAACCTCTGCGTGACTCGGTAAAACAGGCACTGAAGAACTATTTTGCTCAACTGAATGGTCAGGATGTTAATGACCTCTATGAGCTGGTACTGGCTGAAGTAGAACAGCCCCTGTTGGACATGGTGATGCAATACACCCGTGGTAATCAGACCCGCGCTGCCCTGATGATGGGCATCAACCGCGGTACGCTGCGTAAAAAACTGAAAAAATACGGCATGAACTGATTACCATCAGTTAATTCGTTGAATAAAAAGGCGCTCTTCGGCATGGGGAAGCGCCTTTTTTATTGGCGATAAACGCTGTTTACCGGCGTTTATCGCCCGCTTTCAGCTCGCGGTGGAACGTCTGGATCCGCTTCATCGACTTCAGGGTTCTGGCAGTAGTCGCCGACGCCACAGACAGCACCAGCATCTCCAGGCAAACCAGCACCGTACCATGCAGCGGTAATTTTCCTTTTTCCCCACCCCGGGGCACCGCAATAACCACATCCGCCTCCCCGGCAAAGCGGGAGTCCACGGCATTGGTCAACAATATCACCAGCACCCCCAGTCGGCTGGCCTCATGCAGTGTCGTCACCCCTTCTTTATGGGCAGATTTCTGGGCCATCATCAGCAGCACATCACCACGTTGCATCGCCAGTAACTGCTCTGCCAGCCCGAGCCCGGTACGATTCAGGGACACCGCAGGTATTCCAATACGGCTAAATAGCCGGGCACTGTAATCGGCCAGGATCCCCGACGCCCCAATACCAAATACCAGAATCTGGCGGGCCTCCACCAGCAATGACACCGCCCGGGCAATCGCCTGGCGGTTCTCCGGCCCGGATAATATGTCGCAGGCCCGTTTATGCCCTTCCAGCACAAAATCAATACCGGAACTCACATCACAGCTCAGCGACTGTACGGTTGATGTCATCTTCTCTTCAGAGGTCATCACCGGATCAAACCAGCGGGCCATGGTCTGCTTCAGATCCCGTAGCCCGGCAAACCCCAGCGCTTGCACCGCCCGCACCACCGTCGCATCAGAGGTGTTCACCGCCGCAGCTATCTCCAGGGCGGTACATTCCAGCACCACGTCTCGCTGCTGGTGAATATAACGCAGTACCGCCTGCAGACCGGGGGACAGCAAATGCGCCCGCGCCCGATAGCGTTCCTCCCAGACATCAACCCGGCTCCGGCTCTTCTTGACTGGTTGCATTGTCTTCCCCGGTTAATGAACGGTGGCCAGTGCCTGAGCAGACAACTGTGATTGTACGGTGGATGCCATCAGCCCCAGCGCGGCAAAGGTATTTGAAATCGCCTCTTCCCGGGAGATAAGCACATAATGGCCGCGCCGGCAGGCGCTGAGAAACTGGCACCAGCCAGGTACCACGGCATTCATGGCGGCCACCTCGTCCTGCGGGGTCCCGCCATTATCTGCCCGCCAGGTGGCAAACACATACTCGGCATCCAGTTCTGGCAGCCGCTCGGCACTCACATCCATACGCCCATCCACCGGGATACTGTCGATAATCGCAGGGAAATGTAACCCGGCGTCGCGCAGCACCTGGCCAAGTGCATGGTATGAGTGCATCAGGCTGATTTTGCCATTATTTGCCTGAATCACTGACACCGTGATCGGCTGATTACCTATCGCATGCTTTAACTGGCGAATTTGCGCCTGGTAGCGCGCCTCCAGCAGCGCCAGACGGGGCTGGGTGTTGGTCAGCCAGGCCAGCTTGCTATACAACCGCGGCGCGCCGCCTTTCAGGTGGTCAATACTCACCGTGGGCGCAATGTGGGCCAGTTGCTCAACCGGGGTGTTACGGCCAGGCTCCGTAATGATCAAATCGGGTTTCAGGGCGGCGATCGCTTCAATATCAATATCCGCGGTGCCGATAAACTGAATCGGTGCATTATCAAAATCCACCCCGGTCAGTAACCGGGAAGCCCGCAGAAAATGGCTGCCATCTGCCCGGGTACGCCCGTGGCTGCCGACCGGGATCACCCCCAGCTCGATCAGCGGGATCGTAATATCGAGATCGTGCAAAGAGACGATCCGCAGAGGATGATCCGGCACCTGCACCGTCCGGCCCAGATCGTCAGTAAATGCCCGGCCGCTCTGGCTCCCCCAGGCGCTATAACTCAGTAATAACACTAACCAGATAACGCGACGCATATCACTCCTCAGAAATTACAATCGATCCCGGCGCAGCCAGAGCAGTACCAAAAAACACGGGCCACCAACCCCGGCAACCACGATCCCTGCCGGTATTTGCAGCGGGGCAAATGCCAGCCGCCCCAGCGTATCCGTGACCAGGACCAGCAGCGCGCCCAGCAATGCACTGGCCCACAGCAGGCTGGCCTGGCCCCCGCGTACCAGTATCCGGGCCATATGGGGGGCCACCAGGCCAACAAACCCCAGGCTACCGACACAGGAAACCGCGGTTGCTGTCAGGAGTACCGGCGCAATAAACTGCCACCCGCAATGGCGGCGCAGGTTCACCCCCAGCCCTGTGGCGGTATGCGCCCCCAGTAATGCGGCATCCGCCCCCCGGGTCGTTGCCAGCAGGCTCACCACGGCGGGCCCTCCCCAGCAGAGGGCAACCAGCAACAGCGGCCAGTTAGCCCCCTGCAAGCTCCCCGCCATCCACACCAGCGCGGTTTGCACATCGCGCACATCGGCGGTGGTGATAAAGACCCCAATAGCGGCAGCAAATAACCAGGAACAACCAATCCCAACCAGCACCATTCGCGGGCGTGAAACATCCCCGGCGGCCAGCATAACCAAACCAGCCACCAGTAGCCCGCCGCCCATTCCCACCAGCGGACGCCACACCACGCTCAGTGCCGGGAAATGCAGAATAACCACCAGCACCACAGCACTGGCCCCCTCCTTCACCCCCAACAGGCCCGGGTCCGCCAGCCCATTGCGGGTAACAGACTGCATCGCGGCCCCGGCCATCCCCAGCATCCCGCCGGCCAGCAACGCCATCAGCACCCGGGGCAGGCGAATTTCCCACACCACATACTGCCCGGCCCCCTCCAGTGCCTGGTGACTAAACAGAGAATGGATAATCGCCCCGGCGGGTACCGGTAACGAGCCACTGGCGACCCCCACCAGCGCCCCCAGGGCCAGCAACACCAGCAGCAGCGCTATCACCGCAATGGTTGCCGGGCGCACCAGCAACGAGTAGCGGCCACACCGTAAATAGCACAGCCCGGGCTGAACCCGCGACGGCCTCACCGGCACCACCGGGCGGCAAGCCAGATAAACACCGGCGCCCCGGCAAATGCCGTCATCAGCCCCGTGGCCAGCTCTTGGGGGGCAATCAGAGTACGGGCGAGAATATCTGCCACAATCAGCAGCAAGGCCCCGCCCGCCGCGCATAGCGGCACTGCCTGGCGCACATCGTCTGTCACCCGGCGGCGGATAATATTGGGCACCACCAGGCCAATAAACCCGATGGGCCCCGCGATGGAGACCGCAGCCCCACATAGCAGTGCGACAGCCAACATCGTCAGCAGGCGTGTACGCAGCAAATTAACCCCCAGGCCGCTTGCCGCCTGGTCACCCAGCGCCAGCATAGTCAGGGACGGCGCAAGGTAAATCGCCATCCCGGCACCGGTTATCAGTGGCCAGCAGGCATACTTCAGGGTTGCCCAGTGCAAGCCAGACAGATCGCCCGCCAGCCAGAGACGAATACTTTGCAAGGTTTGCTCGTCCAGGATAAGGATCGCCGCCGTCAGCGAAGACGCAAACGCCGACAGCGCCACGCCACATAACGTGACGTTGAGCGGTGTCAGGCCAGTGCGCCCGGCGCTGGATAACCCCATCACCAGGCTAAATAACAGCGCAGCACCCCCCGCCGCCGCCAGCGGCCGGGCAAAAGGCAGTGCAAACCAGCCAGCCCCGGAGGCGGTGGCCGCGACCACAGCCAGTGCGGCACCGGCATTTAGTCCAAGGATATGCGGCTCCCCCAGAGGGTTACGAATCACCGCCTGGAGCAGTAGCCCGGCAATCCCCAGTGCGGCCCCGGTCAGGGCGGCGGCACACAGCCGCAGTAAGCGCAGGTCCACCAAAATACGCTGCGGGAAACGGGTGGGATCATAATGAAATAACGCCTGCCATACGGTCTGTAGCGATACCGCACTGGCCCCGAGGAGCACGTGGTAGCCTGCGGCGGCCACCAGTAACCCTCCCAGAGCGGCGAAAGTACGCCCGGGCCGCCAGTGTCGGGCGGGCTTGTTCACGCCAGGGATACTCATGGCTGCCGGCCACAGCGGTGACGCGGAATAAAAAAGGGTTTCCCGGTTTCCGGGTTTTCCAGCCGCTGTACTTCCAGGCCGAATACCTGATGGATCAGCGCCGGGGAGCAATCGGCGCTGTTATCCAGCACCCGCACCAGGCGCCCCTGATGGAGAAACACCAGCGTATCGCCCCAGGTCACGGCGAAATTAAGATCGTGCAGCACCACGACCACCGTCCGGCCATGATGGCGCGTAAGATCATGAAGTAATTCAAGGATCTCCACCTGATAGCGCAGATCGAGAAATGTCGTCGGTTCATCCAGCAGAATAATCGGGGTTTGCTGGGCCAGCGCCATGGCAATCCAGCAGCGCTGACGCTGGCCACCAGACAAGTGCTCTACGGACTCCCCGGCCAGGGCGGTTGTCCCGGTGAGCAACAGCGCCTGCTCCACCGCCTGCTGATCCGCAGGGGACCACTGGCGCATTATCCCCTGCCAGGGAAATCGCCCGCGGGACACCAGCTCCAGCACTGTCAGACCCTCAGGCAGTAAAGGGGCCTGGGGCAGAATGCCCAGCCGCCTGGCGACCTGCTTTGTCGGTTGCCGGTGGATGGCGCAACCATCGAGGATCACCTGGCCGCCCAGCGGGGTGAGCATCCGGCCAATGGTATTAAGTAAGGTGGATTTTCCCGATCCATTCGCCCCCACCAGCACCGTCATTTTGTGCGCTGGCACTGACAGGCTGACGCCGTCAACAATGATGTTATTTGGATATCCCGCACGTAAATTATCGATAGCCAGCTGGCCATTGTTGCCTACCACTTGTGGCATGGTTACTCTCCGCCACCCTCAGACAGTTCCCTGATGAAGGCCAACACCGTAAATAGTAATAAATATCATTATCACCGAGAGCATGCGGGGAGAGCCGGTAGTAGTCAAGCGTAGAGAATCTGTGGTTAACGTGGAGGGTAGCGATAAAAATAACGCCTGAAATACCGGGCAAAAATAAAAAACAAATCTATATAAATCAATTTATTATTTTTATTTATCACCATCAGACAATCACGCAAACCACGTTAAAACACCCGGTAGTGGAACCCTGTATTTTTACGTTTACTGCTACATCACCGCATGTTTGAATGATTCTCAATTACAATAATTACCCCCTGGTGTTATTTCATTTTCGGCCCGTGCAGTCATCTGGCCTGATTCCGCTGGAGCAAAAGCAAAAACCACCCACCCCGGGTGAATATAAAAACGGCTTTATTTTGGCGGTCAGGAAATTATTGATGATGCAGTTATATTTTGGTGTTTATGGCAAATCGCCTTTTATCCGGCACTTCCTTGCCACAGCGTGTGGCTGTAGTTTTATTGTGTCTGGCGCCAGCCATGCCGCAGGCAGTGGCAATGATATTATTGTTACCGCTAACGGGCAGCATCCCCACAGCTATAGCGCCCCAGAGAGTACAACCTCCAGCAAAACACCGGTGTCCCGCCTGGAAGATGCCCAGTCGCTCAGCGTCGTCACCCAACAGCAGATGCAGGACTATCAAAGCAGCAACCTCACAGACGCGATGCGTTTTGTCAGTGGTGTTGCCCAGACCAATACCCTGGCGGGTACAGAGGATGGCCTGGTTCGCCGGGGATTTGGTAGTAACTCGGATGGCTCCATCTTCCGTGACGGGATCCGCAGTAGCCAGGGCATGAATCTGGATGCCACCACCGAGCGCGTGGAAGTGCTGAAAGGCTCGGCCTCACTGTTATACGGCATTCTCAATCCCGGTGGGATGATTAACGTCATCAGTAAAAAGCCGCAATATCAGTGGAGTCGTGCGGTGTCCGGCCACTATTCAGGCACCGGAGGGGGCGCGGGCGGCATTGATATTACCGGGCCGCTGGGTAACGGCTTCGCGTTCCGTCTCATCGCTGAGCGCCAGGATCAACACTATTGGCGTGATTTTGGTCATGACCTGCACACGCTGATCTCCCCATCGCTACAATGGTACGGCGACAAGGCCAGTTTTTATATTGGCTATGAGTATTTCAAATACGATATCCCCTATGATCGCGGCACGGCATTTATTAACGGAAAACCCGTTAATATTGGCTATAAAACCCGGCTGGATGATTACGCGAACCATGCTTGGGGGCATACTCAGGCCCTCAATAGCCACTGGGATTACCAGTTTAGCGATACCTGGAGTACCCGAATTACGCTGGGCTATAACCAGCGCCAGTACAGTAATAACGAGGTGCGCGTAGCGGCGGTGAACCCCAAAACCGGCGCCGTCACGCGCAGTGCCGATGCCAACCGTGGCTTCAATCACCAGACGAAATATATTGCCTGGGATGTTACCGGCACCCCGGTCATTCTCGGCATGACCCATCACCTGGTTGCCGGTGCCGACGATGAGATAAACCAAACCTATCGCGACCGGGCCTATAACGGGAAAAAAAACAGCGCATTTACGCTTAGCGATCCCGTTTATGGCCTGCGCCCGATAACCGACAGCAGCACAGAAAAGTTAGCGGCGCGCCATCTGCTGAACCGGATCCACAACCATTCGCTGTATGTGAAAGACAGTATTGATCTGACCGATCGCTGGATAGCAGTGGCCGGGGCGCGCTACCAGCACTATGCGCAGCGTAAATCTCAGGGCAGCCCTTCAATAGTCAGCTACGACGATAGCGGCAATAAGTTTCTGCCCCAGACCGGGTTAATCTATAAGCTGACCCGGGATCTCTCACTGTATGGCACCCTCAGTAAGTCATTTACCCCCTCGACGACTGTGGCCGATGACGGTAGCGTCGGTAAGCCAGAGCAGGGCACCACCTATGAGATTGGCAGTAAGTGGCAAGTCACTCCTTCCCTGTTTGCCACCCTGGCCCTGTATAACATTGACGAACATGATATATCGCTGTCACTGAATGGCTCAACTTACGCTGTGGATCGGGCGCGTTCACGGGGTGTTGAAGTGGAGGTGAATGGTGAGATCCTACCGGGCTGGGACGTCAGCGCCAATTACAGCTATGACGAGGCAAAAATTACCCGGGACAGCACTAACCCGGACAATAACGGTAACCGGCTACAGAATGCGCCACGCCATTCTGGCGCCCTGTATCTGAGCCATGATCTCACCATCAGCCCGTTGCCCGGAGCGTGGCGCATTGGTGGCGGGGCCAGATATATTGGCACCCGGGCCGGGGATCCGAATAACAGCTTTACCCTGCCGGATTATGTGGTGGCAGACAGCTTTATTGCCTGGAATAACCGGCTGTGGGGTAAGCAAACGCACCTGCAGCTCAACCTCAACAACCTGTTTAACAAACACTATTATACGTCCAGCGGCGGCAATCTGCGGGTTGCAGAAGGCCAGAGCCGTAATCTGGTGCTCAGCGCCAGCGTGCGCTTCTGATGGTCTGACACACCGGCGCAGCCTGCGCCGGTATTCACCGCGTAACCGTGCTGCCCCCCGGTCACGATAAAATTGGCGCGATACCCTCATATTTTCTTCACTTTGCTGTGCGGTGAGTGACTTTTCTCCTCAATGTTTACATCAGACACAATTTGATATTGTTTAGCTGATCCCTCTATAGCGGGCGGGAATATAATCGGTACAGAGGGTAGTCGCTATCCTCCTCTACCAGGTATTTAGAGGTGTAAAATGAAAAAGATGATCGCCGTTGCCGTGCTGGCGACATTGCTGGCGGGTTGTGCCCATGATTCTCCTTGTGTACCCGTTTACGATGATCAGGGCCGTCTGGTTCACACAAACACCTGTGTGAAAGGCACTACTCAAGATAACTGGGAAACCGCAGGGGCCATCGCCGGTGGTGCGGCAGCTGTTGCCGGATTAACGCTGGGGATTGTCGCGTTAACCAAATAAGTCTTTCACCAGAGGCATGACTGGCCTCTGGTGCTGCTGTCTGCCACGTAAATCTGTGCAACGCTTTATCTGTGACGCTCTATGCGCTACACCACCACCAGAACTCTGCACATCCCAGATAGCAAAAACCCCAGCCAAAAGGCTGGGGTTTTCATTTTATTCACGTTAATTAGTCTCGGCATCCGGCTTATTCCAGCCGATGCTGTTCTGCCTACGGCTATCTATTATTCAATATCACTGAGGCACAGACAGCAATAAGCCCAGTCGCAAGACTGGGCTTATTGCTTAATTGATGTCTGACAGTTCCCTACTCTCGCATGGGGAGACCCCACACTACCATCGGCGCTACGGCGTTTCACTTCTGAGTTCGGCATGGGGTCAGGTGGGACCACCGCGCTACGGCCGCCAGGCATATTCTGTTATCAACCCGCTGTTGCAGGTCAATTTAATCTGTAAACAAGCTTACTCATTCGTCTCTGTCACGCCAGAAACATCTTTGGCGTTGTAAGGTTAAGCCTCACGGTTCATTAGTACTGGTTAGCTCAATGCATCGCTGCACTTACACACCCAGCCTATCAACG
>NZ_WBXP01000014.1 GCF_016415625.1 Shimwellia pseudoproteus
TTGAACTTTTGCTTTGTCACAGGATGTCGCTACAGGGTCAGGAGTGTGGTGATCTGATCCTAATTTCGGCTAAAAGTTCGATTTATTCAACAAAGCCATGTCAATGTAGACTATACTAAGTACAATCTATTTGGCTTTGATATAAAAGGTAGTGAAACCTATAATGTAACGGATTATGGCTTAGAGGGTGATAATAATTCTTACAGCTATTTTGATAGTTATTATGCAAACACAGATAATAACTTTACTATTTCAACCGCAGCGAACGATAACTGGTTCTTCTCCGGGGACAATGACAGTAACATCTCGATTACCGGGCAATTCAATAATATTGTTTCCGGGGCCGGCAGTGATATCTTTAACCTGAGCGGCAGCGATAATACCATGCTGTTCTACGGTGATTTTGGTCACGATACGGTCTATAACCTGTCCACGACTGACAGCCTGGTATTTATGCAAAATCAGGATATTGGCCAGAGTGACAGTTATCTCAACCATTTGTCATTTATTGATGATAATGCATTACTTTCTTTCGGCGAAAACAGTGTCACCCTGGTAGGGGTGAACGCCGATATGTTGTCCGGTATGAATATCGCAGTGGCTTAAGTTAACCGTTAACGCTCCCGCAGCGATGGCTGCGGGAGTTATCATGATTAATCCGTGGCTAAGCGGCACATAACCCCCCTGATATCCCCAATTGCAGTGCTATTATTCAGGCCTGACGATCGACACCTCAAGCCGGTAAGCGGTAAATATTATGAGTAATGCACAACGTGAACGCCTGAAAACGGCACTTGGCCAGCCGAAAGTTGCCGCCTCCGCGACGCGCAGCATTGGGCAAATCCGGGATGATTTTGCGCGGTTTATGAACACAATGCCTGTCGCGCCAGGGGTTAAGGTGAGTGAGGCACAACTGGGCTATCATCGGGCGCTGCGGGTTGAGGCGCAGCACCACACCCGCCCGGGTACCATCCTCTATTTTCACGGCGGTGGTTTTATTATGGGGTCCCCGGAAACGGCGCTGTCGCTGACCACCAGCCTGGTAGCGAAAACCGGGATACAGGCGCTGTCACTGGATTACCGTCTTTCCCCTGAGTACCCCTTCCCGGCGGCCATTGACGACTGTGCTGATGCCTATCAGGCGCTGCTGGACAGCGGTATTGAGCCACACTCGATAGTGTTTGCCGGCGACTCTGCCGGAGGTGGGTTGTGTGTCACTGCCTGCCTGAGAGCCCGCGATCGTGGCCTGCCGCTACCGGGGGGGATTGTGACGTTCTCTGCCGGGCTTGATGCCACCCGCACCGGGAACAGTGTGGAGAGTAAAAACGGTATTGATCCGTTTTTTAGCCGTGAAAATTTGCACGCCTCCAGTGATATGTATCTCGGCGGGGCGGACCCACACCAGGCGTTGCTGTCGCCCGCGGTGTATGCCAATCTGGCCGGTTTTCCGGCGATGCTATTACAGGTGGGCACTAACGAGCTGCTGCTGGATGATTCTACCCGCCTTGCCGAGCGTGCCCGGGCGGCAGATGTGGATGTGATCCTTGATATTACTGCCAATGTTCCCCACGTCTTCCAGGCTTTTATTGGCGTACTGGATGAAGCGGACGATGCCCTGGATCGCGCGGCGCTGTTTATCAGGCAACGTCTCGCCCGATAGTCGTATTTCCGATAAAACCATAAGACAGGCTAAAGGATAGGCAGAAGACAGGGGGAGAAAGGCTATTTTCCCTTGCTCTGCCTATCCCCGGGTGTTGTTCTGGCGATAATGTGCTTTTTTTCAGTTCATTATTAACGCGCTGAATAGGCAAAAAATGCTGTCCGCTGAATATGCAGAGGGTGACAAATCAAAATATATTTCTATTACACGGTGTTAGCGAGCAATGTTCCGGGGCACTGAATATAAGAAAAATAGTGTAATATAGATAAATATCTATATGATGTTTGTATTACCGGAAAGTTATTACTCTTTATTGATACATAATTGGAAAGATTAAAATGCGATGGATTGCTCTACGGAAGGTCGGTCTCAGATCTCTTATTTTAATTTTTTCATTACTTGTGATGCTGCTCACTTTGTTGAACTGTTTTTATTCTGCATGGCACGTTCAGCAAAATGTTCTGGTCAGTAATGAATTAGCTAAAAACCGCGCTTATGCGGAGCGGGTTGCGTCCAGTATCTCACTCTATTTCAGAGTCAGTATGGATCAGCTCGCCTATAGCGCTAATATCCTTGAAAACAAATTTGATAACCCAAAAGCCATTACTAACGAGCTGGAGCGTATTCAGCAGCAGGACTCGGGGTTCGATTCTGTCACCCTGGTCGATGCCTCCGGTAGGGTTATTGGCACCTACCCGGAAAACATCAGTATTAATGGCAAAATTATTGATACCGAAGGCGTTCAGCAATCGCTGCACAATGTGAGTCCGACTATCAGTAATGCCTATAACTCCGCGTCGGGTAGTTTGATTGTTTATATCTCGTATCCGATATTTGACCCCCAGGGCAAATACCTTGGCTTCGTGGGCGGCGCTATCCATCTGCAAAGGGATAATATCCTGTCATCACTTATTGGCTCACACTACCATAGCGATAAGAGCTATGTGTATCTGGTGGATCAGGATGATGTCTTACTGTACCACCCCGAAAAACGGCGCATTGGCACCACAGAAAAAGATAATGATGCGGTAGAAGCGGTAGAACGGGGTGAAACCGGGGCTCTGGAAGTGGTTAACTCAGAAGGCACGCGCATGCTGGCGGGGTATGCCAGCGTCCCGTTGGCTAACTGGGGCGTGGTATCGCAACAGCCCAAAGAAACCACTCTGGCATCGCTAAATACGTTAATGTACAAAATGGTCATTGGCACTTTGCCCCTTAGCATCCCGGTATTCTTTTTACTGTGGTGGTTATCAAATATGATCTCCGCACCCTTACGCCGGCTGGCGGCCAGCGCCGGGCATATGGATAACGATCAGGCTGACCTCGAGATTAGAAATATCCACGCCTGGTATGTTGAGGCGATATATATCAAGCAGGGGCTATTAAATGGTATCGACCTGGTGCGTGAAAAAATCAAATGGTTAAGCGATCAGGCGAGCCGCGATCATTTGACCCGCTTATTAAACCGTCGGGCGGCACAGGCAGTACTGGATGATTTTAATAAGAAGAAAAAGTTATTTTCTATCGCCTCTATTGATATTGATCACTTTAAACATGTGAATGATTCCTTTGGCCATGATGCCGGTGATTTTGTCCTCCAGTGGCTGGCCACTATTATGCAGGAAAATTGCCGTGAGGGTGATTATGCCTGCCGAATGGGCGGCGAAGAGTTTTACCTGCTGTTGCCCGATATCACGACGAAAAAGGCGATTGATGTTGTTGAACGCCTGAGGAAAAAAGTGGAAAGCACCACCATTGATGGCATCGGCAATATTACGATTTCTTCCGGTATTACCAGCTGGCCCCAGGGGGATCTCTCTATTCAGGAGATACTCAAAAAAGCGGATGAATTAATGTATCTGGCGAAACGTAATGGCCGTAACCGAACCGAGTGGCAATAGCCGCTGTGATTACCGGCGGTGCGGGCGAACCGGTGGTTCGCTCTCATCGCTAAAGCCGCCGGTAATTGTTCTGGATCAGTAAAGTGGCCGATTTCCCGGCGCTGTAGTGCCGCGACAATCGCGGCACTGTTGCACATATTCATTGCGCCACGAAATGAGAGGCACCGTCCGCAGTGCAAGTGCCTTTTTATTATTGTCAATAAAATCAATTAATTAATGTTAATCGCATTGTCGGGTATTGTTTATGCGCGTGCCAATGCCTTGCCCACCACGGCGTAATCCCTCTTCTGCTGAAAAGTCAATAACCACAATGGTGTTATGACGTTATGAAAATCAGGCTCTTATAATCCGGCCCCTATTCTTGTCTTAAGTTTAAGCTGGAGGCGATATGGCCCTGAGCCGCAGGCAATTCTTCCGTATGTGTGCCGGAGGTCTGGCGGGTAGCACCGTTGCATCTCTCGGATTCCTTACCTCCTTTTCTGCCCGTGCAGAAATCCGTCAACACAAGCTGCTAAAAGCCAAAGAGACCCGCAATAACTGCACCTATTGCTCCGTAGGCTGCGGCATGCTGCTGTACAGCATGGGCGATAATGCCAAAAACGTAACGGAAAATATCTACCACGTGGAAGGTGATCCGGACCATCCGGTAAGCCGGGGATCTCTGTGCCCCAAAGGGGCCGGGGTAGTGGATTTTATCCACAGCAAAAACCGCCTGAGATACCCGGAGTACCGGGCGCCGGGCAGTAACACCTGGCAGCGAATCAGCTGGGAAGATGCCTTCACGCGCATTGCCCGGCTGATGAAAGCGGATCGCGACGCCAACTTTGTCACCACCAATAACGCCGGGGTTACCGTGAACCGCTGGGCGACAACCAGCATGTTGTGCTCCTCTGCGGCCAGTAATGAAACCGGCATTCTGGATAATAAATTTGCCCGTGGGCTGGGAATGGTGGCGGTAGAGAACCAGGCCCGGCTTTGCCACGGCCCTACAGTGGCGGCACTTGCCCCCAGTTTTGGCCGTGGCGCCATGACCAACAACTGGATAGACATTCGCAATGCCGATGTTATCCTGATTATGGGCGGTAATGCGGCGGAAGCGCACCCGGTTGGCTTTAAATGGGTTATTGAGGCCAGGAAAACGCACAATGCCAAACTGGTGGTGGTGGACCCGCGCTTTAACCGTTCCGCCTCGGTGGCCGATTTTTATGCTCCCATCCGCCCCGGCAGCGATGTGGCCTTTTTATCCGGCATAGCCAACTACCTGCTTTCACAGGATAAAATCCAGCACCAGTACGTTAAGGCATACACCAATGCCAGCCTGATCGTACGGCCAGACTTTCAGTTCTCCGGGGGGCTGTTCAGTGGCTATGATGACGCCACCCGTAGCTATGATCGCAGCAGTTGGGCTTACGAACTGGACAGCGCAGGCCAGATCAAACGGGATGATACCCTCAGCCATCCGCGCTGTGTCTTCAACTTGCTAAAAGCCCACGTCAGCCGCTATACCCCGGAGGTGGTCTCTAACCTGTGCGGTACGCCACAGGAGGATTTCCTGCGGGTCGCCGCGATGCTGGCAGATACCGCGGCCAGCAATAAAACCGCCACTATTCTGTATGCGCTGGGCTGGACCCACCACAGCAACGGGGCCCAGATCATCCGCACGGCGGCCATTGTTCAGCTGCTGCTGGGGAACATCGGCATGATGGGGGGCGGGATCAATGCCCTGCGCGGCCACTCGAATGTGCAGGGATATACCGATCTCGGTCTGCTGGATGGCTCACTGCCGGGGTATTTACCCCTTCCCGGTGAGCACCAGACCACCCTCCAGCAGTGGATGGATCACGCCACCCCGAAAACGATGATGCCCGGCCAGGTGAACTACTGGCAGAACACCCCGGCCTTTATGGTCAGCCTGCTGAAGGGTTTTTATGGTGATGCTGCCACAGCGGACAACCAGTGGGGCTACGATTTGATGCCCAAATGGGACCGTAAATACGACGTGATCAGCCAGATGGAGATGATGGTCAACGGTGAGTTTAACGGCCTGCTGGTGCAGGGCTTTAATGCGCTGGCATCATTCCCGAATAAAAACAAAGCCGTGGCGGCGTTTTCTAAGCTGAAGTTTATGGTGGTGATGGATCCGCTGGCCACCGAGACCGCCAGCTTCTGGCAGAACCACGATGAAATGAACGATGTGGACAGCAGTGCGATAATGACCGAGGTTTTCCGCCTGCCCACCGCCTGTTTTGCGGAAGAAAACGGCTCTGTCGCCAACTCCTCCCGCTGGTTACAGTGGCATTACGCGGCGGCGACCCCGCCGGGGGAAGCGCGCCATGATACCCGGATTCTGGCTGCGCTTTTTTTACGCCTGCGGGAGATGTACCGCACGGAAGGGGGGACCGCCCCAGAGCCGCTGATGGCTATCGACTGGCGCTATGCTGAGCCGGGGGAGCCACAGCCTGAAGAGCTGGCCCGGGAGGGGAATGGCCGCGCCTTGCGCGATCTCTACGATAACAACGGTACGCTGCTGGCGAAAGCCGGGCAGCAGCTCAGCTCTTTTGCTCAACTGCGGGCTGATGGCTCCACCAGCAGCATGTGCTGGATTTACGCCGGGAGCTGGACAGAGCAGGGCAACCAGATGGCGAATCGCGATAATGCCGATCCTTCCGGGCTGGGGGCCGTCAACGGCTGGTCATGGGCGTGGCCCCTTAACCGCCGGATCCTCTATAACCGCGCCTCTGCCGATCCCCAGGGGCGCCCCTGGGACCCACGCCGCCCGCTGATGCACTGGGACGGAGGGAAATGGCAGGGGCTGGATGTGCCGGACTTCCCACCCAACTCCGCCCCCGGGGATAATGTCGGGCCATTTATTATGTTGCCGGATGGCCTGGGGCACCTGTTTGCCCTGAATAAACTGGCGGATGGCCCGTTCCCTGAACACTATGAACCCCTGGAAAGCCCCATTGGGACTAACCCGCTGCACCCGGCGGTGAGCCATAGCCCGGTGGTGCGCCTGTACCCGGCGGATCGAAAAACCCTCGGTACGGCGGACAATTTCCCCTATGTGGCGACCACCTATTCGATTACCGAACTGTTCCGCCACTGGACGAAGCACGCCTTGCTGAATGCCATTGCCCAGCCCCAGCAGTTTGTTGAGGTGGGTGAGGTACTGGCCAGGGAGAAAGGCATCCGTGCCGGTGACTGGGTGAAAGTCTCGTCACAGCGCGGCTATATCAACGCCAGAGCGGTGGTCACGCCGCGTTTGCAGACATTGACCGTGGCCGGTAAGCCGGTCTCCACCATTGGTGTCCCCTGCCACTGGGGTTTTGAAGGGGCCACCCGTAAGGGATTCCTCGCCAATACGCTCACCCCGTCCGTGGGGGATGCGAACTCGCAAACGCCGGAGTACAAGGCATTTCTCGTCAACATTGAGAAGGTGTAAGGGGAGGCCATATGTCTATGCAATCACAGGATATTATTAAAAGTTCGGCCACCAATAGCCTGACTAAACCGCCCCAGGTGCGGGACGCTAAACAGGAGGTCGCCAAACTTATTGATGTCTCCAGCTGTATTGGCTGTAAGGGATGCCAGGTGGCCTGCGCGGAGTGGAACGACATCCGTGCGGAGGTGGGGGAATGTGTTGGGGTATACGATAACCCCACCGACTTAAGCGCCCAGGCCTGGACCGTGATGCGCTTTAGCGAAACCCGGCAGAACGGCCGGCTGGAATGGCTGATCCGCAAGGATGGCTGTATGCACTGTGCCGATCCCGGCTGCCTGAAAGCCTGCCCGTCTGAGGGGGCTATCATCCAGTACGTTAACGGCATTGTGGATTTTCAGTCGGAACACTGCATCGGCTGTGGCTACTGTATTGCCGGTTGCCCCTTTAATATCCCGCGTCTGAACCCGCAAGATAACCGGATGTATAAATGCAATCTGTGTGTGGATCGGGTCAGCGTTGGCCAGGAGCCCGCCTGTGCTAAAACCTGCCCAACCGGGGCGATTCGTTTCGGCAGCAAAGAAGAGATGCTGGCCGCCGGGGCGGAGCGGGTAGTGCAGTTACAGCAAAACGGCTACCCCGCTGCCGGGCTGTATAACCCTCAGGGGGTGGGCGGCACCCATGTGATGTACGTTCTGCACCATGCGAACCACCCGGAGCTGTACCACAACTTGCCGCGCGATCCGGCGATCGCGACGCCGGTGAACTTGTGGAAGGGGATCCTTAAGCCGCTGTCCGCCGCCGGGTTTATCGCCACTTTTGCCGGGCTGATGTATCACTATGTGGGGATCGGGCCGAATAAGGAAACCGATGCTCAAGAGGAGAATTATCATGAGTAAGTCTCCGACGATCCTGCGCACCCGGTTTATCGATCGCGCCTGCCACTGGACGGTGGTGGTGTGCTTCTTTCTGGTATCGCTGTCCGGGATAGCGCTGTTTTTCCCCACATTACAGTGGCTGACGGAAACCTTTGGTACCCCCCAGATGGGCCGGATATTGCACCCGTTTTTTGGGGTGCTTATCTTTATGATGCTGGTGTTTATGTTCGTGCGCTTTGTGCATCACAATATCCCCGATCGCCAGGATATCCCGTGGATCAAAGGGATAGTAGAAGTGCTGAAGGGCAATGAACACCACGTGGCCGAGGTGGGTAAATATAACGCCGGGCAGAAAATGATGTTCTGGACCATCATGAGCATGATCCTGGTACTGCTGGCTACCGGGCTGGTTATCTGGCGGCCATATCTGGCGGCTTATTTCCCGATCCCGCTGGTACGCTGGTGTTTACTGATCCACGCCACGGCGGCCATCGTGTTAATCCATGCGATCCTTATCCATATGTATATGGCGTTTTGGGTGAAGGGGTCGATTAGCGGCATGATTGAGGGCAAGGTGAGCCGCCGCTGGGCCCGCAAGCACCATCCTCGCTGGTATCGTGACGTTGACGCTGGCGAACAGTCGGGCGCTGAACGGTAAAGACAGGAAGGGGAAACGGGATTATCTCCGCACTTTGTGGCTGTTCCGGGCGGTGCGGGGATAGCCGCGTGAGCGGCCTGGCTTATCCGCCAATGCACCAGCATTCTGAAGGACGGAAATGGAGCCCACAGGATGGGCATTCGAGTATCGCATCTTTGCGCATTTTTCCCGCTTTCTGATCTGCCCGGTGGGAACATGCCGGGCAGGCCACGTGTACCGGACGTTCTTTAAAGTGTCGTAAACCACTTGTGTAAGACATTGTTTATTACTCCAACTGATTGAACGCTAATTATACGCCTTTATGCTTTCCGCTATTGGATTATCTTTCCATGTTCTCAGGCCTGCTCTGGTGCCCGGCAGATCAGCGCGGTACCACAAACAGCGCCTTGCATTTGGGGCACAGCATCGCCTGGCGTAGCCGGATTTTTGAAACCGGTTGGGTTGATTTGAAACCGCAAGTTGGACAGGTGACGGTTGTGGTGGAGGTGCCGCTGATAAGTTTCATTGCGTAATCGAGAAAAGACATGATGATTAACCTCTCAATGAATGAGATTCATCCTACCACGCAGTGGTTAAAAAGTACCCGCTAAATCACCTGGAGAGTGGCGGTTTTACTTGTGCCGGGCGGGATGCCACACTAGCGGTATTGGGTATTACTGACGCCGGTCCCTCCTATGCTGCATGTGTTCATTTTCCACGGTTTTAAAAGCACAGCGAACGAGATAGCTGCCTTCGACTTAACGCCTGGTTTCGCCTCAGAAACCCCACCGCCCTGTCGTTTTATCAACAGTGACTGGGACGCCGGCGCGCCTTACCTTGCCACCGGTAACGGCATTCAGGCGGTGTATCAGCTGGTGGCCAGTAGCGCTGCGCTGCACGCCGAATGGGATGTGGCCATCGGCAATATGGCCGCGGTGAGCCAGCAGACCGCCGCGATGATTAATCAGTTGCCCGGGGAGGATGCGCTACTGCTGGTGGGCTATTCAATGGGGACCCTGCTGATTGGCGACATGGTGGCGCAACTGACCAGAAAACGCGATATCTATTTGTTTTTTATGGCCGGGAGTCTGGACCGCCAGCGTGCGGGCCAGTTGCTCGATAATCGTAATGTGATTCAGGCGATTAACTGCCTCTCCCCGCGGGATTTTATGCTGAGGAAGCAACTTCCCGAGTTTATGCCGCCCCCGATAAGCCCTGTCGGGCTGCATGCCATCGACCATGATAAAGCGCTCAATGCCCATACCGGACTGGCCCACGCTGACTATTTGCAGGACCCGGCGGTGCTGTCCCGTTATGGGGCGTTTATCCTTCAGATCCTGCAGCGCCACCCGTGACTGGTTTTCGCCATCGAGCTCAGCGTATGGCCGGGGCACTGACCGCGGGCTGTTTATCCCGGGCAGCGGGCTGAAACCACGGCAGGAAGAGCTGGATCAGCGGGCCAATCGTCAGGGCATAAATAATCGTCCCCACCCCAAATGCGCCGCCCATCATGATGCCCGCCAGCAGTACCGTTAGCTCAATGGCGGTACGGATAGCGCGGATAGACCAGCCGGTACGGGCGTGGATACCGGTCATCAGGCCGTCCCGTGGGCCCGCCCCAAACCCGGCGCCGATATACATCCCGGTGGCGATGGCGTTCAGTAACACGGCGGCCCCCAGCAACAGGCTGCGCACCACCAGAGATTCTACCGGGGGCAGCAGCGCCAGCGTGGCATCCGCCGCCAGCCCGATGAGCACCACATTACTCAGGGTCCCCAGCCCCGGGCGCTGGCGCAGTGGGATCCACAGCAGCAGCACCAGCGCGCCGACCACAATCATCACCGTGCCAATCGTCAGGGAGAATATCCTCCCCACCCCGAGGTGAAACACATCCCAGGGATCCACTCCCAGCCTGGCGTGGACGAACATGGCGGTGGAAACCCCGTACAGTACCAGTCCGATATAAAGTTGCAGCAGTCGCCGTACCATAATGTATTGCTCCGAAGTGGGTAATGGCTGGATTTTTTCGCAAAATGGACTGAATATTAAGGTCCAGTTATCAGAAAGTGGATTGCTATGAACGCACGCAGAACCGGTAGCGCATCGTTAATTAAACTGTTAGGCCAGTGGCACCAACCACTGGCCCGGGTGCCGGTGTATCGCCAACTGGCGGATGGGCTGCGGCTATTGATTCTGGATGGCCGCCTGCCGCTGGAGAGCCGGTTACCCGGGGAGCGCGAGCTGGCCGGGGCGCTGGGGGTGAGCCGAACCACCGTGGCGGCAGCCCTCGCGCAACTGCGTGAAGACGGGTTTTTGTTGAGCCGCCAGGGCTCCGGCTCGGTCACCATGCTGCCCGATGGCCCGGCCACCGGGGCGCCTTTGCCCGGGATGATGCCGGTGCTGGACCTCTCCACTGCCGCGCTGGCGGCGGGCCCGGAGATACACCGGGCCTACACCAGTGCGCTGGCGGCGCTACCGGAGCACCTTGGGTCCACCGGTTATGATCAGTATGGCTTGCCCGCCCTGCGGGAGGCGATAGCCGAACGCTATAGCGCCCGGGGCCTGCCTACCCGGGCCGATCAGATAATGCTGGTCAACGGTGCGGTTAGCGGGTTTAGCCTGTTGCTGCGGCTGCTGACCGGCCCCGGTGACCGGGTGGTGATTGAGCACCCCACCTATCCGATGGCGCTGGCGGCCATTCATGGTGCCTCCTGCCGCCCGGTGGCGGTGGGCCTGCCGGCCCAGGGGTGGGACACCGACGGGTTGCGTGCCACCATTGCCCAGACAGCGCCGCGCCTGGCGTACCTTATTCCTGATTACCACAACCCCACCGGCCGCTGTATGGATGCTGACACCCGGGCGGCGGTAGCCGGGATTGCAGCCCAGACCCGCACCGCCATCGTGGTGGACGAAACCATGGTGGATTTATGGTTTGATAATCCACCGCCGCCGCCGCTGGCGGCTTTTGACGATGCAGAGCAGGTGATTACTCTTGGCTCGGCGGGGAAAAGTTTTTGGGGAGGGCTGCGGCTGGGATGGATCCGCGCGTCATCGCGCACCATTGCCTCACTGATACAGGTGCGGGGGACGATGGATTTGGGAACACCGCTACTGGAACAGCTGGCCACATTGCACCTGCTCCGGGAGGCCGGGACCTTTCTGCCCGCCCGGCGCGCCATGCTGCGCCAGCGCCGGGATGCCTGTGCCGCGGCCATTACTGCGTTATTCCCCGACTGGCAACTGCTGCCGGGCGAGGGGGGGCTGGCATGGTGGATTGCCTTACCAAAGCCGCTGGCAACGGTGTTTGCTGCCAGTGCCGAATCCATTGGTATCCGCATCGGTGCCGGGCCGCGTTTCGGGCTGGATGGCGCTTTTGAACGCTATCTGCGGCTGCCGTTTACCCTGGAACCCGAGGTGATGCGTGATGCCCTGGTACGGTTGCAGCCCCTGTGGCAGCAACTAACCCAGCACCGCCACGGTGTTGTGCGTGCGGCGGTACTGTAAACGCGGTTATTGTGCCGGTTTCCCGGGGATATAAGCTACCGGGCGGTCTGCCAGCGGGTGGTCGAGGTTGCTGTTATGGGCCCCCTCGATGTGAGCGATTATGGTCTGATAACCGGCAATCCACTGGGCGCTTTGTCGTTTGGCTTTCAGGTGCATTGCCCCGCTGATTAAGGCGTCCATACTGGCCTGGTCCTGCCAGTAGTAGTTATTCAGCAGGCGTCCGGTGGCGGTGTCGGTAAAACTTTCCATGCCGATAAACCCCGGCAGGGCACGGGCCAGGGCCTCAATTTCACCGTCCAGGGCGTAGAACGCGTCGTCATACTCTTTTTTATCAAAAATAAAGCTGCTTAAGTACATGGTTAATCCTGTGCCGGTTCTTCCGGGAAATGGCCAAACGGCTGCATGGTAATACTGGCGGCGGGCATCATATGTGCCAGGCCATTGGTCAGGGTTTCTCCCGCCTGATACAGCGCCTCAAGGGGCATGGCCGGCAGGCTTTCAAGCACAAACCACATGGCGGTATTGTCGGCGCTCAGGCGGGTGCGGACCCCCTGGCGCCAGTTCCAGCGGCGGCAGGTTACCCCACGATCGTCCCGCCAGATAACTTCCCCGGCATCCGGGTGCTCAATCACCGGCTCACCGTCTTTCATGACGTCGAAAGGTTCATCCCCCCGGGCGACGGTCAGGCGCGGTTGTCCGCAATAGGCGGCGATATTTTCCCCGCCCACCGGCAATGCATAGCGAATGCTGATGGCGTTATACAGATCAACCACCGGATCAATCGGCGGGATTGCGCCGTCGCGCAGTACCCGCTTGATCAGCGCATCCGCAGAGCAGGGGGTACGTTTAGGTTTGGCGCCGAAGGCCCGGTAGGTCTCATTCCAGGCGTCGATATGGGCGGCGGCCCAGTCTGGCTGGCCCTCAAGCGCTCCCTGGCAGGCCTGGGCCAGCATATCGCGGCCAATGTCCGGGCGGCTGACCCGGGCGTTATCGACCAAAATACTCAGGGCGCGAAAATGCGGGGCAATACGGCTAACGGCATCATCGATTGACGGAGAAAAGCAAAGCATTGGATAATCTCTTAATGACCACTTTATATCACAGTATCGACCGATGACCAGAAAAGTCAATATAGTGACCGACTCGGGGGCCGATGTTGACCGCGTCAACCAGGCTGTTGCTGAGCGGATCAAGGCGTTTCGCCAGCGCCAGAAGCTCTCCCTGGATGAATTGTCGCGCCGGGCCGGTATCAGTAAAGGGATGCTGGTGGACATCGAACGCTGCCAGGCGAACCCCAGTATTGCCATGTTGTGCAAAATCTCTGCGGCGATGGACGTGTCGGTGGCGGACATTGTCGACGTTGCCGAGCAGCCCCGGGTGCACCTGATCAACCCCGGGGATATTCCGCTGCTCTGGGAAGGCCCCCACGGCGGCAGCGCGCATCTGCTGGCGGGGACCAGCGGCCCGGATATGGTAGAAATGTGGCGCTGGGAGATGTTCCCCGGAGAGCGTTATGACTCCCCGGCACATCCGCAGAACACCTGTGAGTTGCTGCATGTCCAGCAGGGCACGCTCCTGCTCGGGCGCCAGGACCACCGTTACCAGGTGGCCTGTGGGGCGTCTGCCATTATGCGTGCCGATGCACCGCACTATTATGCTAATGCGTCCGACGCCCCGGTGGTGTTCATGATGACGGTGAGTGAGCGGCACAGCGTGTGAACCGGGTGTGAATGGCGGCAGCCCACCGGGCGGGAAAATACCGGGTAATTGTCGGGAAATAATGATTTCGCCACCCGTGGCGGGTTATTATTAACCTGCGGCTTACGGCTTATGTTTTGTTTAATTTATTATCATTACTGGGGTTTTTAAACGCGGATAAATAACCTGGCGACCAGGTTATTTTATTTTGGATATTTGTGCTGAACGGCCCCGTTATAAGGTTGTTTTTTATTTGTTGCCCTTCCTTCTGCCATTATGTCGGTTATTTTATGAGTGCAGACAATATCGCTATGAGTGCGGGTGTGCGTTCGGGTAAATATCCTCCCGGACAGTGCAAACCGCCGTTTTACAGAAGGGACAATACTTATGCCTGCCACAGCATCGCCGCAGCGCCCGTTATTACGCCGCATGTTAATCAAGGCCGGGAAGCGATTCCTGCGCTGGAATGGCCGTTTTCAGATTCGCCATTCGTTAATCTCAACCACACCGCAAATCGGTAATCATGAGTTTGACTGGGTTGCCGATCTTGAGGCCAGCTGGCCCGCCATTCGCGAAGAGCTGGAGCACCTTCTCGAGCACCCGGAAGACATTCCCGCGTTTCACCAAATCTCGCCAGACCAGAAGCGTATCTCTAAAGGGGATAGCTGGAAAACCTTTGGTCTTTATATCTATGGTGAGCGGGTAGACGCGAACTGTGCCCTGTGTCCACGCACTGCGGCGGCGGTCAGCGCGATCCCGAAAATGCGCACCGCGATGTTTTCTATTCTTCAGCCCCACTACCATATTGTGCCCCATAAAGGCCCCACCCGGGCGGTGGTGCGCGCTCACCTCGGGCTGATTGTGCCCCAGGCGCGCGACAAATTGTGGATCCGGGTAGATGACCAGATCCTGCACTGGGAGGAGGGCAAGGTGATTATCTTTGATGACGCCTATGAGCATGAGGTCCGTAATGATACTGACGAGCTGCGCGCGGTGTTATTCCTCGATATCGACCGGCCAATGGATCGGGTGGGGACCCTGGTCAATACGCTGTTATTTAGCCTGATCAAAGCCAGCCCCTATGTGAAACAGCCGCTGAAAAATCTTGCCAACTGGAATAAACAAAACCCTAAAAAATAAAGTGTCATCCGGTCATCACTCCCGGAATAACGGGAGTGTGGCTTCCCGCGTAGTGAAAAACCTCCCTGCCATTGACTGCCGCTGGCATTATTCACCGCACGCATCTGTGCTTATTTTCCCGCTAATTTTGCTTTGCCATTAATAACTTATTGTCGCCACATTATTGTTATCCCCGGGCTGAATATCCACATTGTTAATGATATTACTGTTAATGGTGTGGTTAATTAAATGTTGCATTGATCACAATAATTAAACAATTCACCGGTTTTATACGCATTATTCAAAAATGTAGATATTTTTAATTTATGGCTACGAAATGAACATCACCCTGTCTCCCTGATTACCGACCAGAGGATCGCTCCTGATGAACGCACTGACTGCCGTAAAACCTGTTACTGGTGACGTACCCTGTACTGCCCGCGGATTTTCTATCGCGCCTTCTGCACAGTCCCCGCGCTTGCTGGAACTGACGTTTACTGCACAGGTTGCCCAGCGCTTCCTTGAGCAGGTGGCCCAGTGGCCGGTGCAGGCACTGGAATATAAGTCCTTTTTGCGTTTTAAAGTGGCGCGCATCCTCGACGATCTCTGCGGCGGCGCGTTGCAGCCGTTGTTGGTGAAAACCCTGCTCGATCGCGCCGAAGGGGCGCTGCTGATAGGCGCAGACGGGCTGGATGATGTCGCCCAGGCTGATGAAATGGTCAAGCTGGCCACGGCGGTGGCGCATTTGATTGGCCGTTCAAACTATGACGCCATGAGCGGGCAGTATTATGCGCGCTTTGTGGTAAAAAATGTCGATAACTCAGACAGCTATCTGCGCCAGCCGCACCGGGTGCTGGAGCTGCATAATGACGGCACCTTCGTTGAAGAGGTGACCGATTATGTGCTGATGATGAAAATCGACGAGCAGAACATGGTGGGGGGCAACTCCCTGCTGCTGCACCTTGATGACTGGGAATACCTTGATCAGTATTTCCACCATCCGCTGGCCCGCCGGGTGATGCGCTGGACGGCGCCGCCCAGTAAAAATGTCGCCAAAGATGTCTTCCATTCGGTGTTTGATGTCGACCAGCAAGGCCGCCCGGTAATGCGCTATATCGATCAGTTTGTCCAGCCCAAAGATATTGAAGAAGGGAACTGGCTGAGCGATCTGTCTGATGCCCTTGAAACCAGTAAAAATATCGTCTCGGTGCCGGTTCCGGTGGGGAAATTCCTGCTGATCAACAACCTGTTCTGGCTCCATGGCCGTGACCGCTTTACCCCGCACCCGGACCTGCGCCGTGAGCTGATGCGCCAGCGTGGCTATATCAGTTATGCCACCCAACACTATCAGACCCACCAGTAAGCGCCGGCAGGCGAAGGAAAGCAGCGGATGTATGATTTTGTGATTATCGGCGGCGGCATCATTGGTATGTCCACCGCCATGCAGCTGATTGAGTGCTATCCGGATGCCCGGATAGCACTGCTGGAAAAAGAACCCGGCCCGGCCTGCCACCAGACCGGTCATAACAGTGGGGTGATCCACGCCGGGGTGTACTACACCCCCGGCAGCCTCAAGGCACAATTTTGCCTGGCCGGAAACCAGGCAACCAAAGCGTTTTGTGATCAGCACAATATCCACTACGACACCTGCGGCAAACTGCTGGTGGCCACCTCGGCGCTGGAAATGTCACGCATGAAAGCCCTGTGGGAGCGAACCGAGGCTAACGGCCTTGAACGTTACTGGCTGAATGCTGACGAGCTTAATGCCCGGGAACCGAATATTACTGGGCTGGGGGGGATTTTTGTTCCCTCCAGCGGCATTGTCAGCTACCGGGAGGTGACCGCCGCGATGGCGAAAATCTTCCAGGCGAAAGGCGGTGAGGTGGTGTACAACGCCGAGGTTAGCGGCCTGACAGAACACGCCAGTGGGGTGGTGGTGACCACGCATCAGGGGGCTTCTTATGAAGGGGCGACCCTGATTAGCTGCGCCGGGCTGATGGCGGATCGGCTGGTCAAAATGATCGGTGTCGATCCCGGGTTTATTATTTGCCCGTTCCGGGGGGAATACTTCCGCCTGGCACCACAACATAACCAGATAGTTAACCATCTGATCTACCCGATCCCGGATCCGACCATGCCATTCCTCGGGGTGCATCTGACCCGGATGATCGATGGCAGCGTCACCGTGGGGCCGAATGCGGTGCTGGCCTTTAAGCGTGAAGGCTACCGCAAGCGCGATTTTTCCCTGACCGATACCCTGGAAATTCTCGCCTCCCCGGGGATCCGCCGGGTGCTGCACAACAATCTGCGCGCCGGGCTGGGAGAGATGAAAAACTCCCTGTGTCGTAGCGGTTACCTGCGGCTGGTACAAAAATATTGCCCCAGTTTAACCCTGGATGATCTGCAACCCTGGCCCGCCGGGGTGCGCGCCCAGGCGGTCTCTCCGGACGGCAAGTTGATCGACGATTTCCTTTTTGTCACCACCCCGCGCTCAATTCACACCTGTAATGCGCCGTCACCGGCGGCCACGTCAGCTATACCTATTGGTGCGCATATTATTACCAGGGTCCAGGCACTGCTGGCCAGCCAGAGCAATCCTGGACGTACATTGCGCGCAGCCCGGACGGTGGCGTCACTGCACGCTGCGTCCACCACCTGATAACGGGAAAAGATAATGCAACTCAATGATAAAACACTCTTCCGCCAGCAGGCGTTTATTGACGGACAGTGGCGCGATGCCCTGAATGGAGAGGTGATCCCGGTAACCAACCCGGCCAATGGTGAGCAACTGGGGACGGTTCCCAAAATGGGGGCGCAAGAAACCCACGCCGCCATTGACGCTGCGAATAAAGCCCTGCCGGCCTGGCGTGCACTGACCGCCAAAGAACGCGCCAACATTCTGCGCCGCTGGTTTGATTTGATGATGGAGCACCAGGACGATTTAGCCCGGCTGATGACCCTTGAACAGGGTAAACCGCTGGCGGAAGCCAAAGGGGAAATCAGCTATGCGGCGTCGTTTATTGAGTGGTTCGCCGAAGAAGGTAAACGTATTTACGGGGACACGATCCCTGGTCATCAGGCTGATAAACGGCTGATTGTTATCAAACAACCTATTGGGGTGACAGCGGCCATTACACCGTGGAACTTCCCGGCGGCAATGATCACCCGTAAAGCAGGGCCGGCACTGGCCGCCGGCTGCACCATGGTACTTAAGCCCGCCAGCCAGACCCCGTTCTCAGCCCTTGCCCTGGCGGAACTGGCGAAGCGCGCCGGGATCCCTGCCGGGGTATTTAGCGTGGTGACCGGTTCCGCCGGGGAAGTGGGCAATGCCCTGACCAGTAACCCGCTGGTGCGTAAGTTGTCCTTTACCGGCTCTACCGAGATTGGCCGCCAGCTGATGGCGCAGTGCGCCCAGGACATCAAAAAAGTCTCTCTCGAACTGGGTGGCAATGCGCCGTTTATCGTGTTTGACGATGCGGATCTCGATAAAGCGGTGGAAGGGGCGCTGGCGTCAAAATTCCGTAACGCCGGGCAGACCTGTGTGTGTGCCAACCGCCTGTACGTTCAGGACGGGGTGTACGATCAGTTTGCTGAAAAACTTCAGCAGGCGGTCAACCAGCTGAAGTTGGGGGATGGTCTGCAAAACGGCATTACCACCGGGCCGCTGATTGATGAAAAAGCCGTGGCGAAAGTGCAGGAGCATATTGAAGACGCGGTGAGCAAAGGGGCGAAGGTGATTACCGGCGGCAAACCGCATCAACTGGGGGGGAACTTCTTCCAGCCGACGATTCTGGTGAATGTCCCGGCGGATGCCAAAGTGGCCAAAGAGGAAACCTTCGGCCCGCTGGCGCCGCTGTTCCGCTTTAACGATGAAGCGGATGTGATTACCCAGGCCAATGACACCGAATTTGGCCTGGCGGCCTATTTCTATGCCTGGGATCTGAGCCGGGTATTCCGGGTGGGTGAAGCGCTGGAATACGGCATTGTCGGCATCAATACCGGCATTATTTCCAATGAGGTGGCGCCGTTTGGCGGTATTAAAGCCTCCGGCCTTGGCCGGGAAGGCTCGAAGTATGGCATCGAAGATTACCTGGAAATTAAATATATGTGCATCGGGCTGTAACCGCCCCGGATGCACCGGCTGTATTCATGATTGATGGCGAGAGCGCCGGTCCGATACTGGAGAACTACCAATGAGCACCAATAAAGAGCTAATGCAGCGCCGCACCAATGCCGTTCCCCGTGGGGTAGGGCAGATTCACCCCATCTTCGCCGATCGGGCGGAGAACTGCCGGGTATGGGATGTCGAGGGACGGGAATTTCTGGATTTTGCCGGGGGGATCGCGGTACTGAACACCGGGCACCTGCATCCGAAGGTGACGGCCGCCGTCGAAGCTCAGCTGAAAAAACTGTCCCATACCTGCTTCCAGGTGCTGGCCTATGAGCCGTACCTGGAGTTGTGTGAGGCGATGAACCAGAAGGTGCCCGGGGACTTTGCCAAGAAAACCCTGCTGGTGACCACCGGTTCAGAGGCGGTAGAAAACGCGGTCAAAATTGCCCGGGCGGCGACCCGCCGCAGCGCCACCATTGCCTTTAGCGGGGCCTATCACGGCCGCACCCATTACACCTTGTCCCTGACCGGTAAAGTGAATCCGTATTCTGCCGGAATGGGGCTGATGCCGGGCCATGTCTACCGCGCGCTGTATCCCTGCCCGCTGCACGGTATCAGTGATGACGATGCCATTGCCAGCATTGAGCGCATCTTTAAAAACGATGCGGCCCCGGAAGATGTGGCCGCCATTATTATTGAGCCAGTCCAGGGAGAAGGGGGCTTTTATGCGGCATCCCCGGCCTTTATGCAGCGCCTGCGCGCCCTGTGTGACACCCACGGCATTATGCTGATTGCCGATGAAGTTCAGAGCGGGGCCGGCCGCACCGGTACCCTGTTTGCGATGGAGCAAATGGGGGTTGCCGCGGACCTGACAACCTTTGCTAAATCCATTGCTGGCGGCTTCCCGCTGGCCGGGGTAACCGGCCGGGCGGACGTGATGGATGCGGTGGTGCCGGGGGGGCTGGGCGGGACCTATGCCGGTAACCCTATTGCCTGTGCCGCTGCGCTGGCGGTGCTGGAAACCTTTGAACAGGAAAAACTGCTGGATAAAGCAAACCAACTGGGCAAAACCCTGCGCGACGGGCTGCTGGCTATTGCTGAGCGCCATCGCGAGATTGGCGACGTTCGCGGCCTGGGGGCAATGGTAGCGATTGAGCTGTTCGAAGGGGAAGACCCGACCAAACCAAACGCCAAACTGACGGCGGATATCGTGGCCCGGGCCCGCGACAAGGGGCTGATCCTGCTCTCCTGTGGGCCTTACTACAACGTGCTGCGCATCCTGGTGCCGCTGACCATTGAGCCGGATCAGATTCGTCAGGGGCTGGCGATTATCGGCCAGTGTTTTGATGAGGCGAAGCAAGCGCAGTAAAGGCCAGTACCGCCGTAAGTTGCTAAAGGAACAGTAGCGATGCAGTAAACATAATAACAATACGCGTACCCCGGCGCGGGAAAGCCGGGGTGCTCTCCCAAGTGACCAATAAAAAAACAACACTTTCGAGAGGAAACAGGATGGGGCAGTCGTCACAGGCATTAGGGGGCGGGCTGAAATCACGCCACGTCACCATGTTATCTATTGCGGGCGTTATCGGCGCCAGTTTATTCGTTGGCTCCAGCGTGGCTATCGCAGAAGCCGGACCGGCGGTGTTACTGGCGTATTTGTTTGCCGGATTACTGGTGGTCATGATCATGCGTATGCTGGGTGAAATGGCGGTGGCCATCCCGGACTCCGGATCATTTTCCACCTATGCGGATAAAGCTATCGGCCCCTGGGCGGGCTATACCATTGGCTGGCTGTATTGGTGGTTCTGGGTGCTGGTGATCCCCCTGGAGGCCAATATCGCCGCGATTATTCTTCACTCCTGGGTGCCGGGGGTGCCGGTGTGGCTGTTCTCACTGGTGATTACCGTTGCGCTGACCGGCAGTAATCTGCTGAGCGTGAAAAACTACGGTGAATTTGAGTTCTGGCTGGCGCTGTGCAAGGTTATCGCCATCCTGGCGTTTATTGCCCTGGGGGCGATGGCGATAAGCGGGGTTTATCCGCTGGCGGAGGTGAGCGGTGTTTCGCGCTTGTGGGATCACGGCGGTTTTATGCCCAATGGCTTTGGGGCGGTGTTGAGTGCGATGCTGATTACGATGTTCTCCTTTATGGGGGCGGAGATTGTCACCATCGCGGCGGCGGAGTCTGACTCGCCGGACAAGCATATTGTACGCGCCACCAATTCGGTTATCTGGCGTATTTCGATTTTTTATCTGTGCTCTATTTTTGTGGTGGTGGCGCTGATCCCGTGGAATATGCCGGGGCTGAAAAGTGTTGGTTCCTATCGTTCGGTACTGGAGCTTCTGCATATCCCCCACGCCAAATTGATTATGGACTGCGTGATTTTGCTGTCGGTCACCAGTTGCCTGAACTCCGCCCTGTATACCGCCTCGCGGATGCTGTACTCCCTGAGCCGCCGCGGTGATGCTCCGGCGGTGATGGGTAAAGTGAACCGCAGCAAGACCCCGTATGTGGCGGTATTGCTCTCTACCGGGGCGGCGTTCTTAATGGTGGGGGTGAACTATTATGCCCCGGCAAAAGTGTTTAAATTTTTGATTGATAGCTCCGGGGCGATAGCGCTGCTGGTTTATCTGGTGATTGCGGTGTCGCAGTTGCGGATGCGTAAATTGCTGCTGGCAGAAGGCAAACCGCTTACCCTGCGGATGTGGCTATTCCCGTGGCTGACCTGGCTGGTTATCGGGTTTATCTCTGTGGTGCTGGTGGTGATGCTGTTCCGGCCTGCCCAGCAACTGGAGGTGATTTCTACCGGGTTACTGGCTATCGGGATTATCTGCACGGTGCCTATCATGGCCCGCTGGAAGAAGTGGCTGCTTTGGCAGAAGCTGCCGCTGCAAAATTCGCGCTAGTGCGTTTTATGGTGGAGCCCGGCCCGGGGCCGGGCAGTATGCGTTTTAGCCGTTTACAGGAGTTGAGCCTATGACTGACACAACCCAACCTTCGGCAACAGACGGCTATCGCTGGCTGAAAAATGACATTATCCGCGGCGTTTATCTGCCCGATGAAAAATTGCCCATGAGTGTGCTGACCTCGCGCTATGGGCTGGGGATTGGCCCCCTGCGGGAGGCGCTTTCGCAGCTGGTGGCCGAGCGGCTGGTAACGGTGATTAATCAGAAGGGGTACCGGGTGGCGCCGATGTCGCAGCAGGAGTTGCTCGATATTTTTGATGCCCGGGCCAATATGGAAGCCATGCTGGTGCGGCTGGCCATTGAGCGCGGCAACGATGAGTGGGAGGCGGAGATCCTCGCCCGTGCTCATCTGCTGAGTAAACTGGAATCCCAGCAAGACAGTGAGCAGATGCTGGATGAATGGGATCTGCGCCATCAGGCGTTTCATACTGCCATTGTGTCAGGGTGTGGTTCGTTCTACCTGTTACAAATGCGCCAGCGGCTGTTTGACCTTGCCTCCCGCTACCGGTTTATCTGGCTGCGGGAGACGGTCCACTCCGTTGAGATGCTGGAGGATAAGCAGCAACAGCATCAGGCCCTGCTGGCGGCGATCCTTGAGCGGGATGCCCCCCGGGCCAGTGCGCTGATGTGCCAGCATTTGCTGACACCGATCCCGATAATCCAGCAGGCAATGGCGGCCAGCCAGAACTGGCGCAATGCCGCAGGGTGATTAGGTGGGGCAGTGCAGGCCGATTTTGCTATATCTGCTGTAGCTTAAAATGGACGCCACAGGCCCGTGCGTAGCATAACTCATTTTGATGGCGTTACGCTCCATACGGGAGACGGTGGGAGGCTTGACGCCCATACGCTCGGCCACCTGAGCAGAAGTCAGGCCGCTAATGTTTCACGGAGCGCTTCGGCGTCATTCTCCACCTCATATGCCGCGCGATACTCGGGGGCGCTCATAGATTCGGCGTGTATTTCTGATAACGTTCTGTAGCGCGTAGTCATTTAACATCTCCTCCAGCCTGCGCAACGCTAATTCTATTAGGCTAACTTAGCTCAAGGGCTAACCTTTGTCGCTTTGGTGGGCCCTTTAACACCCTTTCGTTAATCCGCGCCGTGGGCGATGGCCCATTCCTGGCCTATGAGGCGACGCGAACTATCATTTTGCCGAAGTTTTTACCACTCAACAGGTGCTGGAATGCCGTCACGCTGTTTTCCAGACCATCAACAATATCCTCCCGGAACTGAATCTTCCCGGCATCAAGCCAGGCGCTCATCTGGCGGTAAAACGCCGGATACTGCTCGCCGTAATCTTGCGAGATAATAAAACCCTGTACCCGCATGCGCTTTTTGAGGATCGTGCCCATCAGTAGCGGCAGGCGATCGTGCTGTACCGAACCTGTGGGGCCGTTGTACTGGCTTATCATGCCACATACCGGAATACGCGCCCGGGTATTTAGCAGCGGGAATACCGCATCGAATACCGCACCACCCACATTCTCAAAATAGACGTCGATACCGTCCGGGCAGGCGCTGTTTAGCGCCCCGGGCAGATCGTTACCCCGGTGATCGAGGCAGGCATCGAACCCGAGCACATCCGTGACATAACGGCACTTTTGTTCCCCGCCGGCGATGCCGACCACCCGGGCACCGCGCAATTTAGCCACCTGGCCGACAACTGACCCCACCGCCCCGGAGGCGGCGGCCACCACAACGGTCTCCCCGGCTCGGGGGGCGCCAATATCAGTCAGCCCCATATAACCCGTGAACCCCGGCATCCCCAGCAGGCCCAGAGCATGGGGCAGGTGTTTCATGGTCGGGTCCAGTTTATGGAGATCGCGCCCATCGGATAGCGCATAGTCCTGCCAGCCGGAATAGGCCAGCACCAGTTCACCGGGGCTGTAGTCGGGATGGCGTGACTGCTCAACCCGGCTGACGGTGCCACCGACGATAACGTCTCCGATATTCAGTGGCGGTGCATAAGACGGGGTGTCATCCATGCGCCCGCGCATATAGGGATCGAGGGAGAGGTATAACGTGCGCAACAGTACCTGGCCCGGGGCGGGATCATCCTGGGGCACATTTTCCAGTACGATATCGCTGGCGGTGGGCATTCCCTGGGGGCGTTTGGCCAGAATAAAGCGGCGGTTTATACGGGATGAGGTGGTCGTCATTATCTACTCCAGAACATGATAAAAGAGCGCATCAGGCATTGAGTGTATGCACGAAATGGCAACGCTGATGGGGAATGTGTGCGGGGCTGGCGATCTGCCCGGGGTTTACGGCTGATATAGGGGGCGCAGTAAAATACAACAATATTATGATTTAATTATCAGGGATGATCGGCGTTATTGTTATTTGTGTTATTTAATGGTGGCGGTGCGCTTTTCAGTTTGACATCAATATATATATCGGAGACTGTTTCAGTAATATTTTTATCGCGATTATTTACCACTAATACAAATAAAGGATGTATTTGTATGTTTATTTTTAATAAAAATATATTATCAGTCATCTTTTCGGTGACGATATTTGGCCTGACGTACGGGCTGAGTGCGCCGCTTATTGCTCTGCGGCTGGATGATAACGGTTATGGTGAAATGATAATCGGCTTAAATGCCGCTATGCAGGCGCTGGGGGTGCTGGTTATTGCCCCGTTTCTGCCGGCGCTATTTCGCCGCTTCCAGACCCTGACCCTGATGCTGGTCTCCCTGGTGGGGATAGCGCTGGTGCTGTGCTTGTTTCCCTTTACTTCGCTGCCGGTATGGTTCCTGCTGCGGTTTATTCTCGGGGTTTTCATCGAAATTATTATGGTACTGACCGAAACCTGGCTTAATGACTCTACGGTGGAGGAGGCGCGGGGAAAAACCATGGCCCTGTATACCGCCTGCCTGTCGCTGGGGTTTGCGGCGGGGCCGGTACTGCTGGTCTGGCTGGGGACAGACAGTTTTCAGCCGTTTATGGCCGGGGGGCTTATCGCGCTGCTGGCGGCGCTTTGCCTGGCAAAAACCGGTATGGCCCGGCAAGAGAGTGACGCCGTAGCGGCCACGGGATTTGTGCGCAGTTTACAGCTTGCCCTGCTGGCCATTGTGGCAACGGCGCTGAATGCCGCCGTTGAAGTGGCGGGCATGAACTTTTTATCCCTGTATGCGCTGGCCCACGGCTGGAGTGATAACCAGGCCACGACGCTTATTTCGGTGCTGTTGCTGGGGGCGATTGTGCTGCAACTCCCCCTCGGCTGGCTGGCGGATAAAGTGGATCGCCGCAGGCTGATAACCCAGTTGGCGGTGATTTCTACCCTCGGGGCGCTGATGTGGCCGCTGATCCTGCCATACCCACTACTGGCCTACGGTGTACTGTTTCTGTGGGGCGGTTTTTTTGTCGGTATCTATACCGTTGCCATTACCTGGGTGGGCTCGCTGTTTCGCGGTGCGGAGCTGGCGGGGATTTATGCCACCATGTCTGTGGCCTGGGGGGCGGGTGCGCTGCTGGGGCCGATACTCGGTGGTGTGGCGATGGAGATGGCGACCCACGGGCTGCCGTGGCTGGTGGCGTTGTTGTGCCTGATGTTTACGCTGCTCTCGTTACGTAAAGAGGTGTAATCCACGCAGTTTATTCAGTAGGCGCGCCGCGGCGGATGTCCTGTGAAAAGCTTGGGCTGTCGATAACGCTGTGCGCCGCCATCAGGCGGCTGCGCGCCCGCAGCGTGGCAAAAGGCTGGCGGGTATCCAGCAGCCCCATCTGGTAACAATAGCGATCGGCAAAGCCGCTTAATAACAGCCGCCAGTGATATTTTATCGCCGGGGATACCGCCCGGCCGTGGCGCAAAATATTGGTGGTGCAATTATTCAATAATGTGTGATACCACTCCGGGTGGTTATTAAGCTGCTCAATGCGTAATAAATAATCGCGCAATAATTGCTGGCTTTGCTGAGGCGTAATATTCAGGGAATATAAATAAACCCGTTCCCGGCGGATATGCAGCCGCACGCCAATTACATCCCGCTCATCTGCGACCACGTACATCAGCGGATAATTACGCCACAGGCCGCCCAGGGATGACCAGGGTTGATTATGGCGGCGCCGGGTTTCTACCGAGATAGCCAGCCACTGACCATCGCGAAAGCCAAAACTTAAAAAGGCGTGAGCCACGCAGCCCCCGCCCCAGTACGAGAGCACCAGCGCCGTGGTGGTCAACTGGGAGAGATCCCGCTGGCGCTGATACCAGGCGGGGCTCTCCTGGCCGGTGGGGCTATAGCGGAAGTCGCGAATATTGCGCAGGGTGAAGCGGTTATCATCGTGCCACTCGACCTCTCCGGGGCGGGCGTATTCCGCGAGCCAGTCAATGGCGTCCTCCCCGGATGGGGGCTGGATGAGCATCAGTTCAGCCTTTCGGTCTGGCGGCGGATGCTGAACCAGCGGTTATCCGCCGGGTGTACGATAGCGCTCAGCGCCCGGGCGTAGTCCAGCACCAGGCCCGGGGTCCATGCCATGGTGGTGGCGCGCTTACGCAGCTGTGCCGCAATCCACATTTCAGGAATAAAAAACAGCCCGAGGAAGCGCAGCCAGCCGTAACGCTGAGCAAAAACACCGTCCAGCGCGGCTTCCAGGCCATAGGCGACGCTGCTGGAGCAGTTACGGGAGGTCAGATTGTAGATCTCCTCATCGCGGTAGCGTAGCCAGTAGCGCTTCAGGGATGCGCCGTTGATATTGTGGAAGATGATTTTCCGGTCAGACTCGCACCAGGCGGCGGATTCGCTGGAATAATCGGGCTGGAATTTCCCGGCTACGTTGTTCTCCTGGATTGCCTTTAGCGTGTTAAAGAACTCTGACGGTGAGCGGTCAATATCCACCGCAGGATACAAACTGATATACAGGGCGGGCGGCAACTCCAGGGCCGCGTGACCGGTAGAGATAACGCCGGTAGCATCCACGGCGGCAATATAGCGATTAAAGACCGGACGCGGGATTGGCTGGTGGGCCGCCGAGCCTTCGGGTGTCCAGACATGCACGGTGAGCGGGCCATTTTCACCGGCTGGTGCGGTATCGGGTTGTTCATCGTCGGGTAAGACGCTGGCTTTACTCTTGATAAATAGCCGTTCCGGGGCCAGCAGGGCAAACACCGAACGCCTATCGTGCAGCCGGAAGGCCCGCCACGCGGTTCGCACACACTGGATACCGCTGATAAGCATCAACATTCCCACCAGTTGGGCGATGGTGCCTTTATGGTGGGTAGGGTAGGGCTGGAACAGAAACAGCGCGAAAGCCAGATAACCAATCCCGGCGACAAACGACGCTTTCCAGTTATCAAAGCGTACCACCCAGGCGGAGGCCATCACAAACAGGCCGGTAATGAAGAAGGCAAAGCCGAACAGCAGTGCCAGCAGCAGGTTGCTGATGCCGTGCCCCAGCAGGGTCATCAGGGCGATAAATAAAAATAACGTCCCCTCAAAGTAGAGAATGGGCTTACGGGCCCCGGCTGCCCCGGGGGCCATTATCAGCATAACCAGGCTTTCACAGATAAGCAGCCCGCTGAAGAACCGGGAGGGGAAGTACAGCATGCCGTCCAGCCCGTCGATAAATATCGACAGGCCCGCTATCCCCCACAGCACGCCAAACAGCGCCAGCAGAGGGGTCGCCTGGCGAACGAAATTAGCGCCCATTAATAACAGTGCAATTTGTAACATGGCTCAGCCCTCCCCGGGCGTGGGTGCGTGATTTTCCTCATCAGCCCACTGACCAACCAGTAACAGCCCCCAGGGGCGCTGCAGGCGAATTAATGTAGTTTCTTCTATGTGAATGTGGCGCCAGCCGGGCAAGTGCAGGGTGAAGCGAAAAGGCTGGCTGGTGTTGTGATCGTTAACGACCGCCGCCCAGCGCTGGCGCATCTGGCCCTGGTCCTCTTCGTCCAGCAGGGCAATTAACTGGTCCCGGTGGGTTATTGCGGCCAGTTGCGTTTGCAGGGCGGAGGTGCTGTTTTCATCCCAGCCGATACGCCCGCTTTCCGGTTCGAGAAAGTATGAAATCGTCGGTTTTCTGGCCTGGTGGTTATACAGATAGATAAAGCTCAGCAACAGCGCGGTGCCGGAGAGGTAAATCTGGGCCAGTAACAGGGGCTCTCCGGCGTGCAGGCCGCGGGTAAAAAACGGCCCGTATCCTTGCCATGAACAGACAATAACAATGGCGCTAAAACAGGTGAACACCAGTGCACCGGCTTTATTTCCGCCGATCAGCGGCAGGGCGATCATCAGCATCACCGGCACACAGGCCAGCATAAACAGCGAGACGTCGCCTTTGTCCCCACTGGGGGGTTGGCGGAAGATATACAGGGTCAGGCCACACAGCAATAATCCGAGTACGGTCGCTGATACGCAGCGGGCAAGGGGAGGCCGGCCATCGTTGCGCAGCAGCCCGACAATTATCGTGGTCAGCAATACCGTGCTGGACACATTGGCGGACCACCAGATCCACAGGGCGCGGGTAAATGCGATGTCGTGATGAAGGGTGGTCCAGATGGCGATCAACCCACCCGCCAGGGTGCTGATAATAGCGGTAGAGAGCAGCCAGACGATCAGCGCATGCAGCGTGTCACCGGGCCGTGAATAGTGGCGGACACACCAGGCGATGGCGATATCATCACACAATGACACTACCGAGTGGATCAGCGACGTGTTCAGGCTGTGGTGCACGACGGCATCCAGCAGATACTGGACGGTAAACAGGCCGATAAACAGCGCCAGCCAGAGGCGGCCTGGGGTCAGGATAAATGCCGCTACCGCCATGCCTGCCGGTAACCAGACAAATGACAGCCGGTCTTGCGCATCATGGAGCCAGAGCGATAAGTACCCCAGTAAGAAATATAACGTACACCACAGCAATAACTGCCAGTAATAGCGACCAGAAAGCATATTTACCTCTGACAGATGACCCGGTTGAATAGGTGTGCCCCGATAAAGTGCACAGGAATAACATCTGTTACGTATTTGTACGTAACTATATGATATATATAGATTTATATTTTAAATCACTCATGTCAAATGGCTATACAAAAGACCATAAAACTTGAAGGTAATCTGCACTGGGGCATATTGGGTTTGGGTATTTGGCGTAGATAAATTTATGGTGGGTTAATCGATGGCGTTGTTTATGGTGGCAAGGCCAATTACAATTGGCTGGCGTAGTGATAATGCATTCTGTCATCTAGCGCCCATCAAACTAATACCTGAGAGTGATAATTTCTGACACTTTTATCGGTTATCATATGGCATGGTGTATCTGCGCTGCCATGTATATTACCTGAGTAAGGTAAAAATATGCCGTGAGTATGATGATATTGTTGCGGTAATTTTAAATTAAATTTTCTGTAGTATTTGTCCCTGGAAATGAATGTGATGGTTGTGAATAGCGCGAAGGCAACGGATATTTTTGATATCAATGAGCGTCAGCAATATGACATCGTTAGCGAAATGTTGAATGTCAGCGAGGATTGTATCAAAGTGATTGGGACGGATGGCTCGCTGCTGTTTGTAAACCATGCCGGTTGCCAGGCATTGGGGATCGATAAAAATAACCCCGCGGGTATCAACTGGCTTAGTCTGTTACCAGACAACGTGCAGCGTCGCGGTCGCGCAGCGTTGAAAAAGGCCAGCCAGGGACAACGCTGTACGTTTAACGGGGCCACCGGTACAAATACCAGTGATGTTATTTACTGGAATAATGCGCTCACGCCGGTTATCGGTGATGATCAACAGGTCTCCCATATATTATGTGTCTCCCGGGATATTACCCGGCAAGTGCTGGCTGAGCGTAAGCTAAAAGTAGAAAGTGAAAGCGATGCCCTGACAGGGTTGTATAATCGACGGGCTTTTCATAAATATTTGTCGCGGCGGATACTCAGAGCGAAAAGAAAGCATCAGCAGGTCGGGCTATTATTTATTGATCTTGATGATTTTAAATATATCAATGACAGCTATGGTCATATGGTGGGCGATAAAGTATTAAAACAGGTCGCAAAGAGTATATCCAAAGTACAAAATGAGCACCGGATCATCGCGCGCCTGGGGGGCGATGAGTTTGCGGTGATCATTGATGATGTTACTGATGATGCGGACATTTTATCTGTGGCGCAGAGCATCATTAATCAGGTGTCGCGCACGGTTCGTTACGGGAAGCAGTCAGTGTCTTTGGGGGTTGGCATTGGTATTGCGGTTTATCCCGGCCAGGCGGGCAACGCCCATGAACTGATACGCCTTGCGGATCTGGCGATGTACCAGCAAAAATCCCGCGGGAAAGCAGGCGTCTGTTTATACCATCAAACGGCGAGTTGTGAACGGCGCTCACACTGAGGTATCGCTCGCCGGGATCAGGTATTGCCGCCCGGTGTACGGCCAGTCTGGCGGGAGAACATCGCAATAAACGCTGATGCCGTGCTGTAGCCCATCTCAAAGGCGACACTTTCAATCTTTTCTCCCTTCTCCAGCAGCGGCATGGCCCGCACAACGCGTAAACGCTGGCGCCACTGGTTTAATGACATCCCCAGCGTGGCTTCACACCGGCGGTGCAGGGTACGCATGGTGATCCCGGCCTCCCGGGCAAGGATCGCCAGTGGGGTATTACTTGCGGGATCCCGCTCCAGTTTTTCGAGGATGGGCCGGATGACAGGATCCCCGGTGAAGGGCAGAAAATTGTCTTTTACCGGTGCGCTGTTCAGCTGGTCGCGCAATACCATCAGCAGCCTCTGATGCGCGTCAGAGAGCGGCAGATGCGGTGGATGGTGGCGCAAATGGCTAAGCAGTGCCGTGGTAAAAGGGCGTGGTTTCAAGGGAGCAGGCATACGCCGGTAGTGCCTGGCACAGCGGTGCAGAGAGATACAGCGTGCAGTGGATCGCGCCATTACGGTTTAGCCCTTCATGGGTGACACCGGGGGGAAGCCAGATCCCATAGTGGGGCGGGGCCAGTAAATGGCCGTGTTCAAGGCGCACCTCCAGCAGGCCAGTAAACGAGTAGACAAACTCACCCCAGTGGTGGCGATGGCGTGAGTAGCTGGCGCCCGCAGGCATCTCTGCCACCCGGAACCAGAGCGGCGCAGGGATCTCGTGTTCAAAAGGGGGAGCAATATGGTGTTGCTGTTGGGCCATACGGCGGTGAGGCATAGGTATTCTGCTGATCTGCACTATTGAATGTCCATTTTGCATTATATGCGCCATACCGGCCACTGCCATACTGCGGGTTTTATCACGCTGACAGGAAAAGACGGTGAGGCGAGGGGTCGATTTACGCGCGGTGGCGAGCATGGTACTGCTGTGTATTATCTGGGGTATCCAGCAGGTGGCGATTAAAGGTGTGATGGATGAGGTTTCCTCCCTGTTGCAGATTGCCATTCGCAGCGGGGCCAGCGCAGTGCTGATTTTTCTGTTGTCCACATGCCTATCCCGTACGACGGCGGATACCCGGGAATTCCGGCTGGCAGGGTGTGTCGCCGGGGCGCTATTTGCACTGGAGTTTTTCTTTGTCGCCCAGGGGCTGCGGTTTACGTCGGCATCCCATATGGCGGTATTCCTGTATACCGCGCCGATATTTGCCGCGATTGGCCTCCAGCTGTTTCACCCGGATGAACGGCTCAGCCTGCTTCAGTGGGGTGGTATTGCGTTGGCATTTACCGGGATTGCCGTGGCCTTTTTATCTGGCGGGCAGCAACGCGGTGATGTGCACCAGATGCTGATCGGTGACGGTATGGGGCTGCTGGCCGGGTTTTCCTGGGGGGCGACTACGGTGGTGGTGCGCTGTTCCGCCCTGAGCCGGGCCCCGGCGAGCGTCACGCTGTTTTATCAGCTGGCTGGCGGGGCGGTATTGCTGCTGCCGCTGGCGTGGGTGTCTGGCCAGCACCATTTTCAGCCGGCGCTGGCCGGTATACTGAGCCTGGTATTCCAGACGCTGGTGGTCTCTTTTGCCAGCTATCTGGCATGGTTTAGTCTGATGAAGGTGTATATCGTCTCCCAACTGGGGATATTGTCGTTTATGACCCCGGTATTTGGGGTGCTTGCCGGGATGCTGATATTACATGAGAAACCCTTGCCGGAATTTTTTTATGGCAGTGCGCTGATTCTGGCTGGGGTAATTATTGTCAGCGGCATGCCGTGGTTTAGCGAATATATTAAAAAACGGCTGCGCTATCAGGTTTAATATTTCTTAATTTTTATTTCTAGTGACCTGATGTTTAACCGGGCTGAATATTCAGCCCGGTTAAACAATATTATTGGCTCAGCATATAAATCCATGACTGTACTTTACGGCCACTATGAGTAGTTACCGTAACGCTCACGCGCTGATACTCCGCGCCTTCGAACGCATCCAGCACCTGCCAGTTAGCCGCCAAATTATCTGAAGAAAATAAATAGCCGTTTACCCGATTCTCGCTGTTATCCAGCACAATACCCGGGTAGCCCATGTCGGCTCCCCAGCCTTTTTGTTCCAGAGAACCATTAACGTAGCCTTCTTCCCAGCTACCGCCGATATTTTCCATTATATGGGCGTTAGGGCGGCCGGGGCATAATGTGCCATAGACAAATAAACTATCCATTAGTAAATTCCAGATGATATAAAACAGAATATCAGGCTACCATGAATATCATCGGGGTGCCATATTTTACAGCGCTATAATAATATAATAAATTGCTGGCGTTAATTAATAGTAATTATATTTGTTACGCGATGCGCTAAAAAAGCGCAGGGCAACAATCTGCTCAATCACCACGACCTCAATTACCACGACATTGAGAGGTTGCCCCTGGCGGCGGTATCCAGGGGCGTACGGCGGGGTGTCTAGCCTAAGAACATCACTGATACGCACATCAGGCCAACAATCAGGGTTATCAGATTCCCCACTGAACGGTACGGTTTCAGCGCCGGGATCAGGTAGGTGGACAGTGTTGGCATAATAAACAGGATCATGGCGATCAGCGGCCCACTGATGGCGTAAATCATTGATATCGCGTTTGGATTAATGCAGCACACGATAAAGGTCAGTAGTGATACCAGCATAATCGACAGCGCCCGGTTAAAGGCCCGGCTTTTTTTCACTCCCACCTGGTTCAGGCCGGTTTTGACCATCTCAGTGGCCCCTTCAATCACCCCGAAATAGGTCCCGAGGAAGGATTTTGACATGGCAATGACCGCGACAATAATCCCTGAGATAGAGAGCCACGCCGGGGCATTGGGCATCATTGACAGTGCCGACAAGATAGTGACGCCGTGATCTTTTGCGGAGGTAATATACGACGGGGGAATCGACAGCACACAGCTGAAGACAAAAAACAGCACGCTGATGCAGATGATCAGATAGGCGACTTTCATGATTTTTTTGCATTTATCCATTGCCTTATCGGCGTATTTTTCCCGTCTGTCGATGGCAAACGTGGAAATGATAGGCGTATGACTAAAAGCGAAAACCATCACCGGAATTGAAATCCATATCTGGTGTAGCGTGTGCTGATCAAAGGACATTTGGCCCGTCAGCAGCGAGGGCTGCCAGCTGCCGGTCAGGTAGAACGACAGGAACAGGAAGTAGGCGATCAGCGGGAAAACCAGGAACCCCATCACCCGGATGGTCGCATGGCGGCCCATCAGGAAAATCAGGTTTAGCACCACGACGACCGCCAGGCTGACCATCATGCGTATGTGGGTATTAATCACCATATGGGCTGCCAGCTGCTCGATAAGCGAGTTGGTTATCGCTACCGCGTAGATCAACACCACGACAAAGAAGGCAATAAAATACAATGCGGTAATCAGGCTACCTATCTTCTTACCGTAATAGTGGGTGACGGCGGCAGTGATCCCCTCGCCCGAGGCGGCGGTATTGGATGACAGGATAAACTGGCATAACGCTTTGTGGGGCCAGTAGGTTAATGGCCATGCCACCAGTGCCGTAATGAACAGAACAACAGCCCCTGCGGAACCCAGCTGTATCGGAAGGAATAGAGTACCTGCGCCAACGGCAGTCCCATATAGTGCGAAACTCCAGAGAGTCTCTTCTTTTGACCAAATTTTAGACATCGACTGAATGTATCAACTATAAAATAAACAAAAAGTAGCGCAATTTACCATAAATAGCGTCAGTTCGGGGGTTCTTGCGTGAAGTTTCGGGCAAGTAGATTGAAATTTCTGGAATTATTACGAAGCGTAACCGCGTTTTCGGCCTGAAAAAACAGAAGGTTAATCGGTTGCGTTGCGATCCTGGGCGGCCAATACGGGGGACGCTTTCTGGCGGGATCCTGCGAGAGGGCGCCTTTGTACCTGCTGGCGCCACATAATGCTGCCATGGGCGCTGGCTGTCCCCGCCGGTGATAAGCAGCCGGAAGACGCCATTTTTTGATTAGCGCAGCTGTTTCAGCACCCGTATAAATGCCACGCTAAGTGATTCATCATCCGCATGGTGGCCATCCTTAATCACCCAGCGGCCGCCGGTCATCACATGGCGCACCGGGTTAGCAGAGCAGGCGAATAGCCAGCGGTTAAGCCGCATTGCGTCACTGGCGGTGGCAATAAATGGTTCCCGGTCATCCAGCACCAGTAAATCTGCGCGGTAGCCGGGCTGCAGGCGGCCAATTTTCTGCCCCAGAGCCTGCGCGCCACCGCGTAATGCCCCCTGATACAGGACGTTACCGATAGCGGGCTCATCGGGTAACGCCAGCCGGTTGCGGCGCTGATCCTGGAGCCGCTGACCATATTCAAGCCAGCGTAATTCCTCAGCCACGCTGACCGTAATATGGCTGTCCGAACCAATCCCCCACAGGCCCCCCTGAGAGAGATAACGCTGGCCGGGGAAAATACCGTCCCCGAGGTTGGCTTCGGTAGTCGGGCACAGCCCCGCGACCGCGCCGGACGCGGCGAGGCGGTCTGTCTCCGGGACGCTAAGATGGGTGGCGTGGATCAGGCACCAGTGGTGGTCCACGGCAACATGGTCAAACAGCCACGCCACGGGCCGCTGGCCGCACCACGCCAGGCAGTCATCAACCTCTTTTTGTTGTTCGGCAATATGAATATGTACGGGCTGTGGCTGGTGGGCGTGATACGCCAGTACCTGCTGGATTTGTTCAGGCGTAACGGCCCGCAGGGAGTGGAAACATAGCCCGGTACGCTGCATCGGTTCCCGGGCGAGTTGTGCGGTCAGATAATGATGGAGAGCCAGATAGCTGTCAGTATCCTGAATAAAACGCCGTTGCCCCTGGCCTGGCGGTTGGCCACTGAACCCGGCATAGCTGTACAACACCGGCAGCAGGGTTAATCCGATGCCGGACTGGCTGGCTGCCCGGGAAATCCGTAGCGCCAGGCTATCCTGGAGCGAATAGGGATTGCCGTGATTATCGTGGTGCAGGTAGTGGAATTCAGCCACTGAAGTGTACCCGGCTTTCAGCATCTCGATATACAGATAACGGGCGATGATTTCGACCTGGTCCGGGGTTATCTTCGCCGCCATGCGATACATCAGATCGCGCCAGCTCCAGAAGCTGTCACTGGGATTGGCGACAACCTCTGTTAGCCCGGCCATCGCGCGCTGAAAAGCATGGGAGTGGAGGTTGGGCATTCCCGGCACCACAATACCGGGCAGGCGCTCACCATCAGGGGCAGCATTAGCGACGATACCGGTGATGTCGCCGCTGTCGGAAATGGTAATACTGACGTTGTGTGCCCAGCCGTCAGGCAACAGTGCTTTTTCCGCAAACCAGACCGCCATGCCATTCCCCTGTGTTATGTAAATGTATATACATGTATGTAGATATACATCTAATAGGTCATAGAGTAAACTGAGAATGTCATTAGCGTGAGGAATGCTTCATGGATCTGGAAAAACCCCCCATCATGGATGAGCAACTGGAAAACCCCGCCCCGTTTTACGAACGGGTGAAAGCCATGATCAAAACCAAAATTCACAGTGGCGCCTGGCCGGTGAATTACCGTGTTCCCTCGGAAAGTGAGTTGGTTAGCCTGTTCGGTTATAGCCGGATGACGGTAAACCGCGCCCTGCGCGAGCTGACTGCTGAAGGGCTGCTGGTACGGATGCAGGGGGTGGGAACTTTTGTCGCCGGGATCCGCGGTCAGTCGGCTCTGCTGGAGATCAACAACATTGCGGATGAGATAACCAGCCGCGGCCATCGCCACCACGCCAGAGTGTTCCGGCTCACGGAAATAGAAGCCGATGCCCGGCAGGCGTTCAGCTTTGGTATGCAGCAGGGCTGCCGGCTGTACCATTCACTGATCTGCCACTATGAAAACGGTGTGCCGATCATGCTGGAGGATCGGCTGGTGAATACCCAAGTGGTGCCGGATTATCTCCAGCAGGATTTTACCAGGATCACGCCGAACGCCTATCTTTCTTCTATTGCGCCGATCGTCGAGGGAGAGCACGTCATTGAAGCGGTGAACGCCAGCCGCGCAGAGTGCGCGTATCTTGAGATCGATGAACATACCCCGTGTCTGCTGGTTAATCGCCGTACCTGGACTGGCCGACAGGAGAAGAAAATCGTCACCAGCGTCCGTCTGGTGTATCCCGGTCCCCGTTACCGGCTGGAAGGGAGCATGCGTAAATGATCCAATTACTGCGCTATCACGATTATCGGGCCATGCCCTGGAAGAACGGCCAGGGGATGACCCGGGAAGTGTGCCGTTCTCCGGCACAGGGGGAGTATGACTGGCGCATTTCCCTGGCGACCATCACCCAATCCGGGCCATTTTCCCGCTTCGACGGTTACTTACGTAATATCAGCGTGCTGGAAGGGGGTGGGATGCACCTCACCATAGATGGCGAGCACTGCCCGCTGCTCACGCGGTTTCAGGCGCTGGATTTCAGCGGCGCATCGGCAGTGGAATGCCAGGTTGTCAGCGGCCCGCTGCTGGATTTTAATGTTATCTACCGTGCCGATCGGGTACGGGCTACGGTACTCTGGAGTGGCGAAGGCCACTGGCAATACGAAAGTGGGATACGGCTGCTGTTTAATGCCGGTGATAACCTGACGGTCCATATTGATGGCCAGCCGGTGGTGCTACAGCGTTATGACAGCCTGCTGGTGGATCGCCCTGTGCCGCTGATAATCAGTGATAGCCCCGGGGCCAATATTGCCAGGGTGACGCTGTTTTCCCGCAGCCCCCATTAGCCTTTCCTTGCCGGTTCCCCGGCAAAATAGTTTGTTGGGGGAGGGGTTATGCTTAATGGTGAAGTTGATCCAGCTCTGCCCGGGTAATGCCGGTCATCTGGATAATTTCGTGGTGATCGAGGCCGTTTTGCAGCATGGCGCGGGCGATTTTCAGGATGGTCTCGCGCTCGCCTTCCTGGCGGCCACGTGCGATACCTTGTTCGATACCCTTCGCGATCCCTTTTGCGATCCCTTTTTGTTCCAGCTGTTGGGCTATGGTCATCAATGTGTCCTCATGTTGTGGCACCCGCTGTGCCAGTTCGCGTACAAAGGCTTCGGCATCTGAGGTTTCACCCGCCTGCACCAAATAGTTTATCAACGAAACCAATTGCTGTCCCGTCATGTATTCATTCAATAACAGGGTCGCCAGCCTGTCCAGCTGGTCGGCCAGGTTGCGCCGGTGAATATGTTTTTGCAGCAGGGTGAGTGCAGCCATACTGCGGTGGTTCATTATCTCATCATCAGGGATCACGGTAACGTCAACCAGGGGAAAATCGCTGCTGTAGAGCTTTTCGGCCAGCCCGGGGTCGGCAAACCCATCCAGCCAGCGGGTGGAGTATGGGTAAGGGCTGCGTTTACCGGTATAGAATAATACCGGGATCACCAGCGGCAGTTTTTTATGGCCCGCCTCCAGGTGGCGGTGCATGGCGGCCACCGCGTAGCGAATCAGGCGAAATGCCATATGCCGATCGGGTGTCGACTGGTGCTCAATCAGCACATGAATGTAGGCATCGCCGCGGCTGGATTTCAGGCTATAAAGAATATCGCTGAAATAGGGGCGCAGGGTCTCTTCCACAAAACTGCCAGGCTCCAGGGTCAGCGTCGTGAAATCGCAGATTGCCTGCAGTTCGGCTGGCAGATGCAACTGCATAAAATCCCGCGCAGTCGCTGGATGGGATAAAAACTGTTTGAACGCCAGATCGTGTGGTGTTGCCACGTTTTTTGTGGTGCGGCCTTGTTTATTCTTAGGTTGAGGCATCCTCTCTCCGCGCTGGCCACCTGGGTTACCGGTGAGTGAATTGTAGCGAAGTGAGCCTCGGCATATCTGCCATTTTCCCGATCTGCTGGCCTGGGCGGGCTAACTATGGTGTCCCGTTGCAGCTTTCACATTACGCGTCAATCTCCGACATAAACCCTCTTTATCCGTTGTCGCCATGACTAACCGGCGCACAAAAATGAGGCATGGTCGCGGTTTTCGGCACTAAAAAAGATCATCTAACTGCCGTGTTTTCAACGGGGTAATAGTCGGGTATTTGGTTAACTAAATGATATAAAAAGAGTATTTAACTTTTTGCCTAAACTGGCACTTAATGTGCTTATCATGTATATACAAGTTACCAAAAGAACATAAAAACAACAATTCAGCATCGTTGATAAGGTAAGGTGCATGAGCAAGCAAACAACCCGTTTTCGTGATGTCGATATCCGCGCACCCCGCGGCACTATGCTAACTGCCAAAAGCTGGCTGACAGAAGCGCCGCTGCGCATGTTAATGAATAACCTCGACCCAGACGTGGCGGAAAACCCCCATGAGCTGGTGGTGTATGGCGGTATTGGCCGCGCCGCCAGAAACTGGGAGTGTTACGACAAGATTGTCGCCACCCTGAAACAGCTGGAAGATGACGAAACGCTGCTGGTGCAGTCCGGTAAACCGGTGGGGGTGTTTAAAACCCATCGCAACGCGCCGCGGGTACTTATTGCCAACGCTAACCTGGTCCCCCACTGGGCTAACTGGGCGCATTTTAACCAACTGGATGCCAAAGGGCTGGCGATGTACGGCCAGATGACGGCAGGCTCATGGATCTATATCGGCAGCCAGGGCATTGTGCAGGGCACCTATGAAACCTTTGTTGAAGCGGGGCGCCAGCACTATAACGGCGATCTGCGCGGGCGCTGGGTGCTGACTGCTGGCCTGGGGGGCATGGGGGGCGCACAGCCCCTGGCGGCGACCCTGGCCGGGGCCTGCTCGCTGAGTATTGAATGCCAGCAATCGCGTATCGATTTTCGTCTGCGCACTGGCTATGTGGACGAGCAGGCCAGGGATCTGGACGATGCACTGGCGCGCCTGCAACGCTATACCACACAGGGGAAAGCGGTCTCCATTGCGCTACGCGGCAATGCGGCGGAGGTGCTTCCTGAGCTGGTTACACGCGGTGTACGCCCGGATCTGGTCACCGACCAGACCAGCGCCCATGACCCGCTCAACGGTTACCTGCCGGCGGGCTGGGACTGGGACACTTACCGCGCCCTGGCCGTTACTGAACCGGAGCGGGTTATCCAGGCGGCAAAGGCATCGATGGCCGAACATGTCACCGCGATGCTGGCCTTCCAGCGCCGGGGCATACCGGTATTCGACTACGGTAACAATATTCGCCAGATGGCCAAAGAAATGGGAGTGGCGAATGCGTTTGATTTCCCCGGATTTGTTCCGGCGTATATCCGCCCGCTGTTCTGCCGGGGGATCGGGCCATTTCGCTGGGTGGCGCTGTCCGGTGACCCGGAAGATATTTACCGCACTGATGCCAAAGTCAAAGCGCTGCTGGCGGATGATAATCACTTGCACCGCTGGCTGGATATGGCCCGGGAGCGGATCAGTTTCCAGGGGTTACCGGCGCGTATTTGCTGGGTCGGGCTTGGCCAGCGCGCCCGGCTCGGGCTGGCATTTAATGAAATGGTGCGTAGTGGTGAAGTCTCCGCGCCGATTGTGATTGGCCGCGACCATCTGGATTCCGGCTCTGTCGCCAGCCCGAACCGCGAAACCGAAGCCATGCTCGACGGGTCGGATGCCGTTTCTGACTGGCCGCTGTTGAACGCCCTGCTCAATACCGCCAGCGGGGCGACCTGGGTGTCATTGCACCACGGCGGCGGGGTGGGAATGGGGTTCTCCCAGCATGCGGGGGTGGTGATTGTCTGTGACGGCACTGACGATGCGGCGGAACGTATCGCCCGGGTATTGAGCAATGATCCGGCGACCGGGGTGATGCGCCATGCGGATGCCGGTTACGACATTGCCATTGCGTGCGCCCGGGAGCAGGGGCTGAACCTGCCGATGATCACCGGCTAAATCAGCCGGTATAAACCTCCCCCTATTTTCGGGCACCGGCGTGCGGTGTTGGCCGCGCGCACCGGTAGCGGAGCGCCACCATGAGCAACAACAGTTATATTGAAACCCGTTCTATTGACCCCATCCCCGACAGTGAACGTCACGGCAGTGCGTTCAGCCAGTTCACCCTGTGGCTGGGGGCAAATTTACAAATTACTGCCATTGTGACCGGCGCCCTGGCAATTGTGTTTGGCGGCGATGTGTTCTGGTCCCTGATTGGCCTGGCGATAGGCCAGATAGCCGGCGGTGTCGTTATGGCGCTGCACGCGGCCCAGGGCCCGCAATTGGGCATCCCCCAAATGATCAGCAGCCGGGTGCAGTTTGGGGTTTATGGCGCTTGCCTGCCTATTCTGCTGGTGTGCCTGATGTATCTGGGGTTTATCGCCACCGGGGCGGTACTGTCCGGCCAGGCGATATCCGCCCTGTGCGGGGTATCCGAAACCAGCGGTATTATGGTGTTCGCCCTCGCGACGCTGATAATCGCCTATGTGGGCTACCGCCTGATTCACCTGTTGGGGAAACTGGCAAGCCTGGTGGGCATTGTGGCCTTTGTCTATCTCTTCTGGAAAATCAGCACACTCCAGCCACTCAGTACCCTGATCACTTTCCAGCCATTCCGCTGGAGCAGCTTTTTGACCGCCGTCGGGCTATCCGCGTCCTGGCAAATCACCTTTGGCCCCTATGTGGCGGATTATTCCCGCTATTTACCGCGCAGCACCCCGTCGCGGCGAGTGTTCCTGGCGGTGGGCAGCGGCTCGGTGATTGGGGCGCAGATAGCCATGACAGTCGGGGTGCTGGCGGCGGCGATGTCACAGGGTAAGTTGGTAGGCCATGAGGTGGACTATATCGTTGGCCTGGGCGGCAGCGGTGCCGTGGCCACCTTGCTCTACCTGAGCATCGCGTTTGGCAAACTCACTATCAATACCCTGAATGCCTACGGCAGCCTGATGTGTCTGACCACGGTATACCGCTGCGGTAGTGGCGCAGTACAGATTAGCCGCCGGGTGCGCTTGCTGGTGCTGGCGGCCATCATTCTGGTCGCCACTGGTCTTGCTATCCTCGGGCAACATGCCTTCCTCGCGGCCTTTAAATCTTTTTTGCTGTTTTTACTGACCTTTTTCACCCCCTGGAGTGCGGTCAATCTGGTGGACTACTACGGTTTTAACCATCGGGACATTGATACCGCCGCCCTGAACGATCCCCGGGGGAAATACCGGGCCTGGAATGCTACCGGCCTCGGGGTTTACATCATGGGGGTGGTAATACAGACCCCGTTTATCGACAGTGGGTTCTACAGTGGCCCACTGGTGAAACTGCTGGGCGGGATTGATATTTCGTGGATTATCGGACTGGTGGTCCCGGCGGTGGTCTATTACGTGTTACGCAAACGTCAGGTCAGCGGCCGGGCGGATGACATGCTGGTTACTGATTAGCCGCCAGGAGGAGTGCTATGTACACGCGTTGGCATCATTGCCAGATAACCACCATGGCGGGAGGGCGTTATAACCTGATCCCGCACGGGGAGCTGCTTAGCGCAGGCCCGCAGATTGTCTGGGTGGGGGAGGCCGGTCACGCACCGGATCTGCCGGTATCCCGGCGGGTGGATTTACAGGGGCGGCTGGTCACCCCGGGCCTGGTGGATTGCCACACCCATGCGGTCTTCGGTGGCCATCGCGGGGCGGAGTTTGAACAGCGCTTGCAGGGGGCCAGCTACGCAGATATCGCCGCCGCAGGGGGCGGAATAGCGAGCACGGTGCGCGCCACCCGGGCCGCCAGCGAGCAACAACTGCTGGACTGCGCCCTCAAGCGGATTAATGCCCTGCGCCAGGAGGGGGTGGTCGCGCTGGAGATTAAGTCCGGCTATGGCCTCGATCTGGACAGCGAGCGCGCGATGTTGCGGGTTATCCGCCGTATCGCGGCCCTGTTGCCGTTAACCGTACGCAGTACCTGCCTGGCGGCCCATGCATTGCCCCCGGAATATCAGCAGCGGGCAGATGACTGGATCGACTATGTGTGCCGGCAGTTACTGCCGACCCTGCACCGGGAAGGGCTGGTGGATGCGGTGGACGCGTTCTGCGAGCACCTGGCGTTCTCCCCGGCCCAGGTGGCGCGGGTGTTTGATACCGCCCGGGAACTGGGGCTGCCGGTTAAGCTCCACGCGGAACAGCTTTCCCGGCAACACGGGGCAGCCCTGGCGGCCCGCTACCGCGCCCTGTCGGCAGACCATCTGGAATATCTCTGCGAGGAGGATATCGGCCTGATGGCCGCACAAGGGACAGTCGCGGTCCTGCTGCCTGGCGCCTATTACTTTTTGAAGGAAACACAACCGCCGCCACTGGATTTGCTGCGCCAGTACGGGGTACCGGTGGCCATCGCCACGGATATGAACCCAGGCACCTCGCCGGTGCTGTCGCTGCGGCTGATGATGAATATGGCCTGTACATTATTCGGTATGACCCCGGAAGAGGCGCTGGCGGGGGTGACCCTGTTTGCCGCCCGGGCCCTGGGGCTGGAGGAGCGTTATGGATCGCTGGAGGCGGGCAAAGAGGCCAGTTTCGTGGCCTGGGATATACAGCACCCGGCGGAGCTGAGCTACTGGCTGGGGGGGACATTATCGAAACAGGTTATTTATCAGGGTAAGGAGGTTTACCGTGACAGCACCCTTTGAGCTCCACCAGGGCACCATACCGCTGCTGGTGAGCATGCCCCATCCGGGGACGGCGCTCACCCCGGAAGTGGCCGCCGGGCTGAGCCCTCGCGCCCGGCGCCTTGAGGACACCGACTGGCATATCCCACAACTGTACCAGCAGATTGCCGGGCTGGGGGCCAGCACCCTGTGTGCCGGTTACTCCCGCTATGTGGTGGATCTTAACCGCCCGGCGGATGACACCCCGCTTTATGCCAGTGCCACCACCGGGCTGTTCAGCGATATCTTTTTCGACGGTGAACCGCTGTTTATCCCCGGAGGCCAGCCGGATCAGCACGCCAAAGATCAGATTCTGGCGAAAATCTGGCGGCCTTACCATCAGGCGCTGAATGATGAGCTGGCGCGGCTGCGCGCCCGGTTTGGTTATGTGCTGCTGTGGGATGCGCACTCGATAAAGTCCGTGGTACCCCGGCTGTTTGAGGGGCGCCTGCCGGATATGAACTTTGGCACTGCAGACGGCGCCAGCTGTGATCCTTCCCTCAGTGCGGCGTTGCTGGATATTTGTGCCAATCCGCCGCCAGGGGTACCTCACTACCGTTATGTGCTGAACGGGCGCTTTAAAGGGGGTTATATCACCCGGCATTATGGCGACCCCCAGCGGCATATTCATGCGGTACAGCTGGAGATGGCCCAGGCGATTTATATGGATGAGTGCAGTTTTGGCTGGCAAGCCGCGGCGGCAGGGCAGGTGCAGCAACTGCTCCATGCCCTGATTACGGCGGCGCTGGCCTGGGGGGAGCGCCGCTACCGGGGGTAATCGGCGCAGGGCCAAAGGATCAGGCGGTAAACCCGCCATCAATTTTTAGCCCGGCACCGTGGATATAATCCGGGGCGTGGAGCGCCAGCCAGGTGACAAAATCCGCCACCTCCTGCGCGCTGCCCAGCCGTTGCTGGGGGCTGGCATTGCGCAACCGTTCTGCCAGCTCACCGCTGCCGGGAGTCATGTCGGTGGCGATGGGGCCGGGCTGGACATCGTTAATCGTTATCCCGCGCGGGGCCAGATCCCAGGCCAGGCCGCGTACCATTCTGGCCACGGCGGCTTTGGTCATGCCGTAGACCGTAGAGCCTGGCCCGTGGGCGGCCTCACTGGCGATACTGCCCACGGTAATGATTTTTCCCCCGGCGGGCAGGTGGGCCAGCGCGGCCTGGACGGCGGCAAAGGGGCCGCGGACATTCACGGCGTACATACGATCGACATCCGCCAGTTTATAGCTGGCAATATCACCGGGGATCAGGATCCCGGCGTTATAGATCAGAATATCCAGCCCGCCCAGGGTGTTAGCCGCATGATCTACGGCAGCAGCCAGGGCCAGAGGGTCGGCGCTATCTGCCTGGATGGCCAGGCCACTGGCGTGCGTTGCCCGGGTGACCCAGGTGTAGGCTACCGCTGCGCCATCCTGGCTGAGGCGCTGTACGATAGCGGCGCCAATGCCCCGTGCGCCGCCGATGACCAGCGCTTTTTTACCTGTGGTGTTATTTTTCATTGCATTATCAGTTTCTGGATTGATTAGTCTAAATAAAGAGTAAAAAAATACCGGCGGACCGGTACCTTACTCAGCCTGGCGTAATCAGAGATTACGCAATGCGATTTGCAGCGTCTGGCGCAGCGCCTGCTCGCTGGCCCCGCCGCGGGCGGCCACTTTCAGCCCGCTTAGCAGCGTCATCAGGTAGCCGGCGGCGCTGTGTGGATCAAGCTGCGGGTCAAACTCCCCCCGTTGCTGGCCCTCGCGGATGCAGTGGGCCAGCCCTGTGGCCAGCCGCAACCCGCTCTGGTGAGTGGCCTGGGTGATGTCGCGATCGCTTATTCCAAACTCACATACCGCGTTGACCCCCATGCAGCCTTGATCCGCAGGCCGTTGCGTAAACGCCGCCAGCGCCTGCTCAAGCCCGGCCCGGGCGGTGCTTGCCTGTTCGAGATGCTGGAGGATGTCGCTCACGCTCTCCTGGCTGTAGTGGGACAGGGCGGCCAAATACAGCTGGCGCTTATCACCGAAAGTGTCATACAAACTCTGGCGGCTTATTCCCATGGCATTCAACAGCATAGCCGTGGATGTGCCGGCAAAACCGTGGGCGGCAAATACCGCAATGGCACGCTTTAATGCCTGGTGAAGATCAAATGCTTTATGTCGTGCCATACTCTGAATCTATCTAATTCCAGACTGAACAGTCAATAATAATGATGGCCGTATTGTAAGGGTTTATGGCCGGGGTGGCCATTGCAGTGTTATCACGGGGCGCGCGGAACGCGGCGGATGGGTCTGTTGTGCGGCAGTGAGGGGGGAACACCGGCGGGCAGATACAGTGCCATACAATTCTCCCGGTCAGGCAACACATTCTGGATACATCCGGCGGTTGATATGACCACACAACCACTTCTTACATCCGGAGAGACTGTTATGAACAATATCACCTTATCATCCCTGGTCGCCATCCTCGCGGCAGCCACCGTTTCTGCGTGCCAGGCTGAAACCACCGCACCGCAAACGGCCTTTGACAACGTTAACCAGATCAACGCCGGTGAGCTGAATATTGGCTATGTGGACCTCGGGCCGAAGGACGGCCAGCCGGTTATTCTGCTGCACGGCTGGCCCTATGATATTCACAGTTATCAACACGTGGCCCCGGCGCTGGCAAAACAAGGGTTTCGGGTGATAGTTCCCTATAATCGCGGTTTTGGTACCACCCGATTTTTGCAGGCCAGCACGCCGAGAAATGGCGAGCCCGTCGCCATGGCCCATGACGTTGTGGCCCTGATGGATGCGCTGCATATCAAGCAGGCGGTGTTTGCCGGTTACGACTGGGGGGCCCGCAGTGCGGATATCGTCGCCGCCCTGTGGCCCGGGCGCGTGAAAGCCCTGGTATCGGTCAGCGGTTATCTTATCAGCAGCCAGGCTATCGGCGAGAAGCCGCTACCGCCCCAGGCCGAATTGCAGTGGTGGTATCAGTTCTACTTTGCCACTGAGCGCGGCAAACAGGGGTACAGCAAAAATACCCACGATTTTGCGCGGCTGATCTGGCAGCAAGCCTCCCCGGGCTGGAAATTCAGCGACGCCACCTTCAACGCCAGTGCCGCATCGCTGGACAACCCGGACCATGTGGCCATTACCCTGAATAACTATCGCTGGCGGCTGGGGCTGGAAAAAGGCGAGGCCAAATACGCCGCCGACGAGCAGAAACTGGCGACACTGCCCGCGATTAGTGTGCCGACCATTACCATTGAAGGGGATAATAACGGCGCCCCGCATCCGGCCCCGCAGACCTACGCCGGCAAATTTACCGGCAAATACCAGCACGTGACCTTTACCGGCAATATTGGCCACAACCCGCCCCAGGAAGATCCCGTGGCCTTTACCAACGCGGTGGTGGCCGCGAATAAGCTCGGAGAGGGCTAGCCCGCTAACTGACCGGGGCTGTGCTATGTTGAAAAACACCGTTACCTTTCACTTGCCGGGATAAATCATGGATCAACGCGACTACATATTGGTGGTGGATGACGATAGCGACATCCGTGAGCTGGTGGTGGATTACCTGGTCACGTCTGGCTACCGGGCCGGGGGGGCCGCCAACGGCAAGGCGATGTACCGGATGCTGGAGCATCACCATGTGGATCTGGTGGTACTGGATGTGATGATGCCCGGGGATGACGGGCTGACACTGTGCCGCCAGCTACGCAGCGGCCCTTATAAAGACCTGCCGGTATTGATGCTGACCGCCCGCAGTGACGATATGGACCGTATCCTCGGGCTGGAGATGGGGGCCGATGATTACCTGGTCAAACCCTTTGTGGCCCGGGAACTGCTGGCGCGCATCAAAGCTATCCTCCGGCGGCTGCGCAGCCTGCCCCCCAATCTGCAAATCAGCGAGGCGGCGCGTATTATCGCGTTTGGTGACTGGCAACTGGATACTACTGCCCGCCACCTGGTGGACCCGGCGGGGGTGATCACTGCCCTGAGCGGTGCGGAATACCGGCTGCTACGGGTCTTTGTGGATAATCCCCGGCGGGTGCTCACCCGGGACCAATTGCTCAACCTGACCCAGGGGCGGGACGCCGAATTGTTTGAGCGATCTATCGACCTGCTGGTCAGCCGGGTACGCCAGCGCCTGAATGATGACGCCCGCACCCCGGCGTACATCAAGACCGTGCGCAGCGAAGGCTATGTCTTTGCCATGCCGGTGGTGATTGCCGCAGGGCGGGAATGACCCTCTGGCCCGGGAGCCTGCTGGCCAGGCTAATGCTTATCATCCTGCCGGGGTTACTGCTGGCTAACGGGCTGAGCCTTAGCCTGGTGCTGGCAGAGCGGATGGCGAGCGCCCGCACGGTAATGCTCAACACCCTCGGGCAGGACGTGGCCACCAGTGTGGCAATCCTCGACCGGTTACCGGCAGTGGAGCGCCCGGCCTGGCTGGCGCGGCTTAACCGGGGTAACTACCGCTATGTGCTGGGGGCGGGGCAGCCAGGCCCGGCACCGGTGGATGCCCGTTCCCGGGCGGCTATCGGGGCACTGCAACAGGCGCTGGATGGTCACTATTCCCCGACATTTAGCGCTGTTCCCGGTAACATCCCCCATTTTCAGCTTCATTTGCGCCTGGGGGATGGCGCGCCGCTCACTCTGGATGTCACCCCCCATATGGCGCCGGTTGCGGGCTGGCTGCCGGTGGTGTTGCTTATCCAGCTAGTGTTGCTGGTGATTTGCGCCTGGCTGGCGGTCCGCCATGTGGTGCGGCCCATTGCCCGTTTTACCCGGGCGGCAGAGTCTATTGATCCCGCCACCGACAGTGAACCAATGCCGGAGCAGGGGCCGGTGGAGGTGCGCCAGGCGGCGAGGGCCTTTAACAGTATGCAGTCCCGCATCCAGCGCCACCTGAAAGAGCGCGCCCATATCCTGGCCGCGATATCCCATGATTTACAGACCCCAATCACCCGGATGAAGCTGCGGGTGGAAATGGCGGCCCAACCCGCCTTGCGCGATAAGCTTAACCAGGATCTCGACAATATGACCCGCCTGGTGCGGGAGGGGATCGCCTATGCCCGCACCCGGGACGTTCCCCCCGAGCCGTTTCATCCCCTCGCGCTGCCTGGGTTTCTCGACAGTCTGGTGTGTGATTATGTAGATACCGGTAAACACGTCACTTTTGTCACCTCTCCGGTGGCTGTTGTGGTTTCCACCCGCCCCCAGGCCTTGCGGCGGATCATGACGAATCTGGTGGATAATGCGCTTAAGTTCGCCAGTCAGGCAGAGGTTATTCTCGATAGCGCAGACCCTGCCCGGGTGATCATTACTATTGCGGATAATGGGCCGGGGATCCCGGAAAGCGAGCTGGAGGCGGTATTTCAGCCCTTTTACCGGCTGGAGTCCTCCCGTAATCGCGCCACCGGCGGCACTGGGCTGGGGCTGGCCATTGCCCGGCAACTGGCTCAGCAACTGGGGGGCGAGCTGGTGCTCAGTAACGCCCCGGACGGGGGGCTACGCGCCCGTCTGGCGCTCCCCCGCAACGTATCACACTGTATCGGGCGCCCGCCGTGATACACCGCCAGACAAAAACCCCCCTCAGACAACACAATACCGATACCTGGCCGGCATGTAATGGCGGGACCAACAGCGGGCACTGGGTTCCGCTGTGCAACCGCCACGAGGTGTCTTATGTTTGCTGTTATCGCTTTTCTGGGGGGGATGGTAAGCCTGCTCAGCCCCTGCACATTGCCGGTGATTCCCCTGTTATTTGCCAGTTTTCGCGGCAGTAAGCGCCATATTCTGTTATTGCTGCTGGGAATGGTGGTGATGTTCACCGCCCTGTCACTGTTATTGACCGTCTCCAGCGCCTGGATTACCCCCGCGACCCGTATCGGGCGCTGGCTGGCGCTGGCGATGCTGGCGGTTGCGGCGCTGGGGTTAATCTCGCCGACTATTGCTCAGCGCCTGGCGGCCCCCGCCGTGTGGCTGGGAAACTACCTGAATCTCCGCAGTATGCGGGGCGGCGGTGATATTGCCGCGTTACTGTCCGGCCTGGCGGTGGAGTTGCTCTGGTCCCCTTGTGCCGGGCCGATCCTTGGCGCCATTCTCGGGACGGCACTGGCCGGAGGCAGCCCGCTGGCCACCGGGGTATTGCTGCTGGCCTATGGCGGTGGCTGTGCGCTGATGCTGGCACTGCTGGGGGTATCTGGCCAGCGGCTGGTGGCCCGTTTGCGGGGCCACCAGCCGCTGTTAGGGATGGTGCGGCGGGGCGGTGGGGGGGTGATGTTAATCGCCGTGCTGGTCAGTACCGGGGGAGGTAATCATCTGTACCCCCAGCTCTCCGGCCTGGCCGAACGGCTGGAAAAGCAGCTGATTGACTGGCGTGATGCGCCCGGGGGAAGAGTCCGGCTCCAGCCGGTGGCTGCCGCCCAGCCCACCAGTGCGATGCCTGAGCTGGACGGCGGCGGTGACTGGATCAACAGCCCCCCGCTGACCGCCGCCGCCCTGAAGGGCCACGTGGTGCTGGTGGATTTCTGGACCTATGACTGCATCAATTGCCAGCATACGCTGCCCCACGTGCGGGAACTGTACCGTAAATACCAGCCCCGGGGGCTGGTGGTGATTGGGGTGCATACCCCGGAATACCCCTGGGAGAAAAACCTGCCTTCCGTGCAGGATGCCGTCAGAAAATGGGGCATCCGTTACCCGGTGGTCACTGATAACCAGTACCGGATTTGGCAGGCCTTCGGTAACCGCTACTGGCCGGCGCAGTATTATTTCGACAGCCGCGGCCAGCTGCGTTATGCCGCCTTTGGTGAAGGTAATTATGAGAAACAGGAGCAGGTCGTTCAGCAGTTGCTGAAAGAAGCTCACGCATAATCGCTCTTTTTGCTATCTCTTTGGCGGTGTGCCGTACGTACCGCCAAAGCCAGCGAACATCAGTATTGGCGGGGTAATGTAGGGAATATCTGGCGATAATGTTAAAAATTTTTATCGAAGAAGGCAACAAATGTACTGGTAAGCGACCCGGCTGAACAGTATATAATTAGCGATGGTTACCGGTAACAATCTGGTGTTTCACAGAAGAATGGTTCCCGCAGGATCGCCATTTTTCACAATGCTAATTGAATGAATGAACTACTCTTTTTGTTAATACTCACCTGTAGAATAATCACCTGGCTGACAAACGAAAATCGCACTTTTTTGCTGATAACTGACGGCGTAATATCGCGATATTCGTTTATTTAGTACTACAATTACTCCGGTGATTATTAACTAACAATTAACGATCCATGTTACCTGGCTGGCAATACGCTGGTCATGATATGGCATAACAATAATTAGCTGTCGTTGTTTGTTTTCTGTTCGTTACGAGGTTCCTGGTGTTATAGCAACAACAATTTCTGGATGGGAATGTACTATGTCGAAAGAAAGAAATAACAGTTCCAGGCGTGATTTTCTTGTAAAATCAATGGGATTAATCCCCGCCGTTGTGGTGACCGGTGGCAATATTGGTGCGCTGAGTTTTGCCGGGTCCGCCGCTGCCGCCAGTGATACCCCGAAAACTGCAGCCTCTGGGGCGTCAGCCGGGGATGGTAAAGCGTGGCAGCCGGTATTTTTCAATACTGAAGAATGGGCGTTTGTGAAGGCGGCCGTGGCCCGCTTGATCCCCGCCGACGACCGCGGCCCAGGTGCGCTGGAAGCCGGTGTCCCTGAGTTTATTGATAAGCAGATGAACACCCCTTATGCCACTGGCGCTATCTGGTATATGCAGGGGCCGTTTAACCCGGATGTCCCGAAAGAAATGGGCTATCAGCTGCCTCTGGTCCCTAAGCAGATCTACAATCTCGGGATTGCGGACGCCAACGCCTGGTGCAAGCAGCAACACGGTAAAGTGTTCGCCGATCTGACCCCGGAACAGCAAGATGCGACCCTGAGCGCGTTTGAAGCCGGTTCCGCACAGTTCCCGCAAGTGCCCGCCAGTCTGTTTTTCTCCTACCTGTTACAAAACACCCGTGAAGGCTTCTTCAGTGACCCGATCCACGGCGGTAACAAAGGCATGGTGGGCTGGACGTTGATTAATTTCCCGGGGGCGCGGGCCGATTTCATGGACTGGGTAGAACGCGGCGAGCGCTATCCCTTCCCGCCAGTATCAATTAATGGGGTAAGGGCATAAGCATGGCAACTGTACTGAAAAAAACCGATGCGGTAATCGTCGGCTTTGGTTGGGTCGGGGCCATTATGGCCAAGGAACTGACTGAAGCGGGCCTGAATGTGGTCGCCCTTGAACGCGGCCCAATGCGCGACACCTGGCCGGATGGCGCATATCCCCAGGTGATTGATGAGCTAACGTATAACATCCGCCGTAAGCTGTTCCAGGATCTCTCCAAAAGCACGGTAACCATCCGCCACGACAGCAACCAGACGGCGGTGCCTTACCGCCAGCTGGCGGCGTTCCTGCCGGGGACCGGGGTGGGCGGTGCGGGCCTGCACTGGTCCGGGGTCCATTTCCGCGCCGATCCGATTGAACTGCGGATGCGCAGCCATTACGAAGAGCGCTACGGGAAACACTTTATTCCTGACGATATGATAATCCAGGACTTTGGGGTGACCTACGACGAGCTGGAACCGTTTTACGACAAAGCGGAAAAAGTTTTTGGCACCTCCGGCACCGCCTGGACCATTAAAGGCCAGAAAGTGGGGGAAGGGAAAGGCGGCAACTTCTTTGCGCCGGATCGCTCCGCGGATTTCCCGCTACCGGCCCAGAAAAACACCTGGTCTGCCCAGCTGTTTGAGAAAGCCGCAAAATCGATTGGCTATCACCCTTATAACTTACCGTCTGCCAACACGTCAGACTCGTACACTAACCCCTATGGCGCCCAGATGGGGCCGTGTAACTTCTGCGGTTTCTGCAGCGGTTATGCCTGCTATATGTACTCCAAAGCGTCCCCTAACGTTAACATTTTGCCCGCATTGCGCCGTGAGAAAGGCTTTGAGCTGCGCACCAATGCGAATGTGCTGAAGGTGAACCTGACGGACGACAAACAGCGCGCCACCGGGGTGACCTACGTGGATGGCCAGGGGCGTGAGGTTGAACAGCCCGCGGACCTGGTCATTATTGGCGCCTTCCAGTTCCATAACGTCCACCTGATGCTGCTGTCCGGCATCGGTAAGCCCTATAACCCGGAAACCGGGGAAGGGGTCGTGGGCCGCAACTTCGCCTACCAGAACATGACCACCGTGAAGGCTATCTTTGATAAAGACACCTTCACCAATCCGTTTATCGGGGCCGGTGGTAACGGGGTGGGCGTGGATGATTTCAACGCCGATAACTTTGACCACGGCCCGCTGGGGTTTGTGGGCGGCTCGCCGTTCTGGGTTAACCAGGCGGGCACCAAGCCTATCTCCGGCCTGCCGGTTCCGCCGGGCACCCCGGCCTGGGGCAGCAAATGGAAGGCGGCGGTGGCGGATACCTACACCCACCACTTGTCGATGGATGCCCACGGGGCGCACCAGTCTTATCGCCAGAACTACCTGGATCTGGACCCGAACTACAAAAACGTCTTCGGCCAGCCGCTGCTGCGGATGACGTTTGACTGGCAGGAAAATGACATCAAAATGGCGCAGTTTATGTACTCGAAGCTGCGACCCATTGCCGAGGCCATGAACCCGAAATATATTCTCGGCAGCCCGAAAAACGCCAATAGCCATTTCGACACCACCAGCTACCAGACCACCCATATGAACGGCGGTGCGGTAATGGGGGATGATCCGAAAACCAGCGCCGTAAACCGTTATTTGCAAAGCTGGGACGTGCACAACGTGTTTGTTATTGGGGCCTCTGCCTTCCCGCAGGGACTGGGCTATAACCCGACAGGTACCGTGGCCGCACTGGCCTACTGGTCTGCGAAAGCGATCCGCGAGCAGTACCTGAAGAACCCGGGCCCACTGGTGCAGGCATAAAGGAAGGCAGATCATGAAAAAACGACTTTTCTCCGCCCTGGCCCTGGGGATGCTCAGTATGGCGAGCTGGGCCCAGGATACCCAAAATAACAGTGACTTGATCAAACGCGGCGAGTATCTGGCCCGGGCCGGTGACTGCGTGGCGTGCCACACCAACGGCAGCAAAGGCCAGCCTTTTGCGGGCGGCCTGGCAATGGCGACCCCGATAGGCACTATCTACTCCACCAACATTACCCCGGACAAGCAGCACGGTATTGGTAACTATACCTTTGAAGAGTTCGATGCTGCGGTACGTCGCGGGGTGCGTAAAGATGGCTCCACCCTCTACCCGGCGATGCCGTTTCCCTCTTTTGCCCGGGTAACCGAGCCGGATATGCGCGCCATGTATGCCTATTTTATGCAAGGCGTGCAGCCCGTTGCTGAGGCGAACAAAGATACCGATATCCCGTGGCCGCTCTCTATGCGCTGGCCGCTGGCAATCTGGCGCGGGCTGTTTGCCCCAGATCCCAAGGACTTTGTGATTAACAGCAACGCCGATCCCGTGCTGGAGCGTGGCCGTTACCTGGTAGAAGGGTTAGGGCACTGCGGGGCATGCCATACGCCGCGCAGTATCACCATGCAGGAAAAAGCCCTCAGCGAGCAGGACGGGGATGATTACTTGTCCGGCAGCAACGCACCGATTGACGGCTGGGTTGCGTCCAGCCTGCGCGGTGAAAATCGCGACGGTCTGGGGACCTGGAATGAGGCGGAACTGGCCGAATTCCTGAAAACCGGTCGTAACGATAAAAGCGTGGTGTTCGGCGGTATGAGCGATGTGGTCGAACACAGTCTGCAATACCTGTCCGATGACGACATCACGGCCATTGCCCGTTATCTGAAGTCCCTGCCGCCGAAAGGGGGCAAACAATCCCCGGCACCGCAGGCGGACGATACAGCCCAACAGCTGTGGAAAGGGAATGACAGTAAAACCGGCGCTGCGCTGTATGTGGATAACTGTGCCGCGTGCCACCGCACGGATGGCGTCGGTTATAAACGCGCCTTCCCGTCCCTGAAAGGTAACCCGGTGGTGCAGACCGATGACCCCACCTCGCTTATCCATATTATCCTCACCGGTAACACTACCCCGGCAGTCCAGGGGGCGGTCTCTAACCTGACCATGCCATCCTTTGGCTGGCGGCTGAGCGATCAGCAAGTGGCGGATGTGGCAAACTTTGTCCGCACCAGCTGGGGCAATAAAGCCCCGGCGGTGACCGCAGGGGATGTGGCGAAAGTCCGTAAGGACCGGAGCATGATAGCCGATGAAAAAGCCATGGGCAGCCCGGATGTGTCAAAACTGCCGGGGGCGGCGGAATAGACGGTAACGTCATGACCGACAGCCCAGCAGGGAAGCATCAACCGGGAGACACCCCGGCGGGCAGGATGCCCATATAATAAATAACCTGGCTGGCGAAGCCTGCCGGCCAGGCATTAATCAGCGGGGGGTCTCCCGCACATTGGCGCACACAACATGGATATGGCAATGTTTTTAATCTGCGTCCCGGGGTGCAGGGGGACTGATGCTCCGGGCCCATGAACTTCGCTGTCTGTATGACGACCGGCTGCTCTTTAGCAACCTGTCCCTGGTGATCAACGCCGGGGAACTGGTGCAAATCAGCGGCGCGAACGGCAGCGGCAAAACCAGTTTACTGCGCATTCTGAGCGGGTTATCCCGCCCGGAAAGTGGCCAGGTGTACTGGCAAGAGCAGCCGCTAGCGGCGGTGCGCGACAGTTTTCAGCGCCAGGTGCTGTGGCTGGGCCACAAACCCGGGGTGAAAGCGGCCCTGACGGCGGATGAAAATCTGCACTTTTTCTATCCCCGCTCCCGGCTGGCCGATCGTGAACAGGCGCTGGCCGCCATCGGGCTGGCCGGATACGAAGATCAGCCGCTTGATCAGCTGTCTGCGGGCCAGCAGCGCCGCGTGGCCCTGGCCCGGCTGTGGCTGAGCGATGCCCGGCTCTGGATGCTGGATGAACCCTTCACCGCCCTGGATAGCACGGGGATAGAAACCCTGACCAGCCTGCTGGAGCAGCACGTGCTGGGCGGTGGCAGTGTCTTGATGACCACCCACCAGCCGCTGCGCGTACTGACCTGCCCGCTGCGCGCTATTGCCCTCAACAGTGAGGAATGCCTGTGAGCCGCGCTATTTTTTACCGCGAACTGCTGCTGATGTGGCGACGCGGGGCGGAGATCCTCAACCCGCTGTGGTTTTTCCTGATCGTGATTTCGTTGTTCCCCTTCGCTATTGGCCCCAGCCCACAACTGCTGTCCCTGATTGCCCCCGGGGTGGTCTGGGTGGCGGCGTTGCTGGCGGCGCTGCTGGTGATGGATCGCCTGTTCCGGGAGGACTGGCAGGATGGCTCCCTGGAGCAGTTGCTCCTGTTGCCGGTCCCGCTGGTGTGGGTGGTTATCATCAAAGTTGCCGCCCACTGGCTGGTGACTGGCCTGCCGCTGTTGATTATCTCCCCCCTGGCGGCGCTGTTGCTGGGGATCAATACCCACAGCGCGCTGGTGCTGGCACTGACCCTGTTACTGGGCACCCCGTGTCTGAGCTTTCTTGGCTCTGTGGGGGTGGGGCTTACCGTGGGGCTAAAGCGCGGCGGTGTGTTATTGAGTTTGCTGGTATTACCGCTGGCAATACCGCTGTTAATTTTTGCCACCGCAGCCAGTGATGCCGCGGCATCCGGGCTGCCGGTGGACGGCTATCTGGCCATTTTGGGGGCATTTTTGCTGGCGAGTGCCACGCTGTGTCCGTTTGCGACGGCGGCAGCATTGCGCTTATCTGCCCAGTCGTGAGGTGTTTTCTGCCGGGCCGTCAGCGGTGCGGCAGTTATCAAGAGGTCGAGTGAGCTGCGTATGTGGAAAGCGTTACATCAACTGGCCATCCCTGAGCGGTTATACCGCCTGAGTGGCAGATGGCTCCCCTGGCTGGGGGGGCTAAGTGTGCTATTACTGGCGGTGGGTCTGGTATGGGGGTTTGTCTATGCCCCGGCAGATTACCAGCAGGGACAAAGCTATCGCATTATGTACCTGCACGTGCCCGCCGCCATGTGGTCGATGGGGATCTACGCCGCCATGGCGATAGCTGCCTTTATTGGCCTGGTGTGGCAGATGAAAATGGCCACCCTGGCGGTGTCCGCCATGGCGCCGGTGGGTATGGTATATACCTTTATTGCCCTGATTACCGGGTCGGCCTGGGGAAAACCCATGTGGGGAACCTGGTGGATCTGGGATGCCCGGCTCACGTCGGAGCTGGTGCTGCTGTTTTTATATGCCGGGATCATTGCCTTGTATAACGCCATTGATGACCGGCGCCGGGCGGGGACCGCGGCCAGCATTCTGGTGCTGGTGGGGGTGGTAAACCTGCCGATTATTCACTTCTCAGTGGTGTGGTGGAACACCCTGCATCAGGGCTCGACCAATATGCAGCAGACCATTGATCCGACCATGCGGATGCCGCTGCGCCTCTGTATTCTCGCGTTTCTCAGCCTGTTTGCCACCCTGACCCTGATGCGGCTGCGTAATCTGATCCTCGTGATGGAGCGCCGTCGCCCCTGGGTGCAGGGGCTGGCCCATAAAGGAGGCGCACAATGACACCGGCGTTTCAATCCTTCAGCGCGTTCTGGGCCATGGGCGGTTACGCCTTTTATGTCTGGCTGTCAGTGGGTATGACACTGCTGGCGCTGCTGGCCTTAGTGATTCACACCCGCTGGCAGCGGCGGGCTATTTTGGCGGATGTGCGCCGCCATCAGGCCCGGGAGCGGCGTATCCGTGCGGCCCGGGAACAACAACACACCCCAGGGGGGCACCATGCTCGCACGCCGTAAAATTCGCCTGTGGATCGCACTGGGAGTACTGGCAGGTCTCGGGGGGGCTGTCGGGCTGGTAATGTATGCGCTGAGCGCCAACATTGACCTGTTCTACACCCCGGGTGAGATAACCTATGGCAAAAACGAAACCCAGCAGAAGCCGGGCATCGGGCAGAGTTTGCGGGTGGGGGGCTATGTACAGCCAGGCAGCGTGAAGCGCGATGAGCACAGCCTACTGGTCACCTTCAAGCTCTACGATAGCCGCTCGGTGGTCAGCGTCAGTTTCCAGGGCATTCTGCCGGATCTGTTCCGCGAGGGGCAGGGGGTGGTGGCCCAGGGGGTACTTGATGGGCCAGGCCATATCACCGCCCGCCAGGTGCTGGCGAAGCATGACGAAAAATACACGCCGCCGGAAATCAAAGCGGCGATGACATCACCGGGCCGCCCCGCGTCGTCCCCGGTAACGGAGGATAACCAGGGATGATGCCGGAACTGGGAAATTATTTGCTCTGCCTCGGCATGGCGGTGGCGCTACTGTTGGCTGTGTACCCGCTGTGGGGCGCCTGGCGCGGGCAGCCGCGGTTGATGGCGCTGGCCCGGCCATTGGCTATCACGCTGTTTATCGCCATTCTGATGGCGTTTGTCATTCTGGCCCACGCCTTTGTGGTGAATGACTTTACGGTGCGCTACGTGGTGGATAACTCCAACAGCGCGCTGCCGGTGTGGTACCGGATTGCCGCCACCTGGGGCTCCCATGAGGGGTCACTGCTGTTATGGGTGCTGTTGATGAGCGGCTGGACAGCGGCCGTGGCGCTGTTTACCCGCCAGATGCCCCTCGATGCCGTGGCCAGGGTGTTGGCGGTGATGGGGATCATCAACGCCGCCTTCCTGCTGCTGATTGTCTGTACCTCTAATCCGTTCATCCGCACCCTGCCGGACTATCCGGTTGACGGCCACGATCTTAACCCGCTGTTGCAGGATATCGGCATGATTTTCCACCCGCCTATCCTGTATATGGGCTATGTGGGATTTTCGGTCGCCTTTGCTTTTGCCATCGCCTCGCTGCTGGCCGGCAGGCTGGATACTGCCTGGGCGCGCTGGTCCCGGCCCTGGACCCAGGCCGCCTGGCTGTTCCTGACCCTGGGCATCGTGCTGGGCTCTGCCTGGGCGTATTACGTGCTGGGCTGGGGGGGCTGGTGGTTCTGGGACCCGGTCGAAAATGCGTCGCTGATGCCGTGGCTGGCGGGCACCGCCCTGATGCACTCACTGGCGGTGACCGAGAAGCGCGGCAGTTTCCGGGCCTGGACGTCACTGCTGGCTATCATTGCGTTCTCCCTGTGCCTACTGGGCACCTTCCTGGTGCGATCCGGGGTGCTGGTTTCGGTTCATGCGTTTGCCTCTGATCCTACCCGGGGCATGTTTATCCTCGCCCTGCTGGTGCTTACCATTGGCGGTTCGCTGCTGCTGTATGCCGTGCGCGGTGGCGTGGTGCGTGCCAGGGTGGCGCACCAGCTCTGGTCCCGGGAGAGTATGCTACTGGGCAACAATATTCTGCTGGTGGCGGCGATGCTGGTGGTGCTGTTGGGCACCTTGCTGCCGCTGATCCACAAGGAGATGGGGCTGGGCAGTATCTCCGTTGGTGAGCCGTTCTTTAACACCATGTTCACCGCGCTGATGGTGCCTTTTGCGCTGTTGCTGGGGATCGGGCCGCTGGTACGCTGGCGGCGGGACGATCTCTCCCGCCAGCTGAAACGGCTGGCGGCCGCCCTGGTGATAAGCCTGGTGCTGGCGCTGGTGCTGCCCTGGTGGCTGGGGGATAGGATCGCGGCGATGACCGCCATCGGGTTGATGATGGCCCTGTGGGTGCTGGTGCTGGTGCTGGTGGATATTTATGAGAATGCCACCCAGCGCCGGGGCTTCTGGCGGGGGCTGTTACGGCTGAGCCGCAGCCAGTGGGGGATGGCGCTGGGCCATGTGGGTGTAGCGGTCACCGTGATTGGCATTGCCTTCAGTACCCAGTACAGCGTGGAGCGCGATGTCCGCATGAAGGCCGGCGATACCCTTGATATCCTGCAATATCACTTTGAGTTTCGCGGTGTTCAGGACATTGTTGGCCCCAACTGGAGCGGGGGCATGGGGGTATTCGCGGTAAGCCGTGACGGTAAGCCAGAGGCGATGCTCTATGCCGAAAAACGGTTCTACAGCGCCAGCCAGATGATGATGACCCAGGCCGCCATTGACGGCGGATTTACCCGGGATCTGTATGCCGCCCTCGGCGAGGAGCTGGATGGCGGCAGCTGGGCGGTGCGCCTGTATTACAAGCCGTTTGTTCGCTGGATCTGGTATGGCGGCATGTTGATGGCCCTCGGCGGGTTGTGCTGCATGCTTGACCCGCGTTACCGGCAGCGTAAACGCCAGGAGGCCAGATGAACCGCAAGTTACTGTTTATTCCGCTGGTGCTGTTCCTGGCCCTGGCGCTGGCCCTGATGTGGCAACTGCTGAAAAACGCCGGGGGCGATGACCCGACCAGCCTTGAGTCGGCGCTGATCGGTAAGCCGTTGCCGGCCTTCCATCTGACCCCGCTGACGGGGCCGGAAAGCGAAATCCAGCGCGACGCGCTGATCACCGGTAAGCCGCTGCTGCTCAATGTGTGGGCCACCTGGTGCCCCACCTGCCACGAGGAGCACCGCTTTCTCAACCTGTTAGCGGCCCAGGGGGTGAGTATTGTCGGCATCAATTACAAAGATGACCGCCAGAAGGCGGTGAACTGGTTAAAAGATTACGGTAACCCTTATCAGCTTAATCTTTATGACGGCAGCGGCATGCTGGGGCTGGATCTGGGGGTATATGGCGCCCCGGAAACTTTTTTGATTGATGGCCAGGGGATTATTCGCTGGCGCCACGCCGGGGCGCTGGATGCCCGGGTCTGGCAACAGCAGTTACAGCCGCTGTGGGAGAAATACCGCGCGGGGGCAGGCGCATGAAACGACTGATACTGACACTGTGCGGCTTACTGCTGGCCTGGCAGGCCCTGGCGGTGATTGATACCTGGCAGTTCCGCACCCCGGCCGAGGAGCAAACCTTCCGCGAGATCACCTCGCAATTACGGTGCCCAAAATGCCAGAACAACAGCATTGCGGATTCGGACGCGATGATCGCTGCCGATATGCGGGCCAAGGTGTACCAGTTGTTGCAGCAGGGGAAGAGTAAGCAACAAATCATTGATTATATGGTGGCGCGCTACGGCAATTTCGTCAGCTACAACCCGCCGTTAACCCCGGGCACCCTGGCGCTGTGGGCGGTGCCGCTGTTGTTTATTTTCGCGGGCATCGGGGCGGTTATTATCACCGCCAGACGGCGGGCGCAAACCCAGCTCACCCTGGACGATGCCGAACGCCAGCGGCTGGCAGAACTTCTCAGTAAAGGAAAAGAGTGATGAGCCCTGTGATTATTGTCGCGGTACTGTTGTTGCTGGTGGTGCTGGCGGTGCTGTTTATCCCGTGGTCAACCAACAGCGCTACCGATAGGGATACCCTGAATCAGCGCTTCTACCGCTCCCGGCTGGACGAGCTGGCCCGGGAAGGTCATGGCCCTGATGATGCGCTGGTGGTCGAGCTGCAACGCACGCTGCTGGACGACATTCCCCGGGGGGAAAAACGCGCTCTGGCGCAGGCGGCGGCCCCGGCGATGAGCCGTTGGGTGCTGTTGCCCGGCGCTCTGGTGGTGGTACTGGTCAGCGGCGGGTTGTACTGGCACTCTGCGAATGTTGAGCAACTGCTACAGTGGCAGCACGCGCGCGCGCAGTATCCGCAACTGCTCAAACAGGTGATGGACCCTCAGGCAGCGCCGCTGCGCGAGGATCAACTGGCCAGCCTGGCCCTCGGCCTGCGCAGCCGGTTACAGGATGATCGGCAGAATATCGCGCAGTGGCGCTTGCTGGGGCGGATTGGGGTGACCCTGAATGACAACGCTATCATCCTCGGGGCCTTTAGCCAGGCCTGGCAACTGGCGCCCAAAGATAGCCAAGTCACCGTAGATTATGCCGGTGCGCTGGTCCGCTCCGGCGAACAGGGCAACATCCGCAAAGGGGAGTTACTGCTGCGCGATGTGCTGGCGCAAGATGCCAACAATGTGCAGGCACTGGATTTGCTGGCGTTCAGTGACTACCTCCAGCAGCGTTATGATCAGGCGGCGCAACACTGGAAGCAGGCGCTGGCGCTGACCCCGGCGGATGATCCCCAACATGCGATTATTGCCGGTAATTTGCGCCAGGCCACACTGCGCAGCCAGCAGTAACGGTTCACTGAGTATTATCGCGTGCGACCCCCCGTACCGCGGGCCGTCGCGTGCCTGTTATTGGGAGTGGCCATGAAGCAAAAACAACGTGCAGTTGCCGGTGTGCGCCAGTATGGCGGCCCTGCCGGGGGATGGGGGGCGCTCAAAGCCACCGCTATTGCTATCCGTACCCAAATGGATACGCTGGATGCCCCGCCAACCTTACTGCGGGCTAATCAGCCAGATGGCTTCGACTGCCCGGGGTGTGCCTGGCCAGATAAAGACCATAAATCCACCTTTCAGTTCTGCGAGAACGGCGCCAAGGCGGTCAGCTGGGAGGCCACCAGCAAGCGCGTGACCCCGGCGTTTCTGGCGGAGAATACCGTCAGCAGCCTGCTGGCAACATCCGATTATGCGCTGGAGAATTATGGCCGCCTGACCCATCCGCTGGTGTACCACCGTGAGTCTGATACGTTCCGGCCGGTGGCGTGGGACACGGCGTTTGCCCGCATCGGTGAGGTGCTGCGCGGGTTAGCCCCGGAGCAGGTTGAGTTTTACACCTCTGGCCGGGCGTCTAATGAGGCGGCGTTCCTCTACCAGCTGTTTGCCCGGGAGCTGGGCAGCAACAACTTCCCGGACTGCTCTAATATGTGCCACGAGCCCACCAGTGTCGGGCTGCCGCAATCTATCGGGATCGGTAAGGGCACGGTATCCCTCAGCGATTTCGACCATACCGAGCTGATTATCTCCATTGGTCATAATCCCGGCACCAACCACCCGCGGATGATGGGAACCCTGCATGACGCGGCCCGCCGCGGGGTGCCGATTATTGTGTTTAACCCACTGCGCGAGCGTTCCCTGGAGCGGTTTGCCGATCCGCAAGATCTGCTGGAGATGGCCACCTACCGTTCCACCCCCATTGCGTCCACCTATTTTCAGGTCAAAGCCGGTGGCGATGCCGCGGCGCTGAAAGGGATAGCTAAAGCGTTACTGGCCCTTGATGCCCGCCAGCCGGTGCTTGATCATGAATTTATCCGCGACCATACCGCCAACTTTGCCCCCTTTGTTGCCGATATTAGCGCCACCCAATGGGATGAGATTGAACAGGAGTCCGGCCTGGCCCGCGAAGAGCTGGAGCGGGTTGCCCGGGCGTATGCGGAATCCAGCGCGACCATCATCACCTATGGGATGGGGATAACCCAGCACAATACCGGCACCGCCAACGTGCGCCTGATTGCCGATCTTCTGCTGCTGAAAGGCAATATCGGCAAGCCCGGGGCCGGGATCTGCCCGCTGCGCGGCCATTCGAATGTGCAGGGGAACCGGACTGTCGGCATCAGCGAGAAACCCAGCCCGGCTTTCCTGGCGAGCATTGAACGGGTGTTTGGGTTTACGCCGCCGTCCCGGCACGGCCACGATGCGCTGCAAGCCATGCAGGCGATGATTCGCGGCGAGTCGAAAGCACTGTTGTGCCTGGGGGGGGAATTTTGCCGTGGCGCTGCCGGACCACCAGCGCGGTTTTCCGGCTATGGGCCAGCTCGATCTCAGTGTGCATGTGGCCACCAAACTGAACCGTTCCCATCTGCTGGTGGCAAAAGAAACCTATATCCTCCCCTGCCTGGGGCGAACGGAGCTGGATGAGCAGCAAACTGGCCGCCAGTGTATTACCGTGGAGGATTCGATGTCGATGGTGCATGCCTCTTCCGGGCGGCTGAAACCGGCGTCGCCACTGCTGCGCGCTGAACCAGCCATCGTGGCGGGGATTGCCAGCGCGACCCTGCCGGACTCCCGTGTTGACTGGCACGCTCTGGTGGCGGATTACGATCGTATCCGCGATCTGATTGAACAAACAATCCCCGGTTTTGAACACTACAACCAGCGCATTCGCCAGCCGGGGGGCTTCCGTATGCCGCTGGCCGCCACCGAACGCCAGTGGCTGACCCCGACCGGCAAAGCGACATTTTCGGTCTTTCGCGGTGTGCGTGAGGATGTCACCTTCGACGATTGTCAGGTACTGCGGCTGGTGACCCTGCGCAGCCATGATCAGTACAACACCACGATCTACGCGCTGGATGACCGCTATCGCGGGGTGTTTGGCCGCCGGGATGTGCTGTTTATGAATGCCGGGGACATGGCGCGGCTGGGGGTTGAACACGGCGATGTGGTGGATATTGTCTCCGCCATGCCGGGCCATGATGGGGTTCTGGCAAATATCACCGTGGTGGCATTTAACATTGCCCCGGGGGCGGTGGGGGCCTATTACCCGGAAGCCAATGTGCTGATCCCGCTGGATTATTCAGATAAACAGAGCGGTACCCCGTCTTACAAATCCGCCCCGGTGCGTATTCGGCACCGCCCGCAGGGGGAATAGTTGCGGGCCGTGCCCGGGGCTCAGGCGGCGGTCATGATCCAGTCACTTTCGATATGAATTTCAAAATCCGTATAGCGCGCAATGGGCTGTACGGTATTCCCTTTACGGATTAAGGTCACAAAGCCGTGGCCCTCAAGGGTTTTCAGGGTGGTGGAGAGGTTACTGACCTGGCGACCGGAGAGGCGCGCCAGCTCGCTGATGGTGGCGGGTTTGGCCTGGTCCATCAAACGCAGTAAGACAATATTATCGTTGCTGAGGATCTGGCCAATGGCGTTCAGTGAGGCAAACCAGATATTGGGTTCACTGGGGCCGGGGTGATATTTCCCGGCGGCGATGGCGAGCATTTTAGTGCGCAGCTTCTGTTCTGAGATAACACCCAGTAGTGCTTTCATTTTACGACTCCTGCTGTGTGGAGGATGGTGTCGATCGCCGCAAAAAAATCCAGCAACAGCTGTTCTGCGGAGTGAAAGTAGTAAGGGCCGCCCCGGTCATGGGTGGTCCGGTGAACGTGGTCATAGGCCACGCGCCGGGCGGTAAAACCGGGCCGATCTGGCGGCGGTAGCCCGTGGGCGTTATCAATGCCGAAGATCCGGTGGTTCTGCCGGTTGTGCAGGGTCAGGTTATAGCGTATGCCGTGGGGGCGGAAAGCCGAAGGATGTACGGTAATCGCCTCAATACGCCACCAGTAGCCGCTGGCATAATGAAATTCATAACCATGCAGATCCAGCAGCGCCTGCAAGCCATAATCTTCCCAGGATTATCGTTCCCGGACCATGGGGATCTCACTACTTATGAGTTAACCATAACATTGCCATCCTGCACGGCAATGACGTATTTGCCTGGAGTCACGGGTGTTATGCCATCGTCGGTGAGGCAGGTCACAATCTTCGCGGAATAATGGAAGAGGGTACGCAGAAGCGGACACGCAGGGGGAATTGTCAGAGAAAACAATAAAAAAGGGGGCGAGAGCCCCCCTTAAGACAGATGACCGGTGTCCGGGCTATTTATCCAGCGGATGCTGCGCCAGGGCGTTAAACACCATGGCGATAGCGTGTGCGCCGGGGTCCATGTTGCCCGCCAGGCTGTCGCTATTCAGGTAGGAGGCGCGCCCGGCATTGGCTTTGGTGGCGTGGCTGGTGGCATCGGCCCCGGCCTGAGCCGCCCGGTAAGCGGCGTTAAGGTCCCCCGGGTGTTGGGCCAGGGCCTCCAGCGCCGGTTGCAGGGCATCAATCAGGGTGCGGTCCCCTACATCGGCCCCGCCATAAAATTTCATCTGGGTCAGCCCGGCCTGGAGTGCGGCAATGGCCGGTTTTCCCTCGTGCAGCGCCTGGCCTGCGGCAGTAAAGAAGATAGACATTAATACCCCGCTGGAGCCGCCCATCACTACGGTTAACCGTTCGCCAATCAGGGCGCACAGGGTATCCAGCTGCGCCAGCGGGAGCTGATTCTGGTGCAGCAGGCGGGCAATTTCCCGGGCACCGGCGGCGAAGGTTGAGCCGGTATCGCCATCGCCAACTTTGGCATCCAGCGCATTTAACTCACTTTCCAGGCCGGCCAGGGTACGGGTCACGGTGTCCACGTAGTGGGCGGCGGTTTGGCTGGCTGAGGGCACGAACGAGACCCGGGCGCTCTGGATATCGCAGGGCATTACCTGCTGGGGGCGCAGGCGTACCGGCGGTAACCAGCCCGCGGTTTCGACGTCTGCCAGCAGGGCTTTTTCAATGCTTTCTTCCATCACCATCGCGGTGAGTGAGAACCCTTTCATATCGAGGGCGCTCACCAGGGCCGCGGGGCCGGTTATCCAGTCAATGCGATCCGCGAGGGCGCAGTGGGCCAGCTCGCGATTAATGATGGCCATCTCGGTAACGGATACCCCGCCGAGGTTGTTAAGCATCATCAGCAGGCGGCCAGTGGCGGGCAGCGCAGCGCGGATTTTGTCGACCATCAGGCTGACTATCCGGGCACTGTTCTGGGTGTCTATCACGCGGGCCCCCGGCTCGCCGTGGATACCCATGCCTAACTCGGCCTGGCCCGGATGCTGGCGGGTTTCGGTGTTTTGATCGCCCGGCAGGTGGCAACTGGCCAGGGCGACCCCGATACTAAACACCTGGCCCATGGCCAGCCGGGCCTCCCGGGCTACGGTGTCCAGATTGCAGCCCATCTCGGCAAAATAGCCGGCAACTTTGTGGATAAGGATGGTTCCGGCAATGCCGCGCGGGTGTTTATTTTCCGGCAGCGAGATATCGTCACCGACAATAACCATATCGACTTTATAACCCATACGCCGGGCTTTCTCCGCCGCCAGGCCGAAGTTCAGCCGGTCGCCGGTGTAGTTTTTGACAATCAGCAGGCAGCCCGCCTCCCCGGTGACTGCCTGGATGGCGGTCAGCACCGCATCGACACTGGGGGAGGCAAACAGATCCCCACAAACGGCGGCAGTCAGCATCCCTTTGCCGACAAACCCGACGTGGGCAGGCTCATGGCCAGCGCCGCCGCCGGAAATCACCGCCACATTGGCTTTATTCAGATCCTGGCGCACCACAATACGGATAGCCGGGTCGCTTGCCAGGCGGGCCAAATTGTTCCAGGGGCTGGCAATCATTGCCCCTTCAATGGCGTCATTCACGAGATTTTCACGTTGATTGTAGAAAAATTGCGACATAACAGGTTCCTGAGTTGTGGGTCATCTTCACCCCCGCGGTGCGGGGGATGAACAGTCGGAAAAAGGGGGTATTACCGGTGCGCCAGGCTGAACGGGTCCCCGGTGCGCAGGGTGCTCAGCGCCTCTCCCTGCTGGCAGATAAACGGGATCCCCGCGGCCTGAGCGATGAGGGCACCGTGCGACAGCGGGCTACCGCCCTGCAGGCAAATAGCAGCGAGGTTTTTGGTCTCCAGCTGCAGCACCACCGACGGGTAGATATCGTCGGTAACAATAATGGTTTGGGGATGCAGCAGTGCTGGCGCGCCGTCGGCGGCATCCGCCAGATGCCCGAGGGTGCGGTGGAGAAGATCCTCCACATCAATATAGCGGGCCTGCAAATAGGCGTCGTCCAGGGCGCGATATTGCTGGCTTAGCCCCATCATCACCTGGTGCCAGGCCCATTCGGCGCTGCATTTTTGGCGGTCCAGCAGGCTGGCGGCCTCATCGAGTAATGCGGCATCATCCAGCAGGGTATGGTGGCCGGAGAAGATCGCGGCAATATCTTCACCATAGCGGTCCGTCGCCAGTACCGCCAGGCCAGTCAGATCGTCCAGCGTATGGCTGACAGCCATCTTCAGGCGGCGCAGTTCATGGTCCGGGCTGCCGAGAGGCGCGGCATCCAGCGGGTAGTCCACCGGGGTATAACGCAGTACCCGGCCACCCAGTGGTGGCTGGTCGGCCGCGGGTGACGCCGGTGGTTGTTGCGGGGCGAGGTGTTCGCCAAAGTTGTCGGCGGCCAGGGCCTGAAAGGCCGCCAGCGCCGGGCCAGCTTCTGGCCCGCTGGCGATAAGCCGCAGCCGATCGTGGCAGCGCACCTGGAGCAGCGCCAGCTGGTTAATACTCTCCGGCGCCACGCAATGGCCGTCTTTTTCCAGCAGTAAGCGGGCATTGAACCCGGCTAAGGCGCCCACCAGCCGGGAGGCCGGGCGGACGTGCAGGCCATTGGGGTTATTGACCACCACGGTAACGGATTGCGCGTCGGTGTCGTCTTCGCGGCCCGCAGGATTGCCCGCCGCGAGCGGGGCGGTCTCTTCCGGGGGGAAGCCCAGTTGCACCCGTTTTGCCTGGAGTGCGTCCCGGGCATCCTGCATCACCTTTTCAATCCCGGCACCGGCGGCTGCGCTGACGGTGGCGGCCAGGGCCCCCTCTACCAGCGGGGCCGGGCACAGACGCACTTTGCGGGCAATATCTGCATCCAGCAGATCGAGGGCGGTCTCGGCACTGAGCAGCGCACTGCCAATATCCATCAGCACCAGAATATGGTCGGTATCGGCAACCTCAAGGATAGCCTCCATCACTTTTACCGGATCGGTACCGATGGGGTTTTCGGGGTCGTCAATGCCGGCGGCGATGGCCAGTTTACAGCCATTCCCGATGAGCATCTGCCGGGCTAACTCCCCAACCCCCTGGCCCAGTTGGGCACTGTGAGAAACAATTACCAGGTTTACCATCGCCTTGTCCTTCGTTTACGCTTTGGCCGCTGCCGCGAGCATTTGCATCATAAACAGCACTGAGGTGGCACCGGGATCCTGGTGGCCAATACTGCGTTCCCCGAGATAGCTGGCCCGGCCCTTGCGGGCCTGCATGGTGATGGTGGACTGCGCGGCGTGTTCGGCAACCTCACAGGCGGCGTCCAGCGCCGCGGTAACCGACAGGTTCTGGGCGGCGGCGTGCTTGAGTGACGCCACCACCGGTAGCCAGACATCACACATGGTCTTGTCTCCCGGCTCTGCTTTGCCCCGGCTAACCACGCCATCTGCCCCTTCGCGGACCATTTGGTACAGTTCTTCCAGGGTGAGGCTCTGATGGGCCTGGGTCACCTGGGCGGCGCGAATAAAAAAGGTGCCAAACAGGGGGCCGCTGGCGCCACCGACGTTCGACAGCAAGACCATGCCGGTGTTTTTAAGAATAAAACCAATGTCTTTGTCAGCAATGGAGGGCAGTTTTTCCACCACTTTGCTAAACCCGCGGCGCATATTCATACCGTGGTCCGCATCGCCAATCTCTCTATCCAGGCCGGTCAGAAAATCACACTGGGCGGTGAAGATATCCCCGCAGCGGTACAGCCAGTCAACAATCTGTGTTCTGTTCAGTGACATCGCTTATCTCCTTATTCACCCCAGTTCAGGGCCGGGGTATGGACCGGGGCGTCCCACAGGGCGAGGGTGTCTGCATCGGCTTTCAGCAGGGTAATCGAGAAGCCCGCCATATCCAGAGAGGTACACCAGGTGCCGACCAGGTTACGGACAATGGTCACCCCCGCTTGCTGGCAGCAGGTTTCCAGGCGGTTATAGACCCCATACAGTTCTGAAAGCGGCGTCGCGCCAAGATTGTTGACCATGGCAATCACCTGATCGCCGGACTGGATAGCCTGCTTGGTCTGGGTGACATCCTGCCATTTGCCCTGGGACGGGTCCCAGTGGCGCAGGGTGCGGCTGTAGTGGCCGTTTTCCAGCAGGATGGCGAACATGTCGTCTACCGTGTTATCCAGGGTGGTAAAAGGGCGGCGGTCAATGCCCGGCTCACCGTGGATGCCAACGCCGAACTCCATTTCATTATCTTGCAGTTCAAAGGACGGCTTACCGGCGGCCGGTACCGTGCAGGCGCTGAGGGCGACCCCAATCGAATGGCCCTGGTTGTTCAGCTTGCGGCCCAGCTCGGCGCAGGCCGCCAGGCTATCCCCGCGCTGGGCCGCGGCACCCACCAGTTTTTCAATGAATACCGTATTCGCCACACCGCGCCGCCCGGCGGTATACAGGCTGTCTTTCACGGCCACGTCGTCGTCCACCACCACGGTGGTGACCTGGATACCGCTTTCGTGCAGCAGTTCGGTGGCGGTTTCAAAATTCAGAATGTCGCCGGTGTAGTTTTTGATTATCAGTAATACCCCTTCACCGGCATCAATATTCATGGCGCACTCGAACATTTTGTCCGGGGTGGGGGAGGTGAATATCTCCCCCGGGCAGGCGCCGGTCAGCATGCCTTCACCAATGAACCCGCAGTGCATGGGCTCATGGCCGCTACCGCCGCCGGACAACAGCGCCACTTTACCCGCCACCGGGGCATCTGCCCGGGTGACGTAGACCGGGTCCTGGTGTAATTTCAGTTCCGGGTGGGCTTTTGCCAGCCCGGCAAGCTGCTCTGACAGGACATCTTCCACACGGTTAATCAGTTTTTTCATTATCTATACTCCGCTGGAGGTAACCCGGGCTGTACAACGGGTGGCCCGGTGTAGGGTACCGGCAATGAATAACAGAGGATCTTCCGGCCGGTGAGGTGATTCTTCCCTGGGTGGTTAAAAAGAAAATCCCCGCCATTTTGCGTTTCATAATGGAACGATTAATACTGCGTATGTTTCATTAAGGAACTTAATTTGCCACTCTCACGAAAAAGTGAGAGCCGTGACAATATTTTTGTCGCCGGGATAGACCAGACTGCGCCCGCTTCTCCCGCGAGCGGCGGAATTTTTTCGCCGTTATGGTGAGCAAAACGCCCGGTTTCCTCGCTGGCAGGCGGGCAGAACTGTGAACCTGATTCAGATCTGGATCTCAAACCCGACATTGCGTGGGGTTATATGTTTCATTATGGAACATATTCCGCTGCATCCGGTTTCATATCGGAACGAAACGGGGAAACATTTTTTTGTCCTTCACCCGCTCTAGAGTGGTGTCACTGCGCCGGTCGTGGGCTATCTCCCGCAGGGTTGGGAAAGCAGGAGCGAGCAACACCAGGCGCCATCATGGAAATGCGTTTAACGTGAGGGTGTAGAGAATGCTACAAGTTATTCAATCTCCGGCAAAATATATTCAGGGACCTGATGCGGCTGGGTTGTTCGGCCAGTATGCTAAAAATCTGGCAGAGAGCTTTTTTGTGATTGCCGACGACTTTGTGATGAAGCTGGCTGGCGACAAAGTACTGAACGGCCTCCATCAGGAAGGGATCAGCTGCCACGCAGAGCGTTTTAACGGTGAGTGTAGCCATGCGGAGATCAACCGCCTGGGGGCAATCCTGAAACAAAAAGGCTGCAAAGGGGTGGTGGGGATCGGCGGGGGGAAAACCCTCGATACCGCTAAAGCCATCGGTTATTACCATAAATTGCCGGTGGTGATTATCCCGACCATCGCGTCAACCGATGCCCCGACCAGTGCGTTATCGGTTATTTACACGGAGTCCGGTGAGTTCGAAGAGTACCTGGTGTACCCGAAAAACCCCGATATGGTGGTGATGGATACGGCGATTATCGCCAAAGCGCCGGTACGCTTGCTGGTGTCCGGCATGGGGGATGCGCTGTCCACCTGGTTTGAAGCCAAAGCCTGTTTTGACGCCCGGGCGGTGAGTATGGCTGGTGGCCAGTCCACTGCCGCAGCCCTTAGCCTGGCCCGCCTGTGCTATGACACCCTGCTGGCGGAAGGTGAAAAAGCCCGCCTCGCCGCAGAGGCCGGGGTGGTCACCGTTGCGCTGGAACGTATTGTCGAAGCCAACACCTATTTGAGCGGGATTGGTTTTGAAAGCAGTGGCCTGGCGGCTGCCCACGCCATCCACAATGGCTTCACCATTCTGGAAGCGTGTCACCACCTGTACCACGGCGAAAAAGTGGCGTTTGGTACTCTGGCACAGCTGGTACTGCAAAACAGCCCGATGGACGAGATAGAAACGGTACTCGGCTTCTGCCAAAAAGTGGGCCTGCCGATGACCCTGGCACAGATGGGGGTCAACGACGGGGTTGAAGAGAAAATCCGCGCCGTGGCGGAAGCCACCTGTGCAAAAGGTGAAACCATTTACAATATGCCGTTCGCCGTCAGCCCGGACAGCGTTTATGGTGCTATTTTGACCGCCGATCGTTTAGGTGCTCAGTGGCTGGCGCGCCAATAAGCCCTGCCAGCGCCATCCCGCCCCGCAGGCGGATAACGGATGGCCTGTGAAGTGAACCCCCTGGTATGCTGTAACGGGCACCGGGGGGCATTTTTTTTTGCGGGAAGCATGCCCCGCCGCGCCTTGCCCGTGGCGCACCACAATTGCAAAGAGCAAAACAGGTTATGACCATACCGAGTAAGCCAGCGGAGCCGGCCCTGTCGGCGTTTATTGCCCAGTCCTGGCACCGCTGCGGGAAGATGATGCAGCGGGAAACCTGGACCCGGCCCCACCAGGCCCAGGGGCTGACATTTCAGTCGATCAGCCGCCGTAAAACGGCCCTGCTAACCATTGGCCAGGCGGCGCTGGAAGACGCCTGGGAGTTTATGGACGGGCGCCCCTGTGCGCTGTTTATTCTGGATGAGTCCGCCTGTATCCTCACCCGCTGCGGGCACCCGCAGGTGATTGAGCAACTCGGTGAGCTTGGCTTTGTGGCCGGGAGCTATTGCGCGGAAAGTATTATTGGCAGTTGTGCGCTTTCGCTGGCGTCAATGGTGGGGCAGCCGGTGAAAACCACCGGCGAGCAGCATTTTAAACAGGCGCTGTTCCCGTGGGCATGTTGTTCCACCCCGGTGTTCGATAACCACGGCCGGTTATTTGGCTCCATCGCGCTGTGCTGCCGGGTTGAGCAATCCTGTAGTGCTGATTTATCCCTGACCCTGGCCATGGCCAGAGAGGTGGGCAACTCGCTATTAACCGACAGCCTGCTGGCGGAGTCTAACCGCCACCTTAACCAGATGTATGGCCTGCTGGAGAGTATGGACGACGGTGTCATGGCCTGGAATGAGCAGGGGGTGCTGCAATTCCTGAACCCCCAGGCCGCCAGCCTGCTGCATCTGGATGCCCAGTCCTGCCAGGGGAAAAATATTGCTGACCTGGTGACGCTACCGGCGCTGCTGCGCCGGGCCATCAAACATGCCCGTCCCCTGAACCATGCGGAGGTCACCTTCGAGAGCCAGCACCAGTTTGTTGATGCGGTTATCACCCTTAAACCGATTGTCGAAGCGCAGGGCACGAGCTTTATTTTGCTGCTGCATCCGGTAGAGCAAATGCGCCAGTTGATGACCAGCCAGTTGGGCAAAGTCAGCCACACCTTTGGCCAGATGGCGGCCGATGATCCGGAAACCCGCCGCCTGATCCACTTTGGCCGCCAGGCCGCCCGGGGGAGCTTTCCGGTGTTGCTGTGCGGTGAGGAAGGGGTCGGCAAGGAGCTGATCGCCCAGGCAATCCACAACGAGAGCGAACGGGCCGCCGGGCCGTTTATTGCGGTGAACTGCCAGCTGTATGCGGACAGCGCGCTGGGCGGGGATTTTATGGGCAGCGCCCCCACCGAAGAGCAGAAAGGGCGCCTGAGCCGCCTGGAGCTGGCCAGCGGCGGGACGCTGTTTCTCGAGAAGATAGAATACCTCGCCCCGGAGCTGCAATCCACGCTGTTACAGGTGATTAAGCAAGGGGTGGTCACCCGGCTGGAGGCCCGCCGTCTGGTGCCGGTAGATGTCAAAGTTATCGCCACCACCACGGTGGACCTCGGCAATCTGGTGGAGCAAAACCGCTTTAGCCGCCAGCTCTATTATGCGCTGCACTCCTTCGAAATTATCATTCCGCCGCTGCGTGAACGGCGCAACAGCATTCCGAACCTGGTCCACAGCCGGCTGCGCCACCTGGAGCGGCGGTTTTCCTCCCGGCTCAAGGTGGACGACGACGCCCTCGCCCAACTGGTGGCGTACTCCTGGCCGGGGAACGATTTTGAGCTGTACAGCATCATTGAAAATATTGCCATCAGCAGTGAACACGGCCATATCCGGCTGAGTAATTTACCGGCCTATCTGTTCAGTGAGCGCCCGGGGGCCCAGGGGGAGGCGGCGCTGATCCCCGCCAGTTTGACCTTTTCCGCCCTCGAAAAAGAGGCGATTATCCACGCCGCCAGGGTGACCTGCGGGCGGGTACAGGAGATGTCCCACCTGCTGAATATTGGCCGTACCACCCTGTGGCGCAAGATGAAGCAGTACGATATTGATGCCAGCCAGTTTAAACGCAAGCACCTGGGGTAGCGGTGTCTTCCGTGTCGCACTCCGCCACCCGGGCCATGGCGAATAACGCATCGGACAGCCGGTTGATATAACGGCGCAGCGCGTCACGCAGCGGCGTGTCCTGCCCCATGGCCACCAGGATGCGCTCAATATGGCGGGCCTGGGTGCGGGCCACATGTAGCTGGGCAGAGGCAAGGTTTTTCCCCGGGATGACAAATGCCTTTAACGGGCCGGTGATCGCCATATTGTGGTCAATCTCCTGCTCCAGCAGGTCAATATCCGGCTGGTCGATGAGCCGGGTAAGCCGGCCAATACCGCGCTCATCGCAGGCCAGCTCAGCGCCGACCACAAACAGATCATGCTGGATGCGCTGCAGGGTGGCCCGCAGGCCGGTGTGGTAGCAGGTGGCATAACATACTCCCAACAGCGCAATCAGCGTATCCACGCTGCCGTAGGCCTCCACCCGAATATCATCTTTACTGATGCGGCTGCCGCCAAACAGGGCGGTGGTGCCCTGATCGCCGGTTCTGGTATAGATGCGGTACATGATTATTGACACTCACTAAAAGGGATAACTTTCACCAGTTGCCCGGCATTGGCCCCCAGATTGCGCAGCTGTGCCGGGGTACTGGCGGCGGGGCAAACCCGCAGGGCGCGGTCTGCCGGATACTGGGCGTGGGTGAGGGCCACATCGCCGTTTGCCGCCACGCCGAGGCCTACCCGCAGCGCGGAGCTTTGTGCGGCAAGCCGGGCAAGGTGCAGGGCGCCGGTGGCGTTCTCCTGGGGGGAGCGACGGCAGGGGACGCCTTGCTCCTCCAGCCCGAGGCAAAGCTGGCGCAGGATCTCGCTGTCTGCCAGTTGTGGTGGGTAAAACAGATGCACCGCGGGTGACGCGGGCACACCGGGGTTTTGCATGGGGATCTCCCGCCGGGTTTACGGTTAACCGGATGGTAACAGCGGGCCGCGGTGGCCCGCCGGTGGGTGACACGCTGCGCGGGGCGAAAATTAAAACGCCTGGCGGAAAATTTCAGCGATCTCTTTGGCATTCCCTTTGCGCGGGTTCGAGAAGGCATTCCCGTCTTTGAGGGCCATATCCGCCATATACGGGAAGTCCGCTTCTTTTACGCCCAGCTCACTCAGGTGCTGCGGAATACCGACATCGTTAGACAGGCGGGCAATGGCGCGGATGGCCAGCTCAGCGGCATCCATGGTGGACAGCCCCTGGGTATTTTCCCCCATAAAACCGGCGATATCGGCAAATTTTTCCGGGTTGGCAATCAGGTTATAGCGGCAGACATGGGGCAGCAGCACCGCGTTCGCCACCCCGTGGGCCATATCGTACAGGCCGCCCAACTGGTGCGCCATGGCATGGACATAACCGAGGTTCGCGTTGTTAAACGCCATCCCGGCCAGCAGCGAGGCACAGGCCATATTTTCCCGGGCCTTGAGGTTGGTCCCCAGGGCGACGGCCTGGCGCAGATTGGTGGCTATCAGTTTGATGGCCTGGATGGCGGAGGCGTCTGTCACCGGGTTGGCGTCTTTGGAAATATAGGCTTCCACCGCGTGGGTCAGGGCATCCATACCGGTTGCCGCGGTGAGGCCCGCTGGTTTACCTATCATCAGCAACGGATCGTTGATGGATACTGAAGGCAGGTTACGCCAGCTGACAATGACAAATTTCACTTTGGTTTTGGTGTTGGTCAGCACGCAGTGGCGGGTCACTTCGCTGGCGGTCCCGGCGGTGGTATTGACCGCAATAATCGGCGGCAGCGGGTTGGTCAGGGTTTCAATACCGGCATAGCTGTACAGATCCCCCGGGTGGGTAGCGGCGATACCGATACCTTTCCCGCAGTCGTGGGGGCTACCGCCGCCGACGGTGACTATCACATCGCAGTGTTCTTGCTGGAAAACGGCCAGGCCGTCACGCACGTTAGTGTCTTTCGGGTTGGGTTCTACCCCGTCGAAAATAACGACTTCAATACCGGATTCGCGCAGGTATTTTACCGTCTGATCAACGGCGCCATCTTTAATTGCCCGCAGGCCTTTATCGGTCACCACCAGGGCTTTTTTACCCCCCAGCAGCTCGCAGCGCTGGCCAACAACCGACACAGCCCCAGGGCCAAAAAAGTTCACATTTGGAACAAGAAAATCATACATACGGTTGCTCATAATAAACCTTCAGGATTTTGTTAATAAATGTCTGTGATTAATTCGCGTTGAAACAGTCAAGTGCCGCTCTGGCTATTTCCATATCTTGTTCTACGGTGCCGCCGCTGACGCCGACAGCCCCAATCACCTGGCCATTTTCAATAACCGGAAAACCGCCACCGAAAATAACAATTCGCTGTTGGTTACTGAGTTGTAAACCATAAAGTGACTGCCCGGGCTGTACTACCTGGTTTATCTCATGGGTGGGCTGTTTCAGGCAGCAGGCGGTCCAGGCTTTATTCAGCGAGATATCACAACTGGTGATAAACGCGTTGTCCATCCGCTGAACCAACAGGGTGTTAGCGCCACAGTCAACCAGCGAAATAACTACCGGAACCTTGATTTTTATCGCTTTATCTTCGGCGGCCTGGGCCATTTTTTTGGCAATCGCGAGGCTGATATTGCCAACCGTGTGACTTTTTTGCATGAAGGGCTCCTGTTATTTATCGCCAGCTGTTAACGCCATTTGGTATGATGTGAAAAATATTGATAACATTTCCCATCGGAGTATTACTGAAAAATATCGTCAATCCTTTGGTGTTATTTTTGCCACTTGTAAAATGAAGTCAATAGGTGCATTTGATAGCTATATTTAACGTCGCGGAATAATGTGGCGGTTATTTGGTTAATAGCCGGTAGCCAGTCACATTTTGCGCCAGATAGTTTTATTTAGGTTCCATAATGAAACCGTTTAATAAATTTACGTACCAAAACGGAACGTAATATATTTAATTTTTTTATTGCTCTGGTCATTTTAAGTTGCCGGTAATTATTGCCCCGGGCGACAGCCCCGGGCACACGACTTTATTCTTACGAGCCAGAGCAAAATGAGATCAAAACGATTTGAGGTTCTCGAAAAACGGCCGGTTAACCAGGATGGGTTAATCGGTGAATGGCCTGAAGAGGGGCTGATCGCCATGGGTAGCCCCTGGGATCCGCCATCGTCAGTGAAAGTGGAAAACGGGCGTATCGTTGAGCTGGACGGCAAAGCCCGGGCCGATTTTGATATGATTGACCGGTTTATTGCGGACTATGCTATCAATATTGATGAGACGGAACGCGCCATGGCGCTGGATTCGCTGGATATTGCCCGGATGCTGGTGGATATCCACGTTAGCCGCGAAGCGATTATCCGGGTGACCACCGCCATCACCCCGGCCAAAGCCGTTGAGGTGATGGCCCATATGAACGTGGTGGAGATGATGATGGCGCTGCAAAAGATGCGCGCCCGGCGTACCCCGTCCAACCAGTGCCACGTGACCAACCTGAAAGATAACCCAGTACAGATAGCCGCCGACGCGGCGGAAGCGGGGATCCGCGGCTTTTCCGAGCAGGAAACCACCGTGGGGATCGCCCGCTATGCGCCGTTCAATGCCCTGGCGCTGCTGGTGGGCTCCCAGTCTGGCCGCCCCGGCGTGCTGACCCAGTGCTCCGTGGAAGAGGCCACGGAACTGGATCTGGGGATGCGTGGTTTCACCAGCTATGCGGAGACGGTGTCGGTATACGGTACTGAAGCGGTCTTTACCGATGGCGATGATACCCCCTGGTCGAAGGCTTTCCTCGCCTCCGCCTATGCCTCCCGGGGGCTGAAAATGCGTTATACCTCCGGCACCGGCTCTGAAGCGCTGATGGGCTATTCGGAAAGTAAGTCGATGCTGTACCTCGAATCGCGCTGTATTTTTATCACCAAAGGGGCCGGGGTCCAGGGGTTACAGAACGGGGCGGTGAGCTGCATCGGGATGACCGGGGCGGTGCCGTCCGGCATTCGGGCGGTGCTGGCGGAAAACCTGATTGCTTCGATGCTCGATCTGGAAGTGGCCTCCGCTAACGATCAAACCTTCTCCCATTCGGATATTCGCCGCACTGCCCGCACCCTGATGCAGATGCTGCCGGGCACGGATTTTATTTTCTCCGGCTACAGTGCGGTGCCTAACTACGACAATATGTTTGCCGGGTCGAATTTTGATGCGGAAGACTTTGATGATTATAACATTTTGCAGCGCGATCTGATGGTGGATGGCGGCCTGCGCCCGGTATCAGAAGAAGAGACCATTGCCATCCGTAATAAAGCGGCCCGGGCGGTGCAGGCGGTATTCCGCGAACTGGGGCTGCCGGAAATTACCGATGAAGAAGTCACCGCCGCCACCTACGCCCACGGCAGCAAAGATATGCCGCCGCGCAATGTGGTGGAAGATCTCAGCGCGGTGGAAGAGATGATGAAGCGCAATATCACCGGGCTGGATATTGTCAAAGCCCTGAGCCACAGCGGCTTTGATGATGTGGCCAATAATATCCTCAATATGCTGCGCCAGCGGGTTACCGGGGATTATCTGCAAACCTCCGCCATCCTGGACCGGGATTTTACCGTGGTCAGTGCGGTGAATGACGTCAACGATTATCAGGGGCCGGGCACCGGCTACCGTATCTCCCCGGAACGCTGGGAAGAGATTAAAAATATCGCCACCGTTATCCAGCCAGACAGCATCGAATAAGCGAGGACACTGAACCATGGAAACGCGTATTAAAAAAGCCCCGGTCTTTATCCTCAACCTGGTGGAAAGCGGTATTGCCCCCCAGGGGGAACGGGCAGACGAAGTGGTGATCGGCGTGGGGCCGGCCTTCGATAAATTCCAGCACAACACCCTGATTGATATGCCCCATAAAGCCATCATTAAAGAGCTGGTGGCGGGAGTGGAAGAAGAAGGGCTACACGCCCGGGTGGTGCGGATCCTGCGCACATCGGATGTCTCTTTTATGGCCTGGGATGCGGCCAATCTGAGCGGCTCCGGCATTGGTATTGGCATCCAGTCCAAAGGCACCACGGTGATTCACCAGCGGGATCTGCTGCCGCTCAGCAACCTGGAACTGTTCTCTCAGGCACCGCTGTTGACCCTGGAAACCTATCGCCAAATCGGTAAAAACGCCGCCCGCTATGCCCGCAAAGAGTCGCCATCACCGGTGCCGGTGGTCAATGATCAGATGGTCCGGCCAAAATTTATGGCCAAGGCGGCGCTGTTCCATATTAAAGAAACCAAACATGTGGTGCCGGATGCCAAACCCGTTGCCCTGAATATTGAGATTACCCGGGAGGATGTATGACCACTGAAACCATGCGCGCAGAGGATTACCCGTTAGCCAGCCGCTGCCCGGAACGGATCCAGACCCCGACCGGTAAACCGCTCAACGGGATAACCCTTGAGAATGTCCTGGCGGGAAACGTGGGGCCGCAGGACGTGCGGATCTCCCGGCAAACCCTGGAGTACCAGGCGCAAATTGCCGAACAGATGCACCGCCACGCCATTGCCCGCAACCTGCGCCGGGCCGGGGAGCTGATCGCCATTCCCGATAGCCGGATCCTTGAGATCTACAACGCTCTGCGCCCGTACCGATCCTCTAGCGAAGAGTTGCTGGCGATTGCCGATGAGCTGGAGAACCAGTACCAGGCCACGGTGAACGCGGCGTTTATTCGCGAAGCGGCCGAGGTTTACCGCCAGCGCGATAAGCTGCGCAAAGCGCAATAAGGGCGGATGTTATGGCGTTAATCGCGGGGATCGACATCGGTAACGCCACCACCGAGGTGGCGCTGGCGGAATCCACCCGCCAGGGGCCGAGGTTTCTGGCCAGTGGCATTGTGCCCACGACCGGTACCAAAGGCACCAGGGAGAACATCAGCGGGGTGATTGCCTCGCTCGATCAGGCGCTGGAAAAGGCGGGCCGCCGCCAGCAGGAGGTGGCGCTGATCCGCCTTAATGAAGCGGCGCCGGTCATTGGCGACGTGGCGATGGAAACCATCACCGAAACCATTATTACCGAATCCACTATGATTGGTCATAACCCCCAGACCCCCGGCGGCGAGGGCCTTGGGGTGGGGACCACTATTCGGCTGGAAAATCTGGCCACCCTGGCCCCGGAGCAGTACACCCGTAGCTGGATCCCACTGATTGATCGCGGGGTGGACTTCCTTGACGCCGCCTGGCAATTGAATGACGCGCTGTCCCGGGGTATCAACGTGGTCGCGGTGATCCTCCAGCAGGATGACGGCGTACTGATCCATAACCGTTTGCAGCGCACGCTGCCGATTGTGGATGAAGTGACGTTGATAGACCAGGTACCCGAAGGGGTGCTGGCCGCGGTGGAAGTGGCCGCCACCGGCCAGGTGATCGCGCTGCTGTCTAACCCCTATGGGATTGCCACCTGGTTTAATCTGACCCCGGAAGAGACCCGGATGATTGTGCCGGTGGCCCGGGCGCTGATTGGCAACCGTTCTGCCGTGGTACTGAAGACCCCCAAAGGGGATGTCAAATCCCGGGTGATCCCGGCGGGGGTTATTACGGTACGGGGGGCAAGCCGCAGCGCCCAGGCCGATGTTGCCCACGGGGCCGGGGCGATAATGCAGGCGGTCACCAGCTGTGCGCCGGTGAGTGATATACGCGGGGAGCCAGGCACCCATGCCGGGGGGATGCTGGAACGGGTACGCCAGGTGATGGCCTCCCTGAGCGGCCACGGCGCCCACGAGGTATTTATCCAGGATTTACTGGCAGTGGATACCTTTATCCCCCGTAAGGTGCAGGGGGGGCTGGCCGGGGAGTTCTCCATGGAAAATGCCGTGGGGATTGCCGCCATGGTGAAATCCGACCGGCTACAGATGGAAGTGATCGCCAGTGAGCTGGGCCAGCGGTTAGCCACCCGGGTCGAAGTGGGCGGGGTGGAGGCCAATATGGCCATTGCCGGGGCGCTCACCACCCCGGGCAGCGATACGCCGCTGGCTATCCTTGATTTGGGGGCCGGATCAACAGACGCCGCCACCATTAGCCGGACGGGGGATGTGAAATCCGTGCATCTGGCCGGGGCGGGCAATATGGTCAGCCTGCTTATCAAAACCGAGCTTGGCCTGAGTGATCTGCACCTGGCGGAAGAGATCAAAAAATACCCGCTCGCTAAAGTCGAAAGCCTGTTCAGTATTCGCCATGAAAACGGCGCCGTGGAATTTTTCCGGGAGCCGCTAAGTCCGGCGGTGTTCGCCAGGGTGGTGTATATCAAACAGGGGGTGCTGGTGCCGATAGATAACCAAACCTCACTGGAAAAAATCCGCCTGGTGCGCCGCCAGGCAAAAGAAAAGGTCTTTGTCACGAACTGCTTACGTGCGCTGCGCCAGGTATCGCCGGCGGGAGAGATCCGCGATATCGCTTTTGTGGTGCTGGTGGGGGGCTCTTCGCTGGATTTCGAGATCCCGCAACTGATTACCGATGCGCTGTCCCACTACGGGGTGGTGGCGGGGCAGGGGAATATTCGCGGTACGGAAGGCCCGCGCAATGCGGTGGCTACCGGTCTGGTGCTGCCGGCGGCCGGCCAGGCAAAAGTGATTTCATAATTTATTGAAATAAATAACTTATTTATGTTGCAGATAACCAGGCAGTGACAGATTAACGGTTTTTGTCATGCTGGTAGCGATGTCCCGGCCTACCGGCGGTTGCCGGCGGGCCGATGGATACCCGCGCGAATAAAGGAATCTGCAATGAAGAGCCCTCTGCTAATGGTGATGCTGCTGCTGGTGAGTTTTCCGGCCCGGTCTGAAGTGTTAGTGCTTGATCCCGCCAGCCCCTTTACCCCGGATGGCACAGTGGTAACCGACCCGCAGGGTGACCGTTCGCTGGCTGTTGAGCGGGGGCGGGTCAACGGGGTGTGGTATCAGTTTGCTTTTACCGATAGCCAGGGGCTGTTCCAGGGGGAGCAGGATAACCCACCGGTCACCCAGCCGGATGCCGGGGGCAGCAACTGGGTGCTGAGCTGCTACCAGGACAATATGACCGACAAGCGCAGCTGCTCCGCCCGCAAATACGATCTCACGGTAACCTATTACGATAACGGGGCCAGTAAAGTCTCTCTGGGGAACAATAACTTCTCCGGGTCGCGGATTTATGCCCGCATCGACAGCGGGGAGATGATGCAGGGGCTGGGTTATGGTTACTTCGCCAGTAATGACAGCAAAGCGATTATTTCTGCCCTGCTGGCGGGGAAGGTGATCCGCACCCGCTGGCAGGAGTGGCCCTATCAGAGCCGGGTGGAGGGCCGGGTCAGTGGTTTTGGATTTAATGAAGTTTCCCGCTATATGAAGTGGGTGCTGGCGGGGCAGCAGCAAAAGTAGCCCCACGCCCGGGTATCACGCGCGAATTATCCTGCTGATTTATCGTGTTTTATTCCCCTAATAGTGGTGTTTATTTATATATTGAAATATATAAATATTGCAATGTATCGATGTAAGGATTAGCCTTGGTACCATGATATCCGGGGTAACTCCCCGGCTGACAAACCTGATTATCGAGAATACAGAATGGAAAACACTGCACTTTTTACCCCGCTGACCCTGGGGGCCTTCACCCTGAAAAACCGTATCGTTCTCCCGCCGCTGACCCGTTCACGCAGTAGCCAGCCGGGGAACATCGCCAATACGCTAATGGCGGAATACTACGCCCAGCGCAGCAGTGCCGGGTTTATGATAAGCGAAGGTACCCAAATCGAGCCCCGGGGCCAGGGTTATGCCTAGACACCGGGCATTTACACCCCGCAGCAGATAGCGGGCTGGAAAAAGGTCACCAATCGGGTACACCAGCAGGGGGGCGTGATTTTTGCCCAGTTGTGGCACGTTGGCCGGGTGTCTCATACCTCGCTGCAGCCCGCCGGTGCGGCGCCGGTTGCCCCTTCCGCCATGGCGGCCACCAGCGTGAAAGTGTTTATTGAAACCGGCCCGGGCACCGGGGCGCTGGCGGAACCGTCACAACCGCGCGCCCTGACCACCGCAGAAGTCCGGGAACTGGTGGCGCTCTACGCCACCGCGGCCCGTAACGCCATGGAGGCGGGGTTCGACGGCGTTGAACTGCACGCCGCCAATGGTTACCTGATTAACCAGTTTATTTCAGTCCACACCAACCAGCGTGACGATATGTACGGGGGTTCCCTCGATAATCGTCTGCGTTTCCTGCGAGAGGCTACCCAGGCAGTGATTGATGTGGTGGGAAAAGACCGGGTTGGGGTGCGCTTTGCGCCGCTGTTTGAAAGCACCAGTGAAGACCGGGTCTATTTAGGGCTGGTGGAGCCGGATCCGTTTACCACTTACGTAGAGGCGGCCCGGCAGCTTAACCAACTGGGTATTGCTTATTTATCTATTGCCGAGGCGGACTGGGATAACGCCCCGGAACTGCCCCAGGACTTCTGCCAGGCCCTGCGGGAGACATTCCACGGGGTAGTGATGTATGCCGGGAAATACACCGCGGAGAAAGCCACCCGAATGCTGGCCGCCGGTTTAGGGGACATGTTCGGGTTTGGCCGCACCTTTATTGCTAACCCGGATTTACCGGCCCGTATCGCCCACCAGTGGCCGCTGAATCCGCTGGACCACGCGACCATGTTCGGCGGTGGCCCGCAGGGATATACCGACTACCCTTGCTATCGTGCGGAGTAATCATCAGGCAGGCGGCGGTGCCGCCTGCATTGACTTTTGCTGACCGCCTCCCTAATGTACCCCCCATACTCATTGCCGTAGCCAGCCTGATGCCGCTAAATACTGACGATATTCTCAAAGCGATTTCGAACCCGACCCGGCGGGAGATCCTGCACTGGTTGCGCGATCCCGCCAGGAGTTTTGCCGGGTATCCCCATTTGCTTGATCCCCAGCATGATGGGATCTGCGCCAGCTTTATTCAGGATAAAACCGCGCTGTCCCAGCCGACGATTTCGTCACACCTGAATAAACTGCAAAAGGCTGGTCTGTTGACCAGTAAAAAAGTGGCCACCTGGACCTATTACAAGCGTAATGAGCAGGTAATTGCCCAGTTCCTGGCCCAGTTAGAACAGGCCCTGTAACCGCCAGGATTGTTCTGTTTTATGCCCGGGTAGCATTGGCTTCCAGGCCGCCCCAGCCCGCGTTTTCAACGTTTTTCCCCCGCATTGCCTGTTATCCCTGCGCCGTTTAGCCTGCCGTCCGTCATCTACACTTATTGCTTTGCTTGCTAAGTAGCTGCCGGGGGAGAGATGGAACAACTGCTGCACATAAACATTCTGCGCCTGCTGACATCGGTCACCTTCTGGGCCAACGTTGGCCTGGTGATTGTGATTACTCTGGTCACCTGGTGGCTGATAAAAAAATTACTCGGGGTGCTGCATAAGCGGGTAGGGGTGTGGGCGGAAAGCTACGATAACCACAAGGCGTACCGGATCTTTCTTGATGTGTTAGGCCGTACCCGGGAGGTGTTAATCCTCGCGGTGGCGTTTTTGTTCAGCCTGCAATTTGTGGCGTTGCCGGGCAAATACAGTGCCCTGATAGCCCACGCCTGGTTTCTGATCCTCGCGCTGCAAATTGCCCTGTGGCTGGATCAGGCGGTGCAATCCTGGCTGCGCCATTCAATACTTAACACCGGTAACCACCGCAACCCGGTCACCCTGATTATCCTGGGGCTGCTGGTGCGGGCGCTGGTCTGGGCGGTGATGATCTTGTCGATCCTCGCTAATGTCGGGGTCAATATCACCGCCCTGGTGGCCAGCCTGGGGGTGGGGGGGATTGCCATTGCCCTGGCGGTGCAGACCGTGCTCAGCGATGTGTTTGCCTCGCTCTCTATCGGCTTTGACAAACCCTTTGAGATTGGCGATTTTGTGGTGTTTAACGATGTGGCGGGGACCATTGAGCATATTGGCCTGAAAACCACGCGTATCCGTAGCCTGAGTGGCGAACAGATAGTCTGCGCCAATGCCATTCTGTTACAGCAGACCATCCATAACTACAAGCGGATGCAGACCCGGCGGGTGGTCTTTACCCTCGGCATTGCCCTGAGCACCCCGCCGGAGAAACTGCGCCAGGTTGGCCCGGCCATTGAGCGGATCATCAGCGGATCCCGGGGGACGCGTTTTGATCGCGCCCATTTTGCCTCGTTTGGGGACGATAGGCTCAATCTTGAAGTGGTGCATATCCTCAGCACCGCTGACTATAACCAGTATATGGATACCCAGCAGGAAATTAACATTCGGATTATGGAGGCGCTGGCGTCACTGGGGGTGGAACTGGCGGTCCCCGCACGGATGCTGACGTTCCGCACGGTGGAGCGGGCAGGGGATGCGGCGGCCCCGCCTGCCCAGGAGGATATCCCACAGGTAGCCAGCAATAGTGAGGGTGAAAAGTAACAAATACGCCGTAGTGATGTTACACTGCGGTTACTTTTTGTTGCCGCGATAGTCCTTTCGATGAGATTGCCATCACCGCCACAGCCGTTTCTGGCCAGCATGCTCGCCCTGCTGGCGATGTTGCTGTTGCTGGTGGCGCCGCGGGTGTCCCAACATCTGATGTGGCCCGCTTCCCCGGGGGAACCTGCCGGGCATACCATGGCGGCGATGTCAGCGATGCCGGAGATGCCCGCTATGGCGGATATGGCCTCCGGCGAGCCGCATTGCGCTCACCGGATGCTTCACCATCAATCTACCCCGGCGGCGGACCCGATGGCCGCCTGCGGTTATTGTGAACTGCTTCTCCATGTTCCGCTGATTATCTGGCATTTTCTGCCGCTGTGCTGGCTGCTGCTATGGATGCGTAGCACCCGGCCACCGCGGCTGCGGGTGATGCCGGCCAGCAAACCACTTCCTTCCCGTCACTCTTCCCGCGGCCCCCCTGGGGCGCCGGGGTATCCAGTGTGGTTATTTACCGCGTGGCGTCGGGGCATGTTGCCCCGGGCCCGCCCGACCTTGGCTTTTTGACGGGAATATTATGTCTTCACTCACTACGGTGACACCGGCCCCTTCCGGGGCGTTGTGGCAACTGATCCGGCGCCTGCACTTTTATATCGGCCTGTTTGTGGCGCCGTTTATTTTTATCGCCGCCCTGACCGGCACCCTGTATGTCCTGACCCCACAGCTTGAAAATCTGCTGTACCGCGACGCGTTACACGCGCCGGTGGGGGCCTTTCAGCCACTGGAGGCACAGATCGCCGCCGCCCGGGCCTATGCCGGTGAATCGGTCCCGCTTTATGCCGTGCGCCCGGCCCCGGCCCCTGGTGATACCACCCGGGTGCAGTTTGTTGCCCAACAACCGGCCCCGTCGGAATCCCGGGCGGTGTTTATCGATCCCGCCACCCTGCGGGTGACCGGCGATATGACGGTTTACGGCACCACCGGGGTACTGCCGCTGCGCACCTGGCTGGATCAGCTGCATCGCGGGCTGCTGTTGGGCGATGCCGGACGGATCTACAGCGAGCTGGCCGCCTCATGGTTATGGGTGGCGGCGGTGGGGGGCATTGCGCTGTGGTGGCGCAGCCGTCCCGGGCAGCGCCAGCGTCGGCAACCCCGGCGCGGCGCCCGGCACTGGCATATCACCCTCGGCCTGTTGTTGGCGCTGGGGCTGGTGTTCTTTTCGGTTACCGGGCTGACCTGGTCCCAGTGGGCCGGGAATAATATTGACCGGCTGCGTAGTGAACTGGGCTGGATGACCCCCCAGCTCAATACCCGGCTGGCGGGCGGCCAGGGGGCAATGTCTGACGCCCACAGTGAGCACCACGGGGCGGGTATGATGGCGGGGATGGTCATGCCCGGTGGTCCGGTGAACCCACCGGACAGCGACTGGGGGCGAGCGCTGCACGCGGCCCGCCAGGGGGGCATACAGGCAGCGCAGGTTGAACTCCGCCAGCCGCGCAGCACCGGTAGTGCCTGGACCGTCACCGAAGTGGATCGCCGCTGGCCCACCCGGGTTGATGCGGTGGCGCTGGCGCCCGGGGATTTTCAGATTATCGACCGCACCCGTTTTGCCGATTTCCCGCTGGTGGCGAAACTGACCCGCTGGGGGGTTGATGCCCATATGGGGGTGTTATTCGGGGTGGCGAACCAGCTGCTGTTGGCGCTGTTTGGCGGCGGGCTCTGTGTGATTATCGTGCTCGGGTATCGTCTGTGGTGGCGACGCCGCCCGGCAGCGGGTACCCGGGGGACGCTACAAACCTTAACCCAGGCCTGGCTTGCGTTATCCTGGCCCGGGCGCGGTATTAGCCTGCTACTGGCGGTTGCCCTTGGGGTGGCCCTGCCGGTAATGGGCTGGAGCCTGGTGCTATTGCTGGTGGTGGATATATTGCGCCGGTATTGTCATCACACCGCGGCGGCGCGGATAAAAACAGCCGTATAGCCGGTGATTAAAAAATAAACCGGGGATAATACCCCGGTGTGACTTGATCGCTGACCATAAAAAGCGCATAGTTCAGCTGCTTTAACTTGTACTTTTTAAATATTTAATTATATATGCCATTATATTATAAAATGCTGGTCTTCTATGCTGTTATGGCGTTGGTGTTTACTATAATCACCTGGTTCCTGACCAAAGAGACCCTTGCAATACGTCTGCTGGCGGCATTTCTGGTGGGAGCCACCTGGCCTTTTAGCTTCCCGGTTGCCCTGTTGTTCTCGTTATTCTGACAGCGCCCCGGCCCCCTTCCCCGGCGTCAAAAGACCCCGGGAAAGTGACCCGTGTATTACCCTTCAATAGCGGCACACAGGCGGGATTTCATTTCGCTGTAGCGGCTGCTGGCATAATTTTCAGCCCAGTGTTGATCGGCAATCGCCTCTATATTGACCGCACAATATTTGGTTTCCGGCGTTTTTGAAATCGGGTCCAGGTTATCCTGGGTGAGCTCATTACAGGCGCCAATCCACCATTGATAGGTCATATAGACCGATCCCCGATTAATACGCTCGCTGACATCCGCCCGGCTGATAACCTTGCCGCGCCGGGAGCTGACCCACACCAGTTGTTTGTCGGCAACGCCGAGGCGTTGCGCATCCTGCGGGTGCATCTGCACCCGTCCTGGTTCATCGGCCAGGGTTTGCAGCGCGGCGCAGTTCCCGGTCATCGAGCGGCACGAGTAGTGGCCCACCTCACGCACGGTACACAGCACCAGCGGGTAGCTGTCGTCCGGGGTTTCTGCCGGTGCCCGCCACGGGGCGGCAAACAGGCGGCCTTTACCGCTGGGGGTGTCGAACGTATTTCCGGCATACAGGTACGGTGTACCTGGATTATCAACGGTCGGACACGGCCATTGAATATGGCCCATATCGCCCATTTTTTCATAGGTGACACCATAGAACAGCGGGCACAGCTCGCGCATTTCGTCCCAGATCTGCTGGTTATTGTCGTAGTGCATCGGGTAGCCCATTGCGCTGGCAATCAGGCTGATAATTTCCCAGTCACGTTTGACATTACCGGTGGGCTCAATGGCTTTTTCGAAGCGCTGGAAGCCGCGATCGGCACAGGTGAAGACCCCGCCGTGTTCACCCCAGGAGGTGGCCGGTAACAGCACATCGGCCATTTCTGCGGTTTTGGTCATAAAGATGTCCTGTACCACCAGGAAATCCAGGGCCTCGATGCCTTTGCGCACCAGGCCGAGGTCGGCCTCGGTTTGTAACGGATCTTCCCCCATGATGTAGTAGGCTTTGATTTTGCCTTCCAGGGCGAGGTGCGGCACCTCAGTAATCCGGGTGCCGACTTTGTCATCCATCAGCGCCGGGTTAATGTTCCAGGCCTGGGCAAATTTGGCGCGTACCTGGGGGTCGGTAACGTCCTGGTAGCCCGGGAACTGGTTCGGCAGTACACCCATATCGCAGGCGCCCTGGACGTTGTTCTGGCCGCGCACCGGGCCCACCCCTACATTGTCACGGCCAAGGTTACCGGCCAGCAAGGCCAGGGTTGCCAGCCCTTTGACGACGTCTACGGCCTGGCCGAACTGGGTGACCCCCATGCCCCACATAATGGTGGCCGACGGGGCAGCGGCAAAGGTACGCATCGCCTGGCGAACCTGGGCGGCCGGGATCCCGGTGAGTGATTCAACCGCTTCCGGCGCATAGTCTTTGACCACCGCCCGGTAGGCTTCCAGCCCTTCGGTGTAGCGGGCGACATATTCTTTGTCGTACAGCTCTTCTTCCAGCAGCACATAACCGAAGGCATTGACCAGCGCCATATTGCAGCCGTTGTTCAGTTGCAGGTGCTGATCGGCAATGCGGGCGGTTTCAATGCGGCGCGGATCGCAGACGATAATTTTGGCGCCGTTCTGGCGGGCTTTGATCACCCGGCGGGCCACGATAGGGTGGGAGTCTGCACAGTTGTAGCCGAACACCAGCAGACATTTTGAGTTTTCAATGTCATTGATGGAGTTACTCATGGCGCCGTTACCCAGCGCTTCTTGCAGGCCAGCAACGGAAGGGCCGTGACACACCCTGGCGCAGCAGTCCACGTTGTTGGTGTTAATCACCCCGCGGGCAAACTTCTGCATTACATAGTTGGTTTCGTTACCGGTCCCCCGGGAAGAACCGGTGGTCATAATGGCGCGCGGGCCATATTTTGCTTTGATATCACTCAGGCGCTGGGCGGTGTAACGGATGGCTTCATCCCAGCTTACCGGGGTGAATTTGCCGCCTTTTTGATAGCGGATCATCGGTTGGGTCAGGCGGGGGGTCAACAGGCGGGTGTCATTGAGGAAGTCCCACCCGTAATAGCCTTTCAGGCACAGTTCATTCTGGTTAGTAACCCCGTCTGCGGCTTCAGCACGGATAATTTTATTGTTGTCGACAACGAGTTTGAGTTTGCATCCCGCACCGCAGTACGGGCAAACGCTGGTGATTTTTTTCATCAATAACAGACCTGTTAAGGAAGGTGCGAATAAGCAGGTCATTTCTTCCCAAGCTGACTCGCTGATTAAAATTTCGCGGATCTGGGCCGATTTTTTTCCCGCAAACACATCGAA
>NZ_WBXP01000015.1 GCF_016415625.1 Shimwellia pseudoproteus
ATCGGCGAAGGTGAGTTGATGGCTCATGATGTCCCTCTGGGATGCGCTCCGGATGAATATGATGATCTCATATCAGGAACTTGTTCGCACCTTCCTTAGTTAACATCTTACCGAATCGCGTTATGTAACTATCGATAATATTAAAATTCTGATAATGAATATTTAATACCGCAATTAAATTAACTGTTGATATACAACCACCGTAATAATGAAACAAGACAATCTGGCCATCATCAGGGTGTATTCAGTCTGGAAATAAGCGTATCGGCAGGATAATCCCCGGCCAGAACAGGCCGGGGCGGGAGGGTTAGCGTTTTTTACCGAAGGCGGCGGCCAGAGCATCACTCATGGCGCTGTTACCGGCCGGGGCATTATCCCGCTGGCGCGGTTTTGCCCCCCGGGAGGCCGGGCGATTGTTGCGGCCCTGCTCCTGGGCTGCACCCGGGCTGCGGCGGCTGGTGCTGTCGCCGGGTTGCTCATCCAGACGCATGGTCAGGGCAATACGTTTGCGGTTAAGGTCCACGTCCATCACTTTGACCTGCACGATATCACCGGCTTTGACCACTTTATGCGGATCGTCAACGAACTTATCCGACAGCGACGAAATATGCACCAGACCATCCTGGTGCACCCCGATATCCACAAAGGCACCGAAGTTAGTCACGTTGGTGACCGCCCCTTCCAGCACCATTCCCGGGGCCAGATCGTTCATGGTCTCTATCCCGTCGGCGAATTTTGCGGTTTTAAATTCCGGGCGCGGGTCGCGGCCAGGTTTCTCCAGCTCTTTGATGATGTCGGTAACGGTCGGCAGCCCGAAGCGTTCGTCGGTATAGTCTGAGGCCCTGAGCTCACGCAGCGCGTTGCTGTCCCCCATCAGCACTTGCAGGCTCTGATGGGTGGCGGCGAGAATGCGCTCTACCAGCGGGTAAGCCTCCGGGTGCACCGTTGAGGCATCCAGCGGGTTATCCCCGTGGTTGATGCGCAGGAAGCCCGCACACTGTTCAAAGGCTTTTGGCCCCAGACGGCTGACTTTCAGCAACTGCTGGCGGTTACGGAACTGGCCGTTCTCATCACGCCAGGAGACGATATTCTGGGCCATCATCCGGGTCAGACCGGCGACCCGGGTCAGCAGCGCCACAGAGGCGGTATTCAGATCTACCCCGACGGCGTTTACGCAGTCTTCCACCACCGCATCGAGCTTTTTAGCCAGCAGAGTCTGGCTGACATCGTGCTGATACTGGCCCACCCCAATGGATTTCGGGTCGATTTTCACCAGTTCCGCCAGCGGGTCCTGGAGGCGGCGGGCAATGGAGACGGCGCCGCGCAGGGAAACGTCGAGGTCCGGGAACTCCAGAGCGGCCAGCTCAGAGGCAGAATAAACCGACGCCCCGGCTTCGCTGACAATCACTTTCTGGGCGGTGACCGCCGGGAACTGTTTTTGGACATCGAGGAAGAAGCGTTCGGTCTCCCGGGAGGCGGTACCGTTGCCGATGGCAACCAGTTCGACCCGGTATTTCTCACACAGTGCCGCGACCACCACTGCGGCTTTGGCGCTCTGGCCGGTGTGGGGGTAAATCGTGTCTGTGGCCACCAGTTTGCCGGTGCCGTCAACCACCGCCACTTTGACCCCGGTGCGCAGGCCCGGATCAAGGCCCATGGTGGCGCGCAGCCCGGCGGGGGCCGCCATCAGCAGATCGTGCAGGTTGCGGGCAAACACGTTGATAGCTTCATCTTCGGCCCGCTCGCGTACGCTGCCCATCAATTCGGTTTCGAGGTGCATCATCACTTTGATGCGCCATGTCCAGCTCACTACCGCACGGCGCCAGCTGTCCGCCGGGGCATTGTTCAGACGCAGCCCCAGATGGTCGATTATCAGCTGTTCGCAATAGCTTTCCCGGGGGGGCTCGTCAAACTGCGGATCGGCATTTAATGACAGTTGCAGGATACCTTCGTTACGGCCACGGAACATAGCCAGCGCCCGGTGTGACGGCACGCTGGCAATCGGTTCGTGGTGGTCGAAATAGTCACTGAATTTCGCCCCTTCCTGTTCTTTGCCGTCGGCAACCCGGGAGACCAGATGGGCATTCTTCCACAGGTAATCGCGCACCTTGCCGAGCAGTACCGCGTCTTCGGCAAAACGTTCCATCAGAATGTAGCGCGCACCGTCGAGGGCGGCTTTACTGTCGGCGACACCGTTGTCGGCGTTTACATAGTCCGCGGCGGCGGTATCGGGATCGTGGGACGGGGTATTCCACAGTAGATCGGCCAGGGGTTCGAGGCCCGCTTCAATGGCAATCTGGCCGCGGGTGCGGCGTTTGGGTTTGTAGGGAAGATAGAGATCTTCCAGCTCGGTTTTGCTCAGGGTGCCGTTGATGGCGCCCGCCAGCGCGTCGGTCAGTTTGCCTTGCTCGGTGATGGACTTGAGGATGGCCTGGCGGCGGTCTTCCAGCTCGCGCAGGTAGCCCAGCCGGGTTTCCAGCTGGCGCAACTGGGTATCGTCCAGCCCGCCGGTGACTTCTTTACGGTATCGCGCAATAAAGGGCACCGTGTTGCCCTCGTCCAGCAGGCGCACGGCAGCGTCAACCTGCTCGTTCCGGGCCTGGAGTTCGCCGGCAATAATGCGGCACAGAGAATTATTCATCATGGTGTTATCATCTGTTGATTGCGGAAATAGTCGGAGGATACGGACTGGCGGGTAAAATTGCCAGCCGCAGAGCCTGTCTGGACCGGATTCAGACGGTTCCGGGCCGGGCATATTCAATGGTGTTGACGTACCAGCTGGCTTCCCCGGCTGGGGTCTGTACGACAACCAAATCGCCGACCTCTTTTTTCAGTAAGGCCCGGGCCATCGGGGCGTCGATAGAGATATAATCTTTACGGCCAAAAATCTCGTCATAGCCCACGATGCGAAAGCGTTTTACGTCGCCATCGTCGTTTTCGATTTCTACCCAGGCGCCAAAGAACACTTTGCCTTCCTGTTGCGGGGAGTAATCGACAATTTTCAGGTATTCGAGGCATTTGGTGATGTAGCGCACCCGGCGATCGATTTCCCGCAGGCGCTTTTTATTATACTGGTAATCGGCGTTTTCACTGCGGTCGCCGAGGCTGGCGGCCCAGGTCACTTTTTTAGTGACTTCCGGCCGTTCCTGGCGCCACAGGTAGTCCATTTCCTGTTTTAGCTTTTCGTAACCTTCGCGAGTAATAAGCGGTGTTTTCATTTGATGAGTGGCTCCGGTTTTCCAGACCCGGGGTACTTTACACTGCGGTGATGTACCTGGGGGTCAGAACAGGCTAATTTGCTGATAAACGCACAGATAACTTGCTGTAAAATATGCTTTGTAACAATTTCGACTAGAATATATACCAGAATTGGCTGGTTAAGCGCGTCGGCTTTTTTAGAATACCAGCACTCAGTATTCGAACCTTTGGGAGTAACACAATGCAAGAGAATTATAAAATTCTGGTGGTAGACGACGATATGCGTCTGCGCGCGCTGTTAGAGCGTTATCTGACAGAGCAAGGCTTCCAGGTTCGTAGTGTGGCCAACGCCGAGCAGATGGACCGTTTACTGACCCGCGAATCGTTCCACCTTATGGTGCTGGATCTGATGCTGCCGGGTGAAGACGGTTTGTCTATCTGTCGTCGCCTGCGTAGCCAGAGCAACCCCATGCCGATAATCATGGTGACCGCGAAAGGGGAAGAAGTGGACCGTATTGTCGGGCTGGAAATTGGCGCCGATGACTACATTCCTAAGCCGTTTAACCCGCGTGAGCTGCTGGCCCGTATTCGTGCGGTACTGCGCCGCCAGGCCAATGAACTGCCCGGTGCTCCTTCCCAGGAAGAGGCGGTTATCGCCTTCGGTAAATTCAAACTGAACCTCGGCACCCGCGAAATGTTCCGTGACGACGAGCCGATGCCGCTAACCAGCGGTGAGTTTGCGGTGCTTAAAGCACTGGTCAGCCACCCCCGTGAGCCGTTATCCCGCGATAAGCTGATGAACCTGGCCCGCGGCCGTGAGTACAGCGCCATGGAGCGCTCCATTGACGTACAGATTTCCCGTCTGCGCCGCATGGTGGAAGAAGATCCGGCGCACCCGCGCTATATCCAGACAGTCTGGGGCCTCGGTTATGTTTTTGTACCGGACGGTTCTAAAGCATGAGGCGATTGCGCTTCTCACCGCGTAGTTCTTTTGCGCGCACCCTGTTGCTTATCGTCACCTTGCTGTTTGTCAGCCTGGTGACGACCTATCTTGTTGTGCTGAATTTTGCCATCCTGCCGAGCTTGCAGCAGTTTAATAAGGTCCTGGCGTACGAAGTGCGCATGCTGATGACCGATAAACTGCAACTGGAGGATGGTACACAACTGGTGGTACCACCGGCTTTCCGGCGTGAAATTTACCGGGAGCTGGGGATTTCGCTCTATTCAGACGAGGCGGCAGAAGATGCCGGCCTGCGCTGGGCACAGCATTATGAATTCCTCAGCCAGCAGATGGCACAGCAACTGGGCGGCCCAACAGAAGTACGGGTAGAAGTGAACAAAAGCTCCCCGGTGGTATGGCTGAAAACGTCACTCTCGCCCAGTATCTGGGTGCGGGTGCCGTTAACGGAAATCCACCAGGGGGATTTTTCACCGCTGTTCCGCTACACCCTTGCCATTATGCTGCTGGCTATTGGCGGTGCCTGGCTGTTTATTCGTATCCAGAACCGGCCACTGGTCGATCTGGAGCACGCGGCGCTACAGGTGGGCAAAGGCATTATTCCGCCACCGCTGCGTGAGTATGGCGCATCGGAGGTGCGCTCGGTAACCCGGGCATTTAACCATATGGCCGCCGGGGTTAAACAGCTGGCGGACGATCGCACGCTGTTAATGGCCGGGGTCAGCCACGATTTACGTACCCCGCTGACCCGTATCCGCCTCGCCACCGAAATGATGGGCGAACAGGACGGTTATCTGGCGGAGTCTATCAATAAAGATATCGAAGAGTGTAATGCGATAATCGAGCAGTTTATTGATTATCTACGTACCGGCCAGGAGATGCCCGTCGAACGTACCGATCTCAATATGGTGTTGGGGGAGGTGGTGGCCTCTGAAAGCGGCTACGAGCGGGAGATTGATACTGATTTGCAGGCTGGCGAGATAATGGTGGATATCCACCCACTCTCGATTAAGCGCGCGGTGGCCAATATGGTGGTCAACGCGGCCCGCTACGGTAATGGCTGGATCAAAGTCAGTAGCGGTACCGAACTGAACCGCGCCTGGTTCCAGGTCGAAGATGACGGCCCGGGGATCAGCCCGTCACAGCTGGCGCATCTGTTTCAGCCGTTTGTACGCGGGGACAGCGCCCGCAGCACCAGCGGTACTGGCCTGGGGCTGGCAATAGTGCAGCGTATTATTGATAACCACCGCGGGATGCTGGATGTCGACAGCAGTGACCGGGGCGGGTTACGGATCCGTGCCTGGTTACCGCTGGCCGCCGGGGAAGGGCTCACACTGGTGAAGAGCAAGCTCCCGGCAGGGTCGGGTATCGCAAAATCGCGCACCGGGTAATCTGTGACAGATAAAAAAACCGCTGAATTATTCAGCGGTTTTTTTATCGGCAACGGTAATGGATTAGAGACGCGGGCCCGCGCTGACCAGTGCCGCCCCGGCCGGGGTATCCGTGTACTTATCGAAGTTTTCGATAAACAGCTTCGCCAGGGTGGTGGCTTTTTCCTGCCACTGCTCGGGAGAGCCGTAAGTGCTGCGCGGATCGAGGATTCGGCTGTCGACACCGGGCAGCTCCGTAGGGACCGCGAGGTTAAAGATTGGCAGGGTGAAGGTTTCGGCGTTGTCCAGCTCGCCGTCCAGAATCGCATTGATAATGGCGCGGGTGTCTTTAATGGAGATCCGCTTACCGGTCCCGTTCCAGCCGGTATTGACCAGGTAAGCCTGGGCGCCGGACGCCTGCATGCGTTTGACCAGGACTTCAGAATACTGGGTTGGGTGCAGGGTCAGGAACGCGGCACCAAAACAGGCGGAGAAGGTTGGGGTTGGTTCGTTGATCCCGCGCTCGGTGCCCGCCAGTTTTGCGGTAAAGCCGGACAGGAAGTGATACTGAGTCTGGCTGGCAGTCAGACGAGAAACCGGCGGCAACACCCCAAACGCATCGGCGGTGAGGAAGATAACCTTGGTGGCATGGCCCGCCTTCGACACCGGCTTGACGATATTGTCGATAAAGTCGATGGGGTAGGAGACCCGGGCGTTTTCGGTTTTGGACGCATCGTCAAAGTCGATAACGCCGTCTGCATCCACTACCACGTTTTCCAGCAGGGCATCCCGGCGGATCGCATTATAGATTTCTGGCTCGGCTTCTTTGGACAGGCGAATCGTTTTCGCATAGCACCCCCCTTCGAAGTTAAACACCCCGTCGTCATCCCAGCCGTGTTCATCGTCGCCAATCAGGCGGCGCTTCGGATCGGTGGAGAGGGTGGTTTTACCGGTGCCGGACAAGCCAAAGAAGACCGCCACATCGTCTTTTTCACCCACGTTCGCCGAGCAGTGCATTGAGGCAATGCCTTTGAGCGGCAGCAGGTAGTTCATGATGGCGAACAGGCCTTTTTTCATCTCGCCGCCGTACCAGGTACCGCCGATCAGCTGGATACGTTCGGTAAGGTTAAAGGCGACAAAATTTTCTGAATTTAAGTGTTGCTCTTTCCAGTGGGGATTGGTGCATTTGGCACCGTTCATCACGATAAAATCAGGTTCAAACGCGGCGAGTTCGTCGTCGCTGGGGCGGATAAACATGTTCTTAACGAAGTGCGCCTGCCAGGCCACTTCGGTAATGAAACGCACCGCCAGACGGGTATCGGTGTTGGCGCCGCAGAACGCGTCAACAATAAACAGACGTTTGCCGGACAGCTGCTCAGTCACCAGAGACTTCAACTGCTGCCAGGTTTCCTGACTCAGGGGCTTATTGTCGTTTTTTCCCTTGCCGGTGTCTGACCACCACAGCGTGTCGCGGGTTGTGTCGTCGCGCACGATGTATTTATCTTTTGGGGAGCGGCCGGTAAAAATACCGGTATCCACTGCGACTGCGCCCAGATTGGTCAACACTCCACGCTCGAAGCCTTCCAGGCCCGGCGCCAGTTCTTCTTGGTAAAGGGTGTCGTAATCAGGGTTATAGACCACTTCACTCACGTCATGAATGCCATAAGCTTGCAGAGCCTGCGGGGTAACACCATGAAAGCGCATTTGACTACTCCTTTGCTAACTTATACTGATGCAAATTGTAGGGTTGTTTTACGGTTGTTAACCGAGACGGGCCTCATAGATTTACCGTTCTGGGAAAAACATTTTTCCGGGAAACGTTGTGATGCCTGTCACAATGTGGGGTCAGATTATGACAGCATTCAGGATGTGGGCGTGAAAAATATTTAAGGAATGTTAAATAAATGCGAACAAAATAAGCTTTTTGTGAGGAGGATCGATTTTGCAAGGAAATATGTGATATCAACTATGCCAAAAATGGCATAGTTGATGGGTTTTTGTGGGCGATTAATGGATATGTGGATCCGCCGGGGAGGCGTTCTTGCGCAGCTCAATAATGTCCATTTCGTTGAACACGTAGTGATTTCCGCAGTAATCGCAGTTCATATCAATTTCCCCGTCCTCCGCCAGAATGCTGGCAATTTCTTCTTCCGGCAGGGTTTTCAGCGCATCGGCACAGCGCTCGCGGGAGCAGGTACACGTAAATTCCACCGTTTGAGGATCGTAGATTGTCACCTCCTCTTCATGGTACAGACGCCACAGCACGTCGTTCGCCGGCAGATTCAGTAACTCTTCCGCTTTGATGGTAGCGGTTAATGTCGCCAGATGGTCAAAGTCTTCCCGCTGGGCATTCTGCGCCGGCAGCACCTGGAGCAACATCCCGCCCGCGGCCGGTTTGCCGTCGGCTTCGCCGGTCAGAATAAACAGACGGGTCGGCAACTGTTCGGAACGCATAAAGTAATCTTCCAGACAGGCGGCCAGAGTATCGCCTTCCAGGCCGACAACCCCCTGGTAGCGTTCGCCTTCATCCGGGGTAATGGTTATCACCAGATAGCCGTTGCCCACCAGGGTTTTCAGATCCGCATCTTCCGGGACATCACCCTGAGTACGGGCAACACCGCGCATCTGCTGCTGGTTATTGCCGTTAATGACCGCCAGGGTCAGGGGGCCATCACCCTGTAACTGCACGGTGATGCTGCCGGCAAATTTCAGGGTCGCGGTCAGCAGACTGGTGGCCACCAGTAATTCACCCAGCACCTTTTTCACAGGCTGCGGGTAGTCGTGGTTTTCCAGGATGTGCTGCCAGGTTTCGGAAACCGTCACCAGCTCGCCGCGCACGGCGTGGTTTTCGAACAGATAGCGGTGTAATTGGTCATGTTGGGCCATAGTCGTCTCTCTTGCGGGTGGCAACGATTATTCGCTGTCACCGTATTTAAATTTCATCAGATCCCGGCGCTCTTTTTTATCCGGGCGGCGTTCCGGATTCGGCATAGACAGGGCATTCATTTTGCGCGCCAGGGCTATGCTCTCGCGTTTGGTGATGCTCTCGGCCGTCTCTTCATACAGCAGGGCGGCTTCACTGGCTGCACGGCGTTGATCCATCACATTGCGCACGATAACGGTGCGCTGATCATTCCCCTGGCGTAGGGTGATTTCGGCATCCATTTCTACCAGCTTGCTGGGCTTACTGCGCTGGCCGTTGTAGTGAACCTTGCCGCCTTCGATCATCTCCCGCGCCAGGGCCCGGGTTTTATAAAAGCGAGCCGCCCAGAGCCATTTATCCAGGCGTACACCCGCGGTGGTTTTCTCTTTCACTGCGACTCCAGAAGTTCAGGGATCAGACGCCGGTAGTCACTGAGGGCCATAAAATGCTGGTAATGTTTGTCCGGCATGCCGGAGTCCGGGTTACTGACGCCGAAACAATACCGGATACCAAAACGGGTGGCGGCATCGAGGATCGCCTCACTGTCATCAATAAACAGGGTTCTGGCGGCATCCAGCCCGGTTGTGCTGGCAACGGCCTGCCACAGACGCTGATCTTCTTTCGGATAACCAAATGTGTGGGTGGAAAGTAATAAATCAAGGTGCGCATCCAGACCGGTGTGTTTTAGCTTCACCGCCAGGTTATGGGGATGGGCGTTGGTCAGGAGGATACGTTGCTTGCCGCAGGTGGCCAGCGCGTCAAGAAACGGCACCGTATCATCGCGTAATGTCGCCCGGGGGCCTTGTGCTGTTGTCATGGCGCAAATATCCAGCCCGAGTTTTTCACTCCAGTAATCCAGACAGTACCAGTTTAGCGTATGTTGCACCGCATGGTATTCAGCCTTGATGAGCCGCTGCGCCTCTTCATGGCTCAGCCCCCGGGTGCGTTGCAGGGTCTCCGGCACCAGTTGTTGCCAGAAGTAATTGTCGAAGGCTAAATCCAGTAAGGTGCCGTCCATATCCAGCAGGATAGTGTCGATGTTTTTCCAGTCGATAGTCATGGAGCGCGGTTCCGGGCAGGGCAAAAGGCGACAGAGTAGTACAAACCTCCCGCGGCGGGAATAGCGGGAGGGTTAGTCGGCCGGGTTGCCCGGGCTGGTTAACAGATTCTGCGACAGGCAGTTCTCGTAATACTGCTGGATGGCGTGAATACGCAACTGGTGCTGCTGATAACGGCGCACCGCCATCACACCGTTCCACAGGGTACATCCCAGCAACAGCAGGAGTAGCAATGTGGTGGCGAGGTTACGCCAGACACCGGCGCTATCCGGGATGGCGTGGAGCGTGACATGTTTGGTGCCGTTGGCATCGCTCTGGATGCTGGTGACGATCCCCTCCGCCGCAAACGGGGTGCTCATCAGTTGGCTGGCCAGACGATGAAAGGCACTCCAGCGCTCTGCTGGCTGGAAGTCATCAATAGCGGTGGATGGCCAGGGGATATCCACCAGCGGGTTGCCTTCATCGCTGATTATCACAAACCCGCCCGGTGCCGGGCTGTTGAGTGCCTGGGCCGCCCGTTCGGTTTCACGCATAAAGAACGGATTGGTGGAGGTGGTGACCAGGTTATCCAGTGACTCGGCGCTGACCGGGCGCAGCAACAGGTTAGTGCCGTCCAGTTTGCCAGTGCTGGCGCGCCGGGTCAGGGTGGCCCAGTCCCGGGTATTACCGAGGTTGGTCAGGGCGTTTTTCAGCCGGACACATTCATCCCGCCCGGTGCAGAGCGCCTGGGTCTTTTTCACGATATCGGCAAAATCCGTCAGCAGGATCATCCCGGAACGCTGAATAGCAGAAGCTAACTGAGGGTTAATATCATTGTCGCCGGGCTGAGGATGCAGTTGCTGGTTTACCGAGTCCAGCAGCGCGGTGGCTTTGGCCACGGTATCGGATTCCGGGAACGGCAGCGCGCGGGCGGTATTCCAGATCATGCGGGAACAGTCGAACGGCGCAAAGGGGCTGTCGTTACGCGCTGAGAAACTGCCGGTACTGCTGATATTACAGGTCCCGGTGCCTTTGACTTTCAGGGTATCGCCCACTTTAAGGCCAGACTTTTCCAGCTCTGCCACGGTGCTGGCGCTTACGGTCTGGGCGCCTTTCAGCCAGGAGAGCGTCAGCTTCAGCGGCATATCCAGCGGTACCCAAAACGTCATCATGATCAGCACCAGCAGGGCGCCGATGGCAATCACCAGATTGCGGGACCAGCGCTGGAGCGGAAAATTGGTTACTTCATCTTCGAGTGATAAAAATGGCCCCTGGCGCACAACCCGGCGGTCGAGATAGACATCAATATCGGTCTGCTGGCCGAGATCGCGGCTCACGAAAGGCTTCCAGTGGGCCGGGTAAATCAGGTCGATAATCCCCAGAGAGATATTGTTCATCGGGTCAATATCGGACTCGCCAAACAGCCCCCAGCGTTTTGGGGTGCCCCGTAAACAGTGGATTTCACGCAGCGAACGGCGGAGCGGTGGGGCAAATAGCCCCCAGCCCCCGGCGGCAAACAGGATAATCGTCGCCCCCACCAGCCAGGGCACCAGAAATCCTGGTGTGACCAGGCACAAGAAGGCGAGGATAAAGGCGCCGACCATCAGCAACGGGCTGCACACATTGTCGGCTTTACTCAGGGCGTACTCTTCGGGGGTTTCCTGGCGCACATGGCGCAGTTCAACTTGTTCGCTCTCTTCACCGCGGATAAAAGAGTGGCCTGCCGGGGCATTTTCGAGGGCGAACCCTGCGGCGTCGTTGACATAATCTTGCAGGGTGTGGCCATTGAGGCTGATAACCAGCGGCATAGTCTCAGTGCGGACCAGCTCTATGCGGTTGTCGTTGCCAATATAGGGCTCCCAGAACGGGGGCAGGTGGACCTCAACCGAGTCAAGATAATAGCGCCATTTGTTGGCTTCATCGGTGGATAAACCGTAGCGGGTAATGGCCCGGGTTACACAGATAACTTTACCGCTGCGCGGGGTGAGGGTGAGTGACTGAGGGGCACTGCTGGCGGCGGACAGCCCCACCAGTTGGCGGGAGCGATTAAAGCTCTCCAGGTAGCTTTCAGCCGCTTTGCGTTCGTCACCGGTTAATTTACGAAACGTGGCGCCGGGAAAATTTATGGTGGGTAGCCGCGCATTGCGCTGCTGGCTACGCCACAGCAAACTTAGCCCCAGCGCGACACCGGCAAGGACAGTGGCGACTAAAATCAATAAGGTGCTCATCGGTTCCCCGTTACACCAGCATGTTGTTTTTCAAGTGCAGCAAACGGTGGCCCTTTAGCATAAACTCTAGATTACGACAGAAATGCCGGTAGCGGCTGTTATACCAGCTTTATACCCCTGGCGAATGCAATCTGATCAATTTTAGCAATAGAATGTGGCTGATAATATCAGCAAATTCCCACTTCATTTGCAACGGATTGACCATGTGGCCGGACATCCTGGTGGATTGGTTACTGAAATGTAAATGGAAAACAAATTGAATTGCCGAAACCGTGCGGCATGTCGCACAATGATGGCAGTTTTTAACCGCAGAAGCCTGATACGATGAGCGAATCCTTAAAAAAACCGACCATTCTTAACGTTGAAACCGTGGCTCGCTCCCGGTTGTTCAATGTTGAATCCGTCGATCTTGAATTCAGCAATGGCGTTCGCCGTGTCTATGAGCGTATGCGCCCTTCTAACCGTGAAGCCGTGATGATAATCCCCATCGTGGATGACCATATTATCCTGATCCGTGAATATGCCGTTGGCACTGAGAGCTACGAACTGGGCTTCTCGAAGGGGCTGATTGACCCGGGGGAGAATATCTACCAGGCGGCAAATCGCGAGTTAAAAGAAGAAGTCGGCTTTGGGGCTAATCAACTGACCTTCCTAAGACGCCTGACCCTGGCGCCGTCTTATTTTTCCAGCAAAATGAATATTCTGGTGGCGGAGGATCTCTATCCGGAGTCCCTTCCGGGGGATGAGCCAGAGCCGCTGCCGCAGGTGCGCTGGCCGCTGAGCGATCTGATGGGCCTGCTGGATGAAGCAGATTTCAGTGAAGCGCGTAATGTCAGTGCGCTGTTTCTGGTCCGGGAGTGGCTGCGGGCGCAGGGGCGGCTGTAGCCCCGGGTTCGGCGTGGTAAATAAGAAAAGACCCTGCAATGCAGGGTCTTTTTTCATGGCGGGGCGTCAGCCACAGGGTCGTTAAAACAGCTCCTGGGTTTCGCCGTTTTCCGTCACTGTGGTCCCCATCTCTTTCACCGCATGGGTGGTGGGCTGGGTGCCTTCAATAAAGAACTCCGGCTGGCTGCTGCCCCCGCTGGCCAGCTGGCCGGTGGCGCGATCGATATTGACCGTGACCACACCCGGTGGTGGGGTTAAGGGCTGCTGTGGTACCCCGTCCAGCATGTATTTCATAAAGTCATCCCAGGCGGGTTGTGCGCTTTTTGCCCCCCCTTCATACCCGGAGACCTGGTTTGGAATCGCGCCGGAGGCGGTAGTACGGCCCAGATCCCGGCGGTGATCGTCAAACCCAATCCACACAGAGGTCACCACACCAGGACCATAGCCGGAGAACCAGGCATCTTTAGAGCTGTTGGTGGTGCCGGTTTTACCGCCGATATCCGGGCGGCCGATATCCCGGGCGGCACGCCAGCCGGTGCCCATCCAGCCAGGCTCGCCGACAATATTGGTGTGCAGCGCGCTCTTGATAAGGAATGCCAGCGGGGTGCTTATCACGTGGGGCGCATATTCCTGAGGCTGACTGGTGGTCAGGGCCGTGTTGGCCTGTTCCAGCTGTGGCATCGGTACTGCGCTATTCTGCGGATTCTCAGAGGTCGCGACATCCTCAACATCTTTGTTTTCCAGAATATTGGATTTCGGGGTATCGCCATAAATGACCGGAATATCGCAATCGGCGCAGGCAATTTTCGGTTTGGCTTCGAAGATATTGTCCCCCTGCGTATTGGTGATCCGGGCGATAAACCACGGGTCAATCAGGTAACCGCCATTGGCCATCACGGAGTAACCCCGGGCCACCTGCAAAGGGGTAAATGAGGCGGACCCCAGGGCCAGCGACTCGGTATGGACGATGTTCTGTGCCGGGAAGCCGAAACGCTGCAAATACTCCGCGGCATAATCCACCCCCATTGCCCGCATAGCGCGGACCATCACCACGTTCTTCGACTGCCCCAGTCCCTGGCGCAGGCGGATTGGCCCGGCATACTGTGGCGGTGAGTTCTTCGGCCGCCAGTCAGAACCGGCACCGGCATCCCAGCGGGAAATCGGCACATCGTTCAGGATACTGGCCAGTGTCAGGCCCTTATCCATAGCGGCGGTATAGAGGAATGGCTTGATATTCGACCCCACCTGACGCAGGGCCTGGGTGGCGCGGTTAAATTTACTTTGGTTAAAGTCAAACCCGCCCACCAGGGCAATAATGGCACCGTTATTCGGATCGATAGACACCAGGGCGGAGTTAACATCCGGGATCTGGGCCAGCCACCAGCTGTCCCCTGATTTGCGCACCCAGATTTGCTGGCCCGCCTGAATAACATCCGTCACTTTACGCGGGGTGGCGCCCTGTTGGGTGTCCGAGCGATAAGGCCGGGCCCAGCGTACCCCGTTCATGGCGAGAGAGACGGCAGAACCGTCCGCCAGAATGGCGGTTGCCTCGCTGGCGCTGGCATCGGTCACCACCGCCGGCAGCAGCGAACTATAGGTGGGCAGGTTGCGCAGTGCGGCGGTGATTTTGTCATGGCGCCAGGGCGTTTCGCCCACTTTCCATAACTGGCTGGCCGGGCCACGGTAGCCGTGGCGCATATCGTAATCGAGTACGTTATTGCGCAGCGCCTGCTGGGCGGCCTGCTGGGCCTGGCGATGAATCGTGGTATAGACCTTGAAACCGTCCTCGTAGGCTTTTTCACCGTAGCGGCTAACCATTTCCTGGCGCACCATTTCGGACAGATAAGGCGAGGAGAACGCGATTTCCGGGGCATGGTAGTTGGCGTCAATGGCCTCCGCCCGGGCCTGATCGAACTGCGCGGCGGTGATATAGCCTTCATCACGCATCCGGGAGAGCACCACATTGCGGCGGGCGGTTGCCCGGTCCAGCGAGTAGAGCGGGTTAAAGGTTGATGGCGCTTTCGGCAGGCCAGCAATCATGGCCATTTCGCTCAGTGTCAGCTGGTCTACCGGTTTGCCGAAATAGACCTGCGCGGCGGCACCGACCCCATAAGCCCGGTAGCCGAGGTAAATTTTATTCAGATACAGCTCAAGGATCTCATCCTTGGTAAGCAACTGCTCAATACGCACCGCCAGAAACGCTTCTTTAATTTTGCGCATCAGGGTTTTTTCCGGGCTCAGGAAGAAGTTACGCGCCAGTTGCTGGGTGATGGTACTGGCACCCTGGGACGCGTGGCCGGAAAACAGCGCGATACTGGCTGCCCGGAAAATACCAATCGGGTCGACCCCGTGGTGCTCATAAAAACGGCTGTCCTCGGTGGCGATAAACGCATGGACCAGATCCGGGGGAATTTGCTGTAGCGACAGCGGAATACGGCGTTTTTCACCGTACTGGGCAATCAGCTCGCCATCGGCACTGTAGACCTGCATCGGTATTTGCAGGCGCACGTCTTTCAGCGTCGCCACATCTGGCAGCTGAGGCTCAATATATTTGTACAGGCCGTAAATCGAGCCGGTTCCCAGCAGAATGCAACACAATGCAAGGATGAATAAATACTTTACGAACTTCACTCGGCATTTTCCATTTAGTATGCAGTGGACAGTTTATAAACAAACGGGCGGTAGTATAAAGGCAAGCCAGACGCTTTGATACACCTGACCCTTTTGGCTATCTCTCCGGGGGGTCCCACACAGTATGGTGTGTGGCACAAATTTTGGAGGCGCAAAAATGGTCAGTAGCCAGTGGCGAATAGGGCTTGAACTGCAAAATAACGGCCTGCGGGCGGTGGGGCTACAGTACCGGCGCCAGGGCTGGCGTTTGTGTCGCTGGTGGCATTTACCGTTTTCTGCGCCGTGTTCCGATTACGCGAGCCCCGGCTTTGCCCGCCAGGCGGTAGCGGTGCTCAGCCACTGGCGCAAAACCCTGCCTTATCGTTATCAGCTACGGGTATCGATACCCGCCCTGCGTACCCTGCAACAGCAGGTGGTGGTGCCGGATCGCCCGCTGGGTGAAGCACAGCTCCAGCGCTATATTGAGCAGGCGGCCAGCGCCCAGCTGGCGCTGGCCGGGGAACCTCTGGCGTGGGATTACCCGGAACCAGCCACTGGCCCGCTGGCGGTTACCGGGGTGCGTCAGAGTGATATCCAGTTATTGTCCGGTGTGTTACGCGGCGCCTGGCTGGTGGCGCGAAGCATCACCCCCGATGCCAGCGCGTTACTGAGCTTTGCCCGCCAGGGGGCGGCTTCCCACCAGTGGCTGGTACACCGGGAGCCCGATTATTGGCTGTGGGCCGGTGACGGCGCATGGGGGAGCGATCCGGGCCAGGACCCGGGATGGTTCACGGCCTGGTGCCAGCGGCGCGGGGTGGATCCCCACCGCGTGGCGTTCAGCTCCTCACTGCCGGAAGACGCCGGGCAGGCCACGTTTTCGCCCTGGTCGGCGATCCCGGGGCTCTCACCCCCCTTACCGGCCTGTGCCGGGCTGTTTACTGTTGCCACCGGTCTGGCCCTGGGGAGCTTACCCTGATGCCCCGGCTGACGAATCTGCTGGCGTGGCGCCACCAGCGGCGCCGGGGGCGGCTGCGGTTCTGGGCCGGGATGACGGTCATCACCCTGGCCGCGATCATGGCGCTGAGCGGGCTACGCTGGCAGGCGTGGCAACTGTTGCGGGCGCAGGCCAGCGCCGGGCGGTTTGCGCATCAGCAGCGGATGTCCGCAGTGATGCAGTTGATTCACCAGCACCAGGAGCGGCAGGTGCAGCATCAGCACCTGCAACAACGCCAGCAGTTGCAGGCGGCGGCCCTGGCGCGCGGGCAGCGCTGGCAGCAGCGGCTGACACGTCTGGCGGCTATCATGCCGCAACAGGCCTGGTTAACCGGGCTGTCGGCCCGGGAGGGGGCGTTAACATTGTCCGGGATGAGCCAGACGTTACAGGGGGTAACCCAGCTGGAGCAGGGGCTGTCGCAGGTGGGGTTTCGCCATTATCAGGTGGGCCGTGTGCAGCATGATGCGGGCGGCAACTGGCAGTTCAGTTTCCGGCTTTATCAGGACGCTGCCACCAGCGCAAATGAGGGCCACGGGCATGCATCCGCTGGCTGAACGCTGGGCCAGTGGCCACCCGCGCTGGCGAGCCGCCAGCTGGCTGGGTATCTCTCTGATGTCCAGTGCTGCCGCTGTCTGGTTATCCCACCAGCAGGCCGGGGCGCAGCGATCGCTGGCGGCGGATGCTCAACAGTTTCAGCAGCAGTTCCGGGTACAGCAGCGGCGGTTGCAGGTGCTGGCGGAGGCGGCAGTGTCAGCGCCGCTTCCGGCCCGGCCCGGGTTCCCGGTGCTGGGGTTTGCCGCGGCCAATGGCGGCGCGTTTATTGCCTGGCAGCCTGAGGCCGCCGGCGGGCCAGAGCTGACCCTGGCGCTGCCCTGGGACCAGGTTGCGCAACTGTTTCCCCGGTTAATGCAGTATGCCGTTGAATTGCGGGGGTTCTCACTGGTGGCCGGGCCCCGGGATTTGCGCCTGAACCTTGCACTGACCCTGGAGCCAGAATGAGAGGGCGGTGGCGGGTGGGGGCCGTACTGTGGCTGGGGGGCTTATTACCGTGGGCCATGAGTGCGCCGGCACCGGTGGCGGGCCGGGACCCTTTCCGGCTACCCGGGGCGCATTGCGCCGGGCCAGAGCAGGGGTGGCGCTACGCCGGAAGCGTTATCGGTGTGGCGGGGGCGGTGGCGCTGGTGCACTCCCCGGACCGGCGCTGGCTCCGTATGGCCCCCGGGGAGCATGTTGACCGTGACTGGCAGATAGCGGCCATTACCCCGCAGTCGCTACAGTTGGCCCATCGCGGGGACTGTGGGGACATTCAGCTTGAATTGACATCCGAAATCGTCACCCCAGGGGGGCCATAATGCGCAATATGCTCGCGGTGTTTTTCCTTTGTTATCTGCTGATATGCCCGGCGTCTGGCCAGGGGAAGGCGCCGTTGCCTGAGCACAGTATTTCACTGGTGGTGGACAACGCTCCCGCCGGGCAGGTGCTGCAAACCCTGGCCCGTCAGGCTCAGCTCAATGTGGTGGTGGCTCCCGGGGTGAGTGGTGAGTTGTCATTACAGCTGGCGAAGGTGCCCTGGTCGCAGGCGCTGATGATTGTGGCCACGGCACTGGATGTGACCTGGAGGCTGGAAGGCAATGTGTTGCAGATATCGCCCGCCCGCCTCGCCCGGGAGCAGGCGGCCAGCCAGGAAAAACGCCGCCAGCAACGCCAGTCCCAGGCCCCGCTGGGCAGCGCGACACTGGGGCTGCGCCATGCCCGGGCCGGCGATCTTGCGGCGATGCTGACCGGGAGCGGTGCCCGGTATCTCTCTCCCCGGGGGAGCGTGCTGGCTGATGAACGGACCAACCGCCTGCTGGTTGAGGATACCCACGCGGCGCTGGCGGCGCTGCGCCACTGGGTGGAGGTGATGGACGTGCCGCTGCCGCAAGTGGAACTGGTGGCGCATATTGTCACCATTAGCCAGGAGAGCCTGCGCAACCTCGGGGTGAAGTGGGCTGCGCCGGGCAGTGGTTCAGGGGCATTAGCCGGTGTGCAGGTGGATTTACCGGCAGCGGCGGCGTCATCGCGGCTGGGGTTTACTATTGGCCGTATCAGTGGCCGGATGCTGGAGCTGGAGCTCTCCGCGCTGGAGCGGCGCCAGCAATTGGCGATCATCGCCAGCCCGCGGCTGCAGACGTCCCACCAGCAACCGGCCAGCATTCGTCAGGGCAGTGAGATTCCGTATCTGGTGACCAGCGGGGATAATGGCAATGTCACGGTGGCCTATAAAGAGGCGCTGCTGGGGATGACGGTGACCCCATACGTGTACTCCCCGGAGCGTATTCAGCTAAAACTGCACATTAGCCAGAATATGCCGGGCCAGAAACTGCAATATGCCCAGGGAGAGGTATTGACCATTGATAAACAGGAAATTGACACGGAAATTGTGCTGCGCGACGGCGAGACTATCGCCCTCGGGGGCATATTTCAGCAGAAAAAACAGCAGGCCGCTGATCAGGTTCCGTTATTAGGTGGCATACCGCTGCTGGGGAATCTTTTCCGCCATGATGCCAAAAGCCGTCAGCGTCAGGAGCTGGTGGTATTTATTACCCCGCGCTTGTTGACCGGCCGTTAATTACCTGATGCAGACACCCTTTTTTACCAGAAAGATGCGCATCTGTTTGACGCCGGAAGGGAATTAGCATACAAGGTTTACCGATTTCGCAGGCGACCGGGTAATGCGCTACACTTCCGGCCCTGAGTGATTCTGTACCAATCCGCTACCTTATAGTGTAGTGTCTTTGGGCCCTGGCAGGCCGATGGTGCGAAGTTTACGGAGTTCACTCCTTTGTGGAGCGGTATCTGAGCCAGACCTGGGGTCTGTTGCCTCCGTAATTTAAGATTTCTTTCCGGTTCGTCAGGAACGGTAATTTATTCGGTTGCCAAACTGCCTTGAGTGTTGAGATAATTTTTCACCTGACTCTCGCTCTATCGCATATGAGGTTTCAGTTCATGTCCTGTTCTGCCATACCGTGGCGGGACGGGTTTATCATTAACGAATAGTCTTAGTAATACCGAAAAAATGGCAGAGAAACGCAATATCTTTCTGGTTGGGCCTATGGGTGCCGGCAAAAGCACTATTGGGCGTCAGTTAGCTCAGCAGCTTAATATGGAATTTTACGATTCTGATCAAGAGATTGAGAAACGTACTGGCGCCGATGTGGGCTGGGTCTTCGATGTAGAAGGTGAGGACGGCTTCCGCGATCGTGAAGAAAAAATCATCAACGAACTGACGGAAAAACAGGGTATTGTTCTGGCGACTGGCGGTGGCTCTGTCAAATCCCGTGAAACCCGTAACCGTCTTTCCGCTCGGGGGGTTGTTGTTTATCTGGAAACGACCATCGAGAAACAACTGGCCCGTACCCAGCGCGACAAAAAACGTCCATTGCTTCAGGTGGATTGCCCACCGCGCGAAGTGCTGGAAGCCCTGGCAGGGGAACGTAATCCTCTGTATGAAGAAATCGCAGATGTGACAATTCGTACTGACGACCAAAGCGCAAAAGTGGTCGCAAATCAGATTATTCACATGCTCGAAAACAATTAATTTTGCCGTAATACACAGCCGCGTCTTCGGGCGCAGCGTTAAGCGTTAAAGGGGCTGAGCATCATGGAAAAGTTGACCGTTACTTTGGGGGAACGCAGTTACCCTATCACCATCGCCACGGGTTTATTCAACGATCCGGCTTCCTTTTGGCCGCTGAAAGCGGGCGAGCAGGTTATGCTGGTCACTAACGAGACGTTAGCGCCGCTCTACCTCGAACAGGTTCGCCACACGCTGGAGCAGGCCGGTGTTAACGTAGATCACGTCATTCTGCCCGATGGTGAACAATATAAAAGTTTGCCGGTGATGGATACCGTGTTCACCGCATTGCTGGAAAAACCGCATGGCCGCGATACCACGCTGGTGGCGCTGGGCGGTGGGGTTATTGGTGATTTAACCGGTTTTGCCGCGGCAAGTTATCAGCGCGGGGTGCGCTTTATTCAGGTGCCGACCACGCTGTTATCCCAGGTTGACTCCTCTGTTGGCGGAAAAACGGCCGTTAACCACCCGCTGGGTAAGAACATGATCGGTGCCTTCTGGCAGCCCGCTTCTGTGGTTATCGACCTTAACTGCCTGAAAACACTACCGCGCCGTGAGTTGTCCTCCGGGCTGGCGGAAGTGATTAAGTATGGCATCATCCTTGACGCGCCTTTCTTGTGCTGGCTGGAAGATAATCTGGATGCGCTGCTGGCACTGGATGAAAAAGCCATGGCGTATTGCATCCGTCGCTGCTGTGAACTGAAGGCCGACGTGGTTGCCGCAGATGAGCGGGAAACCGGCATGCGCGCGCTGCTCAATTTAGGACATACTTTTGGCCATGCCATTGAAGCCGAGATGGGCTATGGTAACTGGCTACACGGTGAAGCGGTTGCCGCCGGGATGGTGATGGCGGCGCGAGTCGCTCAGCGTCTTGGGCAGTTCAGCGAGTCCGATGTACAGCGAATTATTACGCTGCTGACGCGTGCGGGCTTACCGGTTAACGGCCCTGAGGGCATGGCGCCTGAGGCGTACCTGCCGCATATGATGCGTGATAAGAAAGTCATTGCCGGAGCGCTGCGTTTAGTGCTGCCTCTGGCAATAGGGAAGAGTGAAGTGCGCGCCGGAGTAGCGCGTGACGTAGTGTTAAACGCGATAGCTGATTGCCAGCAAGCGTAACAATTATAAAGGTCAATCGCCGCAATCCGGCGGGTATTAACTTCGGGTGTTGTGCAAAGTAACAAATGCTGGCATGAACCTATGAGTGGGGTGTCAAATGGATGAAAGAAAACCGGAAGACGAGCTGAAAACCGATCCCAGCGATCGTCGTCCTGTTCGCTCACGTAAATCCGCAGAGTATGATAATGATCCGCACATTAACGTTGATGATATTGACGTTGATGATGAGGATGATCGCCGTCCGTCCCGGGCGCGTGGTAACCGGGAAGAGCGTGAAGAACCAGAAGTTTCGTTTGATGACGACACGATGCTGGATGACGACGCACAAGACGATGATGACGCAGAACCTGCTGTAGAGCGCCGTCCGCGTAAGCGTAAAAAAACACCGGCCCCTGCTCCCCGCCAGCGCCTGATGATGGGTGTGGGTATTCTGGTACTGCTGGTGCTGATTGTCGGCATCGGTGCTGCGCTGAAAACCCCGTCTTCTGACGCGGATACGGCCTCCCAGAGCGGTGAAAAGAATATTAACCTGGCATCACCTGCGGGTGATGCGACAGCGGCTGCCGGGCAACCTGCACCGGTAGCGGCAGATCAGACTGCGCAAAATAACCCGCAGCCGGAACAGGCTCAGCAGGAAGTGACACTGCCGCCGGTTTCCTCTCAGCCGACTCAGGCCCAGAGCCAGCCAGCCCCTGCAGGCCAGCAGCGCGTAGAAGTTCAGGGTGATCTGAATAATGCGCTGACCCAGCCTGCCGGGCAGCAGATCAATCAGGTTGCCAGCACGTCAACCCTGCCGACTCAACCGGCAACGGTCGCGGCAGTAAACGGCCAGCGTCATCAGCCGGTTGTGCGTTCGCCTGCAGAACCGACAGTCACTGCCAGCCGCGAACGTCGCGAGCCTGAACCGCGCAAAGTACAGCCGGTACAGAGCAAGCCGCAGGCACCGGCAAAAACCGTTGTCAGCGAGCCAAAACCGGTGATGAAAGCAGCACCGGCTAAAACCGCGCCAGTGAAAGAGACGGCACCGGTACAGACCGCGAAAGCGGCGACCACCGAACCGAAAACGACACCGGCACCGGCAGCCACAAGCACTACTACCGCAGCAGCGGCAGGGGCAGCTGCGGCAGCGGCCAGCAGTGCGGCCACGACGGCGACTACAGCAGCGGTATCCAGCGGTAATGTTGATGCACTGAAAACGGCCCCGGCCAGCCACTACACGCTGCAGCTGAGCAGTTCTTCAAACTACAACAACCTCAACGCCTGGGCGAAGAAAGAGAAACTGCAAAACTTTGTGGTGTATCAGACCAAGCGTAATGGCCAACCGTGGTATGTACTGGTAAGCGGTGTTTACGCCTCGAAAGATGATGCGAAACACGCGGTATCTTCCCTGCCGGCTGACGTTCAGGCGAAGAATCCGTGGGCAAAACCAATACATCAGGTTCAGTCCGATCTGAAACAATGATATAAAGCGCAGGATGCTGTTGGAGCTTCTCCCACAGCTGGAGAAGGTGTAAATAGTCGGACGGCATGAAAAAGAATCGCGCTTTTCTGAAATGGGCAGGGGGTAAATACCCCCTGCTTGACGATATAAAAACTCACCTTCCCGAAGGTGAGTGTCTGGTAGAACCTTTCGTCGGGGCGGGGTCGGTATTTCTGAATACCCACTATGACCGCTATATTCTGGCCGACATCAATACCGATCTTATCAACCTTTACCGCATTGTACAGACCCAGGCGGACGCGTATGTGGCAGAGGCCCGTAAGCTGTTTACCCCGGAGTGCAATGCCGCTGAGCATTACTACCGGATGCGGGAAACCTTTAACCAAAGTAGCGACCCGTTTCAGCGGGCGGTGCTGTTCCTGTATCTGAATCGCCACGGCTATAACGGCCTGTGCCGCTATAACCTCAAAGGGGCGTTTAACGTGCCTTTTGGCCGTTATCGTAAGCCCTATTTCCCGGAAGCGGAGCTTTACTGGTTTGCCGAGCGCGCCCAGAAAGCGACCTTTCTTTGTCAGTCTTATGATGTCAGTATGACCAACGCGACCTCCGGGCAGGTGGTGTATTGCGATCCCCCTTATGCACCGTTGTCGAATACGGCCAATTTTACCGCTTATCACACCAACAGTTTCACCCAGCAGCAGCAGCAGCAGCTGGCGCAGCTGGCGGAATCCCTGGTGGCGCGTGGTGTATCGGTACTGATTTCTAACCATGACACGTTGCTGACCCGCGAGTGGTACCAGGCCGCAACGCTAAATGTTGTTCAAGTGCGGCGTAATATCAGCAGAAATGGCGGCGCGCGTAATAAGGTGGACGAATTGCTGGCGCTCTACAAAGCCTGAACCGGTTCGTCCTCCGCGGAGTAAATCATTCACCTGGAGAAACGGATGAAACAGTATTTGATTGCCCCATCGATCCTGTCGGCTGATTTTGCTCGCCTCGGAGAGGACACCGCGAAAGTGCTGGCCGCCGGGGGCGATGTTGTTCACTTTGATGTTATGGATAACCACTACGTGCCTAACCTGACCATGGGACCCATGGTGCTGAAGGCGCTGCGTGACTACGGTATCACCGCACCGATTGATGTGCATCTGATGGTGAAACCGGTCGATCGTCTGATCCCTGATTTTGCCGCCGCTGGCGCCAGCATTATTACCTTCCACCCGGAAGCCTCTGAACATATCGATCGTTCATTACAGCTTATCAAAGAGCACGGCTGTAAAGCGGGGCTGGTGCTCAACCCGGCGACACCGCTGACCTGCCTTGACCACGTGATGGACAAACTGGATGTTATCCTGCTGATGTCGGTAAACCCGGGCTTTGGCGGTCAGTCGTTTATTCCTCACACCCTCGAGAAACTGCGCCAGACCCGCCAGCGCATCGACGCGTCCGGGCTGGATATCCGTCTGGAAGTGGACGGCGGGGTGAAGACCGGCAACATTGCGGAGATTGCCGCGGCCGGTGCCGATATGTTTGTTGCCGGTTCGGCTATTTTTGGCCAGCCGGATTACCAAAAAGTCATTGCCGATATGCGCAGTGAATTGGCAAAGGTACGTCATGATTGAGTTTAGTAAAATTAAAGGGGTGGCCTTCGATCTCGATGGCACCCTGGTAGACAGTGTCCCGGGCCTGGCACACGCCATTGACCGCGCCCTGTATGCCCTGGAACTGCCGGAAGCCGGAGAGTCCCGGGTAAAAAACTGGATTGGTAACGGTGCCGATATCCTGGTACAGCGCGCCATGCACTGGGCTATTGCGGAGAAGAAAAGCCTCGATGAGCAGAAAGCGGCGAATACCGGGCGCGAGGTTGTCCAGCATGTTGCGGTGCCGGAAAGCGAACGTACCGTGATGCTGCGCAAGCTGTTCAATAGCTACTACGCCGAATGCGCCGAAAGCGGCAGCAGCCTGTTCCCCGGGGTGGCGGAAACCCTGAGTGCGCTAAAACAGCAAGGGCTGGCGCTGGGGCTGGTGACCAATAAGCCGACGCCGTTTGTTGGCCCGCTGCTGGCGGCATTACAGCTTGATAGCTATTTTGATCGGGTGATCGGCGGTGATGACGTGCAGCAGAAGAAACCACACCCGGAGGCGCTGTTGCGTTTGCTGGACCAGTTTGGTTTACAGGCGAATGAAATGCTGTTTGTGGGGGACTCCCGCAACGATATTATGGCCGCCCAGGCCGCAGGTTGCCCGGTTGTCGGGTTAACCTGGGGATACAATTACGGTGAAGCGATTAGCGAGAGCAACCCCGATGCGGTGTTCGATCGTTTCAGTGATCTTTTGCCCGCGTTCGGGCTCCCGTTAAGTGAAAATCAGGAAAAATAACATGAGTAAGCCCATCGTCTTTAGTGGCGCACAGCCATCAGGTGAATTGACCATTGGCAACTATATGGGAGCGCTGCGCCAGTGGGTAAACATGCAGGACGATTATCACTGCATTTACTGCATCGTGGATCAGCACGCCATTACCGTGCGCCAGGATGCGCAGCAACTGCGTAAAGCGACCCTTGATACCCTGGCGCTGTATCTGGCGTGCGGTATTGATCCGCAGAAGAGCACCATCTTCGTACAGTCCCATGTGCCGGAGCACGCACAACTGAGTTGGGTGCTGAACTGCTACACCTATTTCGGTGAGCTGAGCCGCATGACCCAGTTTAAAGATAAGTCTGCCCGCTATGCGGAAAACATCAACGCCGGTCTGTTTGATTACCCGGTATTGATGGCGGCGGATATTCTGCTGTACCAGACCAATCAGGTGCCGGTGGGTGAAGACCAGAAACAGCATCTGGAGCTGAGCCGCGATATCGCCCAGCGCTTTAACGCGATTTACGGTGAGGTGTTCAAAGTGCCTGAGCCGTTTATTCCTAAATCCGGCGCCCGGGTGATGTCTCTGCTGGAACCGACCAAGAAAATGTCCAAATCTGACGATAACCGCAATAACGTTATCGGGCTGCTGGAAGATCCGAAGTCAGTGGTCAAAAAAATCAAACGCGCGGTGACAGATTCCGACGAGCCGCCAGTGGTGCGTTATGACGTACAGAATAAGGCCGGTGTCTCTAACCTGCTGGATATTTTGTCCGGGGTGACCGGCCAGAGCATTGCCGAGCTGGAACAGCATTTTGACGGCAAAATGTATGGTCACCTGAAAGGTGAAGTGGCTGACGCGGTCTCCGGGATGCTGACTGAGCTGCAGGAGCGCTATAACCGCTTTCGCAACGATGAAGCCTTCCTGCAGCAGGTGATGAAGGATGGCGCGGCGAAAGCCCGTACCCACGCTTCCGCGACCCTGAAGCATGTGTACGATGTGATTGGCTTTGTCCCGCATCCGTAATGGCTGAGGCACAATGTAAAAAGGCCCATGCTCTGCATGGGCCTTTTTTTATGGCGCGGGGGCGGCTCAGTGGTGTGAGAACCAGTTCAGTTTGTCGCGCAGCGCCACCACCCGGCCAACAATAATCAGCGCCGGGCTGGCAACCTGCTGGGCCCGGGACTCCAGCTGATCCAGGGTGCCGCTCACCACCCGTTGGTGCACGGCGGTGCCGTTCTCCACCAGGGCGACTGGCATATCGGCTTCCATACCGTGGGCCAGCAGCTGGCGCTGAATGGTCCCGGCCTGGTTAAGCCCCATATAAAACACCAGGGTTTGCTTTTCTGCCGCCAGATTGGCCCAGTCCAGCTCGCCGCCGGTTTTCAGGTGGCCGGTGACCAGGCGTACGCTCTGGGCATAATCCCGGTGGGTGAGCGGAATACCGGCGTAGGCGGAACAACCGGAGGCCGCCGTAATGCCCGGCACCACCGAGAAGGGAATATTTTCGGTGCACAGGGTTTCCAGCTCTTCACCGCCGCGGCCAAAGATAAACGGGTCCCCGCCTTTGAGGCGAACCACCCGTTTGCCGCTGCGGGCTTCCCGCAGCAGGATCTGGTTTATCTCCTCCTGGGGCACGCAGTGATAACCGGCGCGTTTACCCACAAAGATACGGTCAGCGTCCCGGCGCACCAGGTTCATTATCTCGTCGGAGACTAGGCGATCGTAAACCACCACGTCCGCCTGCTGGATTTGCTGAGGCCCTTTTAAGGTCAACAGGCCAGGATCGCCGGGCCCGGCCCCGACCAGGACAACTTCGCCCCGGTGATCGAGCGGCGCGTTGAAGAGCGCCTCCGTGGCGCTGTCGATAGCGCGTTGATCCTGGTTGGCCAGTGACTGGGCCAGCCGATCATTAACAAAGAGCTTCTCCCAGAAGCGGCGGCGTTCGCCCATGCTGGTAAAGGTCTGTTTAACCCGGTGGCGCAAGTTGCCGGCATAGCGGGCCACCTGGCCGAGGTGCTGGGGCAGTAATGACTCCAGCTTTTCGCGCAGCAGGCGCGCCAGTACCGGGGAGTTACCGCCGGAGGATACCGCCACCATCAGCGGCGAGCGGTCGATAATCGACGGCATAATAAAACTGGCCTGGCTGGGGGCATCCACCACGTTACAAAATATCCGCCGCTGCTCCGCCTGATGGCTGACTTCGCTGTTCACCGCGTCGTCATCGGTGGCGGCGATGGCCAGCCAGCAATTGTCCAGCAGGTGAGGGGCAAATTCGCCGGTCACCAGGGTCAGTGACTGGGCGGCGGCCCAGACATGAAACTGGGGGCTAAATGCCAGTGCGTTAACCGTCAGACGGGCACCGGCTCCCAGCAGGAGTCGCGCTTTGCGCTCTGCAACATCACCACCGCCAACCAGTAAACACGCCCGGTTTTGCAGCTGACAAAAAATCGGCAGATGATCCACTGTAGACCTCAATAAAAACAGGAAAAGGTGCGCAGGTTTACCGCGCGGCGCCTAGCATAGCAGTAAGCCGCCGCGGGTAATATAACGAGTGGTTATTAGACATTCCCCCTTCAGTCAGAAGGGGGACACGGATCAGCCGCGGATTTGTACCTTGCCGTCCTGAACCCGGGCCTCAAAGTGGGCGACAGAGTGGCTTTCATCTTCCATGCACCGGCCATCGGTCAGGCGGAAGCGCTGTTTTTTCAGCGGGCTGGCCACCCACAGGGCATCCTGGTGCTCGGCAATAATCCCCCGGGACAGGACGCTGGCGTCGAAGAACGGGTCGATATTACTGATGGCATATACCCGTTCGTCAGCATAGGGACGGAATACCGCAACTTGCTGATCGCCGACCAGGGCACAGACCCCGGTAGCCGGCAGGATGTCATTCAGTGGGCAGACAGTGGTCCAGGCGCTCATGCGTTTTCCTCCGCAAGGGTAACCGGGATGCGTTCATAAGGGGTCGCCGGGCGGTGCTGGGCGCGCTCGGCCACCATCTGTACGTTCGGATCGCGTTGGTCGCTGTTGATAAAGTGGCGGAAGCGGACCTGCGCCTGTGGGTTGTTGACGGTCTCGGTCCATTCGCATTGCCAGGCGGCGCGTAACGTTGCCATTTCCGCTTCCAACTGGTCATTGATGCCGAGCTTATCGTCGATAATCACCTTGCGCAGATAGTCGATGCCGCCTTCCAGCTCTTCCATCCACACGGAGGTACGCTGCAGTTTATCGGCGGTGCGGATGTAGAACATCATAAAGCGGTCCACATAGCGGGTCAGGGTTTGCTGGTCAAGATCCGCCGCCAGCAGGTCGCCGTGGCGCGGTTTCATGCCGCCGTTGCCGCAGACATACAGGTTCCAGCCTTTATCGGTGGCGATAATACCGACGTCTTTGCCCTGGGCTTCAGAACACTCACGGGTACAGCCAGAGACCCCGAATTTCATTTTGTGCGGGGTTCTGATGCCTTTGTAGCGGTTTTCCAGGCTGACACCAAAGCCAACACTGTCACCCACGCCATAACGGCACCAGGTACTGCCCACGCAGGTTTTCACCATGCGCAGCGCCTTGGCATAGGCGTGGCCGGTTTCGAACCCGGCGTCGATTAACTGGCGCCAGATTTCCGGCAGATCGTCTTTCTGGGCACCAAACATGGCGAGGCGCTGGGAGCCGGTGATTTTGGTGTACAGCGCAAACTGCTGGGCAATACGCCCTACCGCCATCAGGCCTTCCGGGGTTATCTCTCCGCCTGGGGAGCGCGGAATAACGGAATAGGTACCGTCTTTTTGCAGGTTGGCGAGGAAGCTATCGTTAGTTTCCTGCAAGGGGGCTTTATCCGGCTGCAGAATGTAATCATTCCAGCAGGAGGCCAGCAGAGAGCCCACCGTGGGCTTACACACTTCGCAGCCGTAGCCTTTGCCGTATTTAGCCAGCAGCGCATCAAAGGTTTTAATGCCTTCCACGCGGATCAGGTGATACAGCTCCTGGCGGGAGAATGGGAAGTGCTCGCACAGGTTGTGGTTAACTTCAATGCCCTGTTTCGCCAGTTCGGCATTCAGCACCTGGGTGACCAGCGGGATACAGCCGCCGCAGCCGGTACCGGCTTTGGTTTCGGCTTTCAGGGCCGCCACGGTATGGCAGCCGCGGCCAATGGCGGCAATCAGGTCGCCTTTGCTGACATCGAAGCAGGAGCAGATTTGCGCGCTGTCCGGCAGGTTATCCACGCCGATAGCCGGTTTGCCACCGCTGGCATAGGCAGGCAGGATCAGTGAATCCGGGTGATCCGGCAGTTCGATGTTATTGAGCATCAGCTGTAGCAGGTTGCCGTAATCGCTGGTATCCCCAACCAGTACTGCCCCCAGCAGGGTTTTATTGTCTGCGCTGACGTTGATGCGCTTGTAAACCCCGGCAGTTTCGTCCAGCCAGACATAGCTGCGGGCCCCCGGCGTGCGGCCATGGGCATCGCCAATCCCGCCCACGTCAACACCCAGCAGTTTCAGCTTGGCGCTCATGTCGGCCCCGGTAAAGGCGCCCTCCTGGCCGAGCAAGTGATCAGCGGTCACCTGGGCCATTTTGTAACCCGGCGCCACCAGGCCGAAGACACGTTTCTGCCAGCTGGCGCATTCGCCGATGGCATAGATATCCGGATCGGAGGTCTGGCAGCTGTCGTTAATCACAATCCCGCCGCGCGGGGCTATCTCCAGACCACACTGGGCGGCCAGCTTGTCCCGGGGGCGAATACCGGTAGAGAACACGATAAAGTCCACTTCCAGGGCGCTGCCGTCGGCAAAGTTCATGGTCTTGCGGGCATCAACACCCTGCTGAACGATGGATTTGGTATTTTTACTGGTGTGAACCAGCACGCCCATCTCTTCTATTTTACGACGCAGCTGTTCGCCGCCCATCTGGTCGAGTTGTTCGGCCATCAGCATCGGGGCAAATTCAATAACGTGGGTTTCCACGCCGAGGTGTTTCAGGGCCCCGGCAGCTTCGAGGCCCAGCAAGCCGCCGCCGACCACGGCACCGCGCTTGCTGCGCCGGGCGCAGGCTTCAATGGCATTGAGATCTTCGATGGTGCGGTAGACAAAGCAGTCCGCGGTGTCGGCCCCGTCGATTGGCGGTACCCAGGCCACGGAGCCGGTCGCCATGATCAGTTTGTCATAAAACACGCTACGCCCGGCACTGGAATGGATCACTTTCTCGGCGCGATTAATGGTGATCGCCCGCTCACCCACCAGAACCTTGACGTTGTTTTTTTCGTAGAACCCTTCGCGAACCAGGGAGAGCTCTTCGGCAGTATGGTGGGAGAAGTAGGAAGAGAGGTGCACCCGATCGTACGCGATGCGCGGCTCTTCGCAGAAGACGGTGATATCGAATTGCCCGGGGGTGGCTTTATCAAGAATATCTTCTATAAAGCGGTGGCCGACCATGCCGTTACCGATAATAGCGAGTCTGACTTTGCTCATTTTTGCCTCAATATTTTTTCTCTTGTTGCCTACCTTAACGATTCAGCACAGGGAATTATTGATGCAAATCAAATACGCCTTTCAGTACCACTTTAGTGGTATATAGTTGATTTTATTATATTTTTGTAACTTACGGAAATGGCTGGATTTTCACCGCTTACCCTTTTGTACATATTCGCGACGGTGTTTGGCCGCGGAGTGTGCTATCACTCATCACAGCATCAGCATTATTAGTGAGGGAATATCATGTCAGCACCGTTATGGCTTATTCAAAATGTCAGGCTGCCGGGCAAGGACGGGTTATGGCAAATCGCGATTGATCAGGGACGCTTTGGGGAAATCACCCCGATGGGAGAGGAGCGCAACGAAAGCTATGAAGTGCTGAATGGCCGGGGTGGGCTGGCTATTGCGCCGTTTATTGAACCGCATATTCACCTCGATACCACCCAGACCGCCGGGCAACCGGCCTGGAACCAGTCAGGCACGTTGTTTGAAGGGATTGAGCGCTGGGCGGAGCGCAAGTCCCTGCTCAGCCATGAGGATGTGAAAGCCAGAGCCTGGCAGACCCTGAAATGGCAGATGGCCAATGGTGTCCAGTATGTACGCAGCCACGTGGATGTGTCTGACCCTAGCCTCACGGCCCTGCGGGCATTGCTGGAGGTGAAGCAGGAAGTGGCCCCGTGGATCGATCTGCAACTGGTGGCCTTCCCCCAGGAGGGGATCTTGTCGTATCCCAACGGGGCGGCACTGCTGGAAGAGGCGCTGCAACTGGGGGCGGATGTGGTGGGGGCAATCCCGCATTTTGAATTTACCCGCGAGTATGGCGTTGAGTCTCTGCATATTGCCTTTGATCTGGCGAACAAGTACCAGCGGCTTATCGATATCCACTGTGATGAAATTGATGATGAACAGTCGCGGTTTGTTGAGACGGTGGCCGCCCTGGCGCTGCGTGACGGCATGGGGGCGCGGGTCACGGCCAGCCATACCACCGCCATGCACTCCTACAATGGGGCTTATACCTCACGCCTGTTCCGGCTGCTGAAAATGTCCGGTATTAATTTTGTCGCTAACCCGCTGGTGAATATTCATTTGCAGGGCCGCTTTGATGATTACCCGAAGCGTCGGGGGATCACCCGGGTTAAAGAGCTGCTGGCGGCGGGGATTAACGTCAGTTTTGGCCACGACGATGTGTTTGATCCCTGGTACCCGTTGGGCACCGCCAATATGCTGCAAGTGCTGCATATGGGGCTCCACGTCTGCCAGATGATGGGTTATGAGCAGATAAACGACAGTCTGCGGCTGATCACCAGCAACAGTGCCCGTACCTGCGGTATAACGGATTATGGGATTGTGGAAGGGAATACCGCCAACATGCTTATCCTGCCCGCGACGGATGGGTTTGATGCCCTGCGCCGCCAGGTACCGGTGCGCTGGTCAATCCGCCAGGGGCGGGTCATCAGCACGACCCAACTGGCCCAGACCTGGGTGCAGATGGATGGCGGCGGTGAAGAGATAGACTTCAGTCGCTGATCCCCGCAGTGGCCTGCGGGGAGCGCGGTTATTGATGAGGTACGCTGGTGAGGGTATCCCGGGGCTGGCGATGGCGGGTAACAAAGCCCAGCAGGAAGCACATCACAAACACCACCACATACAGCCCGTTGGCGGTGAGCAGCGCCGCTTGCGGGCCGCTGTGGGCAACGATAGGGCCAGTGACCACGAAGGTCAGCATGGTGCCGATGGTGCCACAGGTCAGCACCACGTTAACCAGCTTCGGTGACGCTACCCGGGTCTGGAGCGAGGCGAGGGTAATCACCGAGGTATAAATCGCGCTGGAGAAGAACCCCAGGGCGAGAATAAACAGGTGCATATGGCTGGTGCTGCTGGTGATAAAGCAGTACATCAAGATACCCGCCAGGGCCGCTAACACGGTCAGCAGACGTTGCAGATCGAAGAAGCGCAGGATCACGCTGAAGGCCCACATACCAAACATATAGGACATCCAGAAATTACTGACCAGCTGCCCGGCATCGTTCAGGTTCATGCCGAGGCTTTTGGCATATTCCGGTACCCAGGAGATAAACCCCAACTGGCCGAGGATGTAGCACATGGCGGCAATGGATAAGAACAGCACCCCAACGCCCCATTTTTCTTTGGCGGCCGGTTTGTTGTCCTGAGGCGCATGTTTACCCAGCGCCGGAAACTCGCAGCCGAGGGTCAGGACGAAAATAGCGACATACACCAGGCCGATACAGGCATATACCCAGTACCAGGGAATGCTGCGGGCCAGTAAAAAGGCGGCCACCATCGGGAAGATCATCCCGGCCATACTGAAGAAGGAATCGGTAAACAGCAGCCGGGAGCCGCGCTGGCGCCCTTCATACAGATGGGTGATCAGGAAGGTACCGATGGACATGGTAATGCCACTGACCAGCCCCAGGACAAACATGGAGGCTGAAAACAGCGTCAGGCTATGGCCATACATCAGCCCGGCCACCGCCAGCAGCATCAGCAGGAAACCGAAGCGCAACTGGGTCCTCAGTGGCACTATCTCCATCAGCCAGGCGTTCAGAAAAATCGAAATCAAGATCCCGGCATTCAGGAAGGTGAAGGTATTGCTCATGCTGGAGACCGGCAGATGGAAGTAATCGGCAATGTTGCCCATTACCATGCCGGTAACAATGACCAGTGCACCGGTGAGTGCGTAGGAGAAAAAACTGATCCATGTGAGCCTGATGCGGTTGCTGTTAGTCATAGAAAGCCTGTGAATAGAACGGTAAAGCGCCTTGACAGCGCGGTGAGCGGGCAGATTTTAACCACAAGCGTGATCTATTAAAATAATTTATGTACGTACTCCCGCTGCTATCATTTAATGTTTGATGTTCATCACAAAAATATCCGCAAATTGGCCTAATTATAGCGGCCGCTTCCGTTATCGGGCTATTGCGGCTGGCTGATCGCGGCACGGCCCATTATCCTGGTAACCGGTGCTTACAACGTAAAGGCAGGTAAATACCTGGCATGATGTTAACCTGCTTCTTAAAATCGATCATCATCCTGCCCATTATTGTTTTTTAAGGAATCTTTGATGCTCAAATCTACACTGGCCGCCGTTGCCACCGTTTTTGCACTGTCTGCAATCACGCCAGCCGCCCTGGCTGCCGGTAATGACCCTCATGTCTTGCTGACCACCTCTGCCGGTAATATTGAGCTGCAGCTGGATGGCCAGAAAGCACCGGGCACTGTGAAAAACTTTGTTGATTATGTGAATAACGGTTTTTACAACAACACCATTTTTCACCGCGTGATCCCGGGTTTTATGATTCAGGGTGGCGGTTTTACGGCTGATATGAATCAGAAACAGACCAATGCGCCAATAAAAAATGAAGCGGATAACGGCCTGCGTAATACCCGCGGCACCATCTCAATGGCCCGCACCGCCGATAAAGACAGCGCCACTAGCCAGTTCTTTATCAACGTGGCGGATAACGCCTTCCTTGACCACGGCCAGCGCGACTTCGGGTATGCGGTGTTTGGTAAAGTGGTCAAAGGGATGGATGTCGCCGATAAAATTGCCCAGGCGCCAACCAGCTCTGTGGGGCCTTATCAGAATGTGCCGTCCAAACCTATCGTTATCCTGTCTGCAAAAGTCCTGCCTTAACCGCATGATCACCAGCCCTGGCGGGCGCCCAGCCACCCGCCAGTGGTCTTGCTTCTCTCTTCGCGTGTGATTCGCTTCCCGCAGCGCTGCCGGGAATTGCTGCTTATACTTGTGGCAACCAGCAACTGAACATGGGGTGGACCATGGCCAGAAAACTCACCGATCGACAAAAGATCCAGCTCTGGGCCCGGGTACGTGACCGTAATTTCCAGGCCAGCCAGCATCTGGAAGGGTTTACTGCCCCTCTGGTAACACGGGAGAATGAGCGCCAGTGGCAGGAGGCGCTTAATGCCGCCAGGAGGCGTTATGGATGAGATGAACGATACCTTTGGCGATGTCCGCGACCCCTATTTTTGGTCCGGCAGTGAGGTGTTTCGCAACCGGCTGAATATCCGCGAGGCGGCGCGCCTGCAAGAGGCCGAGATTGCATTTACCTCTTTGCGTGCGGCAACCCTTGAGCTGGGCCCGCCCCGGCCCGGGCTTCCCCACTTGTGCCATATTCACCGTCAGCTGTTCCAGGATATTTACGAATGGGCAGGAAAAATCCGCCAGGTTGATATCTACCGTGGCGATACCCGGTTTTGCCACTTTGACTACCTGGAGAAAGAAGGCAACGCGGTGATGCGGGCACTGGAAGACGAAAACTATCTGCTGGGCCTGCCTCTGGAGGTTTTTACCCAGCGGCTGGCGCATTTTTATTGTGAAGTCAATGTATTGCACCCGTTCCGCACCGGTAATGGCCGGGCACAGCGCATCTTCTTTGAACAGTTGGCTATCCATGCCGGGTACAGTCTGGACTGGCGCGGGCTGGCGGTGGTGCCGTGGCGGCAGGCGAACCAGCAAGGGGCGATGGGGGATCTGCAGCCCCTGGAGGCGATATTCAGCAAAGTGGTAAGCGAAGCCGCAGAAACTGAGTAGAATGGCCGGGTTTTGATTATCCTGGAGTGGCCATGTTACTGCTGATTGATAACTATGATTCGTTTACCTGGAACCTGTACCAGTATTTTTGTGAACTGGGCAGTGAGGTGGTGGTCCGGCGTAACGATACCCTGACCCTGGATGACATTGAGCAGATGCAGCCGGAAAAGCTGGTTATCTCCCCGGGGCCCTGTACGCCGACCGACGCCGGGATCTCCCTGGCGGCCATTCGCCAGTTTGCCGGGCAGTTGCCGATTCTCGGGGTGTGCCTTGGCCACCAGGCGATTGCTCAGGCATTCGGCGCCCGTATTGTGCGCGCCGGCCAGGTGATGCACGGCAAAACGTCGCCGGTGACCCACAATAATCAGGGGGTATTTCGCGGGCTGGCTAACCCGCTCACCGTGACCCGCTACCATTCCCTGGTGGTGGCGCCGGGATCATTGCCGGACAGCTTTGAGGTCACCGCCCACAGCGATGACGGGGAAATCATGGGGATTCGCCACCGGGAGTGGGATCTGGAAGGGGTACAATTTCACCCGGAAAGCATCCTCAGTGAGCAGGGCCACGCGCTGCTGGCTAATTTCCTCAGGCGCTGAATTTTTATTGCCATTAAGTGATTTTTTATGCATATTTTGTGATTATCTTTTCATGTCGCATTCCGCATAAAATGGATGGGTTACTAATGGCAACTGAACAATCAGCAATTACCCGCGCTACCTTCGATGACGTTATTCTGCCGATTTATGCACCGGCGGAGTTTATTCCGGTGAAGGGCCAGGGAAGCAGGGTATGGGATCAGGACGGTAAGGAGTATGTCGATTTTGCTGGTGGCATCGCGGTGACCGCACTGGGCCATTGCCATCCGGCACTGGTGGCGTCGCTTATCCAGCAGGGGCAGACCCTGTGGCACACCAGTAACGTTTTTACCAATGAACCGGCACTGCGCCTTGGCAAGAAGCTGATTGATGCCACCTTCGCGGAGCGTGTGGTCTTCCTTAACTCCGGCACTGAAGCCAACGAAACCGCCTTTAAACTGGCGCGCTATTATGCGTCCACCCGCCATAGCCCTTATAAAACCAAAATCATTGCCTTCCATCACGCCTTTCACGGCCGCTCGCTGTTTACGGTGTCCGTCGGCGGCCAGCCGAAGTATTCCGACGGTTTTGGCCCGAAACCGGCGGATATTGTCCATGTGCCGTTTAACGATCTGGCGGCGGTAAAAGCGGTAATTGATGACCACACCTGTGCCATTGTTGTTGAGCCTATTCAGGGGGAAGGCGGGGTGACTGCCGCCACCGGCGAATTTTTACAGGGCCTGCGCGACCTGTGTGATGAGCACCAGGCGCTGCTGGTGTTTGATGAAGTACAGTGCGGTATGGGGCGCTGCGGTGAGCTGTTCGCCTACATGCATTACGGCGTTACCCCGGATATTCTCACCAGCGCCAAGGCCATTGGTGGGGGTTTCCCCATCAGCGCGATGCTGACCACTGAGGATATCGCCTCGGCCTTTCATGTTGGCTCCCACGGCTCGACCTATGGTGGTAACCCGCTGGCCTGCGCGGTGGCGAATGCGGCCTTTGATGTGATTAATACCCCGGAACTGCTCGGCGGTGTGCATCATAAACGCGACCTGTTTGTGAAACAGCTGCGCGAGATAGATGCCCAGTATGACGTGTTCAGTGAGATTCGCGGTATGGGCCTGCTGATTGGCGCAGAGCTGAAACCGTCGTATCGCGGTAAGGCCCGGGACGTCCTCCATGCGGCGGCCAGCGCCGGCGTGATGGTGCTGAATGCCGGCCCGGATGTGGTGCGTTTTGCCCCGGCGCTTAATATCACCGACCAGGATATTCACGATGGGATGGCGCGCTTTGCCGGGGCGGTGGCCCAGGTCGTTAAAGGCTAATTTAGCGGTGCAGGATACGCGTAAGCCACTTGCCGTGATGGGGGCGCTGGCGCCAGGCAACTGACGAAATGGTATGCATCGAGCTCAGGTGCCCCAAAATACGCTGCAGGTGTTGTTCCATGGTGCTTAATGGCCCGCTGGGCAGCATCTGTGGCGACTCCAGAATATTCACATCATTACTCTCCCCCGGCGCGTCATAATCCAGGCGCTGCTGGCAGCGCTGCAGGGCAATTTCACAGGACTCCAGATAACGCCGGGCCAGATCGGGTGTCAGCATGTCATGCTCCCGGGCCAGGGTGGTCATGGCGTTAATATGCTCGACAATAAACTGGCTGTGGGTCACCCACAGTTTCATGTCCGCCAGATAATGGCTGTTAAATCCCGGCTCCTTCATGGCCTGGTTTAGTGAGTTATACAGCGCATTATGGGCCTGGTTCACCTGCATCCGCTGCCAGGCCAGCGGCGTGGGCTGGGGATCGTCGCTGAGGATCAGCCGTAGCGCTTCCTGGTCCTGTTCTAATGCATCATGGGCGTTTTTGCGCAGCAGACCACTTTGCCACTGGGGCCACAGCCAGACCATACCGCCAAAGGCAATCAGGCATCCCAGCAGGGTATCCACCAGGCGCGGTACCAGAAATGCCTCTCCGTTTAGCGAGAGTAATTGCAGGGTATATACCCCGGTAACCGTAAAGTCCACCGTGGCCCAGCCGTAATAATTGCGGGTGATCAAATAGCTGCCAAAGGTGATAATCAGCATGGTGGTCAGGGTCCATGCATTGGGGATGTGGTAATGCAGCGTGAAGCCGGCTATCAGCAAGCCCGCCATGGTGCCCAGTGAACGGTGCAGGATACGCACCCGGGTGGCGCTGTAGCCGCTTTGGGTGACAAACATGATAGTCATCAGGATCCACCAGGGTTTTGGCAGGTGCAGGGCGGCCCCGGCCAGACTGCCAATGGCCAGCATGACCCCCATGCGCAGGGCTGAACGCAGAGCGGACGATGCCGGCGACAGGTAGCTTTTGATTGCCCGTAACAGCGGCAGGCGGCGTTGCTGATCCGCCATCAGATCCCGGGTATAGAGCGGGCGCTGGGTGTGGAGCACCCGGGCAATACGGCTGAAGTGATAATGGCAAAATTGCCCCACCGGGTTATCCGGGTGCTGGCGGGCAATTTTCTCCAGCACGGCGATGGGTTTATCCATGTTAAAGCGGCGCGGATAGCGATGGTAGAGGATATCGTCTGCCAGCACGTTAAGCCGCTCGCTGATGGTGCGGGCGTTCCAGCGGATCACCGCTTCGGCGTGGCTCTGCTCTACCAATTTCTGGACCTCTTCCGGCTGGTGCAGGCTCACGGAAATATGCTCTTGCAGATCCAGCGCCACCTGGAAAATACGCTGCAGCCGCAGATAATCGTGCTGCCCTTTACTGGCCGACAGCATGTGCATTTGCTGGTAGCAGGTGCTGATCAGGTCCACCACCTTTTGCTGGCGGATAAGCAGCGGCGGCAGGGCGGTTTGCGGGTCGGTATGCTGGGTGAGCAGGCTATATTTGGCGTCACAGTATTCCGCCAACTGGCGGTACAACAGGCTCAGGGATTCACGCAGTGGCTGCTCGCGCCATAGCCGAAACCAGGCCCAGTTAAACAGCCCGTACCAGGCGGTACCGCAGAGATACAGCAGCATTGGCTGCCAGACTGGCATATTGCCTGCCAGGCTGAGGGTAAAAATGGCGGCGGTCAGGGCCGCGGGGAACAGCCGGCCATGCAGTGGGCTGATTTCAGCGGTGACGCCCAGTATCAGCGCCAGCCCCAGCAGAATAGCGGCGAGGGGTAGCGCGTGAAACAGTAACAGCTGGACCACCAGACTACTGGCGGCGAACAGCGATGCCCCAATAATCAGGCGTTTAAAAAAGCGCTTATGGGGCGTGTCGAGGCCGGCAAGATTGCAGCAGGCGGGTACCAGGGAGAATAACAGCCCCTGGCGCAGTTCGCCGAGCAATAAACCGATGGCCACGGGCAGGCAGAGCACCAGAGTCTGGCGCAGGGCGTAGTTCACTTCCGGGTGGTAAATCAGCCGCCGCCACATAGCACTGCTCTCTTGCTCCTGGTCTGGTTACTGCGGGTCCTGGGGTAAGGGATGATAATTACGGCAAAGAAAAAGTACAGCAAATAAAAAAGGCGTGCTGGCTGAGCAGCACGCCCTGACGATAGCGGGATTAACGGGTCCCGTATACGACGATGGTTTTGCCGTGGGCGGAGATCAGGTTTTGATCTTCCAGCATTTTCAGAATACGGCCCACAGTTTCGCGGGAGCAACCGACTACCTGACCAATTTCCTGACGGGTGATTTTGATCTGCATCCCGTCCGGATGGGTCATCGCATCCGGCTGTTTAGCCAGATTCAGTAAGGTCTGGGCGATACGGCCGGTAACATCCAGGAAAGCAAGGTTGCCGACTTTTTCTGATGTGACCTGCAGACGGCGCGCCATCTGCGAGGAAAGACGCATCAGAATATCCGGGTTTACCTGAATCAGCTGGCGGAATTTTTTATAAGAAATTTCGGCAACTTCACAGGCACTTTTGGCGCGGACCCAGGCACTACGTTCCTGACCTTCTTCAAACAGGCCCAGTTCGCCAATAAAGTCGCCCTGGTTCAGGTAGGAGAGGATCATCTCTTTGCCTTCTTCGTCCTTGATCAGAACGGCAACGGAACCCTTAACAATGTAATACAGCGTCTCCGCCTTCTCACCCTGATGGATCAGCGTACTCTTCGATGGATACTTATGAATGTGGCAATGGGACAAAAACCATTCGAGAGTCGGGTCGGTTGGCGGTTTGCTAAGCACCATGCGCAATTATCCTCTTGTTATCTTGACGCCAAAGCGCGGCTTTTTGCCGTCTCTGGGTTGCAATCATTAATAATCCCCACCCTGGGGTAACCGGCAGAGGGTCTGCCTCCGTGAACTGTGTTCCCTTCGTATATCCGCGTTGTGCGGTGGGTATTGCTACACATCCCGGTTGTTTTAGCATAGCTTTCCGAAAGTGTCTCCTATTGTCTCGTTTCAGCTTGACCCAGGTCGCCTTCTGTTGCCAGTTTTCTTCCAGGCGCATAATCTTGTAGGAAATATTTTTAGCGGGAGTAATAGAAATGCAAGCAAGAGTTAAATGGATTGAGAATCTGACCTTCCTCGGGGAGTCTGCCTCCGGGCACCAGGTTCTGATGGATGGCAATTCCGGTGACAAAGCGCCAAGCCCGATGGAAATGCTGCTGATGGCCGCCGGTGGGTGCAGCGCGATTGATGTGGTGTCTATCCTGCAAAAAGGCCGCCAGGATGTCAGCGACTGCGAAGTGAAACTGACTTCCGAACGTCGTGAAGAGGCGCCGCGCCTGTTCACCCATATCAATCTGCATTTTGTGGTTACCGGCCACGAACTGAAAGACAGTGCCGTTGCCCGCGCGGTGGATCTCTCTGCTGAGAAATATTGCTCTGTGGCGCTGATGCTGGGCAAAGCGGTGGATATCACCCACTCTTATGAAGTGATTGAGAAATAACCCCCCGATTTTCTCTTTGTGATACTGCCGGGCGGGGCATGTGTGCGATGCCTGCCCGCAGTATCAGCGGATCGCTGGCCGCTGCAGGCCGCCGTCGTCGAAGGTTTTCCCTTCCATAATGCGTTGTACCAGCGGCAGCATGATAAGCTCCATAGCCAGCCCCATTTTGCCCCCCGGCACCACCAGCGTATTGATATGGGAAATAAACGATCCCTGTAGCATTGCCAGCAGCCACGGGTAATCAATATTGTCCAGATTACGGAAGTGGATCACCACCAGGCTTTCGTCCAGGGACGGTATCCCTTTTGCGGCGAAGGGGTTGGAGGTATCCACGGTGGGGACCCGCTGGAAATTTATATGGGTGCGGGAAAATTGTGGCGTGATGTAGTGGATATAGTCTTCCATTGAGCGCACCACCGACTCCATCACCGCTTCCCGGGAGTGGCCGCGCTCGCTGGTGTCGCGGATCAGTTTCTGGATCCATTCGAGGTTAACAATCGGCACCACCCCCACCAGCAGATCCACATGGCGGGCTACGTCGTTGTGTTCGGTGACCACGCCGCCGTGCAGCCCTTCATAAAACAGCACGTCGGTGGGTTCCGGGATCGGTTGCCACGGGGTAAAGGTCCCGGGGATCTGATTCCAGGGTACGGCTTCATCGTAGGTGTGCAGATATTTCCGAAATTTACCGCTGCCGTGCTGGCCATATTCGATAAAGGTCTGCTCCAGCAGGGTGAAGTCGTTGGCTTCCGGCCCGAAGTAGCTAATATGGCGCCCCACATCCCGGGCTTTGCGAATGGCCATGTCCATTTCCGGGCGGGTATAACGATGGAAACTATCCCCTTCAACTTCTGCGGCGCGCAGATTGAGCTGGGAGAAAATTTTTCGGAAGGCCAGACTGGTGGTTGTAGTACCGGCACCGCTGGAACCGGTAACCGCAATAACCGGGTGTTTCGCAGACATATGACAACCGCTCCTGGGTTAGCAGACAACAGGCAATTACGCGCAATGTAGCCTGCAGTATAGCTGGTTGATACCGGTGCCGGGGGGTTATCCCCGGAACTGTGAGCGGGGCATTATATTAATAGTTTCATGCAGTTCTGACCACACCAGCACCGCTTCTCCGCTCTCGAGCTGGCGCCTGACATCGGCGACTTTAGCGGCGAGGGAGCGTTCCTGTTCACCATAATCGGTCCCTTCACGTAATACAAAGGATTCGATCAGGTTTGCCAGGGTTTCGGGATCAATCTGCTGCCAGGGAATTATCATAACGGGTTGTCCAGATAGGTACTTAACCAGGCGGGAATGCGTTTCTCCAGCCACATTTCTGGTTGGTGCCAGCTACCGCTAATAAAGCCGACATGGCCGCCGTGTTCTGTGAGCTGGTATTCAATATTCCCGGGCAGGAAGGCCGGATCGGGGATCACGTGATGGTCCATAAAGGGATCGTCTTTAGCGTGGATCATTAACAATGGCCGGGTGATATTGGGCAGCAACGGCATGGCACTGCACTGGCGATAATAGTCGAGCGCATCGGCAAAACCGTGGATTTTCGAGGTGATCAGATCGTCAAATTCTTTAATGCGCCGCACTTTACGTAACCGCGACAGCGGGATCGGTAAAGAACCTGGGTAGGTTTTCAATTTTCGCGCGGCGTTGGCCTTCAGCAGATTCAGCAAATAGCGCTGATAAAAGCGGGAGAAGCCTTTTTCCATATGGTAGCAGCACTGTTCCAGCATCAGCGGGGCAGAGACGATAACCCCGGCTGTCAGCTTGCAGTCACTGCCCTGGCGCGCCATCAGGCAGGCCAGCATATTGCCCCCCAGGGAATAGCCGACTGCCGCGGTGGGCACCTCGCCGTAACGCTGGGCCATCCAGTCGAGGAAGTAGCTCCCGTCTTCGGTTTCACCAGAATGGTAGATGCGTTCTGCCCGGTTTGGGACGCCGCTGCAACCGCGAAAATGCATGACGACACCCAGCCATCCGGCGCGCTTCGCGGCATTAATTAATCCGTGCGCATAGGGGCTGTGCAGGCTGCCTTCCAGGCCATGAAACACCACCAGGCGTGGTTTATGGCGCGCCTGTTCCGGATCTTCACTCCAGGCGAGATCAATAAAGTCCCCGTCTGGCATATCGAGGCGTTGCCAGTGGGGCCGGAACTGTAAACGGCGGCGCAGCAAGCGGGGCAGCATGGTTTGCAGGTGTGGGTTGCTGAGCCCGGACATGGGCACAAAATCCGCCGTGTTGTCCGAGGGTGTCATATCTATTGGGCAGGTTTTATCCATGTTGGTGATTATATTCTGGAATGAACTTTCTACTATACCGGGTTGTAACGAGCATGTTTATTGAATTGATGTTATTGCCCCCTGGCGTATCGGGCCAGGGGGTATACTGACCTATTCTTGTTGCAGCATCATTTCCAGCTGCTCCTGGGCCTCCAGCCACGCCATTTCACACTCCTCCAGTTCAGACTTCGCCTGCGCCTGGGCTTGCAGACACTCGGTCATTTCTGCCTTGCGGGAAGGATCGTAAATGGCGCTGTCCCCGAGCCGGGTTTCCGCGTCCGCCAGCCGGGTATTCAGTTTCTCCATCTGTTTTTCCAGTTGGGTAATCTTTTTACGCAGTGGCTGGGTCTGGGTGCGCAGCTCCGCGTCCCGGCGTTTTTGGTCCTTACGGGCCTGGGCGCTGTTGGCGTTATCTTTGGGGGCGTCTGTCTCACTGGTGTCTTGCTTCTGGCTGTCGCTCAGCCACTGCTGGTAGTCATCCAGATCGCCATCAAAAGGCTCAACTTTGCCATCATGCACCAGATACAGGTCATCGGTGGTGGAGCGTAATAGGTGTCGATCGTGGGACACCACCACCAGTGCGCCGTCAAAATCAATCAGCGCTTCGGTCAGGGCCTGGCGCATATCCAGATCCAGGTGGTTGGTGGGCTCATCGAGCAGCAGCAGGTTCGGGCGCTGCCAGACGATCAGCGCCAGCACCAGACGCGCTTTTTCGCCGCCGGAGAAGCGGGCAATGGCCTCGCTGACTTTATCTCCCTGGAAGCCGAACCCGCCCAGATAGTCACGCAGTTGCTGTTCCAGTACCCGGGGGGCCAGGCGCACCAGATGCTGGAGCGGAGAGTCGTCCGGGCGTAAATATTCCAGCTGGTGCTGGGCGAAGTAACCCAGCTTGATGCCTTTCGCCAGCCCGATGTCGCCGTGCATGGGCTCCAGCTCACCAGCCAGTAATTTGATAAGGGTGGATTTACCCGCGCCGTTACGACCCAGTAAACCGATGCGGGAGCCCGGGACCAGGTTGAGCTTGATCGAGTCCAGCACGATATGCTGCCCGTATCCCGCGCTGACCTTTTCCATTCTTAATAATGGGTTTGGCAGGCTTTCCGGCGGACGGAACGTGAAGTGAAACGGGTTGTCGACATGGGCCGGGGCAATCAGCTCCATACGCTCCAGCATTTTCACCCGGCTCTGGGCCTGTTTTGCTTTCGAGGCTTTGGCCTTGAAGCGGTCAATAAAGCTTTGTAAGTGCGCGACCTTCTGCTGCTGGCTTTCGTAGGTGGCCTGCTGCTGGGCAAGGCGCGTGGCGCGCTGCTGTTCGAAATCACTGTAGTTACCGGTGTATTCGAACAGGTCTTCCTGCTCAATGTGCAAAATTTTCCCGACGATCGGGTCAAGAAAATCACGATCGTGGGAGATAAGAACCAGGGTGCCGGGGTAACTTTTCAGCCACTTCTCCAGCCAGATAACCGCATCCAAATCCAGGTGGTTAGTTGGTTCATCAAGCAGCAGCAGGTCAGAGCGGCAAATCAGCGCCTGGGCGAGGTTAAGACGCATGCGCCAGCCCCCGGAGAAATCGCTGACCGGCTGCTCCAGTTGTGGATTGCTGAACCCCAGCCCGTGCAGCAGGCTGGCGGCCCGGGCGCGGATAGTCCAGGCGCCGATGGCGTCCAGCTTACCGTGGATGGTGGCTATCTCATGGCCGTCATTGCGTTCGTTGGCCTGGTTGAGCGCCCTTTCCAGCTGACGGTATTCCCGATCCCCGTCAATCACATACTCCAGTGCCGGGACGGCCAGGGCAGGGGTTTCCTGGTTAACCCAGGCGAGTTGCCAGGTTCCAGGGAAGGTCACGCTCCCGCCATCTGCGCTGATTTCGTTCTTCAGCAGAGAGAGTAATGTGGATTTGCCGCAGCCGTTTTTACCCACCAGGCCGACTTTCTGCCCGGGGTTAATGGTAGCGGTGGCATTGTCCAGCAGGACGCGGGTGCCGCGACGAATTTGTAATGAAGAGAAAACAATCATAACGCGCCGTATGTTTAGAGTATGTTAAATTGTCATTATAATCGGGTAACCTGAGGCGGTTGCCGATGCAACGGGCTGCATGGTAGCCCAAAAAACTAACGATTACGACGCCCGGAGGGAGATGATGCCGCAGCCAGCGAAAGTATTGCTGATCTATGCTCATCCGGAAGCACAGGACTCCGTAGCGAACCGCGTACTGCTTCAGCCAGCATATCTGCTGGCCAATGTGACCGTGCATGATCTCTATGCCCAGTACCCGGATTTCTTCATTGATATCGTCCAGGAACAGGACCTGCTGCGGGAGCACGATGTTATCGTCTTTCAGCACCCGCTTTATACCTACAGCTGCCCGGCGCTACTGAAAGAGTGGCTTGATCGGGTGCTGACCCGGGGATTTTCCAGCGGGCCGGGAGGAAACCAACTGGCGGGAAAATACTGGCGCAGTGTCATCACCACCGGGGAACCGGAGGCCGCCTACCGTTATGACGGCCTTAATCGCTATAAGATCAGCGACATTTTACGCCCCTTTGAGCTGACCGCCGCCATGTGCCACATGCACTGGCTGACTCTGATGATTGTCTACTGGGCGCGCCGCCAGTCCCCGGAGGCGCTGGCAACCCACGCCCGGGCTTATGGTGAATGGCTGGCGGCGCCGACGGTACAAGGGGGCGCGAATGGCAGGGTCTGACTGGTTACTGGCCGGGGTGCTGTTTCTGTTCGCCGCCGTGGTGGCGGTGCCTGTGGCGGCGCGTCTCGGTATCGGGGCAGTGCTGGGTTATTTGCTGGCCGGGATTGCCATTGGCCCCTGGGGATTGCGGCTGATCAGCGATGTCGATGAGATCCTGCACTTCTCTGAGCTGGGGGTGGTGTTCCTGATGTTTCTTATTGGTCTGGAGCTCAATCCGGCCAAGCTTTGGCAACTGCGGCGCTCTATTTTTGGGATCGGGGCCGCCCAGGTGCTGGTCAGTGCGGCTATCCTCGCCGGGTTATTGATGGTGACGCAGTTCTCGTGGCAGGCGGCACTGGTGGGCGGTATTGGCCTGGCAATGTCTTCCACTGCGATGGCGCTCCAGCTGATGCGTGATAAGGGAATGAATCGCAGCGAATCTGGCCAGCTTGGGTTTTCGGTGTTGCTGTTTCAGGATCTGGCGGTGATCCCGGCCCTGGCGCTGGTACCGCTGCTCGCCGGCAATGACGATGACCATCTTGATGTCTGGAAAGTCGGTCTCAAGGTGCTGGCCTTTGCCGGAATGTTGCTGGGGGGCCGCTATTTGCTGCGCCCGGTGTTCCGGTTTATTGCCGGCTCCGGGGTGCGGGAAGTGTTTACCGCGGCATCATTATTGCTGGTGCTGGGCTCGGCCTTGTTTATGGATGCTCTCGGGTTCTCTATGGCGCTGGGGACGTTTCTGGCGGGTGTCCTGCTGGCGGAAAGTGAATATCGCCATGAGCTGGAAACCGCCATTGAGCCGTTTAAAGGGCTATTGCTGGGGCTGTTTTTTATCTCGGTGGGGATGGCCCTCAATTTGGGGGTGTTGTACTCCCATCTGCTGTGGGTGATCGCGGCGGTTATTGCGCTGGTGCTGGTGAAGATCCTCGTGCTGTATGTGCTGGGGCGTATTTTTGGGTTGCGCACCTCGGAGCGGCTGCAATTTGCCGGGGTACTTAGTCAGGGCGGGGAGTTCGCGTTTGTGCTGTTCTCGCTGGCCTCTTCCCAGCGGATATTTCAACAGGATCAGACGGCGTTATTGCTGGTGACTGTGACGCTGTCGATGATGACCACCCCGCTGGTGATGCGGTTGATTGATAGGGTACTGGCCCGGCGAGTTAACGCGCCGGATGAGCCGGACGAGAAGCCCTGGGTTAATGATGATCAGCCCCAGGTGATTATTGTCGGGTTCGGGCGTTTTGGTCAGGTGATTGGCCGCCTGCTGATGGCCAATAAGATGCGTATTACCGTACTGGAGCGGGACATCAGTGCGGTAAACCTGATGCGAAGATACGGTTACAAGGTCTATTACGGCGATGCCCGGGAGCTGGAGCTACTGCGCGCGGCCGGTGCGGAGCACGCAAAGTCTATTGTGGTGACCTGCAATGAACCCGAAGACATTATGCAGGTGGTGGAGTTGTGCCAGCAGCATTTCCCGCACCTTGAGATCCTCGCCCGTGCCCGGGGACGTGTTGAAGCGCACGAACTTTTACAAGCCGGTGTGAAACACTTCTCCCGTGAGACCTTCTCCAGTGCCCTGGATCTGGGGCGTAAGACATTAATGAGCCTGGGGATGCACCCGCATCAGGCTCAGCGGGCGCAACTGCACTTCCGGCGCCTGGATATTCGTATGTTGCGGGAACTAATGCCAATTCACAGTGACACCGCGCAAATCTCCCGGGTACGGGAAGCCCGCCGGGAGCTGGAAGAGATCTTCCACCGTGAGATGCAACACGAGCGCCGTCAGCCGGATGGCTGGGATGAGTTTGAATAAAAAAGCCGTAAGAGGTCGTCATGCCAGTACGTAAGCGTTTTATTGCCGGGGCGAAATGCCCCGCTTGCCAGGCCCAGGATACGCTCGCCATGTGGCGGGAAAATAATGTCGATATTGTTGAGTGTGTTAAGTGTGGCCACCAGATGCGTGAAGCCGATAAACAAGTCAAAGAGCATATTCGCAAAGAGGAGTCGGTTATCGGCATTTTTCATCCGGACTAGCGTTATCGGTCTCCTTTTTTTAAGCTATGGGGTACACAGGCGCTGATTTCGGCTACAATCGGCGCCACTTTGTTTCTCACGCTCAGGAGATATCATGAAAGTAGCAAAAGACCTGGTGGTCAGCCTGGCCTATCAGGTACGTACAGAAGATGGTGTATTAGTTGATGAGTCTCCGGTGAGTGCGCCGCTGGACTATCTGCATGGTCACGGTTCCCTGATCTCTGGCCTGGAAAATGCGCTGGAAGGTCATGAAGTTGGTGATAAATTCGACGTTAGCGTTGGCGCAAATGACGCTTACGGTCAGTACGACGAAAATTTAGTGCAGCGTGTGCCGAAAGACGTCTTTATGGGCGTTGACGAGCTGCAGGTGGGTATGCGTTTCCTGGCTGAAACTGACCAGGGTCCGGTACCGGTTGAAATCACTGCCGTTGAAGACGATCACGTTACCGTTGACGGTAACCATATGCTGGCTGGCCAGAACCTGAAATTCAACGTAGAAGTGGTTGCGATTCGTGAAGCTACCGAAGAAGAACTGGCCCACGGCCACGTTCACGGTGAACACGATAATCATCACGAACACGGTGAAGACGGGTGCTGCGGCGGCCACGGTCATGATCATGAACACGGTAAAGGCGGTTGCGGAAACGGCGGCTGCGGTTGCCATTAATCTGCCGCTTGCTGTAATAAAAAAGCCGCGTATTACGCGGCTTTTTTGTGGCTGGCAGATACCGCGGCGGCATCAGTAGTGGGGCGGCGGTGTTTCTTCTGACTGTGAGGCCACCATTGACGGCTGGCTGGCTTTCAGTTTCTCCACCAGAAGGCGCAGGTGCTCGCGGATTTTTGCCAGTTCCAGCTCGTGGGCTGTTACCGTTTGGTTTAGCTCTTCGATTGTAATTTCCTGAAAGGCCAGGCGGCTTTCCAATTCGGCCAGGCGTGTTTCGCTTGACGTATGCTGCATCTTGATGTCTCCGGTGCTGGCTTGTCACCCCGAAATGGGCGCAGGCAGATGCCAATTTTACTGAATTTCTGCATTGTTTACAGGCGTCGGGTCCGTCAGGGAAACTTATTTATGCGAAAAGAGTCTGAAATGAACCTGAATGCGCCACTGACGATTGTGTAGATTTCCTTCGCAACGGTATAGTAGTGCGTTCAACATGTTATTAACCTGGGGCGAGATGCCCCGGCCCTGGAGAAAATGGATGAAATCACTGTTTAAAGTCACGCTGCTGGCGACCACGATGGCCGTGGCCCTTAATGCGCCGGCGGTACTGGCTGCCCCGGCTGCGGCAAAAGATGCTGCCACCACCCAGGACAGCAAAGCGGCATTTAAGAATGACGACCAGAAATCTGCATATGCACTGGGCGCCTCTCTGGGGCGTTATATGGAGAACTCCCTGCAGGAACAGGAAAAACTGGGTATCAAACTGGATAAAAGCCAGCTGATTGCCGGTGTTCAGGACGCCTTTGCCGATAAGAGCAAGCTCTCTGATCAGCAGATTGAACAGACCCTGCAGACCTTCGAAGCGCGGGTGAAAACCGCAGCCCAGGCGAAAATGGAAAAAGACGCCAAAGAGAACGCTGACAAAGGCCAGAAATTCCGTGATGCCTTCGCCAAAGAGAAGGGCGTGAAGAAAACCGCCAGCGGCCTGCTGTATCAGGTAGAGAAAGCCGGTACCGGTGACGCGCCGAAAGATACCGATACCGTGGTCGTGAACTACAAAGGCACACTGATAGACGGTAAAGAGTTTGATAACTCTTACTCCCGCGGTGAGCCGCTGTCTTTCCGTCTTGACGGTGTTATCCCGGGCTGGACTGAAGGCCTGAAAAATATCAAGAAAGGTGGCCAGATCAAACTGGTTATCCCGCCGGATCTGGCTTACGGTAAAACCGGTGTTCCGGGGATCCCGGCTAACTCCACGCTGGTGTTTGACGTTGAGCTGCTGGACATCAAACCGGCGCCTAAAGCTGACGCTAAACCAGAAGCCAAAAGCGCTGCTGAAGCCGGTAAAGCGAAATAATCGTCTTTACGCTGAGAAAACCGCTGCCTTTGGGCGGCGGTTTTTGTTTATTACGCCACATTCTTCTGGCCAGGCCGGCTGTACCGCACCTCCTTGACCTGCCGCACTGCGCAACCTGGTAAACACTCAGTATAATTAATGCTGGAAAACCCATTTGTTGCTGTATTACTTTTATTACTCGCACGTTAATTGAGAGATGAGTCTGCCCTGACAGCGAAAAAACGACAGGCTCTTTAAATAGGGTGGTATTTTTTCATGTCCAGTTCGCTTTTAACCAATGAAACCAGTGAATTAGATTTACTGGATCAGCGTCCATTTGAGCCCTCCGACTTTGATATTCTTAAATCCTACGAGGCTGTGGTGGATGGGTTAGCTATGCTGATTGGTCCCCATTGTGAAATTGTTCTGCATTCGTTGCAGGATCTGAAATGTTCCGCGGTGCGTATCGCCAACGGCGAACACACCGGCCGCAAAATTGGCTCCCCGATTACCGACCTGGCCCTGCGGATGCTGCATGATATGACCGGTGCCGACAGCAGCGTGTCCAAGTGTTATTTCACCCGGGCGAAAAGCGGCGTGCTCATGAAGTCCGTCACTATTGCTATTCGTAACCGGGATCACCGGGTTATCGGCCTGCTGTGCATTAATATGAACCTCGATGTGCCGTTCTCGCAGATAATGAACACCTTTATTCCCCCCGAGACGGAAGATCTGGATGTGCCATCAACTGTGAACTTTGCGTCATCCGTCGAGGATCTGGTGACCCAGACCCTGGAGTTCACCATCGAGGAAGTCAATGCCGATCGCAGCGTGTCCAACAACGCCAAGAATCGCCAGATTGTTCTGAATCTGTATGAGAAAGGGATCTTCGATATCAAAGACGCCATCAACCAGGTGGCCGATCGACTGAACATCTCCAAGCACACGGTATACCTCTATATTCGCCAGTTTAAAAACGGCGACTTCAGCGGGCAGGATAAGTAATGCGTTTTGGTTTACTGGTTACCGGCCCGGCTTATGGTACGCAACAATCCAGCAGTGCGCTGCAGTTCGCCCAGGCATTACTGGCGGAAGGGCACTGCCTGGATAGTGTCTTTTTCTACCGGGAAGGGGTGTACAACGCCAATCAACTGACCAGCCCGGCCAGCGATGAGTTCGATATGGTGCGCGCCTGGCAGCAGTTGCAGGCGCAACACGGCGTGACGCTGAATATTTGTGTGGCGGCGGCGCTGCGCCGGGGCGTCACGGACCAGCAGGAGGCTGAGCGCCTCGGGCTGGGTGGCGCGAATTTGCAGCCGGGTTTTACCCTCAGCGGGTTAGGCGGCCTGGCGGAAGCGGCATTAACGTGTGACCGGATGGTGCAGTTCTGATGAAACGTATCGCTTTTGTCTTTAAAAGTGCTCCACATGGCACCAGTGCTGGCCGGGAAGGGCTGGATGCGCTGTTGGCGACCTCGGCGTTAAGTGATAACCCGGGGGTTTTTTTTATTGGTGATGGCGTGATGCAGTTGCTTGCGGGGCAGCAGCCGGGTGCGATACTGGCCCGGGACTATATCGCCACGTTTAAAGTGCTGCCGCTGTATGACATCGACGATTGCATGGTATGCGAGCCGTCGCTACAGGCGCGGGGGCTGGCGCAGGCGCCGTTAATTCTTGATGCCGAACGGCTGAGTGCGGAGGCGATCCGCGCCCGGCTTGCTGAATTCGATGTCGTTTTCACTTTCTGAAGGTTTCGATTTCTGAAGGTTTCTATGCTGCACACACTTAGCCACTCCCCCGGGGAGTGCGATATGACGACGCTGATGGCGGCACTGAGTCCCGGGGACGATGTGCTGTTGATCCAGAATGGCGTTATCGCGGCGTTGCCCGGCCCTGCCCTTGATTTACTGCTGGCCGCCCCTATCTCTGTGTCGGTGCTCGGTAAGGATCTGGCGGCAAGGGGACTTGCTGCTCAAATTTCGACCGCGGTGAAAAGGGTTAGCTATACTGAATTTGTCAGACTTGCCGCACAACATCGTGCGCAAATGGCCTGGTAAGTGCGGGATTGCTGTATATTTCTTGACACCTTTTCGGCTCAGCCCTAAAATTCTGCGTCCTCATATTGTATGAGGCCGTTTTATTACGTGTTTACGAAGCAAAACCAGGAGCTATTTAATGGCAACAGTTAACCAGCTGGTACGCAAACCACGTGCGCGCAAAGTTGCAAAGAGCAACGTGCCGGCACTGGAAGCATGCCCGCAGAAACGTGGCGTATGTACTCGTGTATATACCACCACTCCTAAAAAACCGAACTCCGCACTGCGTAAAGTTTGCCGTGTTCGTCTGACTAACGGTTTCGAAGTGACTTCCTACATCGGTGGTGAAGGCCACAACCTGCAGGAACACTCCGTTATTCTGATCCGTGGCGGTCGTGTTAAAGACCTGCCAGGTGTTCGTTACCACACCGTACGCGGTGCGCTTGACTGCTCCGGCGTTAAAGACCGTAAGCAAGCTCGCTCCAAATACGGCGTTAAGCGTCCTAAGGCTTAATGGTTCTCCGTTAAGTAAGGCCAAACGTTTTAACTTTAATGTCAAACTAAACTCGTAGAGTTTTGGACAATCCTGAATTAACAACGGAGTATTTCCATGCCACGTCGTCGCGTAATTGGTCAGCGTAAAATTCTGCCGGTTCCGAAGTTCGGATCAGAACTGCTGGCTAAATTCGTCAACATCCTGATGGTAGACGGTAAAAAATCTACTGCAGAAGCAATCGTATACAGCGCGCTGGAGACCCTGGCTCAGCGTTCTGGTAAAACTGAACTGGAAGCTTTTGATATCGCGCTCGAAAACGTGCGTCCGACTGTCGAAGTTAAGTCCCGCCGTGTAGGTGGTTCTACTTACCAGGTTCCAGTTGAAGTCCGTCCGGTTCGTCGTAATGCCCTGGCAATGCGTTGGATCGTAGAAGCTGCTCGTAAACGCGGTGATAAATCCATGGCTCTGCGTCTGGCGAACGAACTTTCTGATGCTGCAGAAAACAAAGGCACTGCAGTTAAGAAACGTGAAGACGTTCACCGTATGGCAGAAGCCAACAAGGCGTTCGCTCACTACCGTTGGTAATCCCTTCGGAGTGTTAGTCACCAGGCGGGCGCTTCAGGTAAGCCGCCCGCTCCTTGGCAACTTAACTTGAACGTCCCAGGAATAGAGGAATCAAATGGCTCGTACAACACCCATTGCACGCTACCGTAATATCGGTATCAGTGCACACATCGACGCCGGTAAAACCACTACTACCGAACGTATTCTGTTCTACACCGGTGTAAACCATAAAATCGGTGAAGTTCATGATGGCGCAGCTACCATGGACTGGATGGAACAGGAACAGGAACGTGGTATCACCATCACGTCCGCTGCGACTACTGCTTTCTGGTCTGGTATGGCCAAACAGTATGAACCGCATCGCATCAACATCATCGACACCCCGGGGCACGTTGACTTCACCATCGAAGTAGAACGTTCCATGCGTGTGCTCGACGGTGCGGTAATGGTTTACTGCGCCGTTGGTGGTGTTCAGCCGCAGTCTGAAACTGTATGGCGTCAGGCTAACAAATACAAAGTTCCACGTATCGCGTTCGTTAACAAAATGGACCGTATGGGTGCGAACTTCCTGAAAGTTGTTGACCAGATCAAAACCCGTCTGGGCGCGACTCCGGTTCCGCTGCAGCTGGCCATTGGTGCTGAAGAACATTTCACCGGTGTTGTTGACCTGGTGAAAATGAAAGCCATCAACTGGAACGAAGAAGACGCTGGCGTTACCTTCGAATACGAAGATATCCCGGCTGACATGGTTGAACTGGCCAACGAATGGCACCAGAACCTGATCGAATCCGCAGCTGAAGCATCTGAAGAGCTGATGGAAAAATACCTGGGCGGTGAAGAGCTGACCGAGGAAGAGATCAAAGGCGCACTGCGTCAGCGCGTTCTGAACAACGAAATCATCCTGGTTACCTGTGGTTCTGCATTTAAGAACAAAGGTGTTCAGGCAATGCTGGATGCGGTAATCGAATATCTGCCGTCTCCGGTAGACGTTCCGGCTATCAAAGGTATCCTGGACGACGGTAAAGATACTCCGGCAGAGCGTCATTCTGACGACAACGAGCCGTTCGCGGCCCTGGCGTTCAAAATCGCTACCGACCCGTTTGTGGGTAACCTGACCTTCTTCCGCGTGTACTCCGGTGTGGTTAACTCTGGTGATACCGTACTGAACTCCGTGAAAGCTGCACGTGAACGTTTCGGTCGTATCGTACAGATGCACGCGAACAAACGTGAAGAGATCAAAGAAGTTCGCGCAGGTGATATCGCTGCGGCGATCGGTCTGAAAGACGTGACCACCGGTGACACCCTGTGTGATCCGGAAAAACCGATCATTCTGGAACGTATGGAATTCCCGGAACCGGTTATCTCCATCGCGGTTGAACCGAAAACCAAAGCTGACCAGGAAAAAATGGGTCTGGCTCTGGGCCGTCTGGCTAAAGAAGACCCGTCTTTCCGCGTATGGACTGACGAAGAATCTAACCAGACCATTATCGCCGGTATGGGTGAGCTGCACCTCGACATCATCGTTGACCGTATGAAACGTGAATTCAACGTTGAAGCGAACGTTGGTAAACCTCAGGTTGCTTACCGCGAAGCGATTCGTGCGAAAGTTACCGATATCGAAGGTAAACACGCGAAACAGTCTGGTGGTCGTGGTCAGTACGGTCATGTTGTTATCGACATGTACCCGCTGGAGCCGGGTTCTAACCCGAAAGGCTACGAATTTATCAACGACATCAAAGGCGGCGTAATCCCTGGCGAATACATCCCTGCTGTTGATAAAGGTATCCAGGAGCAGCTGAAGTCTGGCCCTCTGGCTGGTTACCCGGTAGTTGACCTTGGCGTGCGTCTGCACTTCGGTTCTTACCACGATGTTGACTCCTCTGAACTGGCGTTTAAACTGGCCGCGTCTATTGCCTTTAAAGATGGCTTTAAGAAAGCGAAACCAGTTCTGCTTGAGCCTATCATGAAGGTTGAAGTAGAAAGCCCGGAAGAGAACACTGGTGACGTTATCGGTGACCTTAGCCGTCGTCGTGGTATGCTGAAAGGCCAGGAAACCAACGTAACTGGCGTTATCATTCACGCTGAAGTTCCGTTGTCTGAAATGTTTGGTTATGCAACTCAGCTGCGTTCTCTGACCAAAGGTCGTGCTTCTTACTCCATGGAGTTCCTGAAGTATGATGACGCGCCGAACAACGTTGCTCAGGCCGTAATTGAAGCCCGTGGTAAATAATCCAGGGTTAACACAATGATCCCGCGCTCTCTCCGTAAGGTGAGAGCGTAATAGTAAGGAATATAGCCGTGTCTAAAGAAAAATTTGAACGTACAAAACCGCACGTTAACGTCGGTACTATCGGTCACGTTGACCATGGTAAAACCACTCTGACCGCTGCAATCACCACCGTACTGGCTAAAACCTACGGCGGTGCTGCTCGTGCATTCGACCAGATCGATAACGCGCCGGAAGAAAAAGCACGTGGTATCACCATCAACACTTCTCACGTTGAATACGATACCCCGACCCGCCACTACGCTCACGTAGACTGCCCGGGGCACGCCGACTATGTTAAAAACATGATCACTGGTGCTGCTCAGATGGACGGCGCGATCCTGGTTGTTGCTGCGACTGACGGCCCGATGCCGCAGACCCGTGAACACATCCTGCTGGGTCGCCAGGTAGGCGTTCCGTACATCATCGTGTTCCTGAACAAATGCGACATGGTTGATGACGAAGAGCTGCTGGAACTGGTTGAAATGGAAGTTCGTGAACTTCTGTCTCAGTACGACTTCCCGGGCGACGACACTCCGATCATCCGCGGTTCTGCGCTGAAAGCGCTGGAAGGCGAAGCAGAGTGGGAAGCTAAAATCATCGAACTGGCTGAAACCCTGGATTCTTACATCCCGGAACCAGAACGTGCTATCGACAAGCCGTTCCTGCTGCCTATCGAAGACGTATTCTCCATCTCCGGCCGTGGTACTGTAGTTACCGGTCGTGTAGAACGCGGCATCATCAAAGTGGGTGACGAAGTAGAAATCGTTGGTATCAAAGATACCGCTAAATCTACCTGTACCGGCGTTGAAATGTTCCGCAAACTGCTGGACGAAGGCCGTGCTGGTGAGAACGTTGGTGTTCTGCTGCGCGGTATCAAACGTGAAGAAATCGAACGTGGCCAGGTTCTGGCTAAACCGGGTTCCATCAACCCGCACACCAAGTTCGAATCTGAAGTGTACATCCTGTCCAAAGACGAAGGCGGCCGTCATACTCCGTTCTTCAAAGGCTACCGTCCGCAGTTCTACTTCCGTACTACTGACGTGACTGGTACCATCGAACTGCCGGAAGGTGTTGAGATGGTAATGCCGGGCGACAACATCAAAATGGTTGTTACCCTGATCCACCCGATCGCGATGGACGACGGTCTGCGTTTCGCAATCCGTGAAGGCGGCCGTACTGTAGGTGCGGGCGTTGTTGCTAAAGTTCTGGGCTAATATTTAGCTAATGAACTGAAAAGGGCGCTTCGGCGCCCTTTTGCTTTTTGTGTCGATCACAAATCTTACAAAATAAACCACCATCCTGAGCATTAATCCCCTGGCGCTGCTATTGTAATCATAATTATTCTCATTTACACTTTGGGCGTAATTTAAGCAGGAGTGGCTATGTACGTATGTCTTTGTAATGGTATTAGCGATAAAAAAATTCGCCAGGCCGTTCGTCAATATCATCCCCAGTCTTTCCAGCAATTGCGCAAATTTATTCCGGTAGGAAACCAGTGCGGCAAGTGCGTCCGCGCCGTGCGTGAGCTGATGCAGGAAGAGCTAACCGCGATACCTGAATATCAGGAGATTGCCTGACAGCACGTCTTTACTTTGACATCCCCGTCCGCGCATCTACGCTTCAATAAGTGGAAGCGGAGGTCTATATAATGAAAGGTGATGTTAAGATTATAAATTATCTCAATAAATTATTGGGAAACGAGCTTGTCGCAATCAACCAGTATTTCCTTCATGCCCGGATGTTTAAAAATTGGGGGTTATTGCGCCTCAATGAGGTGGAATACCACGAATCCATTGATGAGATGAAACACGCGGATAAATATATTGAGCGTATTTTATTTCTGGAGGGTATCCCCAATTTGCAGGACCTGGGTAAGCTGCATATCGGCGAAGATGTTGAAGAAATGCTGCAGTCAGATCTGAAACTGGAAATGGAAGGCGCAAAAGATTTGCGTGAGGCCATTGCCTATGCCGATAGCGTGCATGATTATGTCAGCCGCGATATGCTTATCGGTATTCTGTCGGAAGAAGAACACCATATCGACTGGCTGGAAACGGAACTGGATCTGATCGGTAAGATTGGGCTGCAAAATTACCTGCAAACCCAGATCAAAGAGCAAAGCTAAGCGCGACGCAGGCTGTTCTTGTGCTGAATGTAAACCCGCTGCGGCGGGTTTTGTTGTTTCTGGCCAGTGGCAAGAAAAGGGCAGGGGACGGCACATTTATTGCGTTTACCAGTGACTATTTTTCACCCGTCACTTGCTTCATTCGTGGATTTACGTATAATGCGCGGGCTTGTCTAATTCGACGAGCAGGTTCGAAAGAGCCACGGCAGAATGTTTGCCATAACAACGCTCCCAATTGGGGGGCAACGTAAGAACGATTACACTCTCCCATCAATCGTAATGGGTACGAGGAGTAATCATTTCGTCTATAAATAATTGGAGCTCTGGTCTCATGCAGAACCAAAGAATCCGTATCCGCCTGAAAGCGTTTGATCATCGTCTGATCGATCAATCAACTGCGGAAATCGTCGAGGCTGCTAAGCGCACTGGTGCGCAAGTCCGTGGTCCGATCCCGCTGCCGACCCGCAAAGAGCGCTTTACCGTTCTGATCTCTCCGCACGTCAACAAAGATGCGCGTGATCAGTACGAAATCCGCACTCATAAGCGTCTGGTTGACATCGTTGAGCCAACCGAGAAAACCGTTGATGCTCTGATGCGTCTGGATCTGGCTGCCGGTGTAGACGTGCAGATCAGCCTGGGTTAATCAGGTCATCGAGCGATTGAGAGGTTGAAACAATGATTGGTTTAGTCGGTAAAAAAGTGGGTATGACCCGCGTCTTCACCGAAGAAGGCGTATCTATCCCAGTAACCGTTATCGAAGTTGAAGCAAACCGCGTTACTCAGATCAAAGATCTGGCTAGCGACGGCTACCGTGCAGTTCAGGTTACTACCGGTGCTAAAAAAGCTAACCGTGTAACCAAGCCGGAAGCTGGTCACTTCGCTAAAGCTGGCGTTGAAGCTGGCCGCGGCCTGTGGGAATTCCGTCTTGCAGAAGGCGAAGAATACACCGTAGGTCAGGACATTAGCGTTGAGCTGTTTGCTGAAGTTAAAAAAGTTGACGTAACCGGTACCTCTAAAGGTAAAGGTTTCGCCGGTACCGTTAAGCGCTGGAACTTCCGTACCCAGGACGCTACTCACGGTAACTCCTTGTCTCACCGCGTTCCGGGTTCTATCGGTCAGAACCAGACTCCGGGCAAAGTGTTCAAAGGCAAGAAAATGGCAGGTCAACTGGGTAACGAACGCGTAACTGTTCAGAGCCTGGATGTAGTACGTGTTGACGCTGAGCGCAACCTGCTGCTGGTTAAAGGTGCGGTCCCGGGTGCAACCGGTAGCGACCTGATTGTTAAACCGGCTGTGAAGGCGTAAGGGGATAGCAATGGAATTAGTACTGAAAGACGCGCAGAGCGCGCTGACTGTTTCCGAAACTACCTTCGGTCGTGATTTCAACGAAGCGCTGGTTCACCAGGTTGTTGTTGCTTATGCAGCAGGTGCCCGTCAGGGTACTCGTGCGCAGAAAACTCGTGCTGAAGTAACTGGCTCCGGTAAAAAACCGTGGCGCCAGAAAGGCACTGGTCGTGCACGTTCTGGTTCTATTAAGAGCCCGATCTGGCGTTCTGGTGGCGTAACCTTCGCTGCACGTCCGCAGGATCACAGTCAAAAAGTTAACAAAAAGATGTACCGTGGGGCGCTGAAAAGCATCCTGTCTGAACTGGTACGTCAGGATCGTCTGATCGTTGTCGAGCAGTTCTCTGTTGAAGCGCCTAAAACTAAGCTGCTGGCACAGAAACTGAAAGACATGGCTCTGGAAGATGTGCTGATCATCACCGGTGAACTGGATGAAAATCTGTTCCTGGCTGCACGCAACCTGCACAAGGTTGACGTACGTGATGCTACAGGTATCGACCCGGTTAGCCTGATCGCCTTCGACAAAGTCGTAATGACTGCTGATGCAGTTAAGCAAGTTGAGGAGATGCTGGCATGATCCGTGAAGAACGTCTGCTGAAAGTGCTGCGCGCGCCGCACGTATCTGAAAAAGCATCTACCGCGATGGAAAAAACTAACACCATCGTTCTCAAAGTTGCTAAAGACGCGACCAAAGCAGAGATCGTTGCTGCTGTACAGAAGCTGTTCGAAGTAGAAGTTAAAGACGTAAACACCCTGGTTGTTAAAGGGAAAGTTAAACGTCATGGACAGCGTGTTGGTCGTCGTAGCGACTGGAAAAAAGCTTACGTCACCCTGAAAGAAGGCCAGAATCTGGACTTCATCGGCGGCGCAGAGTAAGTCGGAGGAGTAAAGAACAATGGCAATTGTTAAATGTAAACCGACATCTCCGGGTCGTCGCCACGTTGTTAAAGTGGTAAACCCTGAGCTGCATAAGGGCAAACCTTTTGCTCCGTTGCTGGAAAAGAACAGCAAATCCGGTGGCCGTAACAACAATGGTCGTATCACTACCCGTCATATCGGTGGTGGTCACAAACAGGCTTACCGTATTGTTGACTTCAAACGCAACAAAGACGGTATCCCGGCAGTTGTTGAACGTCTTGAGTACGATCCGAACCGCTCTGCGAACATCGCACTGGTTCTGTACAAAGACGGCGAGCGCCGTTACATCCTGGCCCCTAAAGGCCTGAAAGCTGGCGACCAGATTCAGTCTGGCGTTGATGCTGCAATCAAAGCGGGTAACACCCTGCCGATGCGCAATATCCCAGTTGGTTCTACCGTTCATAACGTAGAAATGAAACCGGGTAAAGGCGGTCAGCTGGCGCGTTCTGCTGGTACTTACGTTCAGATCGTTGCGCGCGATGGTGCTTATGTCACCCTGCGTCTGCGTTCTGGTGAAATGCGTAAAGTCGAAGCAGATTGCCGTGCAACTCTGGGCGAAGTTGGCAATGCTGAGCATATGCTGCGCGTTCTGGGTAAAGCAGGTGCTGCACGTTGGCGTGGTGTTCGTCCTACCGTTCGCGGTACTGCGATGAACCCGGTCGATCACCCACATGGTGGTGGTGAAGGTCGTAACTTTGGTAAGCACCCGGTATCCCCGTGGGGCCTGCAGACCAAAGGTAAGAAGACCCGCAGCAACAAGCGTACTGATAAATTCATCGTACGTCGCCGTAGCAAATAATTTTAGAGGATAAGCCATGCCACGTTCTCTCAAGAAAGGTCCTTTTATTGACCTGCACTTGCTGAAGAAGGTAGAGAAAGCGGTGGAAAGCGGAGACAAGAAGCCCCTGCGCACTTGGTCCCGTCGTTCAACGATCTTTCCAAACATGATCGGTTTGACCATCGCTGTCCATAATGGTCGTCAGCACGTTCCAGTTTTTGTTTCCGACGAAATGGTTGGTCACAAACTGGGTGAATTCGCACCGACCCGTACTTATCGCGGCCATGCGGCTGATAAAAAAGCCAAAAAGAAATAAGGTAGGAGGAAGAGATGGAAACTATCGCTAAACATCGCCATGCTCGTTCTTCTGCTCAGAAGGTTCGCCTTGTGGCTGACCTGATCCGCGGTAAGAAAGTGTCACAGGCTCTGGAAATCCTGACCTACACCAACAAGAAAGCTGCTGAGTTGGTCAAGAAAGTACTGGAATCTGCTATTGCTAACGCCGAACACAACGATGGCGCTGACATTGACGATCTGAAAATCACGAAAATTTTCGTAGACGAAGGCCCAAGCATGAAGCGCATTATGCCGCGTGCGAAAGGTCGTGCAGATCGCATCCTGAAGCGCACCAGCCACATTACTGTGGTTGTGTCCGATCGCTGAGACTCTGGAGACTAGCAATGGGTCAGAAAGTACATCCTAATGGTATTCGCCTGGGTATTGTTAAACCATGGAACTCTACCTGGTTTGCGAACACCAAAGAATTCGCTGACAACCTGGACAGCGATTTTAAAGTACGTCAGTACCTTACTAAGGAACTGGCTAAAGCGTCTGTATCTCGTATCGTTATCGAGCGTCCGGCTAAAAGCATCCGTGTGACTATTCACACTGCTCGCCCGGGTATCGTTATCGGTAAAAAAGGTGAAGACGTTGAAAAACTGCGCAAGGTCGTAGCGGATATCGCTGGCGTTCCTGCACAGATCAATATCGCCGAAGTTCGTAAACCTGAACTGGACGCAAAACTGGTTGCTGACAGCATCACTTCTCAGCTGGAACGTCGTGTTATGTTCCGTCGTGCTATGAAGCGTGCTGTACAGAACGCCATGCGTCTGGGCGCTAAAGGTATTAAAGTTGAAGTTAGCGGCCGTCTGGGCGGCGCGGAAATCGCACGTACCGAATGGTACCGCGAAGGTCGCGTACCGTTGCACACTCTGCGTGCTGACATCGACTACAACACCTCTGAAGCGCACACCACTTATGGTGTAATCGGCGTTAAAGTGTGGATCTTCAAAGGTGAGATCCTGGGTGGTATGGCTGCTGTTGAACAACCGGAAAAACCGGCTGCGCAACCTAAAAAGCAGCAGCGTAAAGGCCGTAAATAAGGAGCGTCGCTGATGTTACAACCAAAGCGTACAAAATTCCGTAAGATGCACAAAGGCCGTAACCGTGGCCTGGCTGCTGGTACGGATGTTAGCTTCGGCACTTTCGGTCTGAAAGCTGTTGGCCGTGGTCGTCTGACTGCACGTCAGATCGAAGCAGCACGTCGTGCCATGACCCGTGCAGTTAAGCGTCAAGGTAAGATCTGGATCCGTGTATTCCCGGACAAACCGATCACTGAAAAACCGCTGGCAGTGCGTATGGGTAAAGGTAAGGGTAACGTGGAGTATTGGGTTGCCCTGATCCAACCGGGTAAAGTCCTGTATGAAATGGACGGTGTACCGGAAGAGCTGGCCCGTGAAGCATTCAGCCTGGCAGCAGCGAAACTGCCGATCAAAACCACCTTTGTAACTAAGACGGTGATGTAATGAAAGCAAAAGAGCTGCGTGAAAAAAGCGTTGAAGAGCTGAACGCTGAACTGCTGAACCTGCTGCGCGAACAGTTCAACCTGCGCATGCAGGCCGCTAGCGGCCAGCTGCAGCAGACCCATCTGCTGAAGCAAGTGCGTCATGATGTCGCACGCATTAAGACTTTACTGACTGAGAAGGCGGGTGCGTAATGAACGATAAAATCCGTACTCTGCAAGGTCGCGTTGTTAGCGACAAAATGGAGAAATCCATTGTTGTTGCCATCGAACGTTTCGTGAAACACCCGATCTACGGTAAATTCATCAAGCGTACGACCAAACTGCACGTACATGACGAGAACAACGAATGCGGTATCGGTGACGTGGTTGAAATCCGCGAATGCCGTCCGCTGTCCAAGACTAAGTCCTGGGCGCTGGTTCGCGTTGTAGAGAAAGCGGTTCTGTAATACAGTACCTTTTCTCTTACGAATAAACGGCTCAGCGATGAGCCGTTTATTTTTTCTACCCATACGCAGGAAGCGGTGTTATAATGCCGCGCCCCCGATATGGGGTTTTTTAACGATCCGAATTTAGGGTCTCAGTAGTAGTTGACATTAGCGGAGCACTGAAATGATCCAAGAACAGACTATGCTGAACGTCGCCGACAATTCCGGTGCACGTCGCGTAATGTGTATCAAGGTTCTGGGTGGCTCGCACCGTCGCTACGCAGGCGTAGGCGACATCATCAAGATCACCATCAAGGAAGCAATTCCGCGTGGTAAGGTCAAAAAAGGCGATGTGCTGAAAGCGGTAGTGGTGCGCACCAGGAAGGGTGTTCGTCGCCCGGACGGTTCTGTCATTCGTTTCGATAGTAATGCATGCGTTATTTTAGACAATAACAGCGAGCAGCCTATCGGTACCCGTATTTTTGGGCCGGTAACTCGTGAACTCCGTAACGAAAAGTTCATGAAAATTATCTCTCTGGCACCAGAAGTACTCTAAGGAGCGAATCATGGCAGCTAAAATCCGTCGTGATGACGAAGTTATCGTGTTAACCGGTAAAGATAAAGGTAAGCGCGGTAAAGTAAAAAATGTTCTGTCTTCCGGCAAGATCATTGTTGAAGGTATCAACCTGGTTAAAAAACATCAGAAGCCGGTTCCGGCCCTGAACCAACCAGGCGGCATCGTAGAAAAAGAAGCTGCGCTTCAGGTTTCTAACGTTGCAATCTTCAACGCGGCAACCGGCAAGGCTGACCGTGTAGGCTTTAGATTCGAAGACGGCAAAAAAGTCCGTTTCTTCAAATCTAATAGCGAAACTATCAAGTAATTTGGAGTAGTACGATGGCGAAACTGCATGATTACTACAAAGACGAAGTAGTTAATAAACTCATGACTGAGTTTAACTACAATTCTGTCATGCAAGTCCCTCGGGTCGAGAAGATCACCCTGAACATGGGTGTTGGTGAAGCGATCGCTGACAAGAAACTGCTGGATAACGCAGCAGCTGACCTGACAGCAATCTCCGGTCAAAAACCGCTGATCACCAAAGCACGCAAATCTGTTGCAGGCTTCAAAATCCGTCAGGGCTATCCGATCGGCTGTAAAGTAACTCTGCGTGGCGAACGCATGTGGGAGTTCTTTGAGCGCCTGATCACTATTGCTGTTCCTCGTATCCGTGACTTCCGCGGTCTTTCCGCTAAGTCTTTCGACGGTCGTGGCAACTACAGCATGGGTGTCCGTGAGCAGATCATCTTCCCAGAAATCGACTATGACAAAGTCGATCGCGTTCGTGGTTTGGATATTACCATTACCACTACTGCGAAAACTGATGATGAAGGCCGTGCTCTGCTGGCTGCCTTTGACTTCCCGTTCCGCAAGTAAGGTAGGGTTACTTCATGGCTAAGCAATCAATGAAAGCTCGCGAAGAAAAGCGCGAAGCTTTGGCTGAAAAATTCTTCGCTAAACGCGCAGAACTGAAAGCGATCATCTCTGATGCTAACGCATCTGATGAAGATCGTTGGAACGCTGTTCTCAAGCTGCAGAGTCTGCCGCGTGATTCCAGCCCGTCTCGTCAGCGTAACCGCTGCCGCCAAACTGGTCGTCCGCACGGTTTCCTGCGGAAATTCGGGTTGAGCCGTATCAAGGTCCGTGAAGCCGCTATGCGCGGTGAAATTCCGGGTCTGAAAAAGGCTAGCTGGTAATTGTCACCAATAGAATCACGGGAGTAGACACAGATGAGCATGCAAGATCCGATCGCGGATATGCTGACCCGTATCCGTAACGGTCAGGCCGCGAACAAAGTTGCGGTCACCATGCCTTCCTCCAAGCTGAAAGTGGCAATTGCCAACGTGCTGAAGGAAGAAGGTTATATTGAAGATTTTAAAGTTGAAGGCGACACCAAGCCTGAACTGGAAGTTACTCTGAAGTACTTCCAGGGCAAGTCTGTGGTAGAAAGCATTCAGCGTGTAAGCCGTCCTGGTCTGCGCATTTATAAGCGCAAAGACGAACTGCCAAAAGTTATGGCTGGACTGGGTATCGCTGTTATTTCTACCTCTAAAGGTGTTATGACTGATCGTGCAGCGCGCCAGGCTGGTCTTGGTGGCGAAATTATCTGCTACGTAGCCTAATCGGAGGAAAGAATGTCTCGTGTTGCTAAAGCACCGATCGTCATTCCTGCCGGTGTTGATGTAAAAATCAACGGTCAGGTTATCACGATCAAAGGTAAAAATGGCGAGCTGACTCGTACTATCAACGACGCTGTAGAAGTTAAAAATGCTGACAATCACCTGACCTTTGGTCCGCGTGATGGTTATGCAGATGGTTGGGCACAGGCTGGTACAGCTCGTGCACTGCTGAACTCCGCAGTAATCGGTGTTACCGAAGGCTTCTCCAAGAAATTGCAGCTGGTTGGTGTAGGTTACCGTGCAGCAGTCAAAGGGAATGCAGTAAACCTGTCTCTGGGTTTCTCTCATCCCGTTGAACATCAGCTGCCGGCAGGTGTCACTGCAGAATGTCCGTCACAGACTGAAATCGTACTGAAAGGTGCCGATAAACAAGTGATTGGTCAGGTTGCAGCTGATCTGCGTGCCTACCGTCGTCCTGAGCCTTATAAAGGCAAGGGTGTTCGTTACGCCGACGAAGTCGTGCGTACCAAAGAGGCTAAGAAGAAGTAAGGTAACACTATGGATAAGAAATCTGCTCGTATCCGTCGTGCGACCCGCGCACGTCGCAAGCTCCAGGAGCTTGGCGCGACCCGCCTGGTGGTACATCGTACCCCGCGTCATATTTACGCACAGGTAATCGCACCGAACGGTTCTGAAGTTCTGGTGGCCGCTTCTACTGTAGAAAAAGCTATCGCGGAACAACTGAAGTACACCGGCAACAAAGACGCCGCCGCAGCTGTAGGTAAAGCTGTTGCAGAACGCGCTCTGGAAAAAGGCATTAAAGATGTGTCCTTTGACCGTTCCGGGTTCCAATATCATGGTCGTGTCCAGGCACTGGCAGATGCTGCCCGTGAAGCTGGCCTTCAGTTCTAAGGTAGAGGTGTAAGATGGCTCACATCGAAAAACAAGCTGGCGAACTGCAGGAAAAGCTGATCGCGGTAAACCGCGTATCTAAAACCGTTAAAGGTGGTCGTATTTTCTCCTTCACAGCTCTGACTGTAGTTGGCGATGGTAACGGTCGCGTTGGTTTTGGTTACGGTAAAGCGCGTGAAGTTCCAGCAGCGATCCAGAAAGCGATGGAAAAAGCCCGTCGCAATATGATTAACGTCGCGCTGAACCACGGCACCCTGCAGCACCCGGTTAAGGGTACTCACACTGGGTCTCGTGTCTTCATGCAGCCGGCTTCCGAAGGTACCGGTATCATCGCCGGTGGTGCAATGCGCGCCGTTCTGGAAGTCGCTGGAGTTCGTAACGTTCTGGCTAAAGCGTATGGTTCCACCAACCCGATTAACGTGGTTCGTGCAACTATCGATGGTCTGGAAAATATGAAATCTCCGGAAATGGTCGCTGCCAAGCGTGGTAAATCCGTTGAAGAAATTCTGGGGTAATTGACCATGGCAAAGACTATTAAAATCACACAAACCCGCAGTGCAATCGGTCGTCTGCCGAAACACAAGGCAACGCTGCTTGGCCTGGGTCTGCGTCGTATTGGCCACACTGTAGAACGCGAGGATACTCCTGCGGTCCGCGGTATGGTTAACGCGATTTCCTACATGGTTAAAGTTGAGGAGTAAGAGATGCGTTTAAATACTCTGTCTCCGGCCGAAGGGTCTAAGCAGTCCACTAAGCGTCTGGGCCGTGGTATCGGTTCTGGCCTCGGTAAAACCGGTGGTCGTGGTCACAAAGGTCAGAAGTCTCGTTCTGGCGGTGGCGTACGTCGCGGTTTCGAAGGTGGCCAGATGCCACTGTACCGTCGTCTGCCGAAGTTCGGTTTTACTTCTCGCAAAGCTGCGATCACTGCAGAGATTCGTCTCTCTGATCTGGCTAAAGTAGAAGGCGACGTAGTTGACCTGAATACGCTGAAAGCAGCAAACATTATCGGTATCCAGATCGAATTCGCGAAAGTGATTCTGTCTGGCGAGGTTGCTCGTCCGGTAACTGTTCGCGGCCTGCGCGTGACTAAAGGCGCTCGTGTTGCTATCGAAGCTGCTGGCGGTAAAATCGAGGAATAAGTAGCAGATGGCAAAACAACCGGGATTAGATTTTCAAAGTGCTAAAGGCGGTTTCGGTGAGCTGAAGCGCAGACTGTTGTTTGTAATTGGCGCACTGATTGTATTCCGTATTGGCTCTTTTATTCCGATCCCTGGTATTGATGCCGCTGTACTTGCCAAACTGCTTGAACAACAGCGTGGCACCATCATTGAAATGTTTAACATGTTCTCTGGTGGTGCTCTCAGCCGTGCTTCAATCTTCGCACTGGGTATTATGCCGTACATTTCGGCATCTATCATTGTGCAACTTCTGACAGTGGTCCATCCGGCCCTGGCAGAACTGAAGAAAGAAGGGGAGTCTGGTCGTCGTAAGATTAGCCAGTACACCCGTTACGGTACTCTGGTGTTGGCAATATTTCAGTCGGTCGGTATTGCTACCGGCTTACCGAATATGCCTGGTATGCAGGGCCTGGTGTTAAATCCGGGCTTTGCATTCTATTTCACCGCTGTTGTTAGCCTGGTGACCGGGACAATGTTCCTGATGTGGCTGGGTGAACAGATCACTGAACGGGGTATCGGTAACGGTATTTCGATCATTATCTTCGCTGGTATTGTTGCGGGCTTACCGCCGGCCATTGGCCATACCATCGAGCAAGCGCGGCAAGGCGACCTGCACTTTCTTCTGTTATTGCTGGTTGCAGTGCTAGTATTCGCGGTTACCTTCTTCGTGGTGTTTGTAGAGCGTGGTCAACGCCGTATTGTCGTTAACTATGCAAAACGCCAGCAAGGACGTCGCGTTTATGCAGCACAGAGCACACATTTACCGCTGAAAGTAAATATGGCCGGTGTAATCCCTGCTATCTTTGCTTCTAGTATCATTCTGTTCCCGGCGACCATCGCGTCATGGTTCGGGGGCGGGACTGGTTGGAACTGGCTGTCAACAATTTCGCTGTATTTGCAGCCAGGGCAACCGCTTTATGTGTTACTCTATGCGTCTGCAATCATCTTCTTCTGTTTCTTCTACACGGCGTTGGTCTTCAACCCGCGTGAAACAGCAGATAACCTGAAGAAGTCCGGTGCATTTGTACCAGGAATTCGTCCGGGAGAGCAAACGGCGAAGTATATCGATAAAGTGATGACCCGTCTGACCCTGGTCGGCGCGTTGTATATTACTTTTATCTGCCTGATCCCGGAGTTCATGCGTGATGCAATGAAAGTACCGTTCTACTTCGGTGGTACGTCTCTGCTTATCGTTGTTGTCGTGATTATGGACTTTATGGCTCAAGTGCAAACTCTGATGATGTCTAGTCAGTACGAGTCTGCATTGAAGAAGGCGAACCTGAAAGGCTACGGCCGTTAATTGGTCGCTTGAGAAGTTACGGAGAGTAAAAATGAAAGTTCGTGCTTCCGTCAAGAAATTATGTCGTAACTGCAAAATCGTTAAACGCGATGGCGTTATTCGTGTGATTTGCAGCGCCGAGCCGAAGCATAAACAGCGTCAAGGCTGATTATCTCGCATATTTTTCTTGCAAAGTTGGGTTGAGCTGGCTAGATTAGCCAGCCAATCTTTTGTATGTCTGTACGTTTCCATTTGAGTATCCTGAAAACGGGCTTTTCAGCATGGGGCGTACTAATCAATAGTAGGAGTGCATAGTGGCCCGTATAGCAGGCATTAACATTCCTGATCAGAAACATGCTGTGATCGCATTAACTTCGATCTACGGCGTCGGCAAGACCCGTTCTAAAGCCATTTTGGCTGCCGCGGGTATCGCTGAAAATGTTAAGATCAGTGAGCTGTCTGAAGGACAAATCGACACGCTGCGTGACGAAGTTGCCAAATTTGTTGTTGAAGGCGATCTGCGCCGTGAAATCAGCATGAGCATCAAGCGCCTGATGGATCTTGGTACCTATCGTGGTTTACGCCATCGTCGTGGTCTGCCGGTTCGCGGTCAGCGTACTAAGACCAACGCACGTACCCGTAAGGGTCCGCGTAAACCGATCAAGAAATAATCGGGGTGATTGAATAAATGGCAAAGGCACCTGTTCGTACACGTAAACGTGTAAAAAAACAAGTCTCTGATGGCGTGGCTCATATCCATGCTTCTTTTAACAACACCATCGTTACCATTACTGATCGTCAGGGTAACGCACTGGGTTGGGCAACAGCCGGTGGTTCCGGTTTCCGTGGTTCTCGCAAATCTACTCCGTTCGCAGCTCAGGTTGCAGCAGAGCGTTGCGCTGACGCCGTGAAAGAATACGGTATCAAGAATCTGGAAGTTATGGTCAAAGGTCCGGGTCCGGGTCGCGAATCCACTATTCGTGCTCTGAACGCCGCTGGTTTCCGCATCACTAATATTACTGATGTGACTCCGATCCCTCATAACGGTTGTCGTCCGCCGAAAAAACGTCGCGTATAACGCTGCGTTTTCCAGGTTAGTTGGAGAAAGAAAATGGCAAGATATTTGGGTCCTAAGCTCAAGCTGAGCCGTCGCGAGGGTACCGACTTATTCCTTAAGTCTGGCGTTCGCGCGATCGATACCAAGTGTAAAATTGAACAAGCTCCTGGCCAGCACGGTGCGCGTAAACCGCGTCTGTCTGACTATGGTGTGCAGTTGCGTGAAAAGCAAAAAGTTCGCCGTATCTACGGTGTGCTGGAGCGTCAGTTCCGTAACTACTATAAAGAAGCAGCACGTCTGAAAGGCAACACCGGTGAAAACCTGTTGGCTCTGCTGGAAGGTCGTCTGGACAACGTTGTATACCGTATGGGCTTCGGCGCCACTCGTGCTGAATCACGTCAGCTGGTTAGCCACAAAGCTATCATGGTAAACGGTCGTGTTGTTAACATCGCTTCTTATCAGGTTAAAGCGAATGACGTTGTTAGCATTCGTGAGAAAGCGAAAAAGCAATCTCGCGTGAAAGCAGCTCTGGAGCTGGCTGAGCAGCGTGAAAAGCCAACCTGGCTGGAAGTTGATGCTGGCAAGATGGAAGGTACGTTCAAGCGTAAGCCAGAACGTTCTGATCTGTCTGCGGACATTAACGAACACCTGATCGTCGAGCTTTACTCCAAGTAAAGCTTAGTACCAAAGAGAGGACACAATGCAGGGTTCTGTGACAGAGTTTCTAAAACCGCGCCTGGTAGATATCGAGCAAGTGAGTTCGACGCACGCCAAGGTGACCCTTGAACCATTAGAGCGTGGCTTTGGCCATACTTTGGGTAACGCACTGCGCCGTATTCTGCTCTCATCGATGCCGGGTTGTGCGGTAACTGAGGTTGAGATTGATGGTGTACTGCATGAGTACAGCACCAAAGAAGGCGTACAGGAAGATATCCTGGAAATCCTGCTCAACCTGAAAGGGCTGGCGGTGAGAGTTCAGGGTAAAGATGAAGTTATTCTTACCTTGAATAAATCTGGCATTGGCCCTGTGACTGCAGCCGACATTACCCATGATGGTGATGTCGAAATCGTCAAGCCGCAGCACGTGATCTGCCACCTGACTGACGAGAACGCAGCTATTAATATGCGTATCAAAGTTCAGCGCGGTCGTGGTTATGTGCCGGCCTCTGCCCGAATTCATTCGGAAGAAGATGAGCGCCCAATCGGCCGTCTGCTGGTCGATGCTTGCTACAGCCCTGTAGAGCGTATTGCCTACAATGTTGAAGCAGCTCGTGTTGAGCAGCGTACCGACCTGGACAAGCTGGTCATCGAAATGGAAACCAACGGCACAATCGATCCTGAAGAGGCGATTCGTCGTGCGGCAACCATTCTGGCTGAACAACTGGAAGCTTTCGTTGACTTACGTGATGTACGTCAGCCGGAAGTGAAAGAAGAGAAACCAGAGTTCGATCCGATCCTGCTGCGCCCTGTTGACGATCTGGAATTGACTGTCCGCTCTGCTAACTGCCTCAAGGCAGAAGCTATCCACTATATCGGTGATCTGGTACAGCGTACCGAGGTTGAGTTGCTGAAAACGCCGAACCTGGGTAAAAAATCTCTTACCGAGATTAAAGACGTGCTGGCCTCACGTGGTCTGTCTCTGGGCATGCGCCTGGAAAACTGGCCGCCGGCAAGCATTGCTGACGAGTAACCGGATCACAGGTTAAGGTTTTACTGAGAAGGATAAGGTCATGCGCCATCGTAAGAGTGGTCGTCAACTGAACCGCAACAGCAGCCATCGCCAGGCTATGTTCCGCAATATGGCAGGTTCACTGGTTCGTCATGAAATCATCAAGACGACCCTGCCTAAAGCGAAAGAGCTGCGCCGCGTAGTTGAGCCGCTGATTACTCTTGCCAAGACTGATAGCGTTGCTAATCGTCGTCTGGCATTCGCCCGTACTCGTGATAACGAGATCGTGGCAAAACTGTTTAACGAGCTGGGCCCGCGTTTCGCGAGCCGCACCGGTGGTTACACTCGCATTCTGAAGTGTGGCTTCCGTTCTGGTGACAATGCGCCGATGGCATACATCGAGCTGGTTGATCGCGCAGAATCGAAAGCAGAAGCTACTGCAGAGTAATTTGCAGTAACGTAAAAAAGCCCCGCTTGCGGGGTTTTTTTATGCCTGTCATTCAGCAACGAGATACACTAGCGTTACTCTCTTCTGTTGCGGAGCCCATATCATGTGGTTACTTGATGCCTGGGCTGAGCGCCATATTCTGGATGCCCAGCGTAACGGCCAGTTTGATAATCTTCCCGGTACCGGGGCCCCTCTGATACTTGATGATGATTCCCATGTACCAGAAGAACTGCGGGCCGGATACCGGCTGCTTAAGAATGCCGGCTGCCTGCCGCCGGAGCTGGAGCAGCGTAAAGAAGCCATTGAAATGGCGGATTTGCTAAAAACAATACATCAGGAACATCCTGACTATCAGGCAATAAGCAAGCGTCTGGCATTGCTGGAAATGAAATTGCGTCAGGCCGGGATGAATACCGATTTTCTGCACGGGGAATACACCCATCAACTACTTGGCAAGATAGAGGAGCGCTAATGTACCGCATTGGGGAATTGGCCAAGCTGGCCTGCGTAACGCCGGACACCATTCGTTATTACGAAAAGCAGCAGATGATGGAACACGAGGTTCGCACCGAGGGCGGGTTTCGCCTCTATACCGAGCAGGATCTACAGCGGCTGAAGTTTATTCGCTATGCTAAACAGCTCGGCTTCACCCTTGAAGCGATCCGCGAGCTGCTGTCGATCCGTATCGATCCTGAACACCATACCTGCCAGGAGTCGAAGACGATTGTCCGGGCCAGGCTGAATGAGGTTGAGCAGCGTATCACGGAGCTGGAGCATATGCGTGCGTCACTGCAAAAACTGGATGATGTCTGCTGCGGCACTTCTCACAGCAGCGTCTATTGCTCAATTCTTGAAACCCTTGAGCGAGGTGCCAGTGGTCAATAAACAGACTATTGATTTCTTTTTTCGTCAGGCGCATGATGCGCACCATATCAACAGGAGGCAACAATGAGCCGTTATCAGCATAACAAGGGCCAGATTAATGACAGCGCCCTGCAGGCATTACTGCACGATCCATTATTTCGTCAGCGGGTGGAGAAAAATCGCAAAGGGAAAGGAAGTTACAGCCGGAAAGACAAATTTGCGAAGGGGAAAGGACTGGAGGCCAGTGGCAAGCAAGCGATGCGCTTATTTACCACTGGCCTTCTGGTATCTGGTGCGCTTAGCTGCGGTTGTTCTGCTCTTTCAGCAGGTCGCGAATTTCGCCCAGCAATGCTTCTTCTTTAGTCGGCTCCGCCGGGGCTGCCGCCGGTTCTTCTTTCTTGCGATTCAGTTTATTGATCACCTTAATGGCCATGAAGATGGCGAAGGCGACAATGACAAAATCGAAGATATTCTGGATAAACACACCGTAATGCATTACCACTGCCGGGATATCACCTTCGGCCGGGCGCAAAGTCACGGCAAATTGTTTGAAATCGATGCCGCCAATTAATAAGCCCAGCGGCGGCATGATAATATCAGCGACCAGTGAGGAGACAATTTTACCGAATGCTGCACCGATGATGACACCGACAGCCAGATCGACGACGTTCCCCCGCATCGCGAATTCGCGAAATTCTTTTAACAGACTCATTTTTATCTCCTTGCACTGCTGAATTTAATAATTTTAACAAAGGATTGGCTATTTTCCATTGCATGTGAAAATAAGCCAGGTTTAGCTTTTTTTATTACGTATTACTTGTCAGAGGCGGCCGGAGCCGCCTGGCTCTTACAAGAAGAAGGGGCTCGGCTGGAACAGACGTTCCACATCACTGATAAATTTCTTATCAGTCAGGAACATTATCACGTGATCACCCTGTTCGATACGCAGATTGTTATTGGCAATCATCACGTCGTTACCCCGCACTACCGCCCCGATGATCGTACCCGGCGGCAGTTTAATTTCGTTAATTTCCCGGCCCACCACCCGGGAGGTGCTTTCATCGCCGTGCGCAACCGCTTCAATGGCTTCGGCCACTCCGCGGCGCAGTGACGATACACCGACAATATCGGCTTTACGCACATGGCCAAGCAGGGCTGAAATGGTTGCCTGCTGCGGGGAGATGGCAATATCAATCACGCTGCCCTGAACCAGATCCACATAAGCCCGGCGCTGGATAAGCACCATCACTTTCTTGGCCCCCATCCGTTTGGCCAGCATCGCAGACATAATATTGGCTTCGTCATCGTTGGTGACGGCAATAAATAAATCTACCTGTTCAATATGCTCCTCCGCCAGCAGCTCCTGGTCGGACGCATCGCCGAAGAAGACAATAGTATCCTGGAGTTTTTCTGCCAGTTCGGCGGCGCGCTTCTGGTCGCGCTCGATCAATTTGACGCTGTAATCTTTTTCCAGCTTCTTCGCAAGGCCAGCACCGATGTTACCGCCACCCACCAGCATAATACGCTTGTAGGGTTTTTCCAGTCGTTGCAGCTCGCTCATCACTGCGCGAATGTGCTGGGAAGCGGCAATAAAGAAGACTTCATCACCGGCCTCCACAATGGTGGAGCCCTGGGGGCGAATAGGACGATCGTGGCGGAAAATCGCGGCAACGCGGGTATCTATATGCGGCATATGCTCGCGCAGCGTTGATAATGCATTCCCGACCAGCGGGCCGCCGTAATACGCATTCACCACCGCAAGGCTCACTTTACCTTCCGCAAAATTCACCACTTGCAGAGCACCCGGGTATTCAATTAACCGGTAAATATTATCGATAACCAGTTGTTCCGGCGCGATAAGGTGGTCAATGGGCACCGCTTCCGGCGTAAACAGTTTTTCCGCATCGCGGACATAATCCGGCGCGCGAATACGGGCGATACGGTTCGGGGTATTAAACAGGGTATAGGCGACCTGGCAGGCAATCATATTGGTTTCGTCAGAGCTGGTTACCGCCACCAGCATATCTGCATCATCGGCTCCTGCCTCGCGCAGTATTCTGGGGTGCGAGCCGTGGCCCTGAATAACCCGTAGATCGTATTTGTCCTGCAAGCCGCGTAACCGGTCACTATTGGTATCAACAATAGTGATGTCGTTATTCTCACCGACCAGGTTTTCTGCCAGGGTTCCGCCCACCTGGCCGGCACCTAATATAATAATTTTCATTGAATTCTAGACATCGCGATTAATGAAACTTACCACCGCCTGGGCGGCTCAGCCTTTGATGAGCTTCGCGTAGAAGAAGCCATCACCTTCTTCCGCCGCCGGGAGATTTTGTCGCCCCGGTTGGGCCGGCGTGCCGGTATCTACTAGTGTAGCTTCCGGATGACGGGCAAGGAAAGCCGCGATCTGTTGGCTGTTTTCTTCCGGCAGGATCGAACAGGTAGCATATACCAGCGTACCGCCGCTTTTCAGATGCGGCCAGATAGCGTCAAGGATCTCACCTTGCAGCAGGGCCAGCTCGGCAATATCGGCATCGCGGCGCAGCCACTTGATGTCCGGGTGGCGGCGGATCACGCCAGTGGCAGAGCAGGGGGCATCCAGCAGGATCCGGTCAAAGATCTGCTCACCGCACCATTGATCAGGATAGCGGCCATCACCGCATTTTACGTCAGCCTGCATATTGAGGCGGGCCAGGTTTTCATATACCCGTTTCAGGCGCTGAGGATCGACATCGACCGCCAGTACCTTAGCCTGTGGTGCGGCTTCCAGAATATGGGTGGTTTTCCCGCCCGGTGCAGCACACAGATCGAGGATCGTGTCGCCATTTTGTGGATCAAGAAGATCTACGCATCCCTGGGCTGAGGCATCCTGTACCGTGACCCAGCCTTGCTCAAAGCCCGGTAACTGGTGAACTGGCAGCGGGGATTCAAGGCGTACAGAGTCCGGATATGCGGGGTGCGGATAACCGATATGGCCCGCTTCACTGAGCAGTGCCAGCCATTGTTCCCGGGTATGATGCTGGCGGTTAACGCGCAGCCACATCGGCGGGCGTTGATTATTGGCATCGACCACCGCTTCCCATTGCTCAGGATAAGCAGCGCGCAGGCGCTTTAGCAGCCAACCGGGATGCAGAAAACGGATCTCCTGGCTATCTGCTTCAGCCAGCAGCTCGTCTTGCTGGCGCTGGAACTGGCGCAGTACACCGTTAATCAGCCCTTTAAAGGCCGGGCGTTTAATGGCAACAGCCCCTTCGACAGTTTCTGCCAGCGCAGCATGGGCGGGGATACGGGTATACAGCAACTGATAGATCCCGACCAGGATCAGGTAATGGACGGTGCGCTGCTTGCCGGTCATCTTGCGGGACATCAGCTGGCCAACCAGCCATTCAAGGCGTGGCAACGTACGCAGCACCCCAAAACACAGCTCCTGCAACAGGGCTTTATCTTTATCGGACACTTTTTGCTGGAGCGGCGGCAATACCGCGCTGAGTGACTGACCCTTTTCAACGACCTGCTCAAGGGCCTGGGCAGCGAGGCTGCGAAGGTTTATGGTTTTTTTCATAGTCACGGTCGGGTGTGGACCTGTAATAAATAAAATGCCCGGTTAAACCGGGCGAAATAAGTGGGTGTTTCAGGCCAGATGATTTCCGGGGCTGAACCAGTCTTTGCGAGAGTTTAACAGATCCCGGGCTGCCATTGGCTTCTTACCGGCGGGCTGCAGCATCTCGATATTCAGGATACCGTCCGCGGTGGCAATTTGAATGCCATCTTTCCCGGCCCCCAGAATCGTGCCGGGGGCTTGTGTGGTGCTGCCAGCAATGACTGACGCCTGCCAGACTTTAACCGGCTGATCCTCAATGAGGAAATAGCTCACCGGCCAGGGGTTAAAGGCCCGGATGCAGCGTTCCAGCTGGGCTGCGCTGAGTGCCCAGTCGAGGCGGGCTTCTTCTTTGCTGAGTTTTTCGGCATACGTCACCTGTGCTTCATCCTGGACTTCTGGCCGGGCGGTACCGGCTGCCAGCTGTTCCAGGGTGCTCAGCAGCCCCTGAGGACCGAGCCCGGCTAATTTGTCGTACAGGCTGGCACTGGTGTCCTGCGCGGTAATCGGGCAGGCAAGTTTATACAGCATATCACCGGTATCCAGGCCGACGTCCATCTGCATGATGGTGACACCGGTTTCGCTATCCCCGGCCCACAGTGAACGTTGAATAGGGGCAGCGCCGCGCCAGCGGGGGAGCAGAGAGCCGTGAACGTTAATACAGCCGAGGCGTGGCATATCCAGTACCGCTTTCGGCAGGATCAGGCCATAGGCTACCACCACCATCAGGTCAGCATTCAGGCTGGAAACCAGCTGCTGATTCTCTTCCGGGCGCAGTGAAGCGGGCTGAAACACCGGCAGGCCTTTTTCTTCGGCCAGCACTTTGACCGGGCTGGGCATTAACTTTTTGCCACGGCCCGCAGGGCGGTCTGGTTGGGTAAACACGCCAACAACCTGGTGATGAGACGACAACAGCGCGTCAAGATGACGCGCTGCGAAATCCGGCGTACCGGCAAAAATAATACGTAATGGTTCGGACACGGTTATCCCTTTTGAGACTGACTACGCCTCGCGCGCTTTCATACGATCCAGTTTTTCCACCTTCTGGCGGATACGCTGGCGTTTCAGCGGTGACAGATAATCCACAAACAGTTTACCCACCAGGTGATCCATCTCATGCTGGATACAGATCGCCAGCAGGCCATCAGCGTCGAGTTCGAATGTGTTGCCGTCACGGTCGAGGGCGCGAATTTTCACTTTTTCTGCCCGGGGAACCAGCGCACGCTGTTCCGGTATAGAAAGGCAGCCTTCTTCAATTCCGGTCTCACCGCTTTTATCCAGCAATTCCGGGTTGATCAGCACCAATTGTTGATCGTGATGTTCTGAAACATCAATCACGATAATACGCTGATGGATATCGACTTGCGTCGCCGCGAGGCCAATACCTTCTTCGTCGTACATCGTTTCGAACATATCATCGACGATACGCTGAATTTCTGCATTAACTTCTTTGACCGGTTTAGCAATAGTGCGGAGTCGCTCGTCCGGGTAATGTAAAACGTTCAATACTGACATAGTTATCCCGAGCTGTGTTCAGATGATGGAATCTTTATTTACTCTATTCTAGACATTTCCAGGCTTGATTGACAGCATCTGTGACCAATCGCAAAGATTGCTTTTATAGCTTATGGCAAGGAGAAACCATGAAGTTAACCGAGTTATGGTTACGCTTGCTGGCAGTTCAGTCGCTTAGTGGCGCTAAGATGTTGAAAGTGGTGACTAGCGTCAGCCAGCATGCGCAGCCACTGGATAAAGCTATACAAAGTGTCGGGTTTTCTGCCGGGCAGAAGGCGCGTTTTTACGGCTACTCTTCTGAAGAGATCGATCGCACATTATGCTGGCTGGAACACCCGGAACACCATCTGATCTGTGCCGATCATCCACTGTATCCACGTCGTCTGCGCGCTATTGACTGGTTTCCCGGGGCAATTTTTGTGGTGGGCGATCCGGCGCTGTTGTCATCGCTACAGATTGCGGTTGTCGGCAGTCGGCAAAAAAGCTGGTATGGGGAACGGTGGGGCGGCCTGTTCAGCGGCGCTCTGGCCGCCAGCGGTATTACCATTACCAGTGGTCTGGCGCTGGGTATTGATGGGGTGGCGCATCGCGGGGCCCTCGCGGCTGGCGGCAAAACCATTGCGGTGCTGGGGAATGGCTTACCCGGCTATTATCCCCGGCGGCATCAGCAACTGGCGGAGCAAATCTGTGCCGGGGGCGGGGCGATTGTCTCCGAGTTTCCGTTTGGGGCGCCCCCGGTTGCGGCTAATTTTCCGCGGCGTAATCGTATTATCAGCGGCCTCAGCCTTGGGGTTCTGGTGGTTGAAGCGGGTATCCGCAGTGGTTCCCTGGTGACAGCGCGCTGTGCCCTGGAGCAGGGGCGCGATGTTTTCGTGGTACCGGGCCCGCTGGGAGCACCCGGTAGTGAGGGCCCGCACTGGCTATTGAAACAGGGCGCTATTCCGGTAACGGAACCTGCCGATATCTATCAACATTTACCAAATGAGCTACATCATTTGTCCCTTCCTGCGGAATTGGTTAATTATTCGCTAAATCCGCCTGCCTCTCCATTGCCATTTCCGAAGCTGTTGGCTAACGTAGGAGATGAGGTAACACCTGTTGACGTCGTCGCTGAACGTGCCGGCCAACCTGTGTCAGTCACAGTAGCGCAGCTACTTGAGCTGGAGTTAGCAGGGTGGATCGCAGCTGTACCCGGCGGCTATGTCCGATTAAGGAGGGCATGCCATGTTCGACGTACTAATCTATCTGTTTGAAACCTGGATCCAGAGCGAGACTGAAATGCGCGTAGACCAGGACAAGCTGACTCATGATCTGACCGATGCCGGATTCGAGCGGGAAGATATCTATAATGCGTTAATGTGGCTGGATAAACTTGCCGACTACCAGGAAGGGCTGGTGACGCCGATGCAACTGGCGGCCGATCCTCTCTCAATGCGGATTTTTACCCAGGAAGAGTGCCAGCGTCTGGATGCCAGCTGTCGCGGTTTCTTATTGTTCCTGGAACAAATCCAGGTGTTAAACCTCGATACCCGGGAAATGGTTATTGAGCGTATTCTGGCGCTGGATACTGACGAGTTTGAACTGGAAGACCTGAAATGGGTCGTTTTGATGGTGCTGTTCAATATTCCCGGTTGCGAGAATGCTTATCAACAAATGGAAGAATTACTCTTTGAGGCTAATGAAGGTATGCTGCACTGATATATTGTTGCTGCCAGAGTTACTATGAACAAAGAGTCCCTCTTTACTACACGCCGCCAGGAGCCCTGCCCACAGTGCGGGGCTGAACTGGCTTACCGCAGCGGTAAGCACGGCCCGTTTCTGGGGTGCTCCCGATATCCTGAATGCGATTATATTCGCCCGCTAAAATCCCAGGCTGATGGTCATATCATCAAAGTGCTGGACGGGCATACATGCCCGGAATGCAACGCAACGCTGGTGTTGCGCCAGGGGCGGTTCGGCATGTTTATCGGTTGTAGCCGTTACCCTGAGTGCGACTATACTGGCGTGATCGACAAACCCGATGAAACGGCTATCCAGTGCCCTCAATGCCAGACCGGCCATTTGATTCAGCGCCGTTCCCGATATGGCAAAACGTTTCACTCCTGCGACCGTTACCCGGAATGCCAGTTTGCGATCAATTTTACCCCGGTAGCGGGGGAGTGCCCGGAATGTCACTACCCGCTACTAATTGAAAAGAAAACGGCCCAGGGCGTTAAGCGTTTTTGTGCCAGTAAACAATGTGGAAAGCCGGTAACAGCGGAACAAACCAGTGAATAATAACCTGCCTGAAGCGCGACTGTCCGAGATAGTCAGCGTACTGAATAATAAAGACGTCATCGCATATCCTACCGAAGCTGTATTTGGTGTTGGCTGTGATCCTGATAGTGAACTGGCGGTCATGCGACTGCTGGCGCTTAAACAGCGTCCGGTAGAAAAAGGCCTGATCCTTATCGCGGCCAGTTTCGAGCAGCTAAAACCTTATATTGATGACAGCATGCTGACAGAAGCGCAGCGTGCCGCCATTTTTGACTGCTGGCCTGGCCCGGTGACCTTTGTGTTTCCGGCGCGGCCAGATACCCCGCGATGGCTAACGGGGCAATTTGATTCACTGGCGGTAAGGGTCACTAACCATCCCCTGGTCATTGCATTATGCCAGGCGTTTGGTAAACCCCTGGTGTCGACCAGCGCTAACTTAACGGGCCAGCCGCCATGCCGTACGACCGCGGAAGTGTATGCCCAGTTCGGTGGTGACTTCCCGGTACTTGATGGTGCAACCGGTGGGCGGCAGAACCCTTCTGAAATTCGGGATGCGCTCACCGGTGAGCAGTTCCGTCAGGGTTAATAAGCGGGGATAAGCAGATGGAAAAATACGCGGTCTTTGGTAATCCTATTGCCCACAGTAAATCGCCCCGGATCCACCAGATGTTCGCCGAGCAACTGAAGATTGATCATTCGTATGGTCGTGTACTGGCACCGGTAGATCAGTTTGTTAGCACGCTGGAACAGTTTTTTGCTGCTGGCGGGCAGGGGGCGAATGTCACGGTGCCTTTTAAAGAGCAGGCCTTTGACCGGGCGGATACCCTGACAGAGCGTGCCAGAGCAGCTGGTGCGGTCAACACCCTTAAGCGCCTGGAAGACGGCACGTTACTTGGGGATAATACCGACGGTATTGGATTACTCAGTGATCTGGAGTCCCGGGGATTAATTAAACCGGGCTATCGGGTATTGCTGGTGGGAGCTGGTGGTGCCGCGCGTGGCGTTGTGTTACCGCTGGTATCTGCCGGTTGTGACATTACTATCACCAATCGTACTTTCCCCCGGGCTGCGGCGCTGGCACAGGCCTTTGCTACCACGGGGCAGGTAAATGCTGCTGCGCTGGATGATCTGGCGGGATTAGCGTTTGATTTGATCATCAATGCAACATCCAGTGGTATTGCCGGTGATATCCCGGCGATCCCCGCCTCGCTGATAGCCCCGGATGTCCGCTGCTATGACATGTTCTACCAGCAAGGTCTCACCCCATTTCTGCGCTGGTGTCGTGAACAGGGGGCGCAGTACTATGCCGATGGGTTGGGCATGCTGGTGGGCCAGGCCGCACATGCAGTATTACTGTGGCACGGCGTGATGCCGGAAATTGCCCCGGTCGTAGCGCGTTTGCAGCATGAGTTAACCGCATGAATCAGGCCATTTTATTTCCGGATCACGAAAGCTGGGATGCGGATCGCCAGGCGCTCTGTTTCCCGGTACAGGTTAATGGGATGCCACTGACCTGTGCGGTCAGTGGTGCTGTACTCACTCGCCGCTTCGGGGAGGGGACGCCCATATTCTGGCTGGCGCAATTCCGGGCCAGTCGCTGGGATCTGGAGGACGAAGCGGAAGCGCTGATTGCCGATGATGCTTTTGACGATCAGGGCTGGCTCTGGCTCCCCTGATCCAGGTAGTCATCTTTCCAGCGCACATAGTTGTTGGCGGAATACTTAAGTCCTTCCCGTTCACTTTCTTTAAGTGGACGAATCTGTTTTACCGGGCTGCCTAAATAGAGGTAGCCACTTTCCAGGCGCTTATGCTGGGGAACCAGGCTACCGGCGCCAATCATCACGTCATCTTCAATGATAGCGCCATCCAGTAGGATCGATCCCATACCGACCAGTACACGATTACCAATGGTGCAGCCGTGTAACATCACTTTATGGCCAACGGTAACATCTTCGCCGATCAGCAGCGGGTTTCCCTGTGGGTTGCTGGTGGACTTGTGAGTCACATGCAGCACACTGCCGTCCTGAATATTGGTACGGGCACCCACCGCCACATAATTGACGTCCCCACGGATCACCACCAGGGGCCAGATGCTGACATCATCCGCCAGGCGGACATCACCAATAATCACACTGGAAGGATCGATCATCACCTGCTGCCCGACGGCGGGGAAAAGATCTTTATAAGGGCGCAATACATCAGCCATGGTTTACCTCTGGGAAAAGTAGAAAGACAGACTTTGGTCGTTTTTTTAACCATCTGCAAGCGGGAAAAGGGGCATATAGGGGGTGAACAGTACAGGATTGCGGCGTAATGCGTAAAAACTAAGCGAACGAAAGAAAAGATCTAAAAAACACTTGTGCAATAAAACGGGATCCCTATAATGCGCCTCCATCGACACGGCGCTTGTGACAGACGTCACGGCAAACAGCGGTGAAGATTGAAGAGAAAATCCTGAATTAAGGGTTGACTCT
>NZ_WBXP01000016.1 GCF_016415625.1 Shimwellia pseudoproteus
ATGTGTTTGCGGGAAAAAAATCGGCCCAGATCCGCGAAATTTTAATCAGCGAGTCAGCTTGGGAAGAAATGACCTGCTTATTCGCACCTTCCTTAGCATTACTGATATTGCCGCTGACAAACGATAGTACAATATTTAACACGAATTATACCTTAACGCTTATTTTACCCATGATGTTGTGGGGGGCGATGCGTTTTGGCTATTTATTTATAATGATTGCCTGGACAATAATAATTACTATCCTGAGTCACTATTTCTATCGGTATGTTCCACAGGGTAATGATTATAAATTGCAACTGGCAATAACCTCTTCCTGTTACGCGGTATTTTCATTCTCTATATGCCTGATGGCCATTGTGACTACCCGCCAGCGGGCAGACTCCGCCCTGGAGCGCAGATTGTCGCTGATTGACCCGATGGTCCGGCTGCCGAATTTGCGGGCGCTGTCGCTGGATTTGGGGATGTATACCTCGTCCGTGGTGTGCTTCTTGCGTATTCCGGGTCTGGAGTTGCTGGGGCAAAACTATGGCGTGATGCTGCGGATTAATTACAAGCAGAAGCTGTCGGTCATATTGCGCCGGGAAGTGGCAGATAACGAACTGGTCTATCAGTTGTCTGGCCATGAACTGGCCCTGCGGCTGAACGGTGATGCCACCGCCGAACGGATTGCCCATCTGTATGAGCAAGTGAAGGCGTTCCGCTTCCAGTGGGACGGTATGCCGCTGCAGCCGCAGGTGGGGCTCAGCTACTGCTATGTGCGCTACCCGGTGGACCATTTACCCCTGTTACTGGGAGAGCTCAGCAGCATGGCGGACCACTCGTTAATGACCAACCGCCCGGAGAGTGTTCAACTGCGCGGGGCCAGACATGTCCAGAACTCGGTAAAACGTAAAGTGGATATGCTCAACCAGCTCCAGCATGCCCTGGATAACAACGCGTTCTTAGTGCAGGCCCAGCGGGTGCAGGGGGTGCGCGGCGACCATTATTATGAAATCCAGCTCCAGATGCAGGGAGAAGATGATATCTATTTCCCCAGCCAGTTTTTGTCGGTGGCGCAGGAGTTTGGGCTGTCATCAAAAATGGATTTATGGACACTCCGGGCGACACTGGCATTTATTGATAAGCGCCGGGAAACCTTACCAGGAATACGCTGTGCTATCAGTCTGACCCCGGCATCACTGTGCCGCTCGCAGTTTCCTGATGATGTTCGTGCACTGTTACACCGCTACCATGTTGAGCCCTGGCAGCTGATTTTTGAGGTCACCGAAAATCGCGTCTCTTCACGTTTTGCTCAGGCAGACGCCACCCTGCGGGTGCTACGCAAAATGGGATGTCGCATTGCTATCGCCGATTTTGGCAGCGGCGGCTCCAGCTACCTGAGCCTGCGGGAAATGCACGCGGATATCATGAAAATCGACGGGAGTTTTATCCGCAACCTGCTGGTAAGCAGTGTGGATTACCAGATTGTGGAGTCTATCTGCCAGCTGGCCCGGGCGAAGCGGCTGCAAATTGTGGCCACCTATGTGGAAACGGAGGCGCTGCGTAACGCGGTAGAGAGTATGGGGATTGATTATCTGCAGGGGTCGGCAATCAGCAGGCCGGTATTGCTGGAGCAGATAACGGCCTGATGTACAGCCCCGGGATCAAGCCACCGCTTCGGGGGCGGCTTCTTCCTCGAGGGTCAGTTTCCAGCCGGGGATGCTTTCCCAGTATTGCTGTTCCCGCTCCAGATCCAGCAGCACCAGCGCGTTCTGGCGCAGCCAGTTGTGGGGGAAGCGTAAGGTCCAGTGGTGCTCGTCCATCTCCAGTACCAGGGTATCCGGGCGCGTGGTGGCCTGGCGCTGATTGTTAAGCAGCAGACCGAGGCGCAGCATTTTTACCAGCGGCAGAAAATGTTTTTTCTTAAACACGGTAAAGCGCGGTAATTCGCTGAGCTTAATCCCCTTACGGCTGAACCTGACCAGGGCGGCCATAAACAGCTGTTGCTGTTGGGTGAAGCCCGGCAAATTGCTGTTTTGCAGAATATAGGCAGAATGGCGATGCATGCCGCTGTGGTTGATGCTGATCCCCACCTCATGGAGCATGGCGGCCCACTTGATCAGCGCTTCGGTTTGCGGGGTCGCATGTTTGGGATGCCGCTGCTGCCACTGGTCGTGAATGCGTAACGTGGTCTCCAGGACGCGCCGCGCCTGCTCACCGTCAATATGGTACTGGTGCGCCAGGCTTTGTGCGGTGCGGCTGCGGATATCCTGATGGCGGAAACGGCCTTCCATTTCATACAGCACCCCTTCCCGCAGGGCACCTTCCGACAGGCGCAACTCGCGGATTTTCAGGGCGTCAAAAATACCGCACAGGATTGCCAGCCCCGGCACAAAGACCGCTTTACGTTCATCAGAAAGCCCGGGCAGGCTGAGGGCATCAAGCGAATCAAATTTCAGGATGCAATCCACTAACTTTTCGAGGCGTTCCGGGGTAATAATCCCGTCAGCATCGCCCATCTGGATAAGGATTTCCCGGGCCGCTTTGATGGTCCCGGAGGCCCCCAGCGCCACACTCCAGCCGTGCAGGCGGTACTGCCAGGAAAGACACTCCAGCTTTTGGACCGCCGCTAAGCGCGCGCGGCCGAAATTCGTTTTGTTCAGTTTGCCGCTGGCGAAAAACAGCTGATTAAAACTGACACACCCCATACGGCGGCTTTCGATAAGCTGGGGTTCAAAATCCTCGCCAATAACCAGCTCCGTTGACCCACCGCCAATGTCGATAACCAGTTTGCGGCCCTTTTCGGGCTGGGTGTGCTCCACCCCCATAAAAATCAGCCGCGCTTCTTCGTTGCCGGAAATAACATCAATCGGGTAGGGGAGGAAGGCCTCCGCGCGTTTAACAAACTCGGCCAGGTTCGCTGCCTGGCGCAGTGCGTGGGTCCCCACAATGGTGACGTTATCCGCCGGAAAGCCCTGCAGGCGTTCGGCAAACAAGGCCAGGCAGCTCAGCCCGCGCGCCATTGCCTCTTCGGTGAGGTTGTTCTCATGGTCGAGCCCTTCGGCCAGGAAGACCCGTTGCTTCAGGCGGCCAATAATTTGCAGCGCACCGTCTACCACCCGGGCGATCACCATATGGAAGCTGTTAGAGCCAAGATCGACGGCAGCAAACTCCTGCGGCCGGGGTAGCTGTTTGGTTATCGGCATAGTCTGTTATTCGGGCTGTTCCAGGGATTTTATATAGTCATAGATTGCCGTCTGGGCGCGAACCTTGCGGCGATTTCCGCGCGGAACATAACAGTTACTGAGTTCTTTGTCGATAATTCGCGCTTTGACCGTGTCGCTGAACAAAATCTCAATGATATCCAGCACGCGCTGCTTAAGGCGCGGATCGAGCAGCGCCACGCCAACCTCAATACGGTAATCGATATTGCGGGTCATCCAGTCGGCGGAGGACAAAAAGACTTTTTTATCGCCGCCGTTCTCAAAGATATAAACCCGGTCATGCTCCAGGAACCGGTCCACAATGCTTATCACCCGAATATTCTCGCTGATGCCCTCCAATTGTGGGATCAACGAACACATACCGCGCACCAGCAGGTTGACGGGCACCCCGGCACAGGAAGCCGCATACAGCCGGTCAACCAGGCCGTTATCCACCAGGTTGTTCAGTTTCAGGGTGATGCCGGAAGGCTGCCCGGCGCTGGCGGCGGCGATCTCTTTATCAATAAATGAGTAGAGCAGCCGCCGGGAGTTCTGCGGCGACACCAGCAGATGGTCGAAGGTGACCGGCCGGTAGGGGTTCTCAATAAAGTTAAACACCCGGCGCACTTCGTTGGTGATACGGGCGTCGGCCGTCAGTAGTGAGTAGTCGGTATAGACCCGGGCAGTCTTTTCGTTAAAGTTACCGGTACCGATGTGGGCATAGCGAATAATGTCGCCGTTCTCCCGCCGGGAAATCAAAAACAGTTTGGCGTGAATTTTCAGCCCCGGGGCAGAGAAAATCACGTGCACCCCGGCCTCGGTCAGGCGTTTGGCCCAGTGGATATTGGCCTCTTCGTCAAAACGGGCCTGTAACTCAACCACCACGGTGACTTTTTTGCCGTTGTGGGCGGCGTGGATCATCGACTCAATAATCTGTGAATCCTTGGCCACCCGGTAAATATTGATTTTTATCGACAGCACATTCGGGTCGAAGGACGCCTGGCGCAGTAGCTCCAGCACATGTTCAAACGTGTGATAGGGGTAGTAGAGCAACACATCCCGTTCGCGAATGGCGTCGAACCCGTTACGGAATTTATCAAACCAGATGTGGCGCAGGCGCGGCATTGGTTTATTCACCAGGTTTGCTTTGCCGACATTGGGGAATTTAATAAAGTCTTTAAAGTTGTGATACCGGCCACCGGGTACTATCGAGTCGTAGCGTGAAATACTCAGTTTTTCACGCAGGGTCTCTACCAGGGCATCCGGCATATCCCGCTGGTAGACAAAGCGGACGGGTTCTGCGGTCAGGCGCTGTTTCAGGCTGGATGACATCAGCTCCAGCAGGCTGGACTCCACCTCATGCACCAGGTCATATTCAGCATCCCGGGTCATTTTCATTGAATACGCGTTCAGCGCGTCGTAGTCGAAGAAACCTTTAAAAATATCATCAAGGCAATAACGCATGATGTTATCCAGCAGGATCATCGGCTTACGGCGTCGCGGGGTTTCCGGGGGCAGGTTTACAAAGCGCGGCACTTTATCTGACGGGATCTCCAGCAGGGCATAGTGAGTGCTGTCACCGCGAATGATCTCCACCGCCAGATAGGTGTAATCGTCTTTCAGGAACTGCACCAGATCCGTCTCCCGGGTGATAAGGATCGGAGTGATATACTGGCGCAAATAGTGTTTGAAGTAATCCCGCAGCCAGAGTTGCTGGTTAGGGGAGAGCTGGCGTTCGTTGATCAGGAAGATCTGGTTGCGCGCCATCTCCAGCAGTAATTCATTGTAGAGCGCGTCGAACTCCTGATCCGCTTTCAGTACCCGGTTCTGGATCTTACTCAGCAGATGGCGAGAGTGGGAGTTGGAGCCTTGCTCCTCGCTGATCAGAATACGGCTTTTCAGCTCGGCAAAGCGAACTTTATAGAACTCATCCAGATTGTTCGAATAGATACCGAGGAAACGCATGCGCTCAATCAGCGGATTGCTTTTATCGGCGGCTTCCTGCAGAACGCGTTCGTTAAATGATAACCAGCTCAGTTCTTTTTCGATGTAAAGCTTATCCTGTCCCATTCCAACTATGCTCCGGTTACTGATCTCTGGATGTGGAAAATCCGTCTCACCCGCTGATTATTATGGCGAGCTTTCCAGTAATATGTCCAACCCGAAGAGAAGACAAGAAAAACACACACTCTGCGGCGCAGTTCCCGACCGGGCAAGCGCCGCAGAGTGGCAGGAGAGGTGATGCGATCAGAGGTCGGCGGCGTAGCCTTCCGGCGGCAGGGGCTGGCCATCCAGCTGGGGCGTCCCGTCGCACATTTGCAGGCGGCCGCTGGCAAACCAGCCGATCACCAGCGGATAAATCGCATGCTCCTGGTGCTGGACCCGGGCCGCAACGAGGGCTTCGTCATCCTCCGGGAACACCGGGACCTTAGCCTGTAAAACCAGCGGGCCGCCGTCCAGCTCTTCGGTGACAAAGTGCACCGAGGTGCCGTGTTCGCTATCACCGTTTTCCAGCGCTTTACGGTGAGTATGCAGGCCGGGATATTTCGGCAGCAGCGACGGATGAATATTGAGCATCCGGCCCTGATAATGCTGCACGAACGCCGGGCTGAGGATGCGCATATACCCCGCCAGCACAATCAGATCTGGCTGGCAGGCATCAATTTGCGTCATCAGCTGGCTATCGTATGCGTCGCGGTCGGCAAAGGGACGGGGATCGACAACATAGCCGGGGATCCCGGCGATTTCCGCACGCTGCAACCCGTAGGCATCGGCCTTATTGCTGAATACCGCACAGACATGGCCGGCAACTTTACCCTGCTGGCAGGCATCAATAATCGCCTGCAAATTACTGCCGTTGCCGGAGATAAGCACTACGATACGCGTCATTTACGCGATAACCACACGTTGCTGATCGTCTTCAGAGGCGTTAATCGCGCCGATCACCCAGGCTGTCTCACCCAGTGCGTTGAGCAGGTTGACGGCGTTATCGGCCTGGTCCGCCGGCAGCGCAATGACCATACCCACCCCGCAGTTAAAGGTGCGGTACATTTCGTGGCGGCTGACGTTACCCGCCTGCTGCATCCAGTTAAATACCGCCGGCCACTGCCAGCTGGCTTCGTTAATTACGGCCTGGGTATTGTCTGGCAGTACGCGCGGGATATTTTCCCAGAAACCGCCCCCGGTCAGGTGGGCAATGGCGTGAACTTCCGTCTTGGCAATCAGTTCCAGAACCGGCTTAACATAAATGCGCGTCGGGGCCAGCAGATGGTCGGCCAGCGGTTTGCCGTCCAGCATCTCGGTCAGGGGATCGGTGCCGCTGACCTCGAGAATTTTGCGCACCAGCGAGTAGCCATTGGAATGCGGGCCGCTGGCGGCGAGGGCGACTAACACGTCACCGTCGGCAACTTTGCTGCCGTCGATAATATCGGCTTTCTCAACCACGCCAACACAGAAACCGGCCACATCGTAATCGTCACCGTGGTACATGCCCGGCATTTCGGCGGTTTCGCCCCCGACCAGGGCACAGCCGGATTGCAGGCAACCTTCGGCGATGCCGCTAATCACGCTGGCGGCGGTATCGACATCCAGTTTGCCGGTGGCGTAGTAGTCGAGGAAGAACAGCGGCTCTGCGCCCTGGACCACCAGGTCGTTCACGCACATGGCCACCAGATCAATACCGATGGTGTCGTGGCGATGTAAATCCATCGCCAGACGTAATTTGGTACCCACCCCATCAGTGCCGGAGACCAGCACCGGTTCGCGGTATTTTTGCGGCAGCGCACAGAGCGCGCCGAAACCACCGAGACCTCCCATGACTTCCGGACGGCGAGTTTTCTTTACAACGCCTTTAATTCTGTCGACCAGCGCATTCCCTGCATCAATATCAACACCGGCATCTTTATAGCTAAGAGTGGTTTTATCGGTCACGGCTCAAGTCCCCACGGGTGGTATAGAGTAGAAAACGGCGCAATTCTAACAGTCAAAGCAAACGTTTGCGAGCCTCTTATGTTGACGAAATGAATTATTATCAAAGCGGGCTCTTTGCTATTCCGTTGATCCAGATCAGCCACCTTACCGGTGGCGCTGCGCAAAAAAAGCGGTATAATCCGGCGATTTTTTTTGCGGTTACCGCCTTTTAGGAGAATGAGTATGAAGATCGTGGAAGTGAAACACCCACTCGTCAAACATAAGCTGGGCCTGATGCGCGAGCATGACATCAGCACGAAACGTTTTCGCGAACTCGCCTCTGAAGTCGGTAGCCTGCTGACTTATGAAGCCACGGCCGATCTGGAAACTGAAAAAGTGACCATCGAAGGCTGGAACGGTCCGGTCGAAATTGAACAGATTAAAGGTAAGAAAATTACCGTTGTTCCTATCCTGCGCGCCGGTCTGGGGATGATGGAAGGGGTTCTGGAACACGTGCCGAGCGCCCGTATCAGTGTGGTGGGGATTTACCGTAACGAAGAAACCCTGGAGCCGGTACCGTACTTCCAGAAGCTGGTGTCCAACATTGATGAACGTATGGCGCTGGTGGTAGACCCGATGCTGGCAACCGGTGGCTCAATGATTGCGACCATCGACCTGCTGAAAAACGCCGGCTGCTCCAGCATTAAAGTGCTGGTCCTGGTTGCGGCCCCGGAAGGTATTGCCGCGCTGGAAAAAGCCCACCCGGATGTGGAGCTGTATACCGCGTCAGTGGATCAGGGGCTCAACGAGCACGGATACATTATTCCCGGCCTCGGCGATGCGGGCGACAAGATATTTGGTACTAAATAACAATGTGAGCCGACTTGATAGTCGGCTTTTTTTTGGTTTATTCCACCTTAACAATAAGATGCTGAGGAAAATGCTATGACACGCCGGGCCATCGGGATAAATGAAAGACCGCCATTATTACAAACTATCCCGCTCAGTTTGCAGCACTTGTTCGCCATGTTTGGCGCAACGGTACTGGTGCCGATTATGTTCCACATCAACCCGGCAACGGTCTTGTTGTTTAACGGGGTAGGTACGCTGCTGTACCTGTTTATCTGTAAGGGCAAAATCCCGGCGTATCTGGGGTCCAGCTTTGCATTTATCTCCCCGGTATTACTGCTGCTGCCGCTGGGATACGAAGTGGCGTTGGGCGGTTTTATCATGTGTGGCGTGCTGTTCTGCCTGGTGGCGCTGATTGTTAAAAAAGCCGGGACCGGCTGGCTGGATGTGATGTTCCCACCGGCGGCGATGGGGGCAATTGTTGCCGTTATCGGCCTTGAGCTGGCGGGCGTGGCGGCGAATATGGCCGGACTGTTGCCTCCAGAGGGGACGGCGCCGGATACGAAGGCGATTACCGTGTCGCTTATCACCCTCGGGGTGACTATCTTTGGCTCGGTGCTGTTCCGCGGTTTTCTGGCGATTATCCCAATCCTGATTGGGGTGCTGGTGGGGTATGCGCTGTCATTCGCGATGGGGATGGTGGATGTCACCCCGATTATTAATGCCCACTGGTTTGCGCTGCCGACCTTTTATACCCCGCGTTTTGAGTGGTTTGCTATCTTCACGATCCTGCCTGCGGCGCTGGTGGTGATTGCCGAACATGTCGGCCATCTGGTGGTCACCGCCAATATCGTCAAGAAAGATCTGATCCGTGACCCCGGGCTGCACCGCTCCATGTTTGCCAATGGCTTTTCTACGATTATTTCCGGGTTGTTTGGTTCTACGCCGAACACCACCTACGGTGAGAATATCGGTGTGATGGCCATCACCCGGGTTTACAGCACCTGGGTTATCGGCGGCGCGGCGATTTTCGCCATATTGCTGTCTTGCGTAGGTAAACTGGCGGCGGCTATCCAGATAATTCCGGTACCGGTAATGGGCGGTGTTTCCCTGCTGCTGTACGGCGTTATTGGCGCCTCCGGTATTCGCGTACTGATTGAGTCTAAAGTGGACTACAGCAAAGCCCAGAACTTGATCCTGACCTCGGTTATCCTGATTATCGGCGTCAGCGGGGCGAAGGTGCATATTGGTGCCGCCGAGCTGAAAGGCATGGCGCTGGCGACCATTGTTGGGGTGGGCCTGAGCCTGATCTTTAAAGTGATTAGCCTGGTGCGCCCGGAAGAAACGGTGCAGGACAGCGTTGATCAGCAGCCCTGATGCCCGTGGCCGGGCGGAGAGTTCCGCCCGGTTGTGATTTTGTGATAAACTTCACCCCGTTTTTCCGCCATACCTGAAGAGGTTTTTCTGAATACGCCGGCACAGCTCTCTTTGCCACTCTACTTACCTGACGACGAAACCTTTGCGAGTTTCTGGGCAGGGGATAACGCGTCTTTATTAGCGGCCCTGCAAAATGTGTTGCGTCAGGAGCACAGTGGGTACATCTATCTGTGGGGCCGGGAAGGTGCCGGTCGCAGTCATTTGTTGCACGCGGCCTGTGCTGAACTGTCCCAGCGGGGGGATGCTGTCGGGTATGTCCCGCTGGATAAGCGCACCTGGTTTGTGCCCGAAGTGCTGGACGGTATGGAACATCTGTCGCTGGTATGCATCGATAATATCGAATGTGTTGCCGGGGATGACCCCTGGGAAATGGGGATTTTTAACCTCTATAATCGCATTCTGGAGTCGGGCAAAACCCGGCTGCTGATCACCGGCGATCGTCCGCCGCGCCAGCTTAATCTGCATTTACCGGATCTCTCTTCCCGCCTTGACTGGGGGCAGATCTACAAATTACAGCCCCTATCGGATGATGATAAGTTACAGGCGCTGCAACTGCGCGCCCGGTTACGGGGATTTGAACTGCCGGAAGATGTCGGGCGCTTTTTACTTAAACGGCTGGAGCGCGAGATGCGCACGCTGTTTATGACCCTCGATCAGCTCGACCACGCGTCCATTACCGCCCAGCGCAAATTGACTATTCCGTTTGTAAAAGAGATTTTGTACCTGTAGTTCGCGCCGGATATATTCTGATGACTGGTTAGCAAAAACCAGTAACCGGCAGGCCACAGAACGCGGCCTGCGCGATATATTATTGCAGTATTTCCAGTACCTGCTCCGGCGGGCGGCCAATTCGCGCTTTACCGTGATGCACCACAATGGGCCGTTCGATTAATTTGGGATGGGCAACCATCGCATCAAGTAACTGTTCTTCACTCAGCGCCGCATCGGCCAGCTGCAGCTCCCGGTACAAATCCTCTTTATGGCGCATTAACTCACGCGCGCTGTGCATCCCCAGCATCTTCAGTAACGCCTTGAGGGTGGTTTTATCCGGTGGGGTTTCCAGATACAGCACCACTTCCGGTGTTACGCCGTGCTGCTGAAGCAGGGCGAGGGTCTCGCGGCTTTTAGAGCAGCGCGGGTTGTGATAAATCGTCACGGCTGAATTCATGCAATGTCCTTAGCGTTTTTCGTAGGGGCGGAAGCGCTGTTGCAGGCCCCGGAACTGATCGATACGCGCATCATAACGCGCCTGTTGCAGACTACCGAGCTTCACCTGGCTGCTGGCGCTACTCAGTAACGAAATCGCCTGATCCAGGTTACCAATCAGCCCCATGACCTCAGCCCTGGCCGCTAGCTCCTGATCCCGGTTACCCAGCGCAGACTGTGCCTGGGCGAGCAGATCCCAGCCGTTAGTATCGTCCGGATGGGCAAAGGTATAGCGGTTGAGAATGGTCACCGCGCCGGCGGGCTGGCCGCCTTCCACCATGGCATTCGCTAGGTTGAGTTGCAGAACCGGATTATTGTTCAGCCCCGGTGCTGACTGGAGCCGTTTAATCGCCTCCTGGGGTTTGTTCTGGCCGAGGTTGATATCGGTCATCAGATCCAGATACCACGGATTTGTGGGCTGGGCCTGGAGCAGGGGCTGAAGTTCCTGAGCGGCTTTAGCAAAATCTTTATTCTGCATGGCAACCACGGCCCGGCCATAGCGGGCGGCGGTCTGTTCGCGGCTGTTGCCGTTTGCCCAACCGGCTAACAGATCGCTGACCAGCCCTTTTTGATCGTCCGGCCCATACATCCCCATAATACGGGCTTTGGCCAGATAGAAATTTTCTGAAGACTGAACCACCACCGGACGCATTTGGTTGGCGCGGTTACGGGCATCAGACAGACGGCTTTCCGGCAGGGGGTGGGTGAGTAAGATTTCCGGCGGCCGGGTTGCGTAGCGGGATTGATCGAGCAGTTTCTCCATAAATGCCGGCATGGCCTGAGGATCAAACCCCGAGCGCTGCAAGACCTGAATGCCGATACGGTCCGCTTCCTGTTCATTCTGCTGGGTAAAGCTGATCATCCCCTGCTGGGTACCCGCCAGGGTACCGGTCAGCGCCGCCATACCGGCCTGGGGGCTGGCCATTGCCAGTAAAATTGACCCCAGCGCGCCGACCCAGGTCAACGGGGCGTTACGCTGTTGATCTTCCATAGCGCGGGCCAGATGGCGCTGGGTAACGTGAGAGATTTCGTGCGCCATAACCGACGCAAGCTGGCTTTCGTTATCGGTATAGCGAAACAGCGCCGAGTGCAGTACCACATTGCCGCCGAAAAAGGCGAAGGCGTTAATGTCGTCATTATTAATCAGGTAAAAATGAAATGGGGTGCGTACGGAGTTGGCGTGAGAGACCAGCCGCATGCCGAGATTATTCACATACTGCACCAGCAGTGGGTCGTTTATCAGCGGGGCACTGCCGCGCAACTGACGCACGTAAAAATCCCCCATCTGCAGTTCCTGGCCGATAGACAACGTATTACCGGCGGACGTGCCAATATCCGGCAACTGATCAATCGTGGTGTCTGCACTAGCGGGTGCAACCTGGCCGATAAGCACTCCTGCCATCAGCGAGGCCATCAATGTTATTTTTAGTTGCCTGAGCATAACTTCTGTCCTGTAAAGTTAGTTCCCATTTTTGACCGGCCCGGTAGTGAATTGTTCATTGATTCTGACAGACTGCGAGTGTAGCCGCTCCCTCGCGGGAATGAAACGTCAATAATAGCAACTATTATCGCCCCGTCAGCCCGGCAAAATTCTGGTACTTTTCTGTGACATTTAGATACACTTCAGGCTCCATTGTTATCCCCGTTTTGTGATCAAGGAAAGGATCAATGCTCGATTTGATATTGCAGTGGTACCGCCGGCGTTTCAGCGATCCGGAAGCGATAGCGCTGCTGGTGATCCTGTGCGCGGGTTTTATTATTTTATTTTTCTTCTCGGGCATTTTGGCACCGCTGCTGGTGGCGATTGTGCTGGCGTACTTACTGGAGTGGCCCACCGCGCGCCTTGAGCGGTTAGGCTACTCCCGGTGGCTGGCAACGTCACTGGTGCTGGTGGTGTTTGTCGGGATTTTACTGGTTCAGGTGCTGGTGGTGGCGCCCATTGCCTGGCAGCAGGGGATTTACCTGATTCGCGATATGCCCGGGATGCTGACTAAGCTCTCCGGGTTTGCCTCAACACTACCGGAGCGTTATCCGGCGCTGGTGGATGCCGGGATTATTGATGCGGTTGCTGAGAATGTGCGCGCCAGGCTCCTGGTGATGGGGGATTCGGTGGTCAAGCTTTCTATCGCTTCCCTGGTAGGGCTGCTGACGCTGTCCATTTATCTGGTGCTGGTGCCGCTGATGGTCTTTTTCCTGGTAAGAGATAAAACCCAGATGCTCAATGCGGTGCGCCGGGTGCTGCCCCGTAATCGCGGCCTGGCCGGGCAGGTATGGCAGGAGATGAACCAGCAGATCAGTAATTATATTCGCGGCAAAGTGGTTGAGATGGTTGTGGTCGGCGTAAGCACGTGGATTGTGTTTATCTTTTTCGATCTCAACTACTCACTGCTGCTGGCGGTACTGGTGGGGTTCTCGGTACTGATTCCGTATATCGGTGCGGTGGCGGTCACCATCCCGGTGGTGTGCGTCGCGCTGTTTCAGTTTGGGCTAACGGCCGATTTCTGGACGCTGTTTATTGCTTATCTGGTGATTCAGGCGCTGGACGGTAACCTGCTGGTACCGGTGCTGTTTTCCGAAGCGGTTAACCTGCATCCGCTGGTGATTGTCCTGTCGGTGGTTATTTTTGGCGGCCTGTGGGGATTCTGGGGGGTATTTTTTGCCATCCCGCTGGCGACCCTGATTAAGGCCGTATGGCGGGCGTTACCGGACAATCCCGCCCTGGAGAGGGCAAGGGAGAAATAGCGCCATCAAAAAAAGCCGGTTATTACCGGCTTTATGATGTCAGGCGGCTAATCAGGCGTGTTCTGCCAGCCAGCTCAGTACGATGTCGTGATGGTTGGAGGTTTTAAAGTCATCAAACACTTTTTCAACCACGCCATTGCCATCCAGCAGGAAGCTGATGCGGTGAATGCCGTCGTAGGTTTTCCCCATAAAGGATTTTTCACCCCAGACGCCGAACTGCTCGCATACCTGATGATCTTCATCGGACAACAGGGGGAAGTTGAGCAGCTCTTTCTCAGCGAAGCGCGACAGTTTTTCCGGTTTATCCGTGCTGATACCCAGTACGTCAACACCGGCTTTTTTGAGCTCATCCATGTTATCACGCAGGCCGCAGGCCTGAACGGTACAACCAGGGGTCATAGCTTTAGGGTAAAAATAAACCAGAACGCGCTGCCCCTGGAAGTCGGTTAAATTCACTTGTTCGCCATCCTGGTCGGGCAAGCTAAATTTCGGTGCGGTATCACCGGCTTTCAGTGGATTCATTACAACTCTCCGTCTTCGTTTTATTCATCTGTCTGTCTGTTTACGGCGATAAATTCACGACACTAATAGTGCCCTGTGCATTGAGCTCTGTACAGAGTGCATTAAAGGCTTGTTCAATTTTTAGTGCGTCATGTGACACCGGGCTATGTGCGGTAATCTGAATATACAGCCGCGGTACCGCATCGTTGTTATCGTTTTGAGTGCGCGATACCAGCTCGGCAATGTTCATCTGCCAGGTATCAAACAGATCGGTAAACCGCTCGATCAGGTGAGGGGAGTCGTCGACCTCCACCTGCACCCAAACAGTGCCCGGCATCGGGGGGCGATCCCCGGCGGTGGTACGTTTCATCACAATCAGTAAATCAAGCTCTGCGCCTTTCAGGGGCAGGGTTGACTCAATCAGCGTAATGGCATTCCATGTGCCGGATAACAGCATAATAAACGTAAATTCTTCCCCCAGCATCGCCAGGCGGCTGTCTTCAATATTACAGCCGCAGCTACTGACGTGGCGGGTAATGGTATTCACGATCCCCGGGCGGTCCGCCCCGAGAGCAGTAATGACCAAATGATGTTGTGATGAGGCTGTCAAGCGTGTGATTCCTGTGGCGGGAAGAGATAATTATAAGGAAAGCATAAAAAAAACCGCCATACAACCGCTGGAGCACCCCTCGCCGCTTGCTTTTAAGGCTATACCAAACGTACCATTACGGGACTTGTTTGCGTAGAGGATCGCCAATGTTCACGGGAAGTATTGTCGCGCTTGTTACACCGATGGATGACAAAGGTAATGTCTGCCGGTCTAGCCTGAAAAAAATGATCGATTATCATATCGCCGCCGGGACTTCGGCGATTGTTTCTGTAGGGACTACCGGGGAATCTGCTACCCTGAGCCACGATGAGCACGTTGATGTTGTCAAACTCACCGTTGAGCTGGCCGATGGCCGTATCCCCGTGATTGCAGGGGCTGGTTCAAATGCAACCGCAGAAGCTGTAGCGCTGACAAAAAGCTTTGCTGATTCTGGCGTGGTAGGGTGCCTGACGGTAACGCCATATTATAACCGTCCGACCCAGGAAGGGCTGTTCCAGCATTTCAGCACCATTGCTGCGAGCACCGATTTACCGCAAATTCTGTATAATGTGCCATCCCGTACCGGTTGCGACATGCTGCCGGAAACTGTGGGCCGTTTGTCCAAAGTAAAAAATATTGTCGCTGTTAAAGAGGCAACCGGGAACTTAACCCGCGTTCAGCAGATCAAAGCGCTGACCGGGGATGATTTCATTCTGCTAAGTGGTGATGATGCCAGCGCGCTGGATTTTATGCGTCTGGGTGGCCACGGGGTGATTTCAGTCACGGCAAACGTAGCTGCAGCCGATATGGCCACGATGTGCCGCCTGGCGGCCGCGGGCAAATATGATGAAGCGCAAGTGATCAATTTGCGTTTGATGCCGCTGCATCATGACTTATTTATTGAACCCAATCCTATCCCGGTAAAATGGGCATGCAAGGCGTTGGGACTTGTGGCGACCGATGTGATGCGCCTGCCGTTGACCCCACTGAGCACGCAGTACGAGCCGGTGATGGTTAACGCGCTGAAGCACGCCGGCCTGCTGTAAAGTTTAGGGAGATTTGATGGCTTACTCAGTACAGAAGTCGACGGTAGCAACCGTAGTGGGCCTGGCGCTCACTATGATGCTGACAGCATGTAGCAGTGATTCGCGGTACAAACGCCAGGTGAGCGGTGATGAGTCGTACCTTGAGGCTGCGCCGTTGTCTGAATTGCATGCCCCCGCAGGGATGATCCTGCCGGTAACCATCGGGGATTACTATATTCCGGTCACCAATGGTAGTGGGCTGACCGGTAAGCAACTGGACATTCGTCCACCGGCTCAGGCGCTGGCGCTGGTGACAGGTGGACGCACGCAGTTCACCGGTGATACCGCCACCCTGATGGTGGAAAACGGGCGCGATGGTGCGCTGTGGCCGCAGGTTGTTAACGTCGTCCAGGGGCAGAACTACACCATCACCAAACGTGATGATGCCGCTCAGACATTGTCTACTGACTGGGTGCAGTGGAACCGCGCTGATGAAGATCAGCAATATCGCGGTCGCTATCAAATTACCGTTCGTCCTCAGGGGTATCAGCAGGCGGTTATCGTCAAGCTGGTCAATCTGGAGCAGGCGGGCAAAGCCGTTGCCGATCCTTCTGCACTGCAGCGCTATAGCGCCCAGATGCTGAACGTGATTTCTGCGGGCCTTGATAAAGCACAAACGGCGCGCCAGAACGCCCTGGATAACCGCAGCGTTAACCAGATAAGCGTCCAGAGCGGTGCGGATGATACCGGTCTGCCGCTGCTGGTGGCTCGTGCCCCGTTCAATGTGATTTGGGGACGTCTGCCCGCCACGCTGCAAAAAGTGGGCATGAAGGTGACGGACAGCACCCGCTCAACAGGCAACATGACGGTGGAATATAAACCGGGCAATGCTGACTGGAGTGCATTAGGGGTGAGCGATCCGGGTCTGTCTTCCGGCGACTACAAAATTCAGGTAGGCGATCTGGATAACCGCAGCAGTATTCAGTTTATTGATCCGAAAGGCCATACGCTGACGCAGTCCCAGAATGATGCCCTGGTCGCAGTATTCCAGGCGGCATTTAACAAATAATAAAAAGGCCGGAGCGATCCGGCCTTTTTTAATCATCACTCCGCAAACGTGTGCGTAGCGCGATGATCAGGGATCCATGTGTTAAATCCTCATACCACGCAAGTGGTCATTTATCCGGAGTAAGAAAGATGCAAAAGCAAGCTGAGTTGTATCGTGGCAAAGCGAAAACTGTCTACAGCACCGAAAATCCCGATTTGTTAGTGCTCGAATTTCGCAACGATACTTCAGCAGGGGACGGGGCCCGCATTGAGCAGTTCGATCGCAAAGGGATGGTGAACAACAAGTTTAACCACTTCATTATGACCAAACTGGAAGAAGCCGGTATCCCAACCCAGATGGAGGCACTGCTGTCTGATACCGAGTCACTGGTGAAAAAACTGGAGATGGTGCCGGTAGAATGCGTGATCCGTAACCGCGCCGCGGGCTCACTGGTAAAACGCCTGGGGATTGAAGAAGGTATTGAGCTGGACCCGCCACTGTTCGATATGTTCCTCAAGAACGACGCCATGCACGATCCGATGGTCAACGAGTCCTATTGCGAAACGTTCGGCTGGGTGAACAAAGAAAACCTCGCCACCATGAAAGTGCTGACCTTTAAGGCCAATGACGTACTGAAAAAGCTGTTTGATGACGCCGGATTGATCCTCGTGGATTTCAAACTGGAATTTGGCCTGTTCAACGGTAAAGTGGTGCTGGGCGATGAGTTCTCCCCGGACGGTAGCCGCCTGTGGGACAAGCAAACCATGGACAAAATGGACAAAGACCGCTTCCGCCAGAGCCTGGGTGGCCTGATTGAAGCCTATGAAGAAGTCGCACACCGTCTGGGCGTTAAAATAGACTAACCGCGCAATCGTTTCCTTACGCTCACGGGGATACCAGTACGGTATCCCTGTTTTTTATCCGCTTTCTTATGGTAATTCTTCCGGGAATCACCCAGGATCAATAGGTCGCGGTCCTGGTTTTTCCGGTTTTATTTTTACCGGCACCAGAGTCCGTTATTCTTTGGGATGGTTATCTGGAGTACGCAGTATGGATTTAAAAGATCGCCGCGAAAGCGAAAATGTGGAAGACCGACGTAACGACTCGCAGGGCCCCGCGCTGGGTGGCGGTGGCGGCGGTTTTCGCATTCCCCGTGGCAAGGGCGGCCTGATTTTACTGGTCGTGGTGGTGGTTGCAGGTTATTACGGGGTGGATCTCAGCCCGCTGCTGACCGGCGATATGTCTGGTGCACCGCAGCAGTCGGTACAGCGCCAGTCCATTAGCCCGAATGATGATCAGGCGGCGAAGTTTACCTCGGTTATTCTGGGTACCACTGAGGATACCTGGGGCGAAATCTTTAAAAGCATGGGGAAAACCTATCAACAGCCGAAGCTGGTGATGTACCGCGGGGCGACCCGTACCGGTTGCGGCACTGGCCAGTCCGTGATGGGGCCGTTCTACTGCCCGGCGGACAGCACGGTCTATATTGATCTCTCTTTCTATGACGAAATGAAAAACAAACTGGGCGCTGACGGTGACTTCGCTCAGGGGTATGTGGTTGCTCACGAAGTTGGCCACCATGTCCAGCACCTGCTGGGTATCGAACCGAAAGTTCGCCAGCTGCAGCAGAACGCCTCACAGAAAGAAGTAAACCAGTTGTCGGTACGCCTTGAGCTGCAGGCTGACTGCTTTGCCGGGATCTGGGGCCAGAAAATGCAACAACAACAGGTACTGGACTCGGGCGACCTCAAAGAAGCCCTGAACGCGGCACAGGCTATCGGGGATGACCGTTTACAACAGGAAAGCCAGGGCCGGATCGTGCCGGACAGCTTTACCCACGGGACCTCTGAACAGCGCTACACTTGGTTCAAACGCGGTTTTGACACCGGCGATATCAAACAGTGTGATACTTTCGAAGGCCAGCTGTAAGTTGTGACTATCATGGATGATCGGGCCATTGTGTCCACCCTGTGCGCCACAGCGCAAACTATGGCGCACAGCGGATGTCGGCGTTTACTGGTGGTGAGTGGCGAGCCGGACTGGAGCCTGCACTGTGTCGGGCAATTGATTGACGCCCTGGCCGGGGACTGGCTGTGGATGGGGCCGGCGCCTCAGCGGGGTTATTATTGCCCGCCGCGCCAGATGCGTTCAGTGCTGGGACGGGAGTTCCGGCACGGGGTATTTGATGCCCGCAGCGGCCTTGATGTCGAGGCCCTGGCCGCCATGAGCGGCACGTTGACTGCCGGGAGCTGGCTGGTACTGCTGATCCCGCCGCTGCCCCGTTGGCCCCTTCTCCCCGACAGTGATTCGGTACGCTGGAGCGATACCCCCGGGCCGATCGCGACCCCGTGTTTTATCCACCATGCTATCCGCACCTTACTGAATGACCCGGAGGTGGTTTTCTGGTCCCCGGCGGGGTTGCAGTATCGCGACGCCCCAGCGCGCCCTCCGTGGTACCCGGCCTCTGGCGCCCCGGCGGCGGGGCAGGCGGCAATACTGGCTCAGTTACAGGATATGCGGCGCGGTGTGGCGGTGATCACCGCCCCACGCGGGCGCGGGAAGTCAGCCCTGGCGGGGATGCTATTGCGCGCGTGGTCAGGCCCGGTACTGGTGAGCGCCCCGGCCAAAGTCGCGGTGGATGTTCTGGCCCGCCACGGCGGTGATAAATTTCAGTTTATTGCCCCGGATGCACTGCTGGCCGCGCTGGATAACGGCACGGCCCCGGAGGCAGACTGGCTGATTATTGATGAAGCGGCGGCGATTCCCGGGCCGCTACTCACCCGGCTTATTGCTGCCTACCCGCGTACTCTGCTGACCACTACGGTGCAGGGCTACGAGGGCACCGGTAGGGGATTTTTACTTAAGTTCTGCGCCGCTATTCCCGATCTGCAACATTTTGTTCTGGATATCCCGCTACGCTGGTGCGCCAGTGATCCCCTGGAGCGGGTTATTGGCCAGATGCTGCTATTTGATGACCACGCCAGTGTTGCTCCCGTCAGTGGGCCTTTGACAATCACCCCGGCGGATCGCCGGCACTGGCTGGCAGACAGCCGTGAGGCCGCCAGCCTGTATGCGCTGCTATGCGGCGCCCATTACCGTACCTCTCCTCTTGATTTACGCCGTATGATGGATGCCCCGGCGCAATATTTTATGGCGGCACGCCACGCCGGTGTGGTGGGTGGGGCGGCGTGGCTGGTCAGGGAAGGGGGATTAACCGCCGCCCTGAGCCAGGCTGTGTGGGCGGGCTATCGCCGCCCGCGGGGTAACCTGGTGGCCCAGTCGCTGGCTGCCCACGGCGGCAGCCCGCTGGCGGCGACGCTGCGCGGGCTGCGGATCACCCGGATTGCGGTTACCCCGACGCGCCAGGGACAGGGGCTGGGCCAGAAACTGGTGGCGGCGGCTCGCCACACCTGGGGGGACGAGGTTGACTATCTGTCGGTCAGCTTTGGTTATACGCCACAGCTCTGGCGCTTCTGGGCCCGCTGTGGGTTTACCCTGGTGCGGATCGGCAGCCACCGGGAGGCCAGTAGCGGTTGCTATAACGCCATGGCGCTGCTGCCGGTATCCTCCGCCGGGCAGGTCATGGCTGACCACGAGCACCGCCGATTGTGTGCGGACTGGCCCTGGCTGCGGCCCTGGATTGATGAATCGCTTGCGCTTTCCGGCCCTTCAGGCACTACGCTTACTTCAGACGACGCTCTGGAGCTGGCCGGTTTTGCCTTCGCACACCGGCCGCTGGAGGCCTGCCTCGGCAGCCTTGGCAGGCTACTGGCCACGCTACCGGGGATGCCGGTACTGCGCAGCCGCCTTGAGCAGCAGTGTGGGGATGAGGCGATTTGCCGCCAGTTCCGGCTGGCGGGCCGTAAAGCGCTGCTCTGTCGCTGGCGCGAAGAGGTCGCTGAGGCGCTCAGTGCCCAGGACCCGGAGATGGCAGCCCAGCGGCGGCAACAGATTTTGCAATTGCAATTTTTCAACTAAGTTGTTCAGTGGCAGCGTATGGTCATTTATTTCGCCGGGCCTAGAATGACGGCAGTGATAATGAGACTGGCCCGGACAGTGGTACGGGGCAGGCCATCAGGAGAACATCATGAAAGACGACCATTTTATTGTTCAGAGCCCTGCAACCCCGGCCCAGCAACTGATCCTGTTATTCCACGGGGTGGGCGATAACCCGGTGGCAATGGGGGAGATTGGCCGCTGGTTTGCGCCACTGTTCCCGGAAGCCCTGGTGGTCAGCATCGGTGGGCCAATTGCCAGTGGGCCGCACCCTGGCCGGGCCTGGTTCCCGGTTAACGGGGTGACCGAGGAAAACCGCCAGCAGCGGGTTGATGATATTATGCCCGCGTTTATTGCCCAAGTGCAGGCGTGGCAGAAGCACAGCGGGGTCGGGCCATCTGCCACCGCGCTGGTGGGCTTCTCCCAGGGGGCGATAATGGCGCTGGAAAGCCTTAAGGCCGCGCCCGGGCTCGCTGCCCGCGTGATTGCCTTTAACGGGCGTTTTGCTTCATTGCCGGCGGCAGTACATAGCGCCACCGCAGTGCATTTGATTCACGGTGAGGATGATCCGGTGATGCCGCTGATCCACGCGGTCAATGCCCAGGAGGCGCTGGTTGCGGCCGGCGGCGATGCGACGCTGGATATCGTTGAGGATCTGGGGCACGCCATTGATCAGCGCAGTATGCAGTTTGCCCTCGATCATTTGCGCTATACCGTGCCGAAGCACTACTTTGATGAGGCGCTGGGGGGCGGGGCAAAACCCGGGGACGATATTATCACCCTGCTATAAGCCGCAGAAATAACAACGCCGCACCCGGGTGCGGCGTTGGGTATTATTCCCACGGGGCCAGTTATTTCTTTTTCGGCCAGTCATCTTCGTCATCCCACTTATCGTTACAGTCACGATGAGGGGGAAGATCGGGCTTATTATCGAGATATTTCTTGGGATCAACCCGATTAAGATCTTTGATAACGTTAATAAACATCCCTAACAGGATGACCAGGATAATAATCCACCAGTATTTTGATAGCCAGTCCATGGGCGGCTCCTCTTTGTATATCAATTCAGGCTACGAGCTGTTCCATAATGCGCTGGTACATGCGTGCCAGTAGCTGAAGATCTGCCGCATTAACACACTCATTAATTTTATGAATGGTCGCATTTACCGGCCCCAGCTCAACAACCTGGGCCCCCATCCGGGCAATAAAGCGCCCGTCGGATGTGCCGCCAGTCGTCAGCAACTGTGGCTTTATTTCATTATAGTGCTCAACGGCATTAACCACCGCGTCCACCAGTTTCCCCCGGGAGGTCAGGAACGGCTGGCCGGATAACCACCACTCCAGGGTATAACGCAACTGGTATTTGTCCAGCAGGGCGATAACCCGCTGCTTGAGGATCTCGTCAGTCACTTCGGTGCTGAAGCGGAAGTTAAACTGCACGAACATCTCACCCGGGATCACATTGTTACTGCCGGTACCGGACTGCACATTGGCAATCTGCATACTGGTCGGCGGGAAGAATTCATTGCCCTCATCCCATACGATATTCACCAGCTCATCCAGCATTGGCGCGGCGCGGTGTACCGGGTTATCCGCCAGGTGGGGGTAAGCCACGTGGCCCTGGACACCGTGGATGGTCAGGTTGCAGGTCAGCGAGCCGCGGCGGCCATTTTTGACCACATCACCGACCACCTCGGTACTGGAGGGCTCGCCAACCAGGCAGTAATCGAGGCGTTCCTTACGGGCCATCAGCGCTTCGACCACTTTCACGGTGCCGTTATGGGCGCTGGCTTCTTCATCGGAGGTGATCAGGAATGCCAGCCGGCCTTTATGGTCGGGAAATTGGGCCACAAAGCGTTCGGCGGCGACCACCATCGCGGCCAGGGAGCCTTTCATATCCGCGGCACCACGGCCAAATAACATACCGTCGCGGATCGTTGGTTCAAAGGGCGGGTTGATCCAGCGGGATTCATCACCGGCAGGCACCACATCGGTGTGGCCGGCAAAGGCCAGGGTTTCCCCCTGGCCGCGCCAGGCCCAGATATTCTGGGTGTCAGCCACGTTCATCTCTTCGATGGTGAAGCCGATGGCGCGCAAACGTTCAATAAGCAGCGCCTGACACCCGGCATCATCCGGGCTAAGGGAGGGGAGACGAATAAGCTGTTGGGTCAGCTCAATAACCGGGCATGACATAACACTACACCTCACTGAAAAACTGCTGATAACGGGACGTATCGAAACCCAGCAGCATAGGCTTACCGGGCGACCAGAGCAATGGACGTTTAATAATCGCCGGCATATCGAGCATCAGGGCGATGGCGCTGGCGTCATCAACAATGGCGGCTTTACGGGCAGCATCCAGCTGGCGCCAGGTGGTGCCCCGGGTATTTAGTAGCGCATCGCGACCAAGCTCGCCGATAAACTGACCCAGCAGGTCAGCATCCAGCCCGTCGACGCGGTAGTCATGAAAGCGGTAGTCAATCTGATTCTGTTCCAGCCAGCGGCGGGCCTTTTTTATAGTGTCGCAATTTTTAATGCCGTAGAGGGTGGTCATAACCATGCAGTCCTTAGGGTTGCGAAGGTGGATACTCGCCATACGTCGGCAGGACATCTGCGTATCTTTCCGATTATTTAGCGTATGGTTTTGCATGTTTAACGAATAATATTTTCGTCAGCAGGTGATCCTACCCACTATACCTGATGTTTCCCGCGGATGTTATTCCACCCGCGCATCGGTAAAGAAAGGGTAACGCATAATTATGCCACTGCGCGCCGCCGGCGGGGAAATAGCTATCCATCCCGGGAGGGCGGGGCGAGAAATACAGGATGATCGCGCTTTTCGCCATGGCAAAAATGTTATTTAAATGTAGTGTTTTTTTCCCCGGATAATGTGGCGCAGCAAGCCCGCCCGGAAGTTAACTAACTTACTGACAGATAAATGCTATCCATGTCACTCAGGGTGAGTAAATGTATCAAAATGTTGCGCTAAATCACATTTTGATTACATTTCAGCGCGCATAGTTAACTCACAAGAAAATCACGGTTTTTAAGGAAACCAATTTCACTAATAGGATAAAGATTATTCAATCCTTGGTTTTGTTCTCGTATAATCTCCGACAATAAAAAGAGAGGTATTTATGATTGAACACGAATTAGGGAACTGGAAAGACTTTATCGAAGGCATGCTTCGTAAATAATCTTACCGGAGTTTCCTGGAAGCAATACGCTGTTTCCTCTCACGGATGATATGTGGCAATAGCCAGCACAAAAAAGGCGACCTTCGGGGCCGCCTTTTTGTTTTTCTGATGCTGTTGGCCCCGGCACGCCCGGGGCGGCGGTTTACTCGCCGGTATCCTCTTTCAGCGGGAAGCGGCGGCGTATCAGCACAAAGAACAGCGGGACGAAAAAGACCGCCAGGATAGTGGCTGAGATCATCCCGCCGATTACCCCGGTCCCTACCGCATGCTGGCTGCCGGAGCCTGCGCCATTACTGGTTGCCATTGGCAACACCCCGAAGATAAAGGCCAGTGAGGTCATCAGAATGGGCCGTAACCGCTGGCGGCAGGCGTGGAGCGTGGCTTCCGTCAGATCTGTGCCTTTGGCGTTCATGTCATTGGCAAATTCGACAATCAAAATGGCGTTCTTGGCCGCCAGGCCGATAACCGTCAGTAGCCCGACCTGGAAATAGACGTCATTTTCCAGCCCGCGCGCCCAGGTGGCTATCAGCGCCCCCAGTACCCCGAGCGGCACTACCAGCATGACGGAGAACGGCACCGACCAGCTTTCATAGAGTGCGGCGAGGCACAGGAACACCACCAGCAGGGAGATGGCATACAGGGCAGGGGCCTGGGAGCCAGAAAGCCGTTCCTGGAATGACATGGCGGTCCATTCAAGGCCAAAACCCCCCGGCAACTGATGTACCAACTGCTCCATAACATCCATGGCGGTACCGGTACTTACCCCGGGGGCCGCTTCGCCGATGATTTCCACCGCAGAATAACCGTTATAGCGCTCCAGACGTGGTGAGCCGGTGACCCAGCGGGAGCTGGCAAACGCCGAGAATGGCACCATACCGTTGGTACTGTTACGCACATACCACTGGTTAATGTCACCGGGCAGCATGCGGTATTTGGCGGCGGCCTGGACGTACACTTTTTTTACCCGGCCGCGATCAATAAAGTCATTGACATAGTTGGCACCCCAGGCCGTTTGCAGGGTGTTATTAATATCATCGACGGAGACCCCCAGCGCCTGGGCCTTGCGTTGATCAATATCGATTTGCAACTGCGGGCTATCATCCAGCCCGTTGTGGCGCACCCGGGTAAGGGATTTTTGCCCCCCGGCCAGCGACAGCAGTTGATCCCGCGCCTTCATCAGGGCGTTATGGCCGGCACCGGCGTGATCTTGTAATTCCATATCAAAACCGGCGGAGCTACCCAGCCCGCTGATGGACGGCGGGTTGGAGGCGATAACCCGCGCCTCTTTGATATTGTTAAATGCCGCGGTGGCCCGTTCAATAATCGCGAAAGCGCTGCTGGTTTTCGGGTCCCGCTCATCCCAGTCTTTCAGGCGCACGAACATTCGCGCCACGTTCTGGCCATTCCCCCCGGGGCCGGAGCCTACCGTAGAGAACACCGACACCACGTTGTTTTTTTCTTCGGTCAGATAGTAGTGCTCAATTTTCTCGACCACTTTTAAGGTCTGCTGCTGGGTTGCGCCACTGGGTAGCTGGACAGAGGTTAAAAACATTCCCCGGTCTTCCTGGGGCAGGAACGAGGTGGGCAGGCGCATAAAAATAAATACCATCCCGCCCAGCAGCAGCAGGTAGACCAGCATGGTGCGTGCGCTGCGGCGTAAAATGACCGCCACACCGCGCTCATAGCGATCTGCCTGATGATCAAATTGGCGGTTAAACCAGCCAAAAAATCCTTTTTTCTCGTGGGACTCTCCGGGGGCCATCGGCTTTAATAAGGTGGCGCACAGGGCCGGGGTCAGGATCATCGCCACCAGTACCGACAGGGCCATTGAGGCAACAATCGTGATGGAGAACTGACGATAAATCGCCCCAGTGGTACCGCCGAAGAAGGCCATCGGGATAAATACCGCCGACAGCACCATGGCAATCCCCACCAGCGCGCCCTGAATTTGGGTCATTGATTTACGGGTGGCCTGGCGGGGGGAGAGCCCCTCACTGGACATGATGCGCTCTACGTTTTCCACCACCACGATGGCATCATCCACTAGCAGGCCGATGGCCAACACCATGGCGAACATGGTCAGGGTGTTAACGCTGTAGCCGCAGAGGTAGAGCACGGTGAAGGTGCCCAGCAGAACCACCGGCACCGCGATAGTGGGGATCAGCGTTGCCCGCAGGTTTTGCAGGAACAGGTACATCACGAGGAATACCAGCAGCACCGCTTCGAACAGGGTTTTGACCACATCTTCGATGGAGGCTTTGACGAATGAGGTGGTTTCATAGGCCACCCTGTATTCCAGGCCGTGAGGGAAATACTGGGATAATTCATTTAAGCGCTTCAGGACCAGTTCCGAGGTTGCCATCTCGTTAGCGCCAGAGGCCAGCTTGATCCCCAACCCGGAGGCCTGCATCCCGTTAAACCGGCTGAGATAGTCGTACTTTTCGGCCCCCAACTCGACGGTAGCCACATCCCCAAGCAGGACCTGGGAACCATCCTGGTTGATTTTCAGTGAGATATTGCGAAACTGTGCCGGGGTTTCCAGCATTGACTGGGCATTGATCGTGGCGTTCAGTGCTTGCTTATCCACGGACGGGGTGCCCCCTAACTGGCCCACCGCAATCTGGCTGTTTTGTGACTGAATCGCATCGACCACATCCTGAGTGGTGAGCTGGAAACTGGTCAGTTTTATCGGGTCCAGCCAGATACGCATTGAATATTGCGAGCCGTAGGCATCAATATCGCCCACCCCGTTGATCCGGCTCAGCGGATCCTGGAGGTTACTGGCCACATAGTCAGCAATGTCCTGTTTATCCATACTGCCGTCGGTGGAGATAAACGCCAGGGTAAGAATGTTGGTATCCCCGGTTTTACGTACCGTCACCCCCTGGTTCTGTACCGACTGGGGCAGCTTTTTCATCGCGGTCTGGAGTTGGTTCTGCACCTGTTGTACCGCTTCATCAGGATCGGTACCGGCGGTAAAGGTGAGGGTTACCGTGGCCTGGCCGGTATTACTGCTCTGGGAGGACATATACATCAGGTTATCCAGGCCGGTCATGTTCTGTTCAATGACCTGGGTAACGGTATTTTCAAGGGTCTGGGCGGAAGCGCCGGTATAGGTCGCTGAAATTCTGACGTTTGGCGGTGCCAGGTCAGGATACTGTTCAACGGGTAATGAAATTATCGCCATGATCCCCGTCAGACATAAAATAATGGCTATTACCCAGGCAAATATTGGGCGATTAATGAAAAAATTAGCCATTTAATCAGAACCTCATATGTATTTTTATCGTCAAACTGAAAACAGTCCACCACTGTAGACTGTCTGGCTTAGGTAAACGTGAAGAAATAAAGGAGATAGTGTAAAGCATGTTATAGAGCAAACTAATCGGAATCCGGCGTTATTATTTGCGCGCTTTTCGAACACGCTCAGGGAAATTAACTGCGCCGGGGGTGAATCGTTTGCCTTTTTTACCCTTCTTGCCAGGCGGTATTGCGGGAAAAATACTACGCCAAATGTGCCTCTGACCAGCCCTGACGCCGCAACGGGAACTTTTCTTGATATATCTCAGTTAAAGGTTAGATTCCAGGGCACCTGGTGCAGATGCACATTGCCAGCCAGCGATGCAGTCGGGTAATAGAGTAGTCTTGATAAAAACCATAATATGACTGTATCAGGCAAGAGTAATGAATCGTTTTGTAATCGCCAATGCACAGCAATGTCTCGGTTGCCATGCATGTGAGGTCGCGTGTGTGATGGCTCATAATAATGAGCAGCACGTTCTGACCAGTGAAAAATTCCACCCGCGCATCCAGGTGGTAACGTCCGCGACTGTTCGTAATGCGGTCACCTGCCGTCACTGTGAGGATGCCCCTTGTCTGAGAAGTTGCCCTAACGGCGCTATCAGCAAACAAAATGACAGTATCCAGGTGCAGCAGTCACGCTGCATCGGGTGTAAAACCTGTGAAGTCGCCTGCCCCTTCGGCGCGATGCAGGTGATTAATGAGCAAGTCTCTGCTAATCGGGTGAAAGCCTCGGCCCTGAAATGCGATCTGTGCAGCGGGCGTGAAAATGGACCCGCCTGTGTGGAGAATTGCCCCAGCGGTGCGCTGCGGTTAATGGCGCCAGAGGCGCTGCGCAACTTATCCCGGCAGCGGCGTCAGCGGGCGGCGCTGCAGGAAGCACTGCCCTGGAATACCACCGCCCGGGAGTATCAGCAACAGCAGCACCCTGAGCCTGATCTCAGCAAAGTTCGCCAGATGGCGGCGACAGCACCACGTCAGGACCCGGACAAAATTCCGCTGCCGCTGCGTAAAACCGGGTTCGATGAGCTGTACATCACGTTCAGCCCGCAGCAGGCGCACGCCCAGAGTGAGCGTTGCCTGACCTGTGGTGAACACAGTATTTGTGAATGGAAATGCCCGCTCCACAACCATATTCCCCAGTGGGTCGAACTGGTGAAAGCCGGAAAAATCAGGGAGGCCGTTGAGCTATCCCACCAGACCAACTGTCTGCCGGAAGTCACGGGCCGGGTGTGCCCGCAGGATAGGTTATGTGAAAGCAACTGCACCCTGCGCGACAGCAGCGGGGCGGTGACGATTGGCAATATTGAACGCTTTATTACCGAGCAGGCCCTGGCCTGCGGCTGGCGACCGGATTTGTCCGGTGTCAGCGCATCCGGGCGCCGGGTGGCGATTATCGGTGCCGGGCCCGCGGGGCTGGCCTGTGCGGATGTACTGGCCCGCCACGGGGTGCAGGCTACGGTGTTTGACCGCCACCCGGAAATCGGCGGCTTACTGACCTTCGGTATTCCGTCATTCAAACTGGATAAATCAGTACTCGCCCGCCGCCGGGAGATTTTTACCGCCATGGGGATTGCGTTCCGCCTGAATTGCGAAATTGGCCGGGATATTACTCTCGACCAGCTGCAGGCCGACTATGACGCGGTATTTGTCGGGGTAGGAACTTACCGTTCCATGAAGGCCGGGTTGCCAAATGAAGAGGCCCCGGGGGTCTACGACGCGCTGCCGTTCCTGATTGCCAATACTAAGCAGGTGATGAGCCTGCCGGAACTGGCTGAGCAGCCCTATATCAACCTGGCCGGTAAAAACGTGGTGGTACTGGGGGGCGGGGATACCGCCATGGACTGTGTGCGGACCTCGATTCGCCAGGGGGCTACCCGGGTGACCTGTGCCTACCGCCGGGATGAAGCTAATATGCCAGGCTCCCGTAAAGAGGTTAAAAACGCCCGGGAAGAAGGGGTGGAATTTGAGTTTAATGTCCAGCCGCTGGAGATAGTGCTCAATGCGCAGGGCGCGGTGAGCGGTATTCGCCTGCTGCGCACCCGGATGGGGGCACCTGATGCCCAGGGCCGCCGTCGCCCGGAACCGATCCCCGGCTCCGAGTTTGTGATGCCGGCAGATGCGGTGATCGTGGCGTTTGGTTTCCACCCTCATGGGCTGCCCTGGCTGGAAGCTCAGGGCGTGAAACTGGACGATAAAGGCCGCATTGTGGCCAGTGTGAATAGCAATATTCGCTACCAGACCACTAACCCGCAGATCTTCGCCGGCGGGGATGCGGTGCGCGGTGCCGATCTGGTGGTTACCGCCATGGCAGAGGGGCGCCATGCGGCCCAGGGGATTATCGACTGGCTGCAGGTGCCGCCCCAGGCGCTGAGCGCCTGATCGTCGCGGGCTAATCCGCGTGTACCGGCAGCCAGGCGCTGCCGGTGCTTTTCCGTAATCCGTCTTATCCCTTGCCAAAGACAGCATTAACGGTTCGTCGTAAGATAGGGCGTGATCCTTTCAGTACGGAACCGTTATGCCAGTCAACATTCAGATTATTAAAGATAAGCTGTTGTCAGATAACTATTTTATTCTGCGCAATATTACCTATGATTTAACCCGTAAAAATGGCGAGGTGGTGCGCCAGCGCCGCGAAGTGTATGACCGGGGTAACGGGGCGGCGATCCTGCTTTACAACCGCGCCAGTAATAGCGTGGTGTTAACCCGCCAGTTCCGGATTGCCACCTGGCACAACGGTAACCCGGACGGCATGTTGATTGAGGCCTGTGCCGGGCTGCTGGATGACGATGCGCCAGAGGTGTGTGTGCGCAAAGAGGCGATGGAGGAGACCGGCTACCGGGTGGATGATGTCTGCCAGGTGTATGGGTTGTTTATGTCCCCGGGCGGGGTCACCGAAAAAGTCCACCTGTTTACTGGTGAGTATCAGCCCTCTCAGCATACCGGTAGCGGTGGCGGGGTGGATGATGAAGATATTGATGTGCTGGAGCTGCCTTTCCCCCAGGCACTGGCCATGATCCGCAGCGGCGATATTTGCGACGCGAAAACCGTTATTCTGCTCCAGCATTTGGCGCTGGAGGGGATCTTGCAACCGGGCAAGTAGTCATATTTTTGCCGTCTGGCTATCCGATAAATCCGATTGAGTCAGGCGCTGCCAGGTACCAAGATAGCCCTTCGCTGTGCTGTCTATTGCTGATTCAGGAAACGCCGGTCATGGGGCATCGGATATTAAACATCGTTATCGTGTGGTTGCTGTCGACAGGCGCAGCCATGGCGGATCCGGTGCAGCAATCATTCGGTGACTGGCAGGTAACCTGTAATAATCAGAACTTCTGCCAGGCCCGTAATACCGGGGCCTATAGTGGGCTGGTGATGACCCTGGGGCGCAGCCCGGGAGCCAAAAATGATCTTTCTCTGCGCCTCGATCTCGGCAGTATTGACCGGCCAATATCCAGCCCGGATGTCCTCACCACCGACCTGCGACTGGATGGCGCCCCCCTGGTGCTATCCGGAAAATGGCAAGCCACTCCCCACCACCTTTATACTGACGATACCGGCGCCGTGAACCGGCTGCTCAGCCAGCTTCAGCCCGCCAGCAGCCTGTCGCTTTCCGGTGGGAAACAGACCATTTCGCTAAGCGGCCTGATGGGCGCACTCAATTTTATTGATCAACAGCAGCGCCGTGCGGGCAGTGAAACCGCCTGGGTTCAGAAAGGGGATAACTCACCGTTAAACGTGCCCCCGGCACCGGCGCTCAGTACGGTGACCGCCCCCAAAAATGCTGTTGCGCCCCTCAGCCAGCAAGAGTTCGCGGGGTTACGGGATTACGGTGACTGGCGGATGGCCTACAGCAATTGTTCCCTGGACCCCGGGCGGCGGCAACTGCATCTTGCTGCCCTGAGCGGTGATAAAGCCCTGATCATGATCGACTGTGAGGCCGGGGCCTATAATGTGGTGGAGCTGGCGTGGCTGGTGTCGCGCACGCCGCCGTATGCTGCCCGCCCGCTGCGGCTGTTATTGCCATTTAGCCCGGCCAACCAGCCCCGGGAGGTCGTGCTGATGAACGCCCGCTATGATGAAGCCCGTAATGAACTGGCCACCCTGGCCAAGTGGCGCGGGGTGGGGGACTGTGGTGTGGCGACCCGCTGGCGGTTTGACGGCCAGCGGTTTCAACTGGTGCGCTATGCCCAGGAGAGCCAGTGCGATGGCTGGCACGGGGCCGATAGCTGGCCCACCCTGTGGGTGACCCAGTAACCCCGCAGGCTACCCAATGCTATTGCCGGCAGACAGGGATTGACCCAGAAGCTGCCGGGCGTGTTTGACAATATTTTCCACCGTAAAGCCGAAGAACGGGAACAACTTGCCTGCCGGGGCCGATTCCCCAAAGCTGGTCATGCCGATAATTGCCCCGTGGCGGCCGGTATATTTGTGCCAGTAGTCGGCAATCCCCGCTTCCACCGCAATCACCCGGCTAACATCCGGCGGCAGCACCAGATCCTTCCACGCCTGATCCTGGGCATCAAAGGTGTCGGTGGACGGCATCGAGACCACCTGTACCGCCACCCCCTGCTGGCTGAGCTCATCCGCCGCCTGAATAGTTATCTCTACTTCCGAGCCGGTGGCTATCAGTACCAGGTCGGGCTTACCGGCACAGGGGCGCAGAATGTAGCCCCCCCGGGCGATATCCGCTACTTGTTCCGGGGTCCTTGGCATCTGGGCCAGGTTCTGACGTGACAATATCAGTGCCGTCGGGCCATGTTGCCGCTCCAGTGCCCGGCTCCACGCCACGGCGGTTTCCACCTGATCACAGGGGCGCCAGGTGCTGAACCCCGGGGTCAGGCGCAGGCTGGCCAGCTGTTCAACGGCCTGATGGGTCGGCCCGTCTTCGCCCAGCCCGATGGAGTCATGGGTGTAGACCATTATCTGATGGGCCTTCATCAGTGACGCCATACGCGCGGCGTTACGGGCATATTCCACAAACATCAAAAAGGTCGCACTGTAGGGGACAAACCCCCCGTGCAGGGCAATCCCGTTGGCGATGGCGGTCATCCCGAATTCGCGCACCCCGTAGTGGATGTAGTTACCGTCGCGGTGGGTGAGTAGCTCCCGTGAACCAGACCAGATCGTCAGATTGCTGGGGGCCAGGTCGGCAGAGCCGCCCATCAGCTCCGGTAAATGAGGGCCAAGGGCGTTAAGGTAATTTTGCGATGCCTTACGGGAGGCAATACTCGCCGGGGTAGCCTGGAGCTGGGTAATGTACTGCTGGCTGATCGGCTGCCAGTCCGCCGGAAGTTGCCCGTCCATGCGCCGGGTAAATTCACTGGCCAGCGCCGGGTGGGCCTGCTGCCAGCTGGCGTAGACCGCATTCCACTGGCGCTCGGCCTGGGCCCCTTTTTGGCGCGCGTCCCACGCCTGATAAATATCCGGGGGGATGTCAAACGGCGGATAAGCCCAGCCCAGCTGCTGGCGGGCCAGGGCGACTTCTTGTTCCCCCAGCGGGGAGCCGTGGGCTTCTTCTGTACCGGCTTTGTTTGGGGAGCCAAAGCCAATCACGGTGCGGCACATGATAAGGGTCGGCTTGTCGGTAACCCCTTTTGCGTCGTTAATGGCTTTTTTAATCGCCTGCGGATCGTGGCCGTCGATATCGCGGATCACATGCCAGTGATAGGCTTCAAAACGCAGGGCGGTATCGTCGGTAAACCAGCCCTCGGTATGGCCATCAATGGAGATACCGTTATGGTCATAAAAGCCAATCAGTTTTCCCAGCCCCAGGGTGCCGGCCAGTGAGCATGCCTCATGGGATATGCCTTCCATCAGGCAGCCATCCCCCATAAAGACCCAGGTGTAGTGGTCGACAATGTCGTAACCGGGGCGGTTGAATTGTGCCGCCAGGGTGCGTTCGGCAATGGCCAGCCCGACGGCATTGGCCAGCCCCTGGCCCAGGGGGCCGGTGGTGGTTTCCACCCCAGGCGTGAGCCCGTGCTCCGGGTGCCCCGGGGTACGGGAATGCAGCTGCCGGAAATTTTTCAGCTCTTCAATGGGCAGATCGTAGCCCGTCAGGTGCAGCAGGCTGTAAAGCAGCATTGAGGCATGGCCATTAGACAGCACAAAGCGATCCCGGTTATACCAGTGAGGATTGCCTGGATTGTGCTTGTGGAAGTCGTTCCACAATACTTCGGCAATATCGGCCATGCCCATCGGTGCCCCTGGGTGGCCGCTGTTGGCTTTCTGTACCGCATCCATACTGAGGGCGCGAATGGCATTAGCGAGTCGTTGACGAGATGACATGGTGCACTCCGTGGTAAACGCCGTTGGTTTTACTGAAGAAAATGGCGCTCCTGTCCGGTAAGTGGTGTCTGGTCACAGAGAAAACTGTAAGCGTTGATATCATGATACCGGCTATCGCAGGAGCGACCCTTTGCGGGTTATCAATGGATAACAAAAGGTTAACCTACGTGTCTTGGCACAGTGGTCAGGAAAAATAGTCTCCCTGACAAAAAAGCATAGCAGAGGGGAATAGCAATGCGCGCCGGGATGAGTAACATAGTGTTTATAAATTTCTAACAATATTGCGCAATCACCTTAAGGGCAGCCGGTCGCTGAACGTATCACGCAACCTGATGGCTTTCAGTGTTGCTGCTTTTGGTGTTATGCGTTGCTTTTTTTATACCCTACGTAAAGGACAGTAAAATGGACGACCAGTTAAAACAAAGTGCCCTCGATTTTCATGAGTTCCCGGTTCCGGGGAAAATTCAGGTCTCTCCCACTAAGCCGTTAGCCACCCAGCGCGATCTGGCGCTGGCTTATTCCCCGGGGGTTGCGGCACCTTGCCTGGAAATCGCCGCGGACCCGCTGGCGGCCCATAAATATACTGCCCGGGGTAACCTGGTGGCGGTGGTTTCCAACGGTACCGCGGTACTGGGGCTGGGGAATATTGGGGCACTGGCGGGTAAACCGGTCATGGAAGGTAAAGGGGTGCTGTTTAAGAAGTTCGCCGGTATTGATGTGTTTGATATCGAAGTGGACGAGCTGGACCCGGATAAATTTATCGATGTGGTGGCGGCGCTGGAGCCCACCTTCGGCGGGATAAACCTTGAGGATATCAAAGCGCCGGAGTGTTTTTATATTGAGAAGAAACTGCGCGAGCGCATGAATATTCCGGTATTCCATGACGATCAGCACGGCACGGCCATTATTTGTACCGCGGCGGTGCTCAATGGCCTGCGGGTGGTCGAAAAGAACATTTCTGACGTGCGTCTGGTGGTTTCTGGCGCCGGGGCATCCGCCATTGCCTGCATGAATTTGCTGGTGGCACTGGGAATGCAAAAGCACAACATCGTGGTGTGTGACTCCAAAGGGGTCATCTACAAAGGCCGCGAAGAAAACATGGCGGAAACCAAAGCCGCCTACGCGGTTAACGATGACGGCAAACGCACTCTGGATGATGTTATCGACGGGGCTGATATCTTCCTCGGCTGTTCCGGGCCGCGGGTATTGACCCAGTCGATGGTGAAAAAAATGGGCACGTCGCCGCTGATCCTGGCGCTGGCCAACCCGGAACCGGAAATTCTGCCGCCGCTGGCGAAAGCGGTCCGCCCGGATGCGATTATCTGTACCGGGCGCTCGGATTTTCCGAACCAGGTGAATAACGTGCTGTGCTTCCCGTTTATTTTCCGCGGCGCGCTGGACGTGGGCGCCACCACCATTAATGAAGAGATGAAACTGGCGGCGGTCCACGCCATTGCTGAGCTGGCCCTTGCAGAGCAGAGCGAAGTGGTGGCTTCAGCCTATGGCGATCAGGAACTCACCTTTGGGCCGGAGTATTTGATCCCTAAACCGTTCGATCCGCGGTTGATAGTCAAGATAGCCCCGGCGGTGGCGAAGGCGGCGATGGCGTCCGGGGTGGCGACGCGCCCGATTGCCGACTTTGACACCTACAGCGAAAAACTGACGGAGTTTGTTTATAAAACCAACCTGTTTATGAAGCCTATCTTCTCCCAGGCCCGCAAAGATCCTAAGCGCGTTATCCTGGCGGAAGGGGAAGAGAGCCGCGTGCTGCACGCAACCCAGGAGCTGGTCAGCCTCGGGCTGGCAAGACCGATTCTGGTGGGCCGTCCTGGCGTTATCGAAATGCGTATCAAAAAACTGGGGCTGCAAATCCAGGCGGAAAAAGATTTTGATATCGTCAATAACGAATCCGATCCGCGCTTTAAAACCTACTGGACTGAGTACTACAACATGATGAAGCGCCAGGGGATAAGCCAGGAACAGGCCCAGCGCGCGGTGATTGGCAATACCACGGTGATTGGCGCCATCATGCTGCATCGCGGTGAGGCCGATGCGCTGATTTGCGGCACCGTGGGGGACTACCATGAACATTTCGCGGTGATTGAAAAAATGTTCGCCTACCGTAACGGCACCCGCACTGCCGGGGCAATGAATGCCCTGTTGCTGCCGAGCGGTAACACCTTTATTGCCGATACCTACGTTAATGACGATCCGACACCGGAACAGTTAACGGAAATTACCCTGATGGCGGCGGAAACCGTGCGCCGTTTCGGTATTGAACCTAAAGTGGCGTTACTGTCCCACTCCAACTACGGTTCTTCGGACTCGCCGGCGGCGCGCAAAATGCGCGATACCCTCGAAATGGTTCGCGCCCGGGCCCCGGAACTGAGCATTGATGGTGAAATGCACGGTGATGCGGCGCTGGTGGAAAGTATTCGTAATGAGCGGATGCCGGACAGCCCGCTGAAAGGCGCGGCTAATGTGCTGATCATGCCGAATATGGAAGCCGCGCGCATTAGCTATAACCTGCTGCGGGTGTCCAGTTCGGAAGGGGTGACCGTGGGGCCGGTACTGATGGGCATCGCCAAACCGGTACATATCCTGACGCCGATTGCCTCGGTACGCCGGATAGTGAACATGGTGGCGCTGGCGGTAGTGGAAGCGCAGACCGCACCGCTGTAATAAATACCCCCGCCGGGAACGGCGGGGGAGCCATGCGGTTATACCCAGTCGCGAATCTGAATAAACGCGTCCAGTGCAGCCTCCGGGCTGCCGGGCTCCGGCTGGTAGTCATACTCCCAGCGCACCAGTGGCGGCATGGACATCAGAATCGACTCCGTACGCCCGCCGCTTTGTAAGCCAAACAGGGTGCCGCGATCCCACACCAGATTAAACTCCACATAGCGGCCCCGGCGGTAGAGCTGGAACTGGCGCTCCCGTTCCCCCCAGGGCAATGCCTTGCGGCGGCCGACAATGGGCAGGTAGGCATCGAGGTAGCCGTTGCCCACCGCCTGCATAAACGCGAAGCAGTGGTCAAAATCCGGGCTATTGAGATCGTCAAAGAACAGCCCGCCGATCCCCCGGGCCTCCTGGCGGTGCTTCAGCCAGAAGTAGTCATCACACCATTTCTTGTAGCGCGGATACACCTCCGGGCCAAAGGGCTGGCAGAGCTGCTGTGCGGTATGGTGCCAGTGGCGGGCATCGTCTTCAAAGCCGTAAAACGGGGTCAGATCGAAGCCGCCGCCGAACCACCATACTGGCGCTTCACCGGGCTTCTCGGCAATGAAAAAGCGCACATTAGCGTGGCTGGTGGGGACATAGGGGTTACGGGGGTGTACCACCAGGGAAACCCCCAGTGCTTCAAAGCTGCGCCCGGCCAGGGCAGGGCGGTGCGCCGTTGCCGATCCGGGCATGGCATCACCGTGTACGTGGGAGAAGTTTACCCCGGCCTGTTCGAAGACCGCGCCATCGCGCAGTACCCGGCTGCGCCCGCCGCCGCCTTCGCTGCGCTGCCAGTTATCCTCCTGAAACGCCGCGCCGCCGTCAACGGCACTAAGCTGCTGGCATAACCTGTCCTGCAAATTGAGCAGAAACTGTTTTACGGCCTGAACATCCGGTTGGCTACTCATGATCAGCGTTTCGAGTGGGCTTTGTGGTTATCAAACCAACTGAAGTAGCTGATAATGCCGGAGGCGATTGCGGTAGCAATCTTTTGGCGAAACGCCGTGGTCCCCAGCAGCCGTTCTTCATCCGGGTTGGTAATAAACGAGGTTTCTACCAGTACCGACGGAATAGACGGCGATTTGAGCACCACAAAAGCTGCCTGTTCTGTGCTCTGGCTGTGTAGCTTGTGTACTGGTTTAATCTGGCGCAGTACGTGAGAACCCAGGGTCAGGCTGTTTTTTATGGTGTCGGTCTGGACTAAATCGAACAGCACCTGTTGCAGATAGTGGTCTTTATCTTTGACCTTACTGCCGGCAACATCATCCGCGGCGTTTTCTTTGTCCGACAGATATTTCGCCATGGCGCTACTGGCTCCGCGGTTCGACAGGGCAAATACCGACGCCCCCGCAGCTGAGGGATTGGTAAAACCGTCCGCATGGATCGACATAAACAGGTCCGCCCCGTGCTTTTGCGCAATTTCCACCCGGTCATAGAGTGGAATAAACTCATCCTGAGTACGGGTCAGCCTGGCGTCGATGCCTTTGCTGCGCAGGATAGCGCGGACATTCTGGGCAATGGCCAATACCACGTGTTTTTCTTTGGAACCGTTGCGGCCAATGGCGCCGGTATCAATACCGCCGTGGCCCGGGTCCAGCATCACGATGCGTTTGGCCCCGGCTTTTTTCGTCGCGGCTTTGCTGTGGCTGTTAGTCAGCTTTAAAGGCTTGCTCTCCTGAGCCTGTACGCCATGAACGGCGGATAATGTCAGGGCTGCCAGGCCCGTTTTCAGGAGCTGGCGGCGCGAGGTGAGTGTGAGTGATTTTATTTTTCTCATGCGACCCAAATTTTATCTCATGAATAAACCAGAACGAGCAGAAGTTATAGCGTATTGCGTATCATGACACGATGCGTATTACGGCGAAATGTTTAACCATTCATTTCAGATAATGACGGCTGACATTATGCCACTTTTATTGGGTATATACCGCAGATATTGGCTAATTGGTCAGATAACGCCATAATCTGCGTTTTACTATCACAGAAACGAGAATATCGATGGAGATACGCGTTTTTCGCCAGGCGGATTTCGACGAAGTTATCACCTTGTGGGAGCGTTGTGAGCTACTGCGCCCCTGGAACGATCCGGAAATGGATATCGAACGTAAAATGCAGTACGGGGCGGATCTGTTCCTGGTGGCGGAAGTGGGCGGCGAAGTAATCGGTACCGTAATGGGCGGTTACGACGGCCACCGCGGTTCGGCGTATTATCTGGGGGTGCACCCGGATTACCGGGGGCGCGGTATCGCTAATGCGCTACTCAACCGGCTGGAGAAAAAGCTGATTGCCCGCGGGTGTCCGAAGCTGCACATCATGGTGCGCGAGGAGAATGACCTGGTCATCGGCCTGTATGAAAAGATTGGTTATGACCACCAGGACAGTATTACCCTGGGTAAGCGTCTGATTGAAGACGACGAATACTGAACCGGCGCGGCGGGGGAGCGAAGCGCTGCTTTCCCGTTGCGACGCGGCCTATCTTTCTCTCGCTGATTACCGGGTCTATGAACTACCTGCCTTCCGATTTTGATCGCCACGGGCTGTTACGCCTGCCGCCGGCATTTTGGGGCATTCTGCTGCTCCAGGCCAGAAACTGGGTATTACTGCTGCTTGCCGGCGCCTCCCGCAGTGAGGGGGGTACGCTGTTGGCGCTGTTCTACCCGGATCGGAGCCTGTTTTTGGTGGGGCTGATACCGGGTGTCCCGGCGGTGCTGGCGTTTTTATTGACCGGGCGGCGACAGGTTTTCCCCCGCTTATGGTATTGCTGGCGCTGGGTGCTTATCGCCACACAACTGGTGATAATTGCTTTACAATTGCTCGCCCTGAATGGCTTCTCTGCGCTGTCCGGGCCGGGCGTTGCGTTACTGACGGGCGATGTCTTTGCCCTGTGGTTACTGCTGTTTCAGCAGCGTGTACGGGACTGTTTTTCCCATGAGTTGCTGTGAGATGGCACTTTTTGTGCCATTAAGACTCCAATCATGGATTGTTACTGACTACTAAGGAAGTCCGGATGAAAAGCCTGCGTCTGATGATGCTTATTGCGCCGCTGGCGTTAAGTGGGTGTTCAACACTCTCGAACGTACACTGGTCAAATATGGCCCCGTGGAACTGGTTTGGCTCATCAATGACGGTGAGTGAAAAAGGCGTGGGCAACATCACCGCCAGTACCCCGATGACCCAAGAAGCAATGGAAGATGCCATTGGCAGCGATTATCGCCTGCGCAGCGGCATGAAAATGGCCAATGGCAGTGTTGTGCGCTATTTCGAAGCGCTGAAAGACAATCAGCTGGCGCTAGTGATTGAAGGGGATAAAGGCCAGCTTTCCCGGGTAGTGGTACTGGATAAAGGCATCCCAACCGACAGCGGGGTTACCCTGGGAACACCGTTCCATACCCTGTACAGCAAAGCCTTTGGCGCCTGTGAACAGGCCAGTGGCGACAACAGCGGCATGGTGGCCTGTAAGGCACCGGACAGCCAGCATATTACCTATCTGTTTAGCGGCCAGTGGCGCGGTCCTGAGGGATTACTGCCTTCTGACGACACGCTGAAAGACTGGACACTTAATAAAATTGTCTGGCAGCGGTAATATAGCCACATAAAGCGTGGTCACAGACCTTTTTTACGCCAGGGTGGCGTACCTGATCACGCTATTGGTCGTTCTTTTGGAGGCATTATGTCTGAGGTTCAAAGCGGTATTTTACCGGAGCATTGTCGTGCAGCTATTTAGCTGGAAGCCAGCCTGGCAGGTAACTTGGCGGCGTTACGTCAGGGGAGCAAGGTATTCTGCCAGCAGGTTGCGGCATTTCAGGAAAAATATCCGGATGCGCACCTTGGGGTGGTCGTGGCATTTGGTCACGATGTCTGGCGTGAACTGGGGGCTGCCGGGAGTGCCGCAGAACTGAAAAACTTTACCCCGTTGGGCAAGGGGCTGGCACCGGCCACGCAACATGATGTGCTAATCCATATTATGTCCCTGCGCCATGACGTGAACTTTTCCGTGGCACAGGCGGCGCTGGCGGCGTTTGGCGAGACACTGAAAATCGAAGAAGAGACCCACGGGTTCCGCTGGGTTGAAGAACGTGACCTGAGCGGGTTTGTCGACGGTACCGAAAACCCTGCCGGTGATACCCCGCGCCGTGATGCTGCCGTGATCAACGGCGGGATTGATGATGGCGGTAGCTACGTGTTGTCCCAGCGCTGGGTACATAACCTGCCTGCCTTCCACCGCCTGAGTGAACACGATCAGGAGATGATCATTGGCCGTACTAAGGCCGACAGTGTGGAGATCGAACCGGATGAACGCCCGGTCACCTCGCACGTGACCCGGGTTGATTTAAAAGAAGACGGCAAAGGCTTGAAGATTGTGCGCCAGAGCCTGCCTTACGGCACCGCCAGCGGCGAGCACGGTCTCTACTTCTGCTCTTACGCGGCGCGCCTGCACAATATTGAACAGCAACTGCTGAGCATGTTTGGCGAGCTGGACGGTAAGCGAGATGCGCTGCTGCGCTTCACCAAACCGGTAACCGGCGGCTACTATTTTGCCCCTTCTCTGACCGTACTGAACGCGCTGTAACCCTCCCTTCCGGCGCGATGTCTGTCGCGCCGTTTAGTGTCGTAATCCCTGCTGTGCCGTGGCTTATATTGTTTCGAACTTGCAAATCGCCAAACGGTATATAAAAGCGTTACAGCTTTGCCTCCCGTTATAAATAAACTGGACACCGTATTAAGCGTGATGTTGACAGTTTTTATAAGGGGATCTCATGGCCGTTAAGTCAGTTAAAAAAGTATGGCGTATTGCTGCTGTTTCTCTGCTGCTGGCAGGCCAGGCCCACGCAACAGAATTGCTCAATAGCTCTTATGATGTTTCCCGGGAACTGTTTGCCGCGCTGAACCCGCCGTTTGAACAGCAATGGGCCAAAGAAAATGGCGGCGATAAGCTGACCATTAAACAGTCCCACGCGGGCTCGTCTAAACAGGCACTGGCTATTTTGCAGGGCTTAAAAGCAGACGTTGTAACCTATAACCAGGTGACAGATGTCCAGATCCTGCATGACCGGGGCAACCTTATCCCGGCCAACTGGCAAAGCCGCCTGCCGAATAACAGCTCGCCGTTCTATTCCACCATGGCGTTCCTGGTGCGTAAGGGAAACCCGAAAAATATCCACAGCTGGGCCGATCTGGTGCGCCCGGATGTTCAGCTCGTGTTCCCGAACCCGAAAACTTCCGGCAATGCCCGTTACACCTATCTGGCGGCCTGGGGGGCGGCGGCTAAAGCCGACGGTAACGATAACGCCAAAACCGAACAGTTTATGACCCAGTTCCTGAAAAACGTGGCGGTTTTTGATACCGGCGGACGCGGGGCGACCACGACGTTTGTGGAACGTGGCCTGGGTGATGTGCTGATCACTTTTGAATCTGAAGTGAACAATATCCGTAACCAATACGCCAAAGAGGGTTACGAAGTGGTGGTGCCGCAGGTCAATATCCTGGCGGAGTTTCCGGTGGCCTGGCTGGATAAAAATGTTAAGGCCAACGGTACCGAAAAAGCCGCGCAGGATTACCTGAAATACCTTTACAGCCCGCAGGCCCAGGCGATCATTACCAGCTACTACTACCGGGTAAACAACCCGGCGGTGATGGATAAACTGAAAGACAAGTTCCCGCAGACCGAGTTGTTCCGGGTGGAAGATCAGTTTGGCTCCTGGCCGGAAGTGATGAAAACCCACTTTGCCAGCGGCGGTGAGCTGGACAAGTTACTGGCGGCGGGGCGTAAGTAATGTTTTCTGTTGCCTCAAAGCGGGTGTTGCCGGGGTTCACCCTGAGCCTGGGCACCAGCCTGCTGTTTGTCTGCCTGATCCTGTTATTACCGCTGAGTGCGCTGGTGATGCAACTGGCGCAGATGACCTGGTCAGAGTACTGGACGGTGATAACCAACCCGCAAATTGTGGCGGCCTATAAAGTGACATTACTGTCCGCGGCGGTGGCATCGATATTTAACGGCGTGTTCGGGATGCTGATGGCCTGGATCCTGACCCGCTATGAGTTCCCCGGCCGCAGCCTGCTGGATGCGCTGATGGATTTGCCTTTTGCGTTACCCACCGCGGTGGCGGGCCTGACCCTGGCGTCGCTGTTCTCGGTGAATGGCTTCTACGGTGAATGGCTGGCGACCCTGGGGATTAAAGTCACCTATACCTGGCTTGGGATTGCCGTCGCCATGGCGTTTACCAGCATCCCTTTTGTGGTGCGCACGGTACAGCCGGTTCTGGAGGAACTGGGGCCAGAATATGAAGAAGCGGCCCAGACCCTCGGCGCCACGCGCTGGCAGAGTTTTCGCCGGGTGGTATTACCGGAGCTGTCCCCCGCGCTGATTGCCGGGGTGGCGCTGTCGTTTACCCGCAGCCTGGGCGAGTTCGGGGCGGTGATTTTTATTGCCGGGAATATTGCCTGGAAAACCGAAGTGACCTCGCTGATGATTTTTGTCCGCCTGCAGGAGTTTGACTACCCGGCGGCCAGTGCGGTTGCCTCGGTTATCCTCGGCGCTTCCCTGTTACTGCTGTTTAGCATCAATACCTTGCAAAGCCGCTTTGGTCAGCGGGTGGTAGGTCACTAATGGCGAATGTTACTCCACTGGCAACCGCCGCGCGCGCGCGGCAGCCGATTAACTGGGGAAAATGGGCGTTAATCGGGATTGGCGTGCTGTTGTCCACGTTTATCCTGCTGGTGCCGATTATCTATATCTTTTGCCAGGCATTTGCCAAAGGGCTGATGCCGGTGCTGCACAACCTGGCCGATGCGGACATGCTGCACGCTATCTGGCTGACGGTGCTGATTGCGTTGATTTCGGTGCCGGTGAACCTGGTGTTCGGTACCCTGCTGGCCTGGCTGGTGACCCGTTTTACCTTTCCGGGCCGCCAGTTGCTGCTGACCCTGCTGGATATCCCGTTCGCGGTATCCCCGGTGGTGGCTGGTCTGGTCTATCTGCTGTTTTATGGATCCAATGGCCCTCTGGGGCCGTGGCTTGATGCCCATAATCTGCAAATTATGTTCGCCTGGCCGGGTATGTTGCTGGTGACCATTTTCGTAACCTGTCCGTTTGTGGTGCGTGAGCTGGTGCCGGTGATGCACAGCCAGGGCAGCCAGGAAGATGAAGCGGCCATTTTGCTGGGGGCATCCGGCTGGCAGATGTTCCGCCGGGTAACGTTACCCAACATCCGCTGGGCGTTGTTATACGGCGTGGTATTGACCAATGCCCGCGCCATTGGCGAGTTCGGGGCGGTGTCCGTGGTATCGGGCTCGATCCGCGGTGAAACCCTCTCACTGCCGTTACAGATTGAATTACTGGAGCAGGATTACAACACCGTGGGGTCCTTCACGGCGGCGGCGCTATTAGCGCTGATGGCAATCCTGACCCTGTTTATGAAAAGTGCATTACAGTGGCGCCTGGCCAACCAGGAGAAACGCCAGAAGGAGGAACATCAATGAGTATTCAGATAGCCAATATCCGTAAGTCGTTTGGTCATACCCAGGTGCTGAATGATATCTCACTGGACATTCCTTCGGGCCAGATGGTGGCGCTGCTGGGGCCATCGGGCTCCGGGAAAACCACGCTGCTGCGTATTATTGCCGGGCTGGAACACCAGACCAGCGGGCATATCCGCTTCCAGGGCACTGACGTCAGCCGCCTGCATGCCCGGGACCGGAAAGTCGGCTTTGTGTTCCAGCACTATGCGCTGTTCCGCCATATGACGGTGTTTGACAATATCGCTTTTGGGCTGACGGTGTTACCGCGTAAGGCGCGGCCCGGGGCGGCGGCAATTAAGCAGAAGGTGACTGCGTTACTGGAAATGGTGCAACTTGCTCATTTGGCCGATCGCTATCCGGCGCAACTGTCCGGCGGCCAGAAGCAGCGCGTGGCGCTGGCCCGGGCCCTGGCGGTGGAGCCGCAGATCCTGCTGCTGGATGAGCCTTTCGGTGCGCTGGATGCCCAGGTACGTAAAGAACTTCGCCGCTGGCTGCGTGAGCTGCACGAAGAGCTGAAATTCACCAGCGTATTTGTGACCCATGACCAGGAGGAGGCCATGGAAGTGGCGGACCGCGTGGTGGTCATGAGCCAGGGGAATATTGAACAGGCCGACAGCCCGGAAATCGTCTGGCGGGAACCGGCCACCCGCTTTGTGCTGGAGTTTCTCGGGGAGGTTAACCGCCTGAAAGGGACTATCCGCGGTAGCCAGTTCCATGTGGGCGCTCACCGCTGGCCGCTGGGGTTCACGCCGGCCTGGCAGGGGGATGTTGATCTGTTCTTGCGGCCCTGGGAAGTGGATGTCAGCGACCGGACCAGCCTCGACTCACCGCTGCCGGTACAGGTTGTTGAAGCCAGCCTACGCGGGCATTTCGTCCAGTTGGTGGTGCAACCCCAGGGCTGGTATCCGGATCCTATCACCGTCGTGCTGGCGGGGGAGCGCGTCCCGTTACGGGGCGAGCGTCTGTTTGTCGGGCTGCAAAATGCGCGTATTTATCATGACCAGCAGCCGATCCAGAGTGTTGCTCTGGCACAGACGGCCTGATAGGTTAATCAAACGATGAGCAGGCGGCCTTTCGTGGCCGCTTTTTTATGGGTAGTGGACAGGCAACGTGAACACAACATTAGAAACCACCATTGGCAATACGCCTCTGGTGCGGCTCCAGCGTATGGGGCCGGAAAACGGCAGTGAAGTCTGGGTCAAACTGGAAGGCAACAATCCGGCAGGATCGGTGAAGGATCGCGCGGCGCTGTCAATGATCGTTGAGGCGGAAAAACGGGGTGATATTCGCCCGGGGGATCGACTAATCGAAGCCACCAGCGGCAATACCGGTATTGCCCTGGCGATGATTGCCGCCCTGAAAGGGTACCGGATGACGCTATTGATGCCTGACAATATGAGCCTTGAGCGCAAGGCGGCAATGCGGGCTTATGGGGCTGAACTGCTGCTGGTCACTAAAGCGCAGGGCATGGAAGGGGCCCGGGATTTAGCCCAGGAGATGGCCCGCCGCGGAGAGGGGTATATCCTTGATCAGTTTAATAACCCGGATAATCCGCTGGCCCATTACCGTACTACCGGCCCGGAGATCTGGCGCCAGACCGGCGGGCGGATCAGCCATTTTGTGTCGAGCATGGGGACAACCGGCACGGTTACCGGTACCGGCCGTTTCCTGAAAGAGCAGCATAAGCCGGTCACCATCGTTGGCCTGCAACCCTGTGAAGGCAGCAGTATTCCGGGGATCCGCCGCTGGCCAGCAGAATATATGCCGGGGATTTTTACCGCGTCGCTGGTGGATAAGGTACTGGATATCAGCCAGGCAGAGGCAGAACGCACCACGCGTCTACTGGCGATGAAAGAGGGCATTTTTTGCGGCGTCAGCTCCGGTGGGGCGGTGTCCGGGGCATTACGGGTCGCCGGGGATAACCCGGGGGCGGTGGTGGTGGCGATTATTTGCGATCGCGGGGACCGCTACTTGTCTACCGGGGTATTCAGTGAGGAGAGCTTCCACCAGGGGGAAGGGATCTAGCGACGAATTGCGCGATAACGGCAATAAAAATGGCGCCATCAGGCGCCATTTTTTAATCAGGAGAGTGATTACTTCTTGATACGAATAACCGGGGTTTCGCCCACGGTCACACTACCAGACAGCTTGATCAGCTCTTTGATCTCGTCCATGTTGGAGATAACAACCGGGGTCAGGGTAGACTTGGCTTTCTCTTCCAGCAGGGGCAGATCGAATTCGATGACAACATCACCTTTCTTGACGCGCTGGCCTTCTTCGGCGATACGTTTGAAACCTTCGCCTTTCAGTTCAACGGTGTCGATACCAAAGTGAACAAACAGCTCAATGCCGCTATCGGACTCGATAGAGAAAGCATGGTTAGTTTCAAAGATCTTACCAATGGTGCCGTCTACCGGTGCGACCATTTTGTCGCCAGTAGGTTTGATGGCGATACCATCACCAACGATTTTTTCGGCAAATACCACATCAGGCACATCTTCAATGTTGACGATTTCACCAGACAGTGGAGCAACGATTTCAATGATTCCGGTGTCACTGTTGCCTTTGTCACCGAAAAGTTTACTAAATAACCCCATTAGCCTTCTCTCCTAAGCAGTAATTTGGGCCGTATCTTGTGGATTAGCAGATTGTTTTTTCTTCAATGAACTTGTTAACCAGCGCCATTAACTCGTCCGTTGTCGGTTGAGCAAGAGCTTGCTCTGCTAATACCCTGGCATCTTCGAAGTTCGTATTACGAATAATCTTCTTGATGCGCGGGATAGATATGGCACTCATACTGAATTCGTCCAGACCCATCCCCAGCAACAGTAGTGTAGCACGTTCATCGCCAGCAAGCTCACCGCACATACCGGTCCACTTACCTTCTGCATGAGAAGCGTCAATTACCTGTTTAATCAGGGTCAGGACTGACGGAGACATCGGCTGGTAGAGGTGGGAGATCATATCATTACCACGGTCAACCGCCAGTGTGTACTGCGTCAAATCGTTGGTACCAATACTAAAGAAATCAACTTCTTTGGCCAAATGATGCGCAATTGTCGCTGCCGCAGGGGTTTCCACCATCACGCCAATTTCAATTGACTCATCAAATGCTTTGTTTTCGTCGCGCAGTTCCGCTTTGTATTTCTCAATTTCTGCTTTCAGTGCACGCACTTCTTCAACAGAGATTATCATCGGGAACATGATGCGCAGTTTACCGAAAGCAGACGCCCGCAGGATGGCACGTACCTGATCGCGCAGGATTTCTTTACGGTCCATTGCGATACGGATAGCACGCCAGCCGAGGAACGGGTTTTCTTCTTTCGGGAAGTTCATGTACGGCAGCTTTTTATCGCCACCGATGTCCATGGTACGGACGATGACCGCCTGAGAACCGCACGCTTCAGCCACTGCTTTATAAGCAGCAAACTGTTCGTCTTCGGTCGGCAGTGCGTCGCGATCCATAAACAGGAATTCTGTACGATACAGACCAACACCTTCTGCACCGTTGCGTTCTGCACCGGCCACATCGCGTACGGTACCGATGTTGGCGCAGACTTCTACCTGGTGACCATCAAGGGTGATCGCCGGCAGGTCTTTCAGTTTAGCCAGTTCGGCTTTTTCTTCTGCAACCTGAGTTTGCAGCTGGCGCAGTGCATCGATCTCGTCGTTAGTCGGGTTAACGTAGACGTTGTTGTTAACCGCATCGAGGATCAGATAATCACCGCTTACGACCTGGGTCGTGATATTACCGGTACCCACGATAGCCGGCAGCTCAAGGGAGCGCGCCATGATCGAGGTATGTGACGTGCGGCCACCGATATCGGTGATAAAGCCCAGCACTTTCTTAAGATTCAGCTGTGCGGTTTCGGACGGGGTAAGATCGGTTGCCACCAGGATAACTTCCTCCTGGATTGCGCTCAGATCGATAATCGCCAGGCCCAAAATGTTACGCAACAGGCGTTTACCGATGTCACGTACGTCTGCGGCACGTTCTTTCAGGTATTCGTCGTCTAACTCTTCCAGAGTAGAAGCCTGCCCTTCAATAATCTGATATGCCGCTGCGTCGGCGGTGATGAGCTTATCTTTAATCAGGGCTATGATTTCCTGCTCCAGCTCCTCATCTTCCAGCAACATAATGTGGCCTTCAAAGATAGCTTCTTTTTCTTCACCGAAAGTTTCACCAGCTTTGGTTTTGATCGCTTCTAACTGTGCGGATGCCTTGGCACGACCGCTCAGGAAACGTTCAACCTCCTGGTCAACCTTGTCAGCAGAAATTTTCTTCCGGTCGATGACAATCTCATCTTCTTTCAGCAGAAGCGCTTTGCCGAAAGCGATACCCGGGGATGCTAAAATGCCTGAAATCATAACCCTACCTTACTTGTGACTGATTTGAATGAAATCCAGTTTCCTCTGAGAGCCGCAGCTTACTCGAGTTCAGCCATCAGTTTAACCAGATGCTCAACTGCTTTCTGCTCGTCTTCGCCTTCAGCGGAGATGGTCACAACGGTGCCCTGAGTCAGGCCCAGTGTCTGCAGTTTAAACAGGCTTTTGGCACTGGCGCTTTTGCCATTGGAGGTTACGGTGATATCGGAAGTGAAGCCTTTCGCTTCTTTAACAAACTGAGCAGCAGGGCGGGTATGCAGGCCGTTCGGAGCGGTAATAGTAACTTCTTGCTGGAACATTGTATTTCCCCAACTTATAGGTTTAGTGTTGTGGAACTAAAGTCTAGCCTGGCGGCTACACTTTAGCCTGTATTATTGGTGCCAGTACCAGCTGGTGCTGGACACTGATGCGGAGCAAGCCAGTCAAATATGTTGCACCGGGAGTTCGCTCATCGCCATCCATTATGCCGCTAAACGCTGCTGGCCACCAAACCGATAAATCGATTCAGCCGTGGTGATGTGCGATCTATTGATTTCACGCATCAAAATAATGCAGGTTAAATACCAGAGCTTTAGCCAGCAGGCAATGCTACGTGGGCTCAATTTATGACGCGAGGCACAAAAAAACACCCAGAAGGGTGTTTTTTTAGTCAATTTCGCGGACCTGGCATCACTGTTGCAGTTCTTTCTCAGTGAACAGATCGGCAAACAGGGCGGTGCTTAAATAACGCTCACCGGAAGAGGGCAGGATAACCACGATATTTTTATTGGCAAAGGTTTCATCTTGCTGGAGTTTCAGCGCTGCGGCCACGGCGGCGCCGGAGGAAATCCCGGCCAGAATGCCTTCTTCTTCCATCAGACGACGGGCAGTGGAGATGGCTTCTTCATTGCTGATGGTCACCACTTTGTCGATAAGCTTCAGATCCAGGTTACCCGGGATAAAGCCAGCACCGATACCCTGGATTTTATGCGGGCCGGGTTTGATTTCTTCACCGGCCAGCGCCTGGGTTATCACCGGTGAATCCGTTGGCTCAACGGCCACGCTGATCAGCGCTTTTTTGCCTTTGGTGTTTTTGATATAGCGAGTTACGCCGGTCAGCGTACCGCCGGTACCGACACCGGCAATGAACACATCCACGTCACCATCGGTATCTTCCCAGATTTCCGGGCCAGTGGTTTTCTCGTGGATTTCCGGGTTAGCCGGGTTGCTGAACTGTTGCAGCAGCACATATTTAACCGGATCGCTGGCGACGATTTCTTCCGCCTTCTGGATAGCGCCTTTCATCCCTTTAGCGCCCTCGGTCAGCACCAGGTTTGCTCCCAGTGCTTTCAGTAATTTACGGCGCTCAACGCTCATGGTTTCCGGCATGGTCAGCGTTAGCTTGTAGCCCCGCGCCGCCGCCACATAGGCCAGAGCAATACCGGTGTTGCCGCTGGTGGGTTCCACCAGCTCGACGCCAGGTTTCAGGATGCCGCGTTTCTCTGCGTCCCAGATCATATTGGCGCCGATACGGCATTTTACGCTGAAGCTGGGATTACGGGATTCAACTTTGGCCAGAATACGTCCATTGCCAATGCGATTCAGTCGAACCAGCGGTGTATGACCGATGGTGAGAGAATTGTCTTCGTAGATCTTGCTCATGGCCCATCCTTTAACTGTATGAAATTTAGCGACCACCCCAGCATACCGCCTGAAATCATATGGGGAAGTAAGGATTTAGTATATCTATATTCGCAGGGGAAATAATGAACCGCAAGATGGAATAAGAGGCGGCATATGCCGCCTCTGTGGTGAGGGCAGGGGGGATTATTTCCACATATTGTGCTTATCGCGGTAGCACTCAACCCACATGGCGGTCGCCCCGCAGACGGCAACCGGCATAATGAACAGGTTCAGAACCGGGATCATGGTAAACAGGCTCACCAGGGTACCGAACTGCATATTGATCATTTTGCGCTCCCGCAGGGCCGCACGCATGGTTTTAAAAGGCACTTTGTGATTATCGAAGGGGTAATCAGCATATTGCAGGCTGAACATCCAGGCGCTGAACAGGAACCAAATCACCGGCGCCAGGGTTTGCCCTAAACCGGGAATAAAGTAGAGCAGCAGCAGCACAACGGCCCGGGGCAGATACCAGGTCAATTTTTGCCATTCGCGTTTCATGATGCGCGGCAGATCTTTCATGATGTCCAGGATACCGGTGTCTGGCGGGGTTGCCCCGGTGAGCCTGGCCTCAAGCTGTTCTGCCAGCAGGCCATTAAATGGTGCGGCTATCCAGTTAGCGATAGTCGAGAAGAAATAGCCAAAAATCAGAAACAAAGAGATGACGGCCAGGGGCCAGAGCAGATAGCTTAACCACTGGAGCCAGTCAGGAACCAATGACAACAGCGACGGGATCCAGCTTTCCAGGCGGGTAAACAGCCACCAAAAGGCGGCCCCCATCAGGAGAATATTGATGAGTAACGGCAGGATCACGAAACGGCGGATTCCGGGTTGGTGGATCAATTTCCATCCCTGGGAAAAATAGTGAAATCCGCTATGCGGGGTGGACGACAAATGAGTAGCCATACCGGGGAAGAACTCCTGTTAATGCAACCAAAAAAGTTGTGCCACACTATGATAGCGAACTGAAAAAGGATAACCAGTTAAGAAATGGTCGAAAAAACAGCAAAAAATACGGTTAGGCTCATCTTTATGGGCTGAAACTTGAGAGTCCGCTTGCACTTATGGAAAGGGGCAAATACTCTTAGGGAATGAATGATTGCCGCGGTGGCAAGGTGTTAGAACAACAGAGAATATAATGATGCAGGATTTGCGTCTGATATTAATCATTGTTGGCGCGATAGCCATAATAGCCTTACTGGTGCACGGACTGTGGACCAGTCGTAAGGAGCGTTCGTCTGTTTTTCGCGATCGTCCGCTTAAGCGTGCGTCGGGGCGGCGTGGTGAAGAGTCTGACGACGAGAACGACTTTAACGAACAAGAAGAAGGGGTCGGTGAGGTCCGGGTTCATCGTGTGAATCCGCCTCAGGATCAGGGCTCATGGGGGCAGGAGGCGCAGCGTCAGCCACAGCAGGCACCGCAGCACCAGTACCAGCCGCCTTATGGGGCGCCGCAGCAGCGTCAGCCGCAGCAGCCCCAACAGCAGCCTCAGCCTTATCAATCTGCTCAGCAACCTGATCCGCTGCAAGGGCAACAACCGCCACGTCCGGTTATGCCTCAGCCGGGCCAGCCGGAGTACCGTGCACCGCAGCAACCGCAGCCGGGATATCAACAGCCCGCTGTCGCGCCGCAGCAGCCGGTGGCGCAGCCTGCGCCCCAGCCGGTAGCCGATGCGCCGGTACCGCAGCAGCCTGCCCCCGCGGCAGTGCCACAGCCAGCGGCACCTGTGCCGGAAAAACCGGTACTGAAAGAGACGGTTATCGTGATGAACGTTGCCGCCCACGCCGGGACCCAGCTTGACGGCGGCATACTGCTGAACAGTATTCAGCAGGCCGGCTTTAAGTTTGGCGAGATGAATATCTTCCATCGCCATCTGAGCCCGGACGGTAGCGGCAAGGTGTTATTCAGCCTTGCAAACATGGTGAAGCCGGGATCTTTTGATCCGGAAAATATGCGTGATTTTACCACGCCGGGCGTCACTATTTTTATGCAGGTGCCGTCCTACGGTGATGCGTTGCAGAACTTTAAACTGATGTTGCAGTCCGCTCAGCATATTGCTGATGAAGTTGGCGGTGTGGTGCTGGATGAACAGCGCCGCATGATGACCCCCCAGAAACTGCGTGAGTATCAGGACCGCATCAGGGATGTTATCGGCGGGTAATTTCCCCGACAGCTACGACATCATTTCTATCCAGAACCCCCGCCAGCCGGGGGTTTTTCATATTTCCAGGGTGAGTAAATAATATGGACACCATCGAACAACAGCTGGCTCATCTGCGCACCACGCTTCGCCATCACGAATACCTTTATCATGTCCAGGACGCGCCGGAGATCCCGGATGCCGAATACGATCGGCTGATGCGTGAATTGCGGGCGCTGGAACAGACCCACCCGCAGTTAATTACACCTGACTCCCCTACCCAGCGGGTGGGGGCGGCGCCGCTCAGTGAATTTACCCAGGTGCGCCATGAAGTGCCGATGTTGTCCCTCGACAACGTGTTTGACGAAGAGAGCTTCCTCGCTTTCTATAAACGGGTTCAGGACCGGTTGCGGGACACCCAGGAGATAACGTTCTGCTGTGAGCTGAAACTTGATGGCCTGGCGGTGAGCCTGCTGTACGAAGATGGCCTGCTGGTGCGCGCCTCCACCCGTGGTGACGGCACCACCGGGGAAAATATTACCGCTAACGTGCGCACCATCCGGGCTATCCCGCTGCGCCTGCACGGCGACAATATTCCTGCCCGGGTTGAAGTGCGCGGCGAAGTGTTTCTGCCCCAGGCCGGTTTTGAGAAAATCAATGACGACGCCCGCCGCACCGGTGGCAAAGTGTTTGCTAACCCGCGTAACGCGGCGGCCGGTTCCCTGCGCCAGCTTGATCCGCGCATCACCGCCAAACGTCCGCTGACCTTTTTCTGCTACGGCTTTGGCCTGCTGGAAGGCGGCACATTGCCGGATACCCATATGGGCTGCCTCAACCAGTTTAAGGCCTGGGGTCTGCCGGTAAGCGATCGCATCCGTCTGTGTACCGGCGCCCAGGCGGTGCTGGATTTCTATCACCAAATCGGCACCGATCGTCCGGGGCTGGGGTTTGATATTGACGGGGTGGTTATCAAGGTCAATGACCGGGCGCTTCAGGAAAGCCTAGGGTTTGTGGCACGCGCTCCGCGCTGGGCGACGGCGTTTAAATTCCCGGCCCAGGAGCAGATGACCATTGTGCGCGATGTTGAGTTCCAGGTGGGGCGCACCGGGGCTATCACGCCGGTGGCGCGGCTGGAGCCGGTTCAGGTGGCCGGTGTGCTGGTCAGCAACGCGACCCTGCATAATGCCGATGAGATTGACCGTCTGGGGCTGCGGATCGGCGATAAGGTTGTGGTACGCCGCGCCGGGGACGTTATCCCGCAGGTGGTGGGGGTGGTGATGTCAGAACGCCCGGACGATACCCGGGAGATTGTGTTCCCGCTGCATTGTCCGGTATGTGGTTCAGATATCGAACGGGTAGAAGGTGAAGCCGTGGCCCGCTGTACCGGTGGCCTGATTTGCGGTGCCCAGCGTAAAGAGTCCCTTAAGCACTTTGTTTCCCGCCGGGCGCTGGACGTGGACGGCATGGGGGACAAGATAATCGACCAACTGGTGGAGAAAGAGTATGTCCACACCCCGGCGGACCTATTCGGGCTGACCGCCGGCGTGCTGACCGGGCTGGATCGGATGGGGCCAAAATCGGCAACCAATCTGGTCAATGCACTGGATAAATCCCGGCATACCACCTTTGCCCGGTTCTTATATGCGCTGGGGATCCGCGAAGTGGGTGAAGCCACTGCCGCTGGTCTGGCGGCCCATTTTGGTACTCTTGAGGCCCTGGCTGCCGCCAGCATTGACGAGCTGCAAAAAGTGCCGGATGTCGGGGTTGTGGTGGCAAACCACGTGTTTCATTTCTTCCAGGAGGAGAGCAACCGCGAGGTGATCCGTCAGCTGGTTGACGAGCGAGGTATTCACTGGGATGCGCCGGTGGTTATCCGGGCGGAAGAGATAGACAGCCCGTTCGCCGGTAAGACCGTGGTGCTGACCGGCTCCCTGAGCCTGATGTCCCGCGATGACGCGAAAGCCCGCCTGGTGGCGCTGGGGGCGAAAGTCAGCGGCAGTGTCTCGAAGAAAACCGATCTGGTCATTGCCGGGGAGGCCGCAGGCTCAAAACTGGCTAAAGCGCAGGAGCTGGGCATTGCGGTGATTGATGAAGCTGAAATGTTACGTCTGCTGGGTGAGTAAATGGATAAACAGCAATTAGTGGCGATTGCCAATACGGTGATGCCGTTCGGGAAGTATCAGGGGCGGATGTTGATCGATCTGCCCGAGGAGTATTTGCTGTGGTTTTCCCGCAAGGGCGAATTCCCCCAGGGGCAACTGGGGGAACTGATGGCGCTCACCTTGCTGATTAAAATCGAGGGGCTGGACCATCTGGTCCGCCCCCTGAAAGGCCATTAGTTTTTGACTGCCACGCTTTCCTGCCTTGCGGCGGCGTCTGTCTGGCGTTTATAGCGCCGTGCCAGTACGGCGCAGACCATCAGCTGGATCTGGTGGAAGATCATCAGCGGCAGCACCAGGATACCTACCGTGGCGGCGGGGAACAGAATATTGGCCATCGGGATCCCATTGGCGAGGCTCTTTTTCGAACCACAAAACACAATGGTAATTTCATCTGCTTTACTGAACCCGCAGCGCCGGGCCACCAGGGTATTGATGGCAATCACAATCGCCAGTAATACCAGGCTGACCACCACAATAAACAGCAGCGTTCCCACCCCTACTTTGTGCCAGATACCGTGGGTCACTGCTTCGCTGAAGGCGGTGTACACCACCAGCAGAATGGACGACTGATCGGTTTTTCCTATCCATTTCTTATGGCGCGCCACAAAGTTACCGGTCCAGGGCCGGGACAGATGCCCCAGCACGAACGGCACCAGCAGTTGCAGCATAATGCTGCCCACCTGTTGCAGGCTGCCGCCGGCCCCGTGGACGTGCATCACCAGCCCCACCAGCAGTGGCGAGACAAATACCCCTAACAGACTGGAGGCCGAGGCGGCGCAAACGGCGGCGGCCACATTGCCCCCGGCCAGGGAGGTAAACGCAATGGCGGACTGCACCGTGGCGGGCAAAATACACAGGTAGAGGAAACCGGCGTAAATTTCCGGGCTGACGTTAACCGGCGCCCACCAGCTGAACAGCACCCCCAGTACCGGAAATAACACAAAGGTACTGCACATCACCCACAGGTGTAAGCGCCAGTGGCTGCTACCGGCAATAATCGCTTCCCGGGAGAGCTTCGCGCCGTGCATAAAAAACAGCAGGGCAATGGCGGCGGTGGTTAGCCCGTCAAAGAAACCAACCCAGACACCGGTGGCCGGAAAAAAGGTGGCCAGTAATACCGTGATGACTAGGGTGAGGGTAAAAGGATCGAAAATTTTTAATAGATTCATGGACGCACCTCAGAAAGTTCACTAAAGATTGTACGGAATTTGTTTTAAGAAATAAAATTGATTTATTGCATGTATACATGAATAAAACAGATGAATTACTCATTACGGCAGTTGAAGGTGTTTGTGGCGGTGGCCAGGGCCGGGAGCTTTAGTCGGGCAGGGGAGATTATCGGGCTGAGCCAGTCTGCGGTCAGCCACAGTGTCAAGGAGCTGGAAAACGAAATCGGTGTGCGCCTGCTGGACAGGACCACCCGGGAAGTGGTGCTGACCGATGCGGGAACCCAGCTGGCCAGCCGACTGGAGCCGGTGCTGGAAGATTTGCACGGCGTATTACTGGATGCCCGCACTGTCGGGCAAAAATTAACCGGCACGGTGCGGGTTGCCGCCAGCCAGACGATTTCCGCCCATCTGATCCCGCAGTCGATTGCCAGCAGTAATCTGCGTTATCCGGCGATTCAGTTTGTGCTTCATGATCGCCCCCAACAGTGGGTGCTGGAAAGCATTCGCTTGGGGGAAGTGGATTTCGGGATTGTTATCGATCCGGGCCAGGCCAGCGATCTGGAGTGTACTGAGGTATTGTCGGAGCCGTTTTTATTACTGTGCCGGGATGACCATCCGTTTGCCGGGCAGGACCAGGTGGCGTGGCAAGCGCTCCAGGGCAAGGCGGTAATATTGCAGGATTATGCCTCCGGCAGCCGGCCGCTGATCGACCAGGCCCTGGCCAGCCAGGGGGTGGTGCCGCGCATTGTCCAGCAGATAGGCCACCCGGCCACCTTGTTCCCGATGGTCGAGGCGGGCATCGGGATTAGTATTCTTCCGGCACTGGCGCTGCCGCTGCCGGAAGGGCGTGGCCTGGTTGTGAAGCCGCTGGTGCCGGTGGTGGACCGGCAACTGATGCTGGCAAAGCGCAAGAACCGTTCGCTGTCGAGTGCGGCCCAGGCCATATGGGAGCTGGTCCGGGATGAGGCGAGTACACTGGCGCGGCAAAGAGAGGGGGACCCGCTGTTTTGCTCCGGCAACCACCGCCCGGGGTGAGGCGATGGTTACCGGTAATGTGGCGGGTTGCGCGGTCAGAGGGTGAAGACAATGCGCTGGCGGTTGCTCTCTTCAGTCCATGCCTGATTGACCCCGGCCAGCGGGACGGTACGTGAAGGCACGGTAAAGTCTGTTTTGGTGGCGGCATCCAGCAGCTCACCAACTGATGCAATAAGCTCGCGGTTTGAGACGCTGCCCAGCCCGCTGCCCATTAAGGTCAGGCCGGATGCGCGCAGCAGCTTGCTGTGTAGCGCTATATTTTCCCCGCTCAGGGAGCCTATCTGGACGAAGCGCAGCGCGCGATCGCCCCCGGTGACGGCGGCAGTCATAATATCAAGGGCGCTTTGCCCCCAGAGGTAGTCCAGCACCACATCAATGCCGCCAGCCATCAGGGCCGGGAGTTTCGCAGCCAGCGTGTCCAGCGGCAGTGCGATGTCGGCCCCTTCGGTTAACAAGCGGTGTAGCGCATCGGGGTTACGGCCGGTGACGATAATTTTCCCGGCGCCGAGGTAGCGGGCAATGCGGACCGCCAGGCCGCCGGATGCACCGGTTGCGCCATTAATTAATACGGTTTCCCCGCGGCGTAACTGCGCCCGGCGGGTTAGCGCAGCCCAGGATGACATCCCCGGGTTTGCCAGGGCGGCTACCTCTGCCAGGTCGAGGGTGGGGGAGAACGGCACCACGGCGGCACCCGGCACCCGGGTCTTTTCGGCCATGCTTCCCCAGGGCGGTGTGAAGGCGAGGAAGTAAACCGGTTGCCCGTCGGCGAGGTAGCCAGTGCCGTCGACACCGGCAATAAAAGGAAACTGGCCTTCTGCACTGTAGTGGGTACCTGCAGCCCGGGATTTAGTGAGCTGGCTCAGGGCAGCGGCTTTTACGGTGACAATCACATGCTGATCATCGGCCTGGGGTTCAGGAAAATCGTGATAGCTGGGCGTTTGTCCTTTTGCTGAGACGATAGCGGCTTTCATCGGACACCTCGTGATAATATATGTGTATAATGCACATTATTTCCTGAAGGAGCGCTTGTCAATGGAAAATGTGCAAAATACACATATCTCTGGTAACCCTGATAACTACGACAAACTGCATAACACACTGCTGGGTATCGTTGGCACGTTTAACCGCCCCCAGCGCGATGAGATGATGATAGCCCAGTCTGGTATTCCGCTGGACAGGGCATTATTCCCGCTGCTGGTGCAAATTGGCCGTTTTGGTCCGATTGGTATTGTGGAGTTAGCGGATCGGGTCGGGCGGGATTACACCACGGTTAGCCGTCAGGTGGCGAAGCTCGAACAAAGCGGCCTGGCGCAGCGGCAAAAGAATGTGCGCGATAAGCGCATTAACGAGGCGGTGATTACGGCGCAGGGCAAGGGATTAACCGACCGGATTGATCAGGTGCGGGCGCAGGTTTATCAGCAGTTGTTCCAGTCATGGGCCCCGGAGGAGTACCAGCAACTGGTGCAGCTCCTGTCCCGGTTTGCGGCGGATTTTGCGGCGCTGGGGAGTGAGGAGTAGGGGAAGGGGAAGGGGAAGGGGAAGGGGAAGGGGAAGGCTTTCTACATAATGGCGGGTCGTGCAGGATATGCCTCGGCCCGTCCTGGGCCTCGCCCTGCGGGTGATGCTGGCGCATCAGCCTGAATCGCTCCGGGCGATTCAGTCGAACCTGCCGCAGGTTCAAACCCTGCACGTCAGGCTAAGGAGAGCGTAAAACGAAAAAAGCGCCCATAGGGCGCTTTTTTCTGAATTTGGTGGGTCGTGCAGGATTCGAACCTGCGACCAATTGATTAAAAGTCAACTGCTCTACCAACTGAGCTAACGACCCGAAGTGGTGGGTGATGACGGGATCGAACCGCCGACCCCCTCCTTGTAAGGGAGGTGCTCTCCCAGCTGAGCTAATCACCCACTTCTCAATTTCTTATCTACACGGCGGAAGCCACTAAAATCGTGGTGGGTGATGACGGGATCGAACCGCCGACCCCCTCCTTGTAAGGGAGGTGCTCTCCCAGCTGAGCTAATCACCCCCGCTGTGTGGAGTCGCATTATAGGGAGAGTTGAAAATGAGTCAACGCCTTTTCTGAAGATTTTTTCCGTTCGTCGTAAAATTAGGCGGAATGTGCGTTTATTATTCGTGATCGTATGATTCTTATCCGTATTTTATATCCGGCGGGATATGGCGTTGGTATCAACATTGAGGAATCCCCTCACAGTGGTAGAATATCTGCCACTGAATTGTCTTTGGCTCTCGCCAACATTGACATTATTACGTTATTAAGGCCGCTTAATGAAAATCAAAACCCGCTTCGCACCCAGCCCGACAGGTTATTTGCATGTCGGTGGTGCACGTACTGCTCTTTATTCCTGGCTCTATGCTCGTAACACTGGCGGCGAATTCGTTCTGCGTATTGAGGATACTGACCTTGAGCGTTCCACTCAGTCAGCCATTGATGCCATCATGGACAGCATGAACTGGCTGGGGCTCGACTGGGACGAAGGTCCGTACTACCAGACTAAGCGTTTTGACCGTTACAACGCTGTTATTGATGAAATGCTGGAAGCTGGCACCGCGTATAAGTGCTATTGCTCCAAAGAGCGCCTGGAAGAACTGCGTGAAGGGCAGATGGCTCGCGGTGAAAAACCGCGTTACGATGGCCGTTGCCGCCATGACCATTCCCACCATGCAGCCGATGAGCCGTGCGTAGTGCGTTTTGCTAACCCGCAAGAAGGGTCGGTGGTTTTTGATGACCAGGTTCGTGGTCCAATCGAATTCAGTAACCAGGAGCTGGACGACCTGATTATTCGTCGTACCGACGGTTCCCCAACCTATAATTTCTGTGTGGTCGTCGATGACTGGGATATGGAAATCACCCACGTTATTCGTGGCGAAGACCATATTAATAACACGCCGCGCCAGATTAATATCCTGAAAGCGCTAAACGCACCGGTGCCGGTATACGCGCACGTTTCCATGATCAATGGTGACGACGGTAAAAAACTGTCCAAACGCCACGGTGCCGTCAACGTGATGCAGTACCGTGATGAAGGTTACTTACCGGAAGCACTGCTGAACTATCTGGTACGTCTGGGCTGGTCCCACGGCGATCAGGAAATCTTCACCCGTGAAGAGATGATCAAATACTTCACGCTTGATGGGATAAGCCGTTCTGCCAGTGCCTTTAATACCGAAAAACTGCAGTGGCTGAACCACCATTACATCAACACGCTGCCTGCTGAGCACGTTGCGCCTTATCTGCAATGGCATATTGACCAGGCCGGGATTGATACCCGCAATGGTCCGCAACTGACCGATTTGATCAAATTGCTGGGCGAACGCTGCAAAACGCTGAAAGAGATTGCCGAAAGCTGCCGCTACTTCTATGAGGACTTTGCTGAGTTCGACGCGGATGCCGCGAAGAAACATCTGCGTCCGGTTGCCCGTCAGCCTCTGGAGCTGGTGCGTGAAAAACTGTCTGCCATCACGGCATGGACCGCAGAAAACGTACACCAGGCGATTGAGGCCACGGCGGCCGAGCTGGAAGTTGGCATGGGTAAAGTGGGGATGCCGCTGCGTGTCGCGGTGACCGGTGCGGGGCAATCCCCGGCGCTGGATGTGACTGTCCATGCAATTGGCCAGGCCCGCTCTCTGGCGCGTATCGACAAAGCGCTGGCATTTATTGCTGCCCGTGAAAGCCAGCAATAAGTCGCCCCGGGCGAATCAGTGAAAAATGAAAAGCCGGTGTCTGACACCGGCTTTTTTATGCTTTGATACCCAGTCTGACCAATACACCATTAATGCCTTCGCGCATCAGCAGTGCACTGAGTTGCTCGCGCTCAATATCGTTCATTTGCTGTAGCGCCCCGATCAATAAATGCTCAAGCGGGCTGGTAGCGGTGAGATATTCCGCTTCAGGCTCCGCCACAATATGGGCAACTTGCGCGCCACCCCGGCGGGTATCCTGCAAAAACTGCTGCACACGCTCATCCACAACAATCACTCTGGCGCGACCGCCTTTGACACCGTGAATGGGCAATGTCTGCCAGTTAAACTGACGGATCCATTTATTGATCGTTTGGGTGGTATAACCGGTGGCGCGAGCCAGCGCCGCCGGTGTCATTTCCGTTTTTAATTTCATCATGCCGCTTGGCTGGAATCACGGATGCCGAGGCGTTTCAGCATACCGGCAACCCCTTCGCGTAACAGCAGGGAAGAGAGCTGCTTTTGTTCATCCGGCGCCATCTCCTTCAGTGACGTTATCAGCAGATTGTCCAGAGGTGTTTCCGTGGTGACGGTATAGGACGCGCGGGGTTCTGCTATGCGCTGTGAGCTGTGAATAAAATCACGGACACGTTCGTCGATGTGGATTAACCGGGCCTTTCCCCCCTGGACGCCAGGGCGTGGAGAGGTGCTCCAGCGCCCTTTGCGCACCCATTTGTTGATAGTCTGGCGGCTAAAGCCCGTCATAGAGGCCAGTTCTTCTGGGGTCATTCGTTCCTTGAACACGCGTATTTTCCTTTTGGCTATATGGTTATCATTAAGTGAAAAACCAGATTCATCACTATATTACTGGAATGTGTAACGTTAAAAAGTACCAGACGTCAAGAATTTGCGCAGTAATACGCGGTTGATCGCTTTTTAGGCGGTTGAACAAAATTGCTGAAATTGCCGTTGACAGTGCGGGGAGGAATTCATATTATGCCGCCCGTCAACACGACACGACCTTTACGACGGGGCTATAGCTCAGCTGGGAGAGCGCTTGCATGGCATGCAAGAGGTCAGCGGTTCGATCCCGCTTAGCTCCACCAAATCACCTCCAGCGTGATTTTGGAAGTAAAGAATACGTCTGTCGAAGGGGCTATAGCTCAGCTGGGAGAGCGCTTGCATGGCATGCAAGAGGTCAGCGGTTCGATCCCGCTTAGCTCCACCAATCAGAACCCTCGCTTCGGCGGGGGTTTTTTCTTTGTCTGTTCAGATTACTGCCCCTGTGACTGGACAGCATGACCGGTCTTGCCCTACGCTAATGACATTATCCGGTAGATCGCCATCTGATAATTACCTCACACGATATAAATCAATGCAGCATTAAATATTATGCAAATAACATTTTTTAGCGTTGCTTAAAAAATACGTAAAATTTACTATTAGCACAGATAAAATATCAACATGGATAAAAAAATAATACCAATGCTGTTTAATAGTCCCGGTATTTTAAAACGCACAGGGTTCGCGCTAATATTCTTAATGTTATTATTTCCAGTAACGCGCATGATTTCCCCTGTGGCCATCATTGATGGTAATAAAGTCTTCCTCGCCTGGTTACCGATGGGCCTGATGCTGTCAGTATTCTTATTGTTTGGCTGGGCCGCGATATTTCCTGTTGCCGTTTGCGTCCTGGTATCCTCCTGGTTGTTCATCGGGCTACCCTGGCTACAGAGCGCCGTGCTGACCTTCTGCCTGGTAGTGCCAATTATCTGTAATGCCGCAGTACTACAACTCAGGGAGGGATGGCGCTGGCGCTACGGCATACTTAATCAGAGGCTGGGGCATCGTTTGTTCTGGCTCTGTTTTGCCACCCCCTTTATGATGAAGGTGCTGATGCTGGGAGCTGGAACCTTTATTGATTTTCCGGAAAGTATGGACAGTTATTTAGGGAAAGGAACAATCCTGGTTGGTATTACCGATATTCTTAATCTTATCGCCTCTGCACTGATATTTACACCGCTTTTCTATTACCCGATGCGTATGATACTCAGCCCCACATTTCGGCGGCGTTTTTGGTACGTATCGATCAGTAAAAATTTCCGTTCTGACGCTCGCCTTTATACTATTTGCTGGTGCACTGTTTTGATAGGATTTTTACTGATTTTTTGTGTCCATACTAAAACCATATTTATTTCCAGCTATTTAATTCCGTTCCTATTTATCTTTTTTACCCACGGTATCCAGCGTTTAAGCCGGGAGTTTATCAGCCTGACCTGGGTGTTCACGGCCTGGGTACTGCTGGCCTGGAATCAGGGATTCCTGCACGGGGTGAAGAGCGATGTGGCACTGTCGTTTGTGCTGTCGGTGTTTATCTCGTTCACTATCTGCATGCTGTACATGATGCAGGTCTACTACCGCAACGAGCGGCTACGGCGTATCTATTTCTCCCAGGCGCTAACCGATCCATTAACCCAGTTGCCGAATATGCGCGCCATGGAGCAGCATCTCACCCAATGGCCGCAGGGGGCGGTATGCTGCCTGCGGATGAATAATCTGGAATTTCTCAGCCGCCACTACGGCATGATGATGCGAGTACACTGTAAGCGGATGGTCACCCGTATGCTCTCCCCCTGGCTACAGGAGGGCGAACTTATCTTCCAGCTTCCCGGCAGTGAGCTGCTGATTTTTTTGCGCGGTGACGATATCGAAGACCGGCTGAACGTGATGGTGGCGCTACTGAATAACCGCAAGATCTCGTGGAATAAGACCTTGCTGGACGTCGAGTATGGCGCCTCCTGGGGGATGGCGACCAGTGATGATCCTGAGGAACTACAGCGGCTGCTGGGCCAGTTAAGTTACCTTGCGGAACTGGCCAGCCAGAAACATATGGTCCTCGGGCTGGATAACCGGCTGGATGCGGTGGAAGTCCAGACCAGCGGGATGGTCAGGTTGCTGCATACCGTGAAAAGCGCCATTGAGCATGATGGCCTGATGCTCTATGCCCAGCCGATTGTTGACGGGCAGGGTAAGGGATATTACGAGATTTTGGCCCGGCTTGACTATCAGGGGGAGACGCTGTCCCCTTATACCTTTATCCCGGTGGTGGCGGAGTTCAACCTGAGCACACGTTTTGACCTTGAGGTTATCGCCCGGCTGGTCCGCTGGATAAGCGACAACGATCCCGGGGAAGTGGGGATCCGTTTTTCGGTTAACCTGATGCCGCTCACGCTGATGAAGAAAGACATTGCCGCCGATATTGTGGCGTTATTTACCCGTGCCGCTGTCCCGGTGAGCCGGGTTATTATCGAAGTGACCGAGGCCCAGGCGTTTTCGGATGACGACACCCCGCTGGCAAATATCTGCCACCTGCGGCGCAGCGGCTTTTTGATTGCCATTGATGACTTTGGTACCGGTTATGCCAACTATGCCCGGCTGAAGAAACTGGAAGCGGACATTATTAAAATTGATGGCAGTTTTATTCGCGATATCTGCACCAGCAATGTGGACTACCTGATTGTTAACTCGATCTGCCAGCTGGCGAAGGCCAGGGGGTTGACCGTGGTGGCGGAGTTTGTTGAAACCGCGCAACAGCGCGATCTGCTGCTGGGCCTGGGGGTCGATTATCTCCAGGGTTACCTGCTGGGGAAACCGCAGCCCATTAATACCGTCCTGCCGGGCAGTGGCGGGCAATAGCACCAGGCAGAAAAAAAGCCATTCGCCCGGGGGCAGAATGGCTTTTTCAGGGGCAGGTTGTTAACCGGTGATTACAGTACCAGGGCCGCGATGGACGCCGACAGGATACTCACCAGGGTAGAGCCGTAGACCAGTTTGAGGCCAAAACGGGAAACCACATTGCCCTGTTCTTCGTTCAGGCCTTTGATGGCACCGGCAATAATCCCGATAGACGAGAAGTTAGCGAAAGAGACCAGGAATACCGAGATGATCCCCTCGGTGCGCGGGTTAAGGCTGGCGGAAATTTTCTGTAAATCCATCATGGCAACAAATTCATTGGAGACCAGTTTGGTGGCCATGATACTGCCCACTTGCAGGGCCTCACTCGCCGGAACCCCCATGACCCAGGCGACCGGGTAGAAGATATATCCCAGGATACCCTGGAAGGAGATCCCCAGTACCGCGGCGAACAGCGCGTTCAGACCAGAGATCAGGGCGATAAAGCCAATCAACATTGCCGCTACGATAACCGCCACTTTAAAGCCCGCCAGGATGTATTCACCCAGCATTTCAAAGAAGCTCTGCCCTTCGTGAATATTGGACATCTGCAGGTTTTCTTCGTCGGCAGAGACGCGGTACGGGTTAATCAGTGACAGGACAATAAAGGTACTGAACATGTTCAGCACCAGCGCCGCCACCACATATTTCGGCTGCAGCATGGTCATGTAAGCACCCACAATCGACATGGATACCGTGGACATCGCCGTGGCGGCCATGGTGTACATCCGATTACGCGACATTTTGCCGAGGATATCTTTATAAGCAATGAAGTTTTCTGATTGTCCCAGAATCAGCGAGCTCACTGCGTTAAAGGATTCCAGCTTACCCATGCCGTTAATTTTCGACAGCACTGTACCGATGATACGGATAACGAATGGCAGCACGCGAATATGCTGCAAAATGCCGATCAGCGCGGAGATAAAAATAATCGGGCAGAGCACTTTCAGGAAGAAGAACGCCAGACCTTCGTCGTTCATTTTGCCAAAGACAAAGTTTGTCCCTTCATTCGCGAAGCCCAGCAGCTTCTCGAACATTTCGGAGAATCCTCTGACAAATCCGAGCCCGACCTCAGAGTGCAGGAAGAACCATGCCAGCAAAACTTCAATGACCAGCAGTTGGATCACAAAGCGCAGACGAATTTTTTTTCGGTCATGACTGACCAGCAATGCCAGCAGCGCAACAACGGCGAGCGCTAAAACAAAGTGCAGAACACGGGACATGTTTGCTCCAAATATGATGATGGTTTAATTTCTTTGCACATTCTATGTAACAAGCAATAAGAAAACGAGATTAAATCCACACTATAATGATGTCCTGTGACCGGCCGCAAAAATTGAGGATCTGGTCAACCTATTCCCGCTGTTAAGTAAAGATTGTAAAAGTTTCTTAAATGAGTCATAAGTAAATTTATTTGCCATAACCACGATGAGCACCGACAGCTACGCAACGTCTTGTTAATAGCTGCCTGTATCGCACTGCCTACCACACTGCGGGCGTCCTGCTATCAGTGAAATCATTATTTTCTATTTAAACGCACTTGATAACCATTCTCATTTTGGTAGTATTAAACATAGCAAAGGCTATATTTACACTAAGTTTACATAGTGGCCGTATCAGGCAGAGGCAGCAGATGACCAACAGTCGGGTAGAAAGAGAGAATTGTGCAGTCCCGCGTAAGCTGCGTTTCGCATTGCTGGGGCCGGCATTTATTGCCGCCATCGGGTATATCGATCCCGGTAACTTCGCCACCAATATTCAGGCCGGGGCCCGTTTTGGCTATCAGCTGCTCTGGGTGGTGGTCTGGGCCAATCTGATGGCGATGCTGATCCAGCTGTTGTCGGCGAAGCTGGGCATTGCCACCGGTAAGAATCTGGCGGAGCAAATCCGCGACCATTATCCCCGCCCGGTGGTCTGGCTGTACTGGATACAGGCAGAAATCATCGCCATGGCAACGGATTTGGCCGAATTTATCGGCGCGGCCATCGGCTTTAAACTGGTGTTGGGGGTATCCCTGCTCCAGGGGGCGGTGCTCACCGGTATTGCGACTTTCCTGATACTGATGTTGCAGCGGCGCGGGCAGAAGCCGCTGGAGAAAGTGATCGGCGGGCTGCTGCTGTTTGTGGCGGCGGCTTATATTGTTGAGCTTATCTTTTCCCGCCCGGAACTGGCGCCGTTAACCCGGGGGATTATTATCCCGTCACTGCCGGGCTCTGAGGCGGTATTCCTGGCCGCCGGGGTGCTGGGGGCAACCATTATGCCGCATGTGATTTATCTGCACTCTTCGCTGACCCAGCATTTACACGGCGGTAGCCGTAAAACACGCTACCAGGCCACCCGCTGGGATGTGGGCATCGCCATGACCATCGCCGGGTTTGTTAACCTTGCGATGATGGCCACCGCCGCCGCGGCATTCCACTTCTCCGGCCACAGCGATGTTGCCGAGCTTGAGCAAGCCTACCTGACGCTGGCCCCGTTGCTGAGCCACGGGGCGGCGATTGTCTTCGGGCTGAGCCTGGTGGCGGCGGGGCTGTCATCCTCTGTGGTGGGCACCATGGCAGGGCAAGTGGTGATGCAGGGATTTGTCCACTTTTATATTCCACTGTGGATCCGTCGGGCGCTGACTATGCTGCCGTCGTTTGTGGTTATCCTGCTCGGTCTGGACCCGACCCGTATCCTGGTGATGAGCCAGGTGGTGCTGAGCTTTGGTATTGCCCTGGCGCTGATCCCGCTGTTGCAGTTCACCAGCAACCGTATGCTGATGGGCGAACTGGTGAATAGCAAACCGGTTCAGGGGATCGGCTGGGTGATTGTGCTGGTGGTAGTGGTGCTGAACCTGTGGTTAGTCGTGGCGCCCTTTACCGGCTGACGTCTGCTGACGATAACAACAAGGCCGGAATAATCCGGCCTTGTTGTTATCAGGGGGGGGACAATTAATGGCGATGCCAGTGGCCGCGGCCACGGTTATCGTGCCAGCCGTCGCGGTAGCCGCGCTCATAGGCCCGGTGGTTATCCCAGCCTCTGGCCCTGCCAGGAGGCCCACCGCGCCACCAGCGGTTGTCCCGCCAGTGGTAGTTGCGGTGCCAGTAGTCCTGGCCGCGCCAGTGGCCGCCGTCCCAGTAATTGCCGTAATTATCACGATCGCCTATTTGTAATTTGATTGACGGCAGCAGGGTTATTTCACCGGCATAGGCCGTAACCACCGGCGCCGATAACAGCAATACCGCCAAAATCAGTGACCTGAACATTTTACTCTCCCTCACGGTCGTGACCGTTGTTGGTCCGTTAACGCAATATTACGAATTGGTAAAGTGGTAGTTGATTGGCGCCACTCTGAAAGTCGTAAGGGAGAGCACGTTTTGCTAAATTCAGTCCGGCATGGCGAGGATCACATCAATCGCCTGGCGCTCCTGCGGGCTGAACTGCCGGTGGCTGAGCATCGCCACGGCGTCATCTATCTGGCTGGTTTTACTGGCTCCGATCAGCACCGAGGTGACCTTATCGTCCCGTAACACCCAGGCCAGCGCCATCTGGGCCATGGTCTGGTCGCGCTGGACGGCCAGTTGATTAAGCTGGCGCACTTTCTCCAGTTTGCCGGGGGTTAATTGATCGGGGGTCAGAAAGCGGCTGGCGCTGGCGGCCCGGGAATCGGCGGGGATCCCTTGTAAGTAACGGTCTGTCAGTTGCCCCCCGGCCAGCGGGGAGAAGGCAATACAGCCCACGCCGGTTTCTGCCAGGGTATCCAGCAGTTGTGCCTCTACCCAGCGTTCAAACATTGAATAGCGCGGCTGGTGGATAAGGCACGGGGTGCCCAGGGACTGCAGCAGACCGATTGCTTCCCGGGCCAGCGCTGCCGGATAGTTAGAGAGCCCGACGTACAACGCCTTGCCCTGGCGAACAATATGGTCAAGGGCGCCCATGGTCTCTTCCAGCGGGGTGTTGGGGTCCGGGCGGTGATGATAAAACACATCGACATAATCCAGCCCCATACGCGCCAGGCTTTGATCGAGGCTGGCCACCAGATATTTGCGCGATCCCCAGTCCCCGTAGGGGCCGTCCCACATGGTATAGCCCGCTTTGGTGGAGATTATCAGTTCATCCCGCCAGGGGGCCAAATCCTCGGCCAGGATACGGCCAAAATTCCGCTCTGCGGAACCCGGGGGCGGCCCGTAGTTATTGGCTAAATCAAAATGGGTGATCCCTTGATCAAAGGCGTGGCGCAGCAAGTGCCGGCAGTTGCTGAGCTGGCTGGTGTCGCCGAAGTTATGCCACAGGCCGAGGGAGATAGCGGGCAGTCTGAGCCCGCTGTGGCCACAGCGGCGGTACGCCATGCGGGTATAACGCTGAGGGTCTGGCTGATAATCCATGATCTGTCCTGTGTTATTAATGTATACGTTTACACTAAACCCGCTCTGCTGCCGGTTTGTCAACCGTATGGCGTAAATCTTCGTTGCCAGGGGGTTTCGATGTGGTTTTCTGGACATCGATCTCAACTCCCTAATACTCAAAGGAGCTGATCCCGGAAGGAGGGCGCTGTATGAACACGCAATACACCGTTGCGGATTATCTACTCGACCGTCTGGCTGAATGTGGTGTTGACCATCTATTCGGTGTGCCAGGTGACTATAACCTGCAGTTTCTTGATCACGTCATCGCCAGCCAGAGCCTGTGCTGGGTCGGGTGTGCTAATGAGTTAAATGCCGCCTACGCGGCGGATGGCTATGCCCGTTGCCGGGGGATGGGGGCACTGTTAACCACCTTTGGGGTTGGGGAATTAAGCGCCATTAACGGCGTCGCCGGCAGCTACGCAGAATATGTCCCGGTGTTACACATTGTCGGGGCACCCTGCCTTGGGGTACAGCAGCGGGGGGATTGTGTCCACCATACCCTGGGGGATGGTGACTTCAGCCACTTCCGGCGGATGAGTGAGCCGGTGTGCTGCGCCAGCGCCAGTCTGACGGCCCGCAACGCCTGCGGGGAGATTGATCGGGTAATTAACCAGATGCGCCTGACCCGGCGCCCCGGCTACCTGGTGCTGCCTGCCGATGTGGCAACAACACCTGCCACTTTCATTGAAAACGCTTTCACTCAGCCGCCGGTTCATGCCCCGGAGGTGCGGCTGGATGCGTTCCGGGCCTGTGCCCAGCAACGTATTGACCATAGCCAGAATATCGCCCTGCTGGGGGATTTCCTGGCGCTGCGCTTCGGGCTGCAAAGCACGCTGCGCCAGTGGGTAATGGAGTATCCGATACCCCATGCCACGCTGCTGATGGGCAAAGGGTTATTCGATGAATCCCGCCCGGGATTTGCCGGGACCTATAGCGGTGCCGCCAGCCCGGAGCCAGTGCGCCGCGCCATTGAGGAGGCGGACCTGGTGCTGTGTATCGGCACATTATTTACTGACACGATCACCGCCGGGTTTACCCAGCAGCTTTCCCCGGCCCAGACCATCGAAGTGTTACCGGAAGGCACCCGCATTGGCGATCAGTGGTTTAGCGGTATCTCGATGGCGCAGGCGGTGGAAACCCTCGCCCAGCTCACTACACAGCGCTATCACCACCGGTCGTTTACCCCGTGGGAGGAGAGCACCACCGGGATGCTGGCCGCGGACTATGCCGCAGGTAAGCTGGACCAAAACAGCTTCTGGCACGTGATACAGCAAGCGTTGCTGCCCGGGGATATTCTGGTGGTTGAGCAGGGCACGTCGGCTTTTGGTGCCGCCAACCTGCGCTTGCCTGCCGGGGCATCGGTGATTGTTCAGCCGCTATGGGGCTCAATTGGTTTTAGCCTTGCGGCGGCCTTCGGTGCCCAGACGGCGGAACCCGCGCGGCGGGTGGTGCTGATCGTGGGGGACGGTGCGGCCCAGCTGACTATCCAGGAGATGGGCTCGATGCTGCGTGATGGGCAGCGCCCGGTGATCCTGCTGCTGAATAACAATGGTTACACCGTTGAGCGCGCCATTCACGGCGCCGATCAGCGTTACAACGATATCGCCAGTTGGGCGTGGACGGCGATCCCCCACGCGCTACAGACAGCGGGGGAGGCGCAGTGCTGGCGGGTAGAAGAGACGGTTCAGTTGCAGGAGGTGATGGCCCGGCTGGCGACACCAGAAGCGCTGACGCTGGTGGAGGTGATGCTACCACAACAGGATGTGCCTGAACTGCTCTCCCGGGTGACCCGCTCACTGGCGGCGCGTAACGCCAGTGAGCCATCGCCCTCTAACGGCGAACGATAGCCAGCAGGGGTTTGCCCGCCAGCAACAGCCAGGCGGGCAGCATGATAATGCACAGCAGGGGAAGCAGGTTCAGGTTGGGCACCACGGCGGCGGCCATAAACAGGCTAAGCCAGCCATCCCGGGAGACCACCAGCACCATGCCAAGGACGGCACAGGACAGGGTAATGGCGGCCGGTACCGCAGGCACATGAGCATGTAGCATCAGCCCGAGGCTGGCGCCGATAAACACCGCCGGAAAGATACGTCCCCCCCGGAACCCGCTGGCCGTGGCCACCACCAGGGCCGCCAGCTTCACGAGGGCAAAACGCAGGAAATCATCGGGGCCCAGGGCCGGATTTTGGGCGAGCTCGCGCATTTGCTCCAGCCCCCGGAACAAGGTGATATCCCCCCCGGTGCAGGCCAGTAACCCGAGTAACAGGCCGCCAGCGCCGAGGATAAGCACCGGATGCCGTAATTGGTGAAGCATGTGGTGCAGCCTCGGCAGTACCCAGACCCCAACCATCCCGACAGCGATAGCGATAATCGCCACAATACTGCCGCTGACAATATCCAGCAGTTGCATCTTTGTGTAAGGGGCCACTGGCAATGCGAAATGCGGGGTAACGAACATCTGGGTGGTCAGCGCCCCGGCCGCCGCCGCCATCAGCGGCGCAAAAAGCCTGTCCCAGAGCGGGGTGTCTTTACTGTCGTACAGGGTTTGCGAAAAAATCAGCGCCGCCGCCACCGGGGTGCCGAACAGCGCACCTATGGTTCCCGCCGCCGCCAGAATTGTCCAGTCCAGCCCGTTGACCTTCGGCATGATGCGGGCGCCGAGGGAGACCGCCAGGGCGATATTGATCGCCATAATGGGGTGTTCCGGGCCAAGGCTGACGCCCCCCGCCAGGCAGATAACCAGCGCCAGCCCAAGCCCGGGCAAGCTATACAGCGGCAGGGGGGCACCAATCAGTGGCTCTGTGGCCGGGTCCGGCCCGGCGTGGCCAGGTGCGTAGCGGATCACCAGCCCGGTGGCGACCCCGGCGAGGGTGAGAATAATGACCGCCCACCAGGAGGCGGTGTCGCTAATCCCCAGGGTGGCGGGAAGCACCCGCCACAGTAAGGCCTGCAACAGGGCGGCGACTTTCAGAATCAACAGCATCAACAGGCTGGCGGCCACGCCGATTAAGATTGCCGGCGCGGAAAGGGTCAACATGGTTCTGGCTCGCGGGTGCAACATGTACAGGGTCCTTATAACGTGATAACAGCAGGGCCAGCGGGCGGTTTAATCTACACCATGACGCGGGTGAAGAGCATGGAGCTGAAACGTTAAACTTATTATGTGATAAGGTTCAATTTTTACACCCTGGTGTAGTGCCGGGCGTTGTTGTCCGGGTGCGATGATTTTACAGTGGTGCCAGGTATTTTTTGACTTTAGTGGGGCAGTTAACAAATGACAAACTATGCTTTGGTGGGTGACGTTGGCGGGACCAACACACGGCTGGCGCTGTGTGATCTGGAAAACGGTGTGATTTCCCGCGCGCAAACTTACTCCGGGCTGGATTACCCAAGCCTGGAAGCCGCAGTAAAAACCTACCTGGCAGAACAGCAGGTGACGGTGAGTGAAGGCTGTATTGCTATTGCCTGCCCGATTACCGGGGACTGGGTGGCGATGACCAACCACAGCTGGGCGTTTTCCATTGCCGAAATGAAACAAAACCTCGGCTTCAGCCATCTGGACATTATTAACGATTTCACCGCCGTCTCCATGGCGATCCCGGTACTCAACGCGGACGATCTGATTCAGTTTGGCGGTCAGGCGCCCCAGGAGAATAAACCGATTGCCGTTTATGGTGCCGGTACCGGCCTGGGGGTCTCCCATTTGGTACACGTGGATAAACGCTGGATCAACCTGCCAGGGGAAGGGGGACATGTGGATTTTGCCCCTAACAGCGAAGAAGAGGCGCTGATCCTTGACGTGCTGCGCGGTGAGCTGGGCCATGTCTCTGCTGAACGGGTACTCTCTGGCCCCGGGCTGGTGAACTTATACCGGGCGATTGTTAAAGCCGACGGGCGGCAACCGGATAACCTGCAACCGAAAGATATTACCCGCCGGGCGCTGGATGACAGCGATATTGACTGCCGCCGCGCGTTATCGCTGTTTTGTGTGTTGATGGGGCGGTTTGGCGGCAACCTGGCGCTGAACCTTGGCACCTTCGGTGGGGTATATATTGCCGGGGGCATTGTGCCGCGCTTTATGGAATTTTTTAAGGCGTCTGGTTTTCGGGGGGCGTTTGAAGATAAAGGCCGCTTTAAAGCATATGTTCAGGATATCCCGGTATTTTTGATTACCCACGATAAGCCGGGGCTGCTGGGGGCCGGGGCCTATCTGCGCCAGGCGCTGGGCCAGACCCTCTGACCGCGATGCCGGGGCCATAACGGCCCCGGTTACAGATGCATTAACTGGCGAAACGCTTTGACTTTGCTGCGGCTGACCGGGACTTCAAAATCCAGATCCCGTAAGCGCAGAATATAGGTGTTGTTGAACCACGGCTCTATTTCCCGGATCTTGCTGATATTGACGCAATAAGAGCGGTGGCAGCGGAAGAAATGGCTTTCCGGCAGGCGGCTGCAAAATTCGGTGATGTTCATTGGCATCACGTAAGACTCCCGCCGGGTATAGACAAAGGTCATATTCTCGTGGGCTTCAGCATAATAGATATCATTGATATCGGTAACGATAATCCGCTCGTCTTTGATCAAATTAATGGTGGCGCTTTCCCGCGGCGCCGCGCCGCCAGCCGCAGGGTTGCTCTGCTGCTGAAAGGCGCTCTCCAGCTTTTGCAGCATCCCGATAATCCGCGACTCCTGGTACGGTTTGAGAATATAGTCGAAGGCTTCCAGTTCGAAGGCTTCCACCGCGTGCTCTTTCCAGGCAGTAATAAAAACAATAAAAGGCCGCTTAGCGAATTTGCTGATGTTTTGTGCCAGCAGCACCCCGTCCAGTGACGGGATATTAATATCGAGGAATATCGCGTCCACCTCGTGGTGCTGAAGATATTTCAGCACATCCAGCCCGTCATCAAAGGTCGCCACGATCTCCATCTGGCTGTGAGCGTTAATCAGCCAGCTCAGCTCCTGCTGCGCCAGCACTTCATCTTCGACAATAATCACTTTCATCGCGCTATTCCTGTTCGCGTTGGATCACTGCACCCGGCCATCAGGCCCGGCGGGACGCGGGGTTGCATAGGGGGGCACATAAAAAGCAATCTCGGTGCCTGGCTCCAGACGGTGAATATGCAGCCCCTCGCCATACAGCAGTTTCACCCGTTGATGGACGTTCATCAGGCCGATTTTATTGGCCGGTTGGGTATCGGCTTCTACCCGATCAATCACCGCCTGATCAATACCGTGTCCGGTATCGCGCACCGCAATACGCACCCGGCTACCGGCCTCGGTAACGCTGATGGTCACCACACCTTTGCCTTTACAGGGCTGGATGCCGTGCACAATCGCGTTTTCAACCAGAGGCTGGATAAGCAGGCTGGGCAACTGGCAACTGACGTCTTCGTCAATATCATAGATAACCGTGAGTTTATCCCCGAAGCGTGCCTGCTCGATGGCGATATAATCCTTTATCTGATAAAGCTCTTTCTTAATATCAATCAGTTCATCGTCTTTCAGTTCTATGTTATAGCGCAGGTAACGGGACAAATTGATGATCAACTGGCGGGCGGTGTCCGGGTTCAGGCGAATAGACGATGAAATAGCATTCAGGGCATTAAATAAGAAATGCGGGTTAATTTTACTTTGCAGGGCGCGCAGCTCTGCCTTATTGGCCATTTCGCGCAATTGTTCGGCCCGGGAGACTTCCAGTTGGGTCGAAATTATCTGGGACAGCCCAATGGCCATTTCCTGTAATGACGAGGTGATCTGGTGCGCGTGACAGTAATAAATCTTTAGGGTGCCGGTCACGACGCCTTTCTCACTTAGGGGGATCACCAGCATGGAGTGGATTTCCGGCGTGCGGTAGGCTTCATCATTGTTTTTTATAATGATCTGCTTTTCTTCAATGGCCTGGCGAGTGGTGGGGCTAATGCCATCGTCATGATCCCGATAGTTATTCTCCCCAACCCCAATATAGGCCAGCACCGTGGAGGTATTGGTAATCGCCACCGCATCGGCGTGAATATCATCACGGATGATCGCACAAATCTTGCGTAGCGCCTCGCTGTTAACATGGCGAAACAGCGGCAGGGTTTTATTGGCGATATCCAGCGCCAGCTTGGCCTGGCGGGCGGCACTGGCCTCTTTTTCCCCCTCAACACTCTGCACCAGCAGCACAATAAACCCGATGCATACGCTGCCGAGGATCATCGGCAGGCCGATTTTAGAGACGATATCCACCCCAAGCGCCACTGAAGGGGCCCACAGCACCACCAGCAGCATGGTCAGGGTTTCGCACAGCATCCCGCCGAGGATCCCCACTTTCCAGTGCTGGTTTTTGGGGATTTTCATGTGGATCCAGCCAGACATTATCCCGGCAAGGATGCTGGTTATCAGGCAGGGGACAGAGGTAATTCCCCCAATATCAATTAAGTAACGGTGCACCCCGGCAATCAGCCCGGTGATTATCCCCACCCAGGGGCCAAACAGGATCCCGCCGGACATCACGGCAATGACGCGTACGTTAACCAGGGAGCCTTCCACCGGCACCCCGGACCAGGTACTAAACAGGGCAAACAGCGAGAAAATCGCGGTAACGGCCAGCAGCTCCCGGGGGGTATGGGCGCTTTTATTCAGTAATTCGCGAAAGAGCCGCAGGCGAATCAGAAAAAACAGGCAGATCAACATCAGTGCTGCGCGATCGTACACCGCCAGCAACATGTTCAGGATTTCATGCACAGTCGTTCTCGTCGGGAAATAACAGGGGGCGTGCTGCCATGATAGAAAACCTCACCGGGAAAGGCCAGCCGCCTGTGTCTGGCCGGGTGGTGTTGGCCCTGCAGGGTCAATTAGAGGAAATCCATCCTAATAAAAGGGGATATTAAAAGGCAGCCGCGCATGGCGGTGGATTAATGGCCATAATCAGGGCGTAGATACCGTGATTTGTGGCTTCGGGTGGGGACTGATAAGTCTGATGCCAGGTTAATGATGTTGGTGTTGTGTTTTATTAGTGATAACTAATTGATGGGTAAAGTGATTATAAATATCCTCATTTTTGTTGTTGTTTCCTGTTTTTGTGCCGCTATTATTTTTTTGTTTTGCCTCTCGACAAGTGGCGGATTTCGCGTCATTTTCAAACAGGCCACGCTGGTGGTTACGTCGCTCGGATGGTCCGGGCGCTGACGTTTCTTTGAGGTATGCTATGACCGATTCCCGTCCTGAACGCCGTTTCACGCGTATTGATCGTTTACCCCCTTATGTTTTTAACATTACCGCAGAACTGAAAATGGCGGCGCGACGGCGCGGCGAAGATATTATCGATTTCAGTATGGGTAACCCGGATGGGCCGACACCGGCCCATATTGTCGAGAAACTCTGTACTGTCGCCCAGCGGCCGGATACTCACGGTTATTCGACCTCCCGGGGGATCCCGCGGTTACGCCGGGCTATTGCCCACTGGTACCAGGATCGTTACCAGGTGGACATCGATCCGGACAGTGAGGCGATTGTCACTATTGGATCCAAAGAGGGGCTGGCACACTTAATGCTGGCGACCCTCGACCACGGCGATACGGTGCTGGTGCCAAACCCCAGCTACCCGATTCATATCTACGGGGCGGTGATTGCCGGGGCCCAGGTACGCTCGGTCCCGCTGGTGGAAGGGGTCGACTTCTTCAATGAGCTGGAGCGGGCGATCCGCGAAAGTTACCCCAAACCTAAGATGATGATCCTCGGGTTCCCCTCTAACCCGACGGCACAGTGTGTTGAGCTGGATTTTTTCGAAAAGGTTGTCGCGCTGGCGAAGCAATACGATATCCTGGTGGTTCACGATCTTGCTTACGCCGATATTGTCTATGATGGCTGGAAAGCCCCGTCGATTATGCAGGTGCCCGGGGCCCGGGATGTGGCGGTGGAGTTCTTTACCCTGTCAAAAAGCTACAACATGGCCGGATGGCGTATTGGGTTTATGGTGGGGAACGCCGGGCTGGTCAGCGCCCTGGCGCGCATCAAAAGCTACCATGATTACGGCACATTCACACCGCTCCAGGTTGCGGCCATTGCGGCTCTGGAAGGGGATCAGCAGTGTGTCCGGGATATTGCCGCGCAATATAAACGCCGCCGGGATGTACTGGTAAAAGGGTTACATGAAGCGGGCTGGATGGTGGAGTGCCCGAAAGCGTCGATGTATGTCTGGGCGAAGATCCCCGCACCGTATGCGGCAATGGGCTCCCTGGAGTTTGCCAAAAAAATGCTCAATGAGGCCAAAGTCTGTGTCTCACCGGGGATTGGGTTTGGGGATTACGGGGATACGCACGTGCGTTTTGCCCTGATCGAGAACCGCGATCGTATTCGCCAGGCGATACGGGGTATTAAAGCGATGTTCCGGGCGGATGGCCTGCTGCCCCCCGCCAGTAAAACTACCGGGCACGGTGCCTAGATAACCCGGGCCCTAAAACAAAACAGGAGCCCCGGGGCTCCTGTTTGTTCTGATGTAGAAATGGCGTTATTCGACCATCAGGAAAAAGGTCCCGGCCCACAGAATAATAATCACTGAAATGCCCATCAGAAAATATTTCACGTTACTTCTCTCCGCTGGCGCTGACGCCGTCATCTACAGTTCTACACAGTGCGTGAGCACGATTGCTGGCACTGTTGCTACCCTACCGGCATTATGTGCCATGGCGATACGATAGCGGTTAATTTTTGCCCAATTCGGGCTGGCGGAGCCTAATGTACCTGCAATTGGCGGGGCTGACAATATGCCTGGAACTGTGATGTTGGTCATTTTTCTGTCAATTTGGCTAACGCCAGAAAACTGCAAAAAAATCAAATTAAAACAAATAGATAAGTGTCACCATCTGGCGACAGCTGGCCATGGTGCGAAAAATTTTTTTCATAATAACTGAATAAAATTCACCGGGGAGGGGGGCCAGCCCATAATAACCCGCCGGGCTGGCCGGTACTTCTCGCTATGTACCGCTTATCAGGGACCACACAAGCAGCACTACAGGTGCGGAATAAATTGCGCCAGCCGCTGGTGAAGTTCCCGGTTCTCTTTATGCAGGCGGTTTATCTCCTCCATCAGGCCGAGAGCAACGGCAATACCCGGCCAGTCCAGCTCCAGCTCCTGGCGCAGACGCTGGGCGCGGCGCACCCGGCTGAGGGCCAGGTCATCGAAGATCCACTCTGTCTCTGGCGCATTACGCGGTTCCACCACACCCAGGCCGACGATTTCGACCAAATCTTCCCGGGTCACCCCGGAATGCAGACAAAACTCAGTAATAGTAAAAGTGACAGTAACGCTAACCATTATGCTTTCTCCCATTCACTACGGGCATTGAAGGCGCTCTGGTTCTCTGCCAGTTGACGCCACAGTTGCGCGGCTTCCTCATCCGGTTTCGGTGGCATGACAACTTTGATCACGGCGTACAGATCGCCGGTGGTTTTCTTGGTTACCAGCCCTTTACCTTTCAGGCGCAGACGCTGCCCGGTTTGGCACCCGGCGGGAATGGTCAGTAATAGCGGATCTTTTAGGGTTGGCACGGTCACTTTGGTGCCCAGCGCGGCCTCCCAGGGGGCCAGGGGGAGCACGACTTCCAGATCATGGCCAACCACCGCAAACAGCGGATGGGGCGCCAGGTGAATAACCAGCCACAGGTCGCCGTTCGGCCCACCGTTGATACCCGGTGCGCCCTGGCCTTTAACCCGGATACGTTCACCGTCACTGACACCCGCCGGAATTTTCACATTCAGGGTTTTGGGGGTCTCTTTCTCGACCATGCCGTAGGCGTTATATTCCGGCAGTGAGTAACGCAGGGTGCGGGTTTGCGGTTCGAGGGTTTCTTCAAGGAACATGGCGACTTTCATCTCAATGTCCTGGCCACGCATGCCCTGGGGCTGATGGCTGAAACCGCCGCGGGCGCGCTGGCCGAAAATAGAAGAGAAAATATCGTCAAAGTTACCGTCGTGGGCAAAGTCAGCGCCGTCCGGGCCGGGGCCAGCACCAAAGTGCGGATCGTTGCGGTGTTGCCAGAGCTCGTCATATCCGGCCCGGCGTCCTTCGTCTTTCAGGACTTCGTAGGCTTCGGCCACTTCTTTAAATCTGGCCTCGGCGTCGTTTTCGCTGCTGACATCGGGGTGATACTTACGCGCAAGGCGACGGTAAGCGGTCTTAATCGCTTTTAGATCGTCATCGCGTTTAACCCCAAGAATGGCATAATAATCCTTTAATTCCATAATGTTATCATCTCATTTCAATCTATCTACGGGGGGTAATCAGGTCCGCAATTTCTGAAACTGTATTAATAGTAGGGCAACTGGCGCCGGGGAGTAAGGGAAATTGTGTGCTTTTAGCCCCGGGGTAAACGGTACTGAGTTATATGCCGGGTTTATCGCCACTCACCGGGCCGGGGATACAAACGGACCCGGTTCAGGGTTATGGTAGTAGCCGGAAACTATATCGGGAGTCACGCAGATGAGAACTATTGGCCTGTTAGGCGGGATGAGCTGGGAATCCACCGTCCACTACTACCAGTTGATAAACGAAGAGATTAAGCACCGCCTCGGTGGCCTGCATTCGGCAAAGATTGTGATGCACAGTGTGGATTTCCACGATATTGAGCGCTGCCAGGCACTGGGTGAGTGGGAGAAAGCCGGGGAGATCCTCGCCCGGGCGGCCGCGGGGCTGGCGCTGGCCGGGGCGGAGGGGATCGTGCTTTGCACCAACACCATGCACAAGGTTGCCGGGCAAATTGCCGCCGCAGTACCGCTGCCATTTTTACATATTGCTGACGCCACCGGGCGGGCCATTACCGGGGCAGGGCTTAGCAAGGTTGCGCTGCTGGGCACCCGCTACACCATGGAGCAGGATTTCTATAAAGGGCGGCTGGAAAGCGCATTTGCGATTACCTCGCTGGTGCCGGATGCGCCCGCCCGGGCGGAGATTAACCGCATTATTTTTGACGAGCTGTGCCTCGGTAAGATAAACCCGGATTCCCGGCAGACCATGAAAGACGTGGTTTCTGCCCTGCAGGCGCAAGGGGCGCAGGGGGTTATTTTTGGCTGTACAGAGATTGGTATGTTGCTCAGCCAGCAGGATTGCCCGCTGCCGGTGTTTGATACCACCGCCATTCACGCGCGGGATGCGGTGAATTTCATGCTGTCCGGGGCGGCGTAAGTTATGGCTGTGGGGGCGGTTAACGCCCCCACAGGGTGATCCGATTAGCGCTTATTGAAATGGCGCATCTGATCCATTGCATCATAAATAAATTTATAGTTTGGATCGCCGGAGATATCCCGGTTGTGCTCGTCCATATAATGGCTGATCCCGACACCATTGACCTGATAAATGGACTGCGGGGTTTTTACCGCCCACATGCTGTAGTTGGACATCAGCAACCACTGGCGTGGCGCCATGGTTGAATAGAGATCTTCACCGGTGGTGTAGTCGCTAACCGGGTTCGCCACATGCAGATAGTGCTTCATCAGGGTCGGCACAACGTCTTCATGGCTGGTTATCTGCTGGGCGTTTTTCTCCAGGACCTGGCGATACTGCTCGGGTGCGCCAACGATAATAAAAGGAACTTTCACCTGGGCATCGGTAAAGTTACCGTTGTGGCCCCAGAAGCCCATATGGTTATCGTTCATCTCCTGAGCGTGGTCGCTGGTAATAATGATCAGGGTATTATCCAGCTCGCCGGAGGCTTTCAGCTCATCAAATACCGACTGCACCAAGGTATCGATGTAATACACGCTATTTTTATAGCGGTTAAACACCGGTACCGGATCGGTTTTGTTATTCAGCGTCATGTAATCGAGATCCCCGGACGGCTTAAAGGGAATATTGAAGTCCGGCGGGTAGTCGATAGCATGGGCTGAATCGTAAAACAGGAATGAGAATGACGGACGCTGCGGATCGCGTTTTTTAAACCATTCTACCCAGTCTTTGGTCATCTGCGCATCGCGCTGCCAGGCGTTGTCACCTTTACTGGTAATACGCAGTGGTTTTACGGTGGCAAAAACCGTACGGTCAAACTCAGGGAATGACACTTTCGCCGAGGTGAATACCCCGATATCGTAGTTTTCCTGCTGCATGGTGGTGACAAACAGGGACGGAATGCTGTGGTTCAGGAAGGTGTCCCAGTAGGTGCCGGGTATCCCATAATACAAGCCAAAAATACCGGTTCGGGTAGCATTACCGGTAGAAAAATGGTTCTGGAAACTAATCCCGTTATGTTGCTGAACAAAATTATAGAAATTAGGCGATACCGCTTTTGAGAAGGTGTCGAAGCGCCATGCATCCAGCATCAGGAACATAATGTTCTTGGGTTTCTCCCCGGCGTTGGCGGGGGTAATCATCAATTTATTTAATGGATAACTGACACTCATATCCGCTTTGTTCTGGAATTCTGGCCGTTTTTTGGCACCGTCTTTATCCAGGGTAGTCATAATTTTCTTCGACGTCAGCGGATAATAAAGGGGAATAGCTTCCCGCACGCTCATGATTGGCGCATAGGCATAATAAAAAGAGGCCATATACCAGGCGTTAGTTATCAGCAGGGCAATCACCGCAAAGATAACTGAACCGGTGACCAGCTTTTTACCCCGTGGCTGAATATATTTATTGATGGCGAGCAGCAGCAATAACTCGACAACAAAAACCGTAATGAAGATTGCGGCGACCAGCAAATAAGTTGCCAGAGAAAAATCAACCACTTGACCGGACAATACCAGGGTCAATACCGACTGGTTGATATGGAACCGGTACTGTTCAAAAACCACCGTATCCACGTAAAGTACAATTTGTGATAATGCAAAAAATACTGCGAAGACGGTATTTCTGATATAGCTGTTCAATAACAGAAATGGCAGGCATACCAGAAAGAGCAGTAAATATAAGACGAAAAAATGCCCCGGTAGTGCCAGTGCGGTATACATCACAACCTGTGAGTTAACGGATAATCCTGGTACCAGAAAATATCTGATCGATATCAACGATGAGATAAGAACGTTAACCAATGCAAAAACAAACAACTTCTTCATAAATTGGCCCGATACATTAATTTTGTACGACGGTATTTTTGTATAGCTACGCAAATATACTCTTTCATCTGGAAATTGGCGTTAAACAGTTGTTCTACAGACCAATTTTCCCGCCAAATGTAGCACATTATGCGTATCCAGTGGAACAGTGTACTACACCCGCTTATCAGGCAACAGGCTTTGTTGAATAAATCAGATTTCGGGTAAGTCTCCCCCGTAGCGGGTTGTGTTTTCAGGCAATACGCACACTTTCAGGCATACCTGCTTTCGTCAT
>NZ_WBXP01000017.1 GCF_016415625.1 Shimwellia pseudoproteus
TTGAACTTTTGCTTTGTCACAGGATGTCGCTACAGGGTCAGGAGTGTGGTGATCTGATCCTAATTTCGGCTAAAAGTTCGATTTATTCAACAAAGCCCCTCGAAGCGTGTTCCGGCTTTTACCCATGCCTTGATTTGAATGTCAGTTAGCTTGCCCATATTCACCTGTATTCTTGTACCCGATTAAGAGTTTGCCTTTCGTGGCTTTGTACACGTTAGGGTACACAAGAAATATGCGCTTTTATGATACTAACTGCAACTTTGTGACATTAAAAAAGCCCGTGGTTAGCGGGCTTACGTGGTTTTATGATTCTATGTGATATGGGGTGATACGTTACTCAATGTTCTGAATCTGTTCACGCATCTGTTCGATCAACACTTTTAACTCAATCGCAGAGTTAGTAATTTCAGTATTGATAGATTTAGACGCCAGGGTGTTAGATTCACGGTTGAATTCCTGCATCATAAAGTCCAGACGACGGCCAACCGCTTCTTTTTTCTTGAGAATATTGTAGGTTTCTTTAACGTGGGCATCCAGACGGTCCAGCTCTTCTGCCACATCAAGGCGCTGGGCAATCAATACCAGCTCCTGCTCCAGGCGGTTGTTTTCCAGCTGTACCTGGGCCTCTTCAAGCTTGGTGGTCAACCGCTCGCGCTGCCATTTCAGTACGTCCGGCATTTGGGCCCGCACTTTGGCTACTTCGCTGCTGACCGCTTCCAGACGTTGCTCAATCAGCGCTTTCAGCGCCTGGCCTTCGGTTTCGCGGGCCACGATAAAGTCATTCAGCGTCTCTTCCAGAGCGTCCATAATCTGGGAGGCAATGGCATCCAGATCCTGCTCTTTGGCAGACATCACCCCAGGCCAGCGCAAGACGTCAACCGGGTTGATTTCACCCTCGTCGCTCTGCATTTTCACCCAGTTGGCCGCATCGACCAGCTGTTTAGCCAGCTTTTCATTAAGGATTAACGAGCTCTGGGCGCTGACATCAGGCTCAAAGCGCAGTGTGCACTCCACTTTACCGCGGGTCAGGCGGGCTCTGAGACGCTCGCGCACCACTGGCTCGAGACTACGAAATTGTTCCGGCAGACGAAAGTAGGTTTCCAGATAGCGCTGGTTAACAGAGCGTAATTCCCAGGCGGCACTGCCCCATTCACCCTTGAGCTCGCGCCGGGCATAGGCGGTCATACTGCGGATCATATAAATACCTGTCTATGAAAAGTGGATGCAGGGATTATAGCGGCGCGATCCTTTCCAGGATAGGAATAACCGGCTGAAGTCCGTATAATGCGCAGCCACACTCGTTTTAAGCCGGAGAATTACTATGCGTCCAGCAGGCCGTAACGCCAACCAGGTGCGTCCCGTCACCTTGACTCGCCACTATACAAAACATGCTGAAGGCTCCGTGCTGGTCGAGTTCGGCGATACCAAAGTGCTCTGCACGGCGTCTATTGAAGAAGGTGTACCGCGCTTCCTGAAAGGCCAGGGTCAGGGTTGGGTCACTGCGGAGTACGGCATGCTGCCGCGCGCAACCCATACCCGTAATGCCCGCGAAGCCGCCAAAGGCAAGCAGGGGGGCCGTACGATGGAGATTCAGCGTTTGATCGCCCGTTCGCTGCGCGCGGCGCTGGATCTGAAAGTCCTGGGGGAGTTCACCATTACACTGGATTGTGATGTGCTGCAGGCTGATGGTGGTACACGTACGGCGTCTATTACCGGGGCCTGCGTCGCGCTGGCTGACGCTATCCAGGCCATGATGGCGAAAGGCAAACTGAAAACCAACCCGATGAAAGGTATGGTTGCCGCGGTCTCTGTCGGGATCGTTAACGGCGAAGCCGTATGCGATCTGGAATATGTGGAAGACTCTGCCGCTGAAACCGATATGAACGTCGTGATGACGGAGGACGGCCGGATTATTGAAGTACAGGGTACCGCTGAAGGTGAGCCCTTCACCCATGAGGAATTACTGGAACTGCTCGCCCTCGCCAGGGGGGGGATCACTTCCATTATCGCGTCGCAGAAGGCGGCGTTAGCTGATTGATAGTAAGGCGACTGAACAGTCGCCTTTTTTTTGCCTTGCCGTTATGTATGTCTATTAAGGAGCGAATCCATGAAACCGTATCAGCGCCAGTTTATTGAGTTTGCGCTTAACAAGCAGGTACTAAAGTTCGGCGAATTTACGCTGAAATCCGGGCGTACAAGCCCCTATTTCTTCAATGCCGGGCTGTTTAATACCGGGCGTGACCTGGCGTTACTGGGCCGCTTCTATGCGGAAGCGTTAGTGGATTCCGGTATCGACTTTGATCTGGTGTTTGGGCCGGCCTATAAAGGCATCCCCATTGCGACGACCACCGTGGTTGCCCTGGCAGAGCACCATGACCGCGACGTACCCTACTGCTTTAACCGTAAAGAGACCAAGGACCACGGTGAAGGCGGTAATCTGGTCGGCAGCCCATTACAGGGCCGGGTGATGCTGGTTGATGATGTGATCACCGCCGGCACGGCAATTCGTGAGTCGATGGCGATTATTGAGGGCAACCAGGCGGCCCTGGCAGGAGTACTGATTTCGCTGGACCGTCAGGAACGCGGCCGCGGTGAACTTTCGGCGATTCAGGAGGTTGAACGGGATTACGGCTGTGCGGTGATTTCGATTATTACCCTGAAAGAGCTGATCAGCTATCTGGAAGAAAAACCGGACATGGCCGTTCATCTTGACGCGGTCCGTCAGTATCGCCAGCGCTATGGTGTTTGAGCGCCGCAAATAACACAGAGCCCCTGGCGGGGCTCTTGTGTAGTGCGTCTCTACTGAAGCTGCGCGGCAACCAGAGGCCAGCGCTGGTCAAAATCATCCGTGGGGCGATAACGGAATTCGCTGCGCACAAACCGGGACAGCATCCCTTCACAAAATGACAGTAACTGGCTGGCCAGTAGCGTCTCATCCGTTGTGTAGCCTTCTCCTTCACGCATTTTCTTTTCGCGCAGCACCTGGCGAAGCTGGGCTTCAATACGCTCGAACAACTGATTGATGCGCCCCTGCAAGCGATCCTGTTCAAACATCAGCGCATGGCCGGTCATGATGCGGGTTAAACCGGGATTCCGTTCACCAAAACCGAGGATCAACAGCACAATAAGCCGCAACCGGGTGACAGTGTCTTTTTCGTCCTTGAGGATAAGATTGATGCGGGTGATCAGGCTGTCCTCAATAAACTCAATCAGACTATCAAACATGCGGGTTTTGCTGGGGAAATGCCGGTAAAGTGCCGCTTCGGATACACCCACAGAGGCCGCCAGTTTGGCTGTGGTGATCCGCTGGCTACCGTCGCTGGACTCCAGCATCTGCGCCAGAGACTGAAGTATTTCCTCGCGGCGATTCCTTTTCGCGGTTTGTTTTTCTGCCATGATTTTAAAATACCCCTGAGAAGACACGCTTTGTCAGACTGGCATCCACGCCACGTCCGCAGGCCGTGACCTGCGGTAATGTTATGGCGTTATACGTGGTGTGGAATGCGTTTAATTATCGGGCTTACTGGCGGCCTGAATGGCCAAAACCGCCGGTGCCGCGATCGGTTAGGTCAAAGTCTTCGACCAGGTTGAACTCTGCCTGAACAACAGGGACAAACACCATCTGGGCAATGCGTTCACCGGGTTCAATAGTAAAAGTAATATTACCGCGATTCCATACTGATACCATTAACTGGCCCTGGTAGTCGGAGTCAATCAGCCCCACCAGATTGCCCAGTACGATACCGTGTTTATGACCAAGGCCAGAACGCGGCAGGATCACGGCGGCCAGTGACGGGTCGGCAATATGGATAGCCAGACCGGTTGGCAGCAACGTGGTTTCGCCCGGGTTCAGAACAACGGCGCTATCCAGACATGCACGCAGATCAAGGCCAGCAGAGCCTGATGTGGCGTAGGTCGGAAGCGGGAATTCTTTACCTACGCGGGCATCCAGAATTTTAACGTCGATTTTTTTCATCATAACGGGTAACTATTTCGTCCAGTAAAAGGTGGCTCAGGCGGGTTTTACGCTCCAGGGGTAAGACTTTATCCCCCTCCTGCCAGAAAAGGTGCAGTGCATTACTGTCACTATTAAAGCCTTGATTCGATTTGGATACGTCATTAGCGCAGATCAAATCAAGCTGTTTGCTGATCCGCTTTTTGCGGGCATATTCTTCCACATTATTTGTTTCAGCGGCAAACCCGACAACAAACGGACGGTTCTCCGTGAGTGCACCTACACCCGCGACAATATCGGGATTTTTGATCATTTTGATGATCAGTTCATCACCCTGCTTTTTGATTTTTTTGTCGGCGATCTGTTCGGCGCGGTAATCGGCAACGGCGGCACAACCAATAAAAATCGATTGCTGTTGCGCGTGCTGACGAACCACGGACTCCATTTCCAACGCGGTGGTGACATCAATACGTTTCACGCCTGCGGGTGTGGCCAATGATACCGGACCGGCTACCAGAGTGACATTCGCACCCCGTGCGGCGGCAGCGGCGGCAATGGAGAAGCCCATTTTACCGGAGCTATGGTTAGTAATAAAACGCACCGGATCCAGCGGCTCCCTGGTGGGGCCGGCGGTGATCATGATATTCAGGTGTTGCAGGTCATGACTGGCCGTAAAATGCTGTTCTGCCAGGTCAACAATCGCCAGCGGGTCCAGCATTCGCCCTGGCCCAATATCGCCACAGGCCTGGCTGCCGCTATCTGGTCCCCAGATAAGCAAGTCGCGATCGGCCAGCAGCTGTAAATTATGCTGTGTTGCGGCAGCCCGGTACATTTGCTGGTTCATTGCCGGTACCACCGCCACCGGGGCCGGTGTTGCCAGGCAGATAGTGCTCACCAGATCGTTTGCCATACCGGCCGCCATTCGGGCAATCAGGTCCGCCGTGGCCGGGGCAATAACCACCAAATCGGCCCATTTCCCCAGCTCAATATGGCCCATCGCCGCTTCGGCCGCCGGGTCTAACAGGCTATCCGCGACGGGATAACCCGATACGGCCTGCAGGCTCAGCGGCGTGATAAACGCTTTTGCTGCCTCCGTCATCGCGACCCGCACGTCCGCACCGCGATCGCGTAGTCTGCGCACCAGTTCCGGGGCCTTATAGGCAGCGATGCCGCCGCTAATCCCCAAAACGATTTTCTTGCCGGAAAGCCCCTTCATAGTCCGTTCCTGTCTGCCGTCATGAGGGGCGGATTTTACCATAATCAAAATTTATCCGGAAAATCTCCCCGCCTTCTGTTTGCGAGATATTACGCAACGTTATGGTTTGGCTGTCGTTTTTTGTTTTTTTGCTGGCAGTATTAGGGGCAGCAGGAGGTGGGTATGAAATTTGACGACACAATAGCGATATTACCAAGGGAAAAGCTGTTGAAATTCGGCGCCCGGGCGCTCAGCGATGTAGAATTGCTGGCGTTGTTTTTGCGCACCGGCCGCCCCGGGATGCATGTGCTCTGTTTTGCGCAGCATCTACTGGACCATTTCGGCTCGCTGCGCGAATTGCTGAATGCCGATCTAACGATGTTTAAAGATATCAACGGGATTGGTCTCGCCACCTTTGCGCAATTACACGCTGTGGGGGAGTTGTCCCGGCGCTATTATGCGACCCGGCTCCGCGAAACTTGTTTGTTAAATCGCCCTGAAGCGACCCGTGAGTTTTTGTGTCGTGAGCTATCCGGGGAAGCGCGCGAGATCTTTATGGTGATCTTTGTGGATTATCAGCATAGGGTCATCTGTTGGCGACGGATGTTCGCTGGTACAATATCCCACGTTGAAGTACACCCCCGGGAGATCGTCCGCGAGGCGCTGAAGCATAATGCCGCCGCGGTGATCCTTGCGCACAATCATCCGTCTGGCAGAGCTGAACCCAGCGCTGCGGACAGAGCAATTACCCGGCTGATAGTCCGCGCGTGCGAATGTCTGGACATTCAGGTGCTTGATCATCTGGTTATTGGTCGCGGTGAGAGCGTTTCTTTTGCTGAACGTGGCTGGATTTAAGGCAAAAAGCGAGATCCTTAGGGATCTTTATCTGTTCGGGACTTGAGCACATGCCCCACACAGCGTATACTACGCCACCTTTGAGAATCTCGGGTTTGGCATTTGGGCCTGGCATACGCGAGTTCGCATTGAACCGCCAAACCGGGCCTGCAGGCCTGACGAGGCGCCAAAACCCTATACGAAGCTCGAGCTAATCTGATTTTTGGAGAATTGACATGTCCCGAGTCTGCCAAGTTACTGGCAAGCGTCCGGTGACCGGTAACAACCGTTCCCACGCACTGAACGCGACTAAACGCCGTTTCCTGCCTAACCTGCACTCACACCGTTTCTGGGTTGAGAGCGAAAAGCGTTTTGTTACTCTGCGTGTATCTGCTAAAGGTATGCGTGTTATTGATAAAAAAGGCATCGAAGCGGTTCTTTCCGATCTGCGTGCCCGTGGCGAGAAGTACTAAGGAGCTAAATCATGGCTAAAGGTGTTCGCGAGAAGATCAAGCTGGTTTCTTCTGCTGGTACTGGTCACTTCTATACCACCACGAAGAACAAACGTACTAAACCTGAAAAACTGGAACTGAAAAAATTTGATCCGGTTGTTCGTCAGCACGTTTTATACAAAGAAGCCAAAATTAAATAATTTTGTCTTTCTTATCAAAACCCCGCTTCGGCGGGGTTTTTTGTTTCTGCGGCGCCCCCATATAGAGAAAGTCTTATTCCCGTATCTTACCGGTACCGGAATAGCCATGACTGAGGGGGAGTAATGCCAGAATTACCAGAAGTAGAAACCAGCCGCCGCGGCATTGAGCCTCATCTTGTCGGGCAAACTATCCTGCATCTTGATATCCGCAATGGCAGATTACGCTGGCCGGTATCCGAAGCGCTGTATGGCCTGAGCGATACACCGATACTGAGCGTGCAGCGCCGGGCTAAATACCTGTTGCTGGAGCTGCCCACCGGCTGGATCATCATTCATCTGGGTATGTCCGGCAGTATCCGCATCCTTCCTGAAGCAGTGCCCCCAGGTAAACATGATCATGTCGATTTGGTGCTGAGCAACGGTAAAGTGCTGCGCTATACCGATCCCCGTCGCTTTGGTGCCTGGTTATGGGCCCGGAGTCTGGAAAACCTCCCAGTGCTGGCTCACCTGGGGCCTGAGCCGCTCAGTGACGCGTTCAATAGCGGGTATCTGCATGCCCGTGGCGCCAAAAAGAAAATCGCCGTGAAGCCGTGGCTGATGGATAACAAACTGGTGGTGGGGGTTGGCAATATTTACGCCAGCGAATCACTGTTCGCGGCCAGAATCCATCCCGATCGGGCGGCGCAGTCCCTGTCTATTGCGGAGTGCGATACCCTGGCCTGTGAAATTAAAGCGGTACTGTTACGCTCCATCGCCCAGGGGGGCACAACCCTGAAAGATTTTCTCCAGAGTGACGGTAAGCCGGGGTATTTTGCCCAGGAGTTACAGGTATATGGCCGGGAAGGCGAGCCGTGCAGGGTATGCGGAGAGCCGCTCAGCGCGACAAAACACGGGCAGCGCCGTACTTTTTACTGTCGGCACTGCCAGCACTGATACGGCTTACTGACCGGCGCTAATCTTGGCCAGCAGCGCCTGGCAAACGGGCGCCGGCAGGAAGTGCGTGACATCACCGTGGTGACGGGCGACCTCCTTCACCAGTGAGGAGGAGACAAACGACCACTCTTTCGCCGGCATCAGAAAGACACTTTCCAGCCCGGGCATCAAATGGCGATTCATTTGCGCCAGCTGCATTTCATACTCAAAATCAGCCACCGCACGCAGGCCGCGAACCAGAATCGTTGCCTGCTGCTCGCGGGCGAAATTAGCCATCAGATCGCTAAAACCCATGACCTCAACATTGTGAATATCGGCCGTGGCGGCCTGGGCCAGCGCCACACGCTCTTCCAGGCTGAATAAGGGCTTTTTCCCGGGGCTGGCGGCAATGGCCAGAATGACATGATCAAACATCGCCGCAGCGCGGCTGATGATATCAATATGACCATTGGTTATCGGGTCAAACGTGCCTGGATAGATGGCCCTGGTAGACATAGCAATCCTTAATGCATTTTAGGTGGCAGATAAGGTTCCAGTAACGACAGCAACCGCTGTAGCGCGCCCTGATTCTGATACAAGACTTCCACCGCGTGGCGCCCGTAATAATTACGATAGTCCGCATCCCGCAAGAGGGCGGCGACTTGTTCACCCAGTGAGGCAGCATCTGTCACTGTCAGTAACCCGTCTGACTGCTCAAGGCGGCCACAAATATCTTTAAAATTAAAGGTATGGGGCCCCATCAGTACCGGGATAGCATGTGCCGCTGGCTCCAGTGGGTTATGGCCGCCGCGTTCAACCAGCGAGCCACCGACAAAAGCAAGGTCCGCAATACCGTATAGCAGCATCAGCTCACCCATGGTGTCGCCAATGACCACCTGCGTGGCGGAAGAGGGAATTTCACCGGAAGAGCGGGTGATAAAGGTCATCCCGGCCTGGCGAGTGAGTTCTGCGGCCACCGGAAAACGTTCCGGATGACGGGGCACCAGGATCAGCAGTAAATCAGGGAATTCCTGCAACAGGTGCTGATGGGCCTGTAATACGATGCTCTCTTCGCCTTCATGGGTACTGGTGGCAATCCACACCGGGCGGTGCGGCGCCCACTGGCGGCGCAGGGTCACGGCTTTAGCGGCCAGCTGTGGGGTGACGGAAATATCGAATTTCAGACTACCGGTGACTGATAGCTGGTTATTCTTTGCCCCCAGCGCAATAAAACGCTGGCCGTCTTCTTCGTTTTGGGCGGCAATCAGTGTAATGCGGCTCAGTAGCGTACGTACCAGTTTGCCGAGTTTGGCATAACCCGCCGCAGAACGGGCAGATAACCGGGCATTCGCAATAACCAGCGGTATGTGGCGTTTATGCAGGGCGGCAATCAGGTTCGGCCACAGCTCCGTTTCCATGATCAGCACCAGTTTGGGGTCGACATTATCGAGGAAGCGGCCCACGGCATCCGGGAGATCATAAGGCAGATAGACATGCTGAACATCGCTGCCAAAGGCGGATAACACCCGCTCGGAACCCGTTGGGGTCATGGTGGTGACGGTGATCGGCAACGCGGGGTAGCGATGACGCAGGGCGCGCACCAGCGGTATTGCTGCCAGCGTCTCACCGACGGAAACTGAGTGCAGCATAATGCCGCCAGGTTTCAGTGGCTTACGGTAGAAACCATAACGTTCGCCCCAGCGCTTGCGGTAAGCCGGGGCTTTGCGTCCACGAAGCCAAAGCCGTATCCAGATAAGTGGCTGAATAAGGTAAAGCAGTGTGGTATAGAGCAACTGAAGCATAGTACCTGGCTGGCTTAGGAATGTGCTGAGGATTCTATGTATTTACCCCTGCCTTTGCCAACATTTTTGCCGATCCGAACGGAATAAACGATAAAACCCCGTGAAAAAACCAATCGTCAATGAGGTTATGTTAACGAGATGCGGATATCTGCTACTGTTTTGATATCGCTTATCAACATAAATTAGCAGAATAGTGGCGAAAGTTATTGGTTGATTTTAAATGATAATTTGCTGATTTTGTTTAAAAAACATCCGTCTCGGATTGTATAGTAATAAGTGATACACTAGTCCGAAAATTGGGCACGATGTCAGTACTCGGGTAGCTGTTGAGCCTGGGGCGGTAGCGTGTTTTTTTTCAATTATACGGACAACCATTACTAATAAGAGCCGATTGTGGAAAAAAAGTTTACCCGAATACTGGTTATTAAAATGCGCTTTCACGGGGATATGCTGCTTACTACACCGGTGATCAGTTCGCTAAAACGTAATTATCCTGAGGCGAAAATCGACCTGTTGTTGTATCAGGACACCATCCCGATTATGTCAGAGAATCAGGATATTCACGCCCTGTACGGCATAAAGAATAAAAAGGCCGGTGCCGTTGAAAAAGCAGCTAATTTTATTCAACTTATTAGGACACTGCGCGCGAATAAATATGATCTGGTGATTAATTTAACTGACCAGTGGATGATAGCCCTGCTGGTAAGAATGCTGAACGTGGCGACCAGTATTACTCAGGATTATGGTCACCGGCAGTCGGCGTTCTGGAAAAACAGTTTTACGCATCTGGCGCCGTGGCTGGGGAAACATTGCGTTGATCGCAACCTGTCGGTACTGGCCCCGCTGGGCCTGACTGACCTGTGCCGCGAAACCACCATGACCTATCGCCCGGAACACTGGCAGAAAATGCGCCAACAGCTTGAGCAGCTCGGGGCTCACGAGCCCTATGTGGTGATTCAGCCCACGGCGCGCCAGGCATTTAAGTGCTGGGATAACGATAAATTTGCGCTGGTGATTGATGCCTTACAACAGCGGGGTTATCCGGTGGTGATCACCACCGGCCCCGGGGCGGAAGATTTGGCCTGTGCCGAGGATATCGCCGCCCGTTGCCAGTCGCGACCGGTCACCGGGCTGGCGGGCAAAACCTCCTTTCCTGAACTGGCGGCGCTGATTGACCATGCGGCGCTCTTTATTGGTGTTGATTCTGCGCCGGGTCATATTGCCGCCGCGGTCCACACCCCGATAATCAGCCTGTTTGGCGCAACGGACCATGTGTTCTGGCGCCCGTGGTCTGATGATCAAATCCAGTTTTGGGCCGGGGATTATCAGCCGATGCCGCCCCGCGAGCAGCGGGATCGTAATAAGACCTATATGTCAGTGATACCGGCACAGGATGTGATTGCGGCAACTGAAAAAATGCTGCCGCACCCTGCCCACGCCCCACAACCCGGTGGAACCTTATGATCGTCGCATTTTGTCTGTATAAATATTTTCCCTTTGGCGGCCTGCAGCGGGATTTTTTGCGCATTGCGCATACCGTGGCGGCCCGGGGTCATACAGTGCGCGTTTATGTCCAGTCCTGGCAGGGGGAGAGACCCCCCGAGTTTGACATTATTGATGTGCCGGTAACGTCGCGGACTAACCACGGACGGAATGCCGAGTACGCCCGCTGGGTCACTCAGCATCTTGAGCAGCATCCGGTTGATCGGGTGGTGGGTTTCAACAAGATGCCGGGCCTTGATGTCTATTATGCGGCAGATGTTTGCTATGCCGAAAAGGTCGCCCGGGAGAAAGGCTTTTTCTATCGCCTGACACCACGCTACCGGCATTTCGCTGCGTTCGAGCGAGCGGTATTTGCCCAGGGCCAGCCAACGAAACTGTTGATGCTGACGGATCAACAAATTGCCGATTTTCGTAAGCATTACGCCACCGAAGCGGAGCGTTTTTTTATTCTGCCGCCCGGCATTTACCCGGATCGGAAATACAGCCATCAGCCCCCCGGTGCCCGGGAGCAATTCCGCCAGCAGAACCAGATTGATAGCCAGCAATATTTGTTATTGCAGGTGGGCTCGGACTTCAGCCGTAAAGGGGTCGATCGCTCTATTGAGGCTGTTGCGGCACTGCCCGCTGAGCTGCGCAGCAAAGTGGCATTATATATCGTTGGCCAGGATAAGCCGGGGCGCTTTGCCCAGTTGGCCAAACGGCTGGGTATCGGGAAAAACGTCCATTTCTTTGCCGGTCGCAATGATGTTTCTCAACTGATGGCGGCGGCAGACTTGCTCTTGCACCCGGCCTATCAGGAGGCTGCCGGTATTGTATTACTGGAAGCGATTACCGCGGGCTTGCCCGTTATTACCAGCGCGGTGTGTGGTTATGCGCACTATATTCGCGATGCCGGCTGTGGTGAGGTGATCGAACAGCCCTGGCGGCAGGAAGCGCTGAATGCGGCATTGATCAATGCGCTGGGTAATAAGTCGTTGCGTGAGGCATGGGCCGATAATGCCCGCCATTATGCGGATACCCAGGATTTATACAGTCTGCCAGAGAAGGCCGCGGACATTATCATTGGTGAGTGACATGGTTGAGTTGAAAGAGCCTTTGGCCACGCTGTGGCGCGGCAAAGATGCATTTGAGGAAGTTAAACACCTGCAGGGTGAGGTTTTTCGCGAGCTGGAAACACGGCGTACGCTGCGTTTTGAATTAGCGGGGAAAAGCTATTTCCTGAAATGGCATCGCGGTACCTCTGTCAAAGAAGTGGTGAAGAATTTGCTGTCGCTGCGCTTACCGGTGCTGGGGGCAGACCGGGAGTGGAATGCGATTCATAAACTCCATGATGTTGGGGTGGATACTATGCACGGCGTGGGCTTTGGCCAGAAAGGCATTAATCCGATTCGCCGCACCTCCTTTATTATTACCGAAGATTTAACCCCCACTATCAGCCTGGAAGATTACTGCGCCCCCTGGGCGACAACGCCGCCGGTGCCGCGGATAAAGTGGATGATAATCAGGCGTGTTGCCACCATGGTGAGAAAAATGCACCTTGCGGGGGTGAATCACCGGGATTGCTATATCTGCCACTTCTTACTTCATCTCCCTTTTGACGGTGATGAACAGCACCTGAAGATATCGGTGATTGATTTACACCGGGCCCAGATGCGTGATCATGTTCCCGGTCGCTGGCGCGATAAGGACTTGATTGGCCTATATTTTTCATCACTGAATATTGGCCTGACCCGGCGCGATATTTTGCGGTTTATGAAGGTGTATTTTGATGCACCGCTGCGGGATACATTATTAAAAGAGCAGGGGCTATTAGCCCAGGCCGGGGCGAAGGCCAGTAAGATACAAGAAAGAACAATTAGAAAATCATTGTGATCTTTTAGAGGTGGTGTATGGGATATCAGTATTTTAATACTGAAGAAATGATTAAAGACACAATCACCTTTGATGAAAGTAATACATCATCAAAGCAAGAAAGTTTTCATATCGCTTACGGCATTGATAAAAACTTTCTGTTTGGTTGTGGCGTTTCTATTGCCTCTATTCTTCTTCATAATAGAGAAATGGATTTCGTATTTCATGTTTTTATTGATGAGCTTTCGCCGGACGATATAACCAGATTTTCCCGGATGGCGGCCTCCTGTAAAACATGCATTAATATTCATATCGTAAATTGCGATAGGCTACGCGCGCTGCCGACCACCAAAAACTGGTCGATTGCGATGTATTTTCGCTTCATTATTGGCGATTATTTTATCGGCTCTCAGGATGTCATTTTATATCTTGATGCGGATATTATATGCCATGGCGATATTCGGACGTTAACGCATATTGCGCTGGATAATAATGTGATAGGCGCTGTGCCTGAGCGGGATAAATCCTGGTGGGCGCTGCGGGCAAAAAGCCTGCAATGTCCGGCAATCGGGAAAGGATATTTTAACTCCGGTATGTTGCTGGTGAATATCGCGGCATGGGCGGCAGAGCATGTGTCTGGCAAAGCGATGGAGATGTTGTCCGATAAAAACATCACCGGAATGTTATCATACATGGATCAGGATATCCTTAATCTTATCCTGCATGATAAAGTGAAATTTGTGGATGCCATATACAATACACAATTTAGCCTTAATTATGAATTGAAAAAATCATTTGTTAATCCTGTTAGTAAGAGTACCGTTTTTATCCATTATGTCGGGCCCACCAAACCCTGGCATTACTGGAGTCAGTATGATTCCGCTACGCCATTCCTGGTTGCGCAGAAAAACTCCCCGTGGAGTGATACGCCATTAATGAAGCCGAACAACTCTAACTATGCCCGCTATTGTGCTAAGCATAATTTTAAGCAGGGTAAGACACTTGCTGGGTTAGTTAACTATCTTCTTTATTTCTATTTCAAGATTAAAGGATAAGCGCACGTAGGGAATACTATGATTGAGTTTATAAAAAAAGTGTATTCTTTTCATGGTGAGGCCGTTGATAGTAATCTCCGTGAACTGAATATATCTTACGGCATTGATAAGAATTTTTTATTTGGTGCCGGTGTTTAGATATCTTCAGTGCTGATAAATAACCCGGATATAAATTGCGTCTTCCACGTGTTTACGGATTATGTAGATGATACCTATCTGGCATACTTTAAAAATACTGCGCAGCAATTTAATACCAAAATTAATGTGTATTTAATTGATCCTGACTATTTTCTGGATCTTCCTACATCCTCATTCTGGTCCTATGCAACCTATTTTCGGGTGTTGTCGTTTGAGTACTTAAGCCAAAGTATTACAACGTTGCTGTATCTTGATGCGGATGTGGTTTGTAAGGGTAGCCTGAAATACATCACTGATATTCAGTTTAATGATGAGTTTGCTGCGGTTATTCCTGATACTGGCAGCACACAGAAAACCAGTGTCACCCGGTTGAATATTCCAGAGATGGAAGGCAAGTATTTTAATGCGGGCGTTATCTACGTTAATTTAAAGAAATGGCATGAATCTAACCTGACCGACTACATTTTTACCTTGCTAAGAGGCGAGACTGAATACGGTTTTCTGAAATATCTCGATCAGGATGCACTCAACATTGCGTTTCGAATGAATAATATATATCTGCCGAATGATTATAATAAGATATATACGCTAAAGAATGAGTTAAAAGATCGCAGTCATCAGAAATATAAAAATATCATTACTGATAGCACCGTTTTAATTCATTACACGGGGATCACTAAGCCCTGGCACAAATGGGCGAACTATCCCTCTGCACAGTTTTACCAGCGGGCGCTTAGCGCTTCACCGTGGCGAGATCATCCACCCCGTGAGGCGCAATCAATGATGGAAATGAAGAAACGCTATAAGCATTTACTGGTCCAGGGTAAGTATCTCTCCGGGGCGATGGCGGGCGTTGCTTATCTACTAAAAAAACGTACAAATAATTAATCTATTTTGGTTCTCTATGAGTATTAAACATCAAGTTAATGATTATGTCGTTTTCACTAAAGCAGACGGTGAAAAGTATATTAGTGTATTTAACGACTTTCTATCCTATGACATTAAGGTATTAAAGGTTTTCCGAAATATTGAGGATACTAAGGTATTACTGATAGATACCCAGTACGGTAAACTGATCCTTAAAATATTTTCCCCTAAACTTAAGAAAACCGAACGCTTCCTTAAGGCGATGCTGAAAGGGGATTATTACGAGAAACTGTTCCAGCAAACGGAGCGTATCCGTCAGGAAGGGCTGGATTCCGTTAATGATTTCTACCTGCTGGCCGAACGGAAAACGCTGCGCTTTGTCCACACCTACATTATGCTTATTGAGTATATTGAAGGGACTGAACTGTCTGATATTCCTGATATTGATGATGGCCTGAAAGCAAAAATAGCGGCATCTATTACCGAGCTGCATCAGCACGGTATGGTATCTGGTGACCCACACAAAGGAAACTTCATCATTCAGGATGGTAATGTCCGGATCATTGATTTGTCGGGTAAGCGGCCCTCTGCGTCACGAAGAGCAAAAGACCGTATTGATCTGGAACGCCATTATGGTATTGCTAATGATACTAGGGACTTTGGCTATTATCTGTTAGTATATAAGAAAAAATTTAGAAACTTCATTAGGAAGTTGAAGGGTAAAGAAGCAAGATAATAAAAACTATTATGTTTTTTGATTTTATTTTGGTTGCATAGGTACGTTTAAGGATTTTATAAAAAACTTAAATTACACGACCTTATGGGTGTTTTATGCGAATAGTGAATTATGTTTCCCGTTCTGACGTAAAACGTTTGACTGATAAACGATCCTCCGATGACACTATTATTTTTTTGTCTGGGCCTACATCTGTAAAAACACCGCTATCCCTGCTACGCACTAAAGATGTTATTGCGGTTAATGGGGCTGCGGATTATTTACTTAACCATAATATCAAACCGTTTATTTACGTGTTAACTGATGTCAGGTTTTTGAAAGGACGACGGGATGATTTTTATCGTTTTAGTCAAGGTAGTCAGTTCACATTTGTTAATCCCGACGTTTACTGGGGCGCTTCTCAGGAAGATAAAAAATATTTAAGCGAAAACTGTTTTATCCTTAAATCGCTCTATCAGCGCGAAAAAGGTGGTCTGTTTAAAAAAGCAAAATTTGGTATATTGTCGAATATATATCAAGATCTGCTGATTAATGTACCTGCTTCAAAACGGCGGCGGCTGGTTGGCTTCTCCAAAGATATTACTCTGGGATATTGTTCATGCCATACCGTTGCTTATGCCGCGATACAAATTGCTTATACATTGAAGTATAGAAATATTGTTTGTTCAGGGTTAGATTTTACTGGCGCATATACGCGTTTTTATGATGAAGGCAGTAATCCAATGCCTTCCGAGTTGAGCAATGATCTTTTAAAAATCATCCCGTTCTTTAAATTTATGGTGGATAAGGTAAGCGATATATGAATATTCCTGTTTATGTCGTTTCGTTAAAACGTGATACCGCCAGGCGCGATAAAATAAATGCTGATTTTTCGGCGCTTGGTATTGCGTTTGAATTTTTTGATGCCGTGGATGCGAAATCCCCGGATTGCCGCGACGTGATCCAGCAGGCAAGAAAAACGGGGCGTGGCGATGTGATGTCTGACGGCGAGATAGCCTGCGCATTAAGCCATCAATACCTGTATCAGAAAATGTTGGCTGAGCAGCATGAGTGGGCGGTGATCCTGGAAGATGACGTGATTGTTGATGAGCGTTTTAAACGCTTTATGGCACAGCTTGATGCCACAGCACTCGGCCAACTTGATAAGCAGGCGCTGTTTCTGCTGGGAGGCCAGCAGGGCCTTCATGATTATCCCGTGCTGGGGTTAAGTTTATTTAGCTGTCGGCGCCTTGGTGGCTTTAAATTCAAACGGGTAAACTATAATGCAAAGAAAATACGGCGTGCTTGCTGCTATATGATGAATGCCTCAATGGCGGCATCAATTATTAAATTTACCGCATCTTATGGGGTTTATCATGCGGATAGCTGGAAGCTATTATCCCAAAACGGAATAATAAATGATTATTATCTTAACGAAATGATCATCCATCCCAAAGTTAATGAAACTAACAGCCATTTAGAGCGGGAACGCGTTGAATCCGCAGGATATAAGGAGGAAAGAGGAGCTGTAAATATGAAATTGAAGATTGCCAGATCATGGGTGAGAGTGTTCTGTTCCTCTTTTTTTAGATGATTATTTTATAATTACTTATTGAATATATGTTTAATATGAAAAAGACGTCCTGTTTCGATAATACTGCCGCGAAACTTATTGTGGTTATGTATCTGTTAGGGTTTATCTGTGTTGGAATAAATCCTAACTATACGAATAAGATAATAAATATAGCCGGCATGATATCATTTTTCATGATTGTGGCAAATTACCGAAAGCTGGCGACGATTGATCGCACTATACTTATTGTTGCTGCCCCGATTTTTATTCTTGGTCTGGTCGATTTACTCTGGTATGTGCTGTTTAAAACGCGGTTAGCGGTTTATAAAAATGGTTACCGGGGATACCTGGAAGCCGGGAAAATGATGGTGGCGGCGTTTTTTAGCCTGCTCTACCTGAGCCGGGTGGCACAGCGTGAATACAAAAAGATTTTTTTGATTGTTGCCGTCGTCGGGCAATGTATCCTTTTTGGTCGCGCCTTTTACCAAAGCCTTTACCTCGGTGCCGAGCGTATTCCGTTATCGGCCATGGGGGGCAATATCAACCAGATGGGGGCGGCTACGGTGGCGGCCTATATGCTGACATTTTGCTCACTGTTTGCGGCCATCGCGATTTTAAAAAGCCAATCCAAATACCGCTGGATATTGTTTTACGGTAATTTTTTATTAACCCTGAGCGCGGTTGTGATGACCGGAACCCGTGCGGCTATCGTCACGTACCCGGCGATGATTATCCTGATGGTCATGATTGAGAACCGCCAGCATAAAAAAGTCATGGTGAAGATTACCGCATCCCTGATCGGTTTGTTGGTGGTCTGTGGCGTACTGTTCCGCCACGATGTGAATCAGCGCGTTGATGATATGACCCAGGATATCTCACAGTATAACAATAATAACAGTGACACTTCCGTAGGTGCCAGGCTGGCAATGGTACAGGCAGGTTTCCATTCCGCACCGGGTATCGGCTGGCAGTCTCTGGAAACCCGGGCGCAGAAAATTACCGAATTAAGTCAACATGATCCTATTTATCTGGGGGCGTTAAAATATCTCGATGTGCATATGCATAATGAGATTATTGAAGCCTATTCCACTAAAGGGATCTCCGGTGTGTTGTTTATCGCGCTGTTCTATCTGGGCATGGTGTTTTACTGTTTTAAAAGTAAAAACTACAGCTTACTGGTGTTTCCGCTGGCTATTTTCTTATTCGGGCTGAGTGATGTGATCACCCACGCCAAACCTATTCCGGCGTCATGGATTGTCGGGCTGCTGTTATCTATTGTGCTGTGCAATGAGGGCGCGAGGCGTACCGGTACGCCTCACAGCACTCGGGCATCGTAATATTGATTACCCCTGCAGGGTCCTGAGTGCCTCAAGGACCTTGCCGGGGCGCAAATCCTGCAGATTTTTGCTTTCGGCACAGCAAGCATGTTGATGCTGTCCATACCCGCCAATTAATCCGGGATCCGTCGGGCCATACAGCGTAATGTTGGGCCTGTCGAGGGCCGCCGCCAGGTGGCTTAATCCGGTATCTACCGACACCACATACTTTGCCCCTGCCAGTTCACGGGCAATCCCTTCCAGGCTCATCCGCGGCAACACTTCCACATGGGCAAAACCTTGCGCCAGGCGCTTCGCCCGGGCTTCCTCATGGGGCGCGCCCCAGGGGAGTTTGATATGGATACCACTTTCCTGAAGCAAACCAATCAGCTCACGCCAGTGGGCCTCAGGCCAGTGTTTGTCATCCCGGGTGGTGGCATGCAGGAAGATGGCATAAGGGCTGTCTGTGACCGGCTCATTGGTCACAAAACGCCGGGCAATGGCGTAATCCCCCTGGGTGTCTGGCCTGGTATAGCCGAGGCTCAGGGCGAATAACATCCGGGTCCGCTCTACGGCGTGCATCTGCCTGGGGATATGGTGGCGCTGTTGATAAAACAGGCTTGCCAGCGGCTCCCGGGCGGTTTGCCAATCCATCCCGTGTTTGACGCCCTTTGCATGACGGGTCACCAGGGCGGCGCTTTTTAACAGCCCCTGGGCATCAATGACCGCATCGTATTGCACTTCCTGCAGGCGATCGCGGAATGCCTTTCTTTCCTGACGAACCGCGGCGGAGAACCACGCTTTACGCCAGCGGCGTAAAGCCACCGGAATCACGCGATCCACCGCTCTGTGCCAGGAGGGGATCTGCGCGAATCCTTCCTCGACAACCCAGTCAAAGCGGATATCGGGAAAGCGGTTCTGGGCATCGGTTAATGAAGGCAGGGTGTGCAGGACATCCCCCATTGACGAGGTTTTTACGATCAGCACCCGCATCCGTTAGGCTTCCTGTTCCTGCAATAAGGCATGTAGTTCATCAACAACGCGTTCTGGCTGGATATCAATCAGGCTCTGGTGATAGCCCTCTGCGCCATCGCCTTTGCGTACTTTCAGATACCCTGAAATCAGGCGGATAACCCGGGCCCGGTGGGACAGCGGTGGAGTAAAGTCCGGGCTGCTTGGGCCATACAGGGCCACCAGCGGGCGATCGAGTGCGGCGGCCACATGCATCAAACCAGAGTCATTGGTGACCACTGCCTGGCAAGAAGCGATTAAGACCACCGCCTGATCCAGTGCGGTATCACCGGCCAGGTTGAAGCAGCAGGCTTGCTGTTCACTGCTGAGTGAGGCAAGAATTTGATTACCGGCGTCGTGATCTTTGGCGGAGCCAAACAGGACAATCTGATAGCCCTCATCAATGAGCGTCGCGGCCAGTGTGGCGTAGTGGTAGTGGGGCCAGCGTTTAGCCGGGCCGAACTCCGCCCCCGGGCAGAAGCCAATAATTGGCCGCCCGGCGAGCAGGCTAAATTTAGCGCACATCGGGGCTTTTTCGGCGTCATTCACCTGCAATTGTGGCCAGAGCAGCGGCTGCGGCAGGTCCCGGGCGCTTTGCATCACGCCCTTGTCATAAGCCAGCGCCACATAACGCTCGACCATCAGAGGCCAGGCGTCTTTATCCAGCTTGCGGGCATCATTTAGCAGGCCATAGCGCATTTCGCCCAGCCACCCGGTACGGTGGGGGATATGGGCAAAGAAAGGCACCAGGGCGGATTTAAATGAATTAGGCAGGATATAAGCGCGGTCATAACGCAGCTCACGTAAGCTGATGCCGAGGCGGCGGCGCTCGCCTATTTCCAGCGCACCGTGGCCCAGTGGCATCGCGATGGCCTGGTTAACTTCCGGCATACGCGCTAACAGTGGACGGCACCACGCGGGTGCCATCACATCAATTATCGCCTGGGGATAACGCGCCCTGAGCGTGCGGTACAGACTTTGCGACATCATCATGTCGCCCACCCATGACGGGCCAATCACCAGTATTTTCATACGCCAGTAGCCGTTATGCGTCGCGGTTCAGCCAGGCCATATATTCCGTTACGCCTTCGGCGACGGTTTTAAATGGCTTGTCGTAACCGGCGGCGCGCAGCTGGGTTAAATCAGCCTGAGTAAACGCCTGATAGCGGCCTTTGAGTTTATCCGGGAACGGAATGTACTCGATGTGCCCTTTTTTATGCCATGCCAGGGTGGCATCAGCAACGGCCTGGAAGGACTCGGCCTGGCCAGTACCGCAGTTGTAGATACCGGACACGCCGTTCTGCCAGAACCACAGATTCATCGCGGCCACATCGCCAACGTAGATAAAATCGCGGCGGAAGCTGTCGCTGCCTTCGAACAGTTTCGGGTTTTCCCCGTTGTTCAACTGGGTGTTCAGGTGGAAGGCCACACTGGCCATGCTGCCTTTATGGCCTTCACGCGGACCATAAACGTTGAAATAGCGAAAGCCGGTTATCTGGGAGGTGGCTTCCGGCAGGATCTGGCGGACATATTCGTCGAACAGGAATTTAGAGTAGCCGTAGACGTTCAGCGGCTGCTCATATTCGCGGGATTCGATAAAGTCAGCGGTCCGGCCACCGTAGGTGGCGGCGGAAGAGGCATACAGGAACGGAATATCGCGCTCCATGCAGTAGTGCAGCAGCTCTTTGGAGTACTGATAGTTGTTGTCCATCATGTACTTGCCGTCCCACTCGGTGGTTGATGAGCAGGCACCCTCATGGAACACGGCTTCGATATCGCCAAACTCTTCGCCGGACATAATCTGGATCAGAAAATCTTCTTTATCCATGTAGTCGGCAATGCTCAGGTCGACCAGGTTGACGAACTTGGTACCGTCTTTCAGGTTGTCGACAACCAGGATGTCGCGGTAGCCGCTATCATTCAGTGCTTTGACAATGTTACTGCCGATAAAACCAGCACCGCCGGTGACAATGATCATATGCGTTAGCCTTTAAAAATGTGGGGCACGGGACGGTATATCCCATGACTTACTGCTTCTTATCATACCATTACATTGGTACACCGACAGCATTCGCGCCCTGAGGGAGGCATAAGTTTGTTATATCAGCGTCATTTATGCTGCCCAGATCATAAAGCCTGGAGCATCATCTCGTTTACGTCCGGGGGCATTCGGTAGTATGTGCCCACATCAGTCATACCAGGAGAATTGTGATGCGAGGGGCTTTTTACCAGCAGTTAAACGATCAGCTCGGGAATGCCCGGGCGGAAGGATTATTTAAGCAAGAACGTATTATTACCTCCGCCCAACAGGCGGATATTACGATTGCTGATGGCAGCCAGGTGATTAACTTTTGCGCCAATAACTATCTGGGGCTCGCCAACCATCCGGCGCTGATCGCGGCAGCAAAACACGGCATGGATACGTACGGCTTTGGTATGGCGTCGGTGCGCTTTATCTGCGGCACGCAAGACAACCATAAAGCGCTGGAGCACAAGCTGGCCAATTTCCTGGGGATGGAAGATGCCATCCTCTACTCCTCCTGTTTTGACGCCAACGGGGGCCTTTTTGAGACCTTACTCGGGCCGGAAGACGCGATTATCTCTGATGCGCTGAACCATGCCTCGATCATTGATGGCGTGCGCCTGTGTAAAGCGCAGCGCTACCGCTATGCCAATAACAACATGCAGGAGCTGGAAGCCCGCCTGCAGGAAGCCAACGCCGCCGGTGCCCGCCATATATTGATTGCGACAGATGGCGTGTTCTCGATGGATGGCGTGATAGCGAACCTGAAAGGGATTTGTGATCTGGCGGATCAGTATGATGCGCTGGTGATGGTGGATGACTCCCACGCTGTCGGGTTTGTGGGGGAGAATGGCCGCGGTACCCACGAATTCTGCGGCGTGATGGATCGGGTGGATATTATTACTGGCACCCTTGGTAAAGCGCTGGGCGGGGCGTCCGGCGGCTACACGGCTGGCCGCAAAGAGGTGGTCGAGTGGCTGCGCCAGCGCTCCCGCCCGTATCTGTTTTCTAACTCCCTGGCGCCAGCCATTGTATCTGCCTCGATTAGCGTCCTGGAGATGCTGGAGTCCGGCGCCGCATTGCGTGAGCGCCTGTGGGCGAATGCCCGGCTGTTCCGGGAAAAAATGCACGCCGCGGGCTTCACCCTGGCTGGTGCGGACCACGCCATCATCCCGGTAATGCTGGGGGATGCGGTAGTCGCGCAAAACTTCGCCCGGGAGCTGCAAAACGAAGGGATTTATGTCACCGGGTTCTTTTATCCGGTGGTACCGAAGGGCCAGGCGCGTATTCGGACCCAAATGTCCGCGGCACATACGCCACAGCAGATCGAAGACGCCGTTGCCGCGTTTACGCGGATTGGTAAAAAACTGGGTGTGATTGTCTGAGGATAGGTTATGAAAGCATTAGCAAAGCTGAAAGCAACCGAAGGGATCTGGATGACCGACGTTCCGCCACCGGAAATGGGCCATAACGATCTGCTGATCAAAATCCGAAAAACAGCGATTTGCGGTACCGATGTCCATATTTACAACTGGGATCAGTGGGCCCAGAAGACCATTCCGGTGCCGATGGTTGTTGGCCATGAGTATGTCGGGGAAGTGGTCGGCATTGGTCAGGAGGTGCGGGGGTTTGCTATTGGTGATCGGGTGTCCGGGGAGGGGCATATCACCTGTGGGCACTGCCGTAACTGCCGGGGCGGGCGCACCCACCTGTGCCGCAATACCATTGGCGTGGGGGTTAACCGTCCGGGCTGTTTTGCCGAGTATCTGGTGATCCCGGCGTTTAATGCCTTCAAAATCCCGGACAATATTTCAGATGATCTTGCCGCTATCTTTGACCCATTTGGTAACGCGGTCCATACGGCGCTCTCGTTTGATCTGGTCGGGGAAGATGTGCTGGTATCCGGCGCAGGCCCGATTGGCATTATGGCCGCGGCGGTGGCTAAACATGTGGGCGCCCGCAATGTGGTGATCACCGACGTCAATGACTACCGGCTGGCGCTGGCCAGAGATATGGGCGTGACCCGGGCGGTCAATGTCAGCGAGGAGAGCCTTGACGCGGTGATGGGCGAGCTGGGAATGACTGAAGGGTTTGATGTGGGCCTGGAAATGTCCGGGGCGCCTCCGGCCTTCCGCGCCATGCTGGATACCATGAACCACGGTGGGCGGATTGCCATGTTGGGCATCCCCCCGGGGGACATGGCGATCGACTGGAATAAAGTTATTTTTAAGGGGCTGTTTATCAAAGGGATTTATGGCCGGGAAATGTTCGAAACCTGGTACAAGATGGCCGCCCTGATTCAGTCCGGCCTGGACCTGTCGCCTATCATTACCCACCGTTTCGCCATTGATGACTTCCAGAAAGGCTTTGACGCTATGCGTTCTGGCCAGTCCGGGAAAGTGGTTCTGAGCTGGGATTAATCGTGCTGCAGGGGCATAACGTTGCCCCTGCTTGATCGGTAACCGGCTATTTCTTCTGCCAGCCCTGCCACTGGTTCACCATATATTTCACCAGATTGCTCTGCTGAATACTGTCGCCGATAGCGGTGAAGAAGGCGGTGGCGTAAACCGGCTGCGGCGGCTGTTTGGCCCGGCACCCTTTCAGCACCGTGCGCAGTGAAGGCGCTGCCGGAGTGCGCTGGCTAGCCTGCTGAGGTACGGCAGGGGCGGTCGAATTATCGACCTGGGGCTCATTCAGCAAGCTGCTGGGGCGCACCAGGGTAATATCCGGGGGCAGGTTATAGACCATTTGCTGGAGCACTCTCACCGTGGTGGGGTGCGGGTGGCCAATCGCAATGGCTGAACCGGTGCGGCGGGCGAGGTTGATAGCCCGGTTAAATTGATAACGGATATCGGCTTCGTTCTGGGTGTCATCGAGGAAGACTTTGCGCTTGATGACTTTAACCCGGGTACCGGCCGCGGCGCGCATCGCCTGGCTGTTGCCGATGGTCATGCTGTCCAGGAAGTAGAGATTATAGTTGTCGAGGGTTTGCATCACCTTCTGCATGCCAAACAGGCTGGAGGTCATGGCGCTTCCCATATGGTTATTCAGCCCGACGGCATAAGGGACCTTGTGCACCGCCTCGCTGATGATGCGCGCGATTTCCGCGCTGCTCATCTCCGGGCGCAGGGTGTCTTTTTCCAGCGGTTGTTTGCTGAGGGGGGCCATAGGCAGATGGATCAGCACCTCGTGGCCTGCCGCATGCGCTTTCGTGGCCATTTCTCTGGCGTGGGGCGCATTCGGGAGCACCGCCACCGAGATATTAGCCGGCATGGCAATAACCTGGTTTTCTGTTTGCGGGCGATAACCGAAGTCATCAATAACGATCGAAAGTTTGCCGGCATACGCTGTGGAGGTGAGAACAGCCATGATGCCGACCAGACCTGAAAGAATATGACGAAATTGTAGCAAAACTTATCTTCCCAACCACGGCTGTGGATTGACCGCCTGACCCTGGCGACGAATTTCAAAATAGAGTGATGGTCTGCCCTGGCCGCCGCTGTTACCGACCAGTGCAATGGCCTGGCCAGCCCGAACCTGGGTACCGACACTCACAAGGGCACTTTGATTATAGCCGTACAGGCTCATATCGCCTTTACCGTGTTCGACCACCACAACCAGCCCGTAGCCCTGTAGCCAGTCGGCGAGGATCACCCGGCCATCGGCAATCGCGCGGACCTCGGTCCCTTCGGAAGCGGCAATCACGATCCCTTTCCAGCGCAGCTCACCCTGGAGCTGTTCGCCGTAGCGGTGCAGCAACGATCCCCGTACCGGCCAGAATGCCTGGCCGCGCGGCGAGCCGAGGCCGCCAGTGCGGGCCATCAGGGAGCGTTCGCTCTCGGTGGGTTTATAAGTGGTGCCTTTACGTGAGGCGTCCTGCTGGCGTGAACGAACCTGATCGGCCTCCCGGGCTTCGCTTTCCGCTTTGGCGCGGGCGGCGGCTTCAGCGCGGGCGATACTGCTGCGTAAGCGATTTTCGTTCTGGCGCAGTTCGGTTATCTGTTGCTGGCCTTTCTGAATCGAGGTGTTCAGGCTATTGATGGTTTTCTGACGTTCGTTACGGGCCGCCTGCAAGCGGCGCTGTTCGGCCTGTTGCTCATAGAGCAATGTCTGCTGCTGGGATTGTTTATCTTCCAGCACGGCTTTTTGGGCGGCAACGTCTTCGCTGGTCTTTTTCAGTGCTTCAATGGCCTGCTGGCGGGCCTGATTGAAGTAGTGAAAATACATTTGCAGCCGCTCGGTGCGTTCCGTTTCTTTGCCGTTCAGGACAAATTCAATACCCGAACTTTGCCCCTGGCGAAAGGCGGCATCCAGCATGGCCGCCAGATTTTGCTCCTGGGCGGCTTTTTGCTGCTCCAGCTTCGCAATTGAGGCGTTCATGGTGGCTATCTGTTTGTTCAGATCGTTCAGGGTATTCTGGGTATCACGTAATTTGCGGGTGGCATCGGCAATCGCCTGCTCCTGGGCCTTTAACTGCGCTTGGAGTGAGCTGCGTTGCTGTTGCTGCTGGCGGACAACGCGCTCTTTGGCGGCGATATCCTGCTGAATTGACTTAAGTTGCGCCCGGTCGTCTGCATGGGTGAAAAAAGGGCATAACAATACGCCAGCGCTGAGCACGCTGGCGTAAAGCAGGGGCTTAATCGTGGCTGAAGCCGCGTTGCCCCCAGAGAATAAAATAAGTGCCTTTCCCCTCATGGGGCAGGATTATTTCACGATGAACAGCGGCTTACCAGTCATCTCTTGCGGGATTTCCATTCCCATCAGGCTGAGCATGGTCGGTGCCAGGTCAGAAAGCTTACCGCCTTCCACTGCCTGGAGTGGTTTATCGCCAACATAGATAAGCGGAACCGGCAGGCTGGTGTGTGCGGTATGCGCCTGGCCCGTGGCCGGGTCACGCATCTGTTCAGCATTACCGTGGTCTGCGGTGATCAGCAACTGCCCGCCGACGGCGGTAACGGCGTTGGTCACTTGCTCAACACAGTGGTCCAGTGCTTCTACGGCCGCAACGGCAGCATTGTAATCGCCAGTATGGCCAACCATATCGCCATTCGGGTAGTTACAGATGATGGCATCGTATTTGCCGCTTTCGATGGCGCCAACCAGTTTGCTGGTCAGTTCTGCGGAGCTCATTTCTGGCTGCATGTCGTAGGTGGCCACTTTCGGGGAGTTGATCAGGATGCGATCTTCACCCGGGAACGGCGCTTCCACACCGCCATTAAAGAAGAAGGTGACGTGGGCGTATTTTTCGGTTTCGGAGATGCGCAGCTGGGTTTTGTCGTGTTTCGCCATCCATTCGCCGAAGGTATTGGCCAGTGAGGCCGGCGGATAGGCACAGACGGTTTTGATGTCGGCGGCGTATTCGGTCAGCATTACGAAGTTGCCCAGTTTCACCACTTTCTTACGGGAGAAACCGTCGAAATCAGCATTGACGAAGGCGCGGGTAATTTCACGGGCACGGTCGGCGCGGAAGTTCATGAAAATCAGCGTATCGCCATCTTCCATGGCGGCATCGGCCTGGCCTGCGGCGCGGATAACGGTCGCTTTTACAAACTCGTCGTTTTCGTCACGGGCATAAGCCGCCTGTAACCCGGCAACCGCGCTGTCGGCCTGGAATTCACCTTTCGCCATGGTCATCAGATCATAAGCCTGTTCAACGCGATCCCAGCGGTTATCGCGGTCCATCGCAAAGTAACGGCCAACAATAGACGCCACGCGGCCTTTGCCTAATTGCGCAAATTTTTCTTCAAATTTCTTCAGTGAGGCTTCAGCGCTACGCGGCGGGGTGTCGCGGCCATCGAGGAAGGCGTGCAGGTAGATTTTCTCTGCACCGCGTTCTGCGGCCAGCTCAACCATTGCCATGATGTGGTCTTCGTGGCTGTGAACACCGCCCGCAGAGAGCAGGCCCATAATGTGCACGGCTTTACCCGCGGCAGTGGCCTGGTCAACGGCGCCGCACAGTACCGGGTTGGCGAAGAAGGCGCGTTCTTTGATTTCCACATCCAGGCGGGTCAGATCCTGATACACGATGCGGCCGGCACCCAGGTTGACGTGGCCCACTTCAGAGTTACCCATCTGGCCATCAGGCAGACCCACTTCCAGGCCGGAAGCGTTGATCAGGGAGTGGGGGCGGGTTGCCCACAGTTTATCCATTACCGGCGTTTTTGCGTTAAGGATGGCGTTATCTTGTTGATCTTCGCGATAACCATAACCATCAAGAATAACCAGAACCATTGGTTTTTTAGACACTGACATTGCAACAACCTCTGTAGGCCAAAGACAAAAAAATTTGCGTAATTTTACTACAGTAAGGGGCGGTGAATAGCCTCAGAAGATCAAAAAAAGCGTGTACGGTGAGGCGAGTTTTACGCGTAGCGGCGAATTTTTCAGGTTGCAGGCCTCAGAAAATAGATATCAGCCTGACGACTGGCTGTAATTGGAGCAACACGCAGGTATACTCCCTTCCTGGTTTTTTGTTCAACCTCTCGGGAGTTGTTACCCCCCATGCAAGAAATTATGCAATTTGTTAGCCGTCACCCTGTTCTGAGTATAGCGTGGGTCGGTTTGCTGGTGGCAGTGATTGTCACTACCTTTAAAGGCCTTGCTTCTAAGGTCAAAGTCATTACCCGTAGCCAGGTAACGTATCTGATCAACAAAGAAGATGCGGTAGTGGTTGATATCCGCCAGCGTGATGACTTCCGTAAAGGCCATATCACCAATGCGCTGAATGTGCTGTCCGGTGACATTAAAAGCGGCAATTTAGGCGAGCTGGAAAAGCATAAAGCGAAACCGGTTATCCTGGTTGACGGTACCGGTATGAACGCGCAGGAATCCGCCTCGCTGTTGGCGAAAGCCGGTTTTGAGCGCGTTATGGTCCTGAAAGAAGGTATTGCTGGCTGGAGCGGTGAAAACCTCCCTCTGGTGCGCGGCAAATAATATCTACTGAGGTGTAGTCATGGCAAAAATCGAAATTTATACCAAAGCAACCTGCCCTTACTGCCATCGTGCGAAAGCGCTGCTGGCCAGCAAAGGGGTTACTTTTGACGAGTTACCGATTGATGGCAATGCTGATCTGCGTGAGGTGATGATCCAGCGCAGCGGCAGGACGACGGTGCCGCAGATTTTTATTGATGAACAGCACATTGGTGGCTGTGATGACTTGTACGCGCTGGATGCTCGTGGTGGACTCGATTCCCTGCTGCGCTGAGGCAACAGTATATTTTACTAAGGACTATACTTTTTAAGGGTTGATTCATGTCAGAACAAAACAATGCCGAAATGGCTTTCCAGATCCAACGTGTTTACACCAAGGATATCTCTTTTGAGGCACCGTCTGCGCCGCAGGTCTTCCAGAAAGACTGGCAGCCTGAAGTCAAACTGGATCTGGATACTGCATCCACCCAGCTGGCAGACGATGTTTATGAAGTTGTACTGCGTGTGACGGTTACCGCTTCTCTGGGCGAAGAAACCGCATTCCTGTGTGAAGTTCAGCAGGCGGGTATCTTCTCCGTTGCCGGTATTGATGGCACGCAGCTGGCACATTGCCTGGGTGCGTACTGCCCGAACATTCTGTTCCCGTATGCGCGTGAATGTATTACCAGCCTGGTATCCCGCGGCACGTTCCCGCAGCTGAACCTTGCACCGGTTAACTTCGATGCACTGTTCATGAATTATCTGCAGCAACAAGCCGGTGAAGGTGCGCCAGAACATCAGGATGCCTGATGAACAGCATTAATGCTTCTATGACTGTTATCGGTGCCGGCTCGTACGGCACCGCTCTTGCTATCACAGTGGCAAGAAATGGTCACAACGTCGTGCTGTGGGGGCATGATCCTGCCCACATTGCCACGCTGCAGGCAGAGCGCTGTAATAGCGCTTTCCTGCCGGATGTTCCTTTCCCTGACTCGTTGTACCTGGAAGCGGATCTGGCGACGGCGCTGGCCGCCAGCCGGGATATTCTGGTAGTGGTGCCGAGCCATGTCTTTGGTGAAGTGCTGCGCGAAATCAAACCGCTGATGCGCGCTGATGCCCGGATTGTCTGGGCGACGAAAGGGCTGGAGGCCGATACCGGCCGCCTGCTACAGGATGTCGCCAGAGAGGCGCTGGGGGATGCGATCCCGCTGGCGGTGATTTCCGGGCCGACATTTGCCAAAGAGCTGGCCTCCGGGCTGCCCACGGCCATTGCAGTGGCATCGACCGATAGCGACTTCACCCGCGATTTACAGCAACTGCTGCACTGTGGAAAAAGCTTCCGGGTATACAGCAATCCTGACTTTATTGGCGTGCAGCTGGGCGGGGCAATTAAAAACGTCATCGCCATTGGTGCCGGGATCTCAGATGGTATTGGCTTTGGGGCGAATGCCCGCACGGCGCTTATCACCCGCGGTCTGGCCGAGATGACCCGTCTGGGCACCGCACTGGGCGCGGACCCCGAAACCTTTATGGGCATGGCCGGGTTAGGGGATTTGGTGCTGACCTGTACCGATAATCAATCCCGTAACCGTCGCTTTGGCATGATGCTTGGCCAGGGGCTGGATGTGACCACGGCACAGCAAAAAATCGGCCAGGTGGTTGAAGGCTATCGCAACACCAAAGAGGTGCGCGAACTGGCGGCGCGTAATGGCGTAGAAATGCCAATAACCGAGGAAATTTATCAGGTATTATATTGCGGAAAAAATGCGCGCGAGGCAGCATTAACGCTATTAGGCCGGACCCGTAAGGACGAAAGAGGTCATCAGTAGGGACACGCCGGTCATTACCTGTATAGCGCCGGGGGCTGTGAAGCTCACCGGCCACTTTTCCCTGGAGAGAGCAATGCCGTGTGAAGAACTGGATATCGTGTGGAATAACATTAAAGCCGAAGCCCGATCCCTTGCGGACTGTGAGCCAATGCTGGCCAGTTTTTACCATGCGACGTTGCTGAAACATGAAAATTTAGGCAGTGCCCTCAGCTATATGCTGGCGAACAAGCTGGCCTCACCGATTATGCCCGCCATTGCCATTCGTGAAGTGGTGGAAGAGGCGTATGCGGCCGATCCAGAAATGATAGCCTCCGCCGCCTGCGATATTCAGGCTGTCCGTACCCGGGATCCCGCCGTTGATAAATACTCCACGCCGCTGCTCTACCTGAAAGGCTTTCACGCCCTGCAGGCGTATCGCATTGGCCACTGGCTGTGGTCACAGGGGCGCCGGGCGCTGGCGGTGTTTTTACAAAATCAGGTTTCTGTCTCTTTCCAGGTGGATATTCACCCGGCGGCAAACATTGGCCGCGGGATCATGCTGGATCACGCTACCGGGATTGTGATCGGTGAAACGGCGGTGGTCGAGAATGACGTGTCGATTTTGCAATCGGTCACCCTGGGGGGGACCGGGAAAACCAGCGGCGATCGTCATCCGAAGATCCGTGAAGGGGTGATGATTGGCGCGGGGGCGAAAATTCTCGGCAATATCGAAGTTGGCCGCGGGGCAAAGATCGGGGCAGGTTCTGTGGTATTACAGCCGATTCCACCGCACACCACCGCGGCGGGCGTACCGGCGCGGATTGTCGGCAAGCCGGAAAGCGATAAACCGGCCATCGATATGGATCAGCACTTTAACGGTATCAACCACGGCTTTGAATACGGGGATGGTATCTGAACCTCACTGGCCTGCCTGGCGGCAGGCCCTGTTAGTTCACTATCACTGTGCCATTAACTGCGTAGCACTGCCCCGGGATACCCCAGCTGGCGCCAGGCTTCAAACACCACCACGGCGACAGAATTCGACAAGTTCATACTGCGGCTGTCCGGCATCATCGGGATGCGAATCTTCTGCTCTTTAGGCAGTTCATCCAGGATGCTGGCAGGCAGGCCACGGGTTTCCGGGCCAAACATCAGATAATCCCCGTCCTGATAACTTACCGCGCTGTGGGCCGGGGTTCCTTTGGTTGTCAGGGCAAATAGCCGCTGTGGCTGCTGGGCCTCAAGGAACGCCGCATAATCGTGATGGCGTATCACCGCCGCAAACTCATGGTAATCGAGCCCTGCACGGCGCAGGCGTTTATCATCCCAGGTAAACCCCATGGGTTCGATGATATGCAGGCGGAAGCCGGTATTCGCGCACAGGCGAATGATATTGCCGGTATTAGGTGGAATCTCTGGTTCGTATAAGACGATATTAAGCATGAAAGCCCCCTTCTCAGGGGGCGCAGAATAGCAGACTTTGGGGCGGAAGGGATCTTACTGCCGGGATGAGCTTCCCGGGAGAATGGCTACTTGGTTCGGTGATAGAGCGGTAGCCACAAAATCAAACGCAGGCCACCCAGCGGGCTATCATCGGCTTTGACCCAGCCCTGATGCTGCTTAACGACATTATCCACGATAGCCAGACCTAAACCGGTACCGCCGGATTCACGATCCCGGGCTTCATCGGTGCGGAAGAACGGCCGGAAGATTTGCTCGCGGTCTGTCGGGCTGACGCCTGGGCCGTCATCATCAACGGTGATGGTGATGCCCTGATTATCCACGGCGAAGTTTACGGCGATTTCGGTATGCGAATAGCGCAGCGCATTGCGGACAATATTTTCCAGCGCACTTTCGAGCGAGTTCGGGTTACCGTAGAGCAGCCACGGCCCGGGCGGATACGTTATCTTGAGTGACTTACCTTTCTGCTCAGCTTCAAAGGCGGCATTATCCAGCATCTCTCCCCACAGCTGGTTTGCTTTCAGGGTTTCGCTGACCAGGGCCGTTTTTTGCTGCTCCCGGGACATGACCAACAGATCATTGATCATACCGTCCAGCCGCTGGGCCTCCGTTTCAATACGCTCCAGCTCTTTGCTTTCACCGCTTCTGCGGCGCAAGAGCGCAGTACCCAACTGTAAACGGGTGAGTGGCGTACGCAGCTCGTGAGAAATATCGGACAGCAAGCGCTGCTGGCTGGTCATCATGCGTTCCAGCGCGGTCACCATTTGGTTGAAGCTGGCGCCTGCCGCCAGGAATTCCTGGGGGCCTGCTTCCAGCTCCGGGTGCTGGCGTAAATTCCCCTGGGCAACTTCATCGGCGGCGTTTTTCAGCTTACGGGCCGGTTTCGCCAGGCTCCACGCCAGCCATAACAGCAGCGGTGAGCTGACCAGCATGGTCACAATCAATAGCAATAGCGGCCTGTCAAACAACAAATTGATGAAATCTGACTGTGAACTGCTGGCGGGGCGAATCATATAAAGCTGGTAGTTATCTTCGCCGTCCTGCACCGAAAATGGGCCAACCATCTCTGAACGGCCATATTTCTTTTTTTGTGGGTGATCGGCATTATCGGACTGGCCAATAAAGTTACGAATGATCTGCATCTCATCGCGCTGTGCGCCAATCACGCGCCCTTCGCTGGTCACCAGCAACAGGCGCTGGCCAGGCGGTGCCCATTTCTCAATGGCGCGATACAAACGTCGCCACCACATCAGATCATTGGGTGGATCAGTCGTTAGTTCTGCTTCGACATGCTGCTCGATCATCACGCCCTGACGTTGTTCGCTTTCCATCAGCTCCGTCATTTGGCGTGAGTCGAGTTTTGGTAACATCAACACCAGCATTAACACCAGCGCCAGCGTAAGCCAGAAAATGGCGAAAATGCGCGCGGTAAGACTACTTATCATGAAGCGGATACCATCAGGTAGCCCCGTCCACGCAGCGTTTTAAACCAGGGGTGACCGTCCTTACGCTCCGGTAATTTACGGCGCAAGTTGGAGATATGCATATCAATCGCCCGGTCAAACGGTGTCAGGCGTTTACCCAGCACTTCCTGGCTAAGGTGTTCCCGGGATACCACCTGGCCGAGGTGCTGGGCCAGCAAATAGAGCAGGGTGAACTCAGTCCCGGTCAGCTCCAGGGTCTGGCCGTCGAAGCTGGCTTCCTGGCGGCCTGGGTTCAGGCTCAGGGCATCAACGTCAAGGTTCGGTGAGCCGGTGTCGCTGTTCTGCTGCTGCTCGCTCCAGTGCGAACGACGCAGAATAGCGCGAATGCGGGCGACCAGTTCGCGGTCGTTAAACGGTTTTGGCAGGTAGTCATCAGCACCGAGCTCCAGCCCGAGGACGCGATCCAGCTCACTACCGCGCGCGGTAAGCATAATGACGGGGGTCTGATGTGTCTGGCGTAACTCTTTCAAAGTGTCGATACCGTTTTTCTTCGGCATCATCACATCAAGTAATAACAGATCGATGCTGTCATCCAACATGCTAAGCGCTTGTTCACCATCGTGAGCAACCAGCACGTTGAAACCTTCCATGTCGAGCAGTTCCTTTAACAGGGACGTTAGCTCGCGATCGTCATCGACTAACAGTATTTTATTCATTTTTATTACCTCCGAGGCAGAAATTACGTCATCCAGGTTGGCTAATCCATGACTTTACGTTGTTTTACACCCCCTGACGCTAGTTTGCAGCGCAATTCGTAGACTGGCTCCCGTTGAATCGCAGCACGCAAAATATTCAGGAGTTAAGTGATGCGCAATGTTATCGCTACCGTAACGGGGTTGACGCTGATGCTGAGTTCGTTTGTCAGCCAATCCGCTGAAATTTCGGTCGATAACCCGGGCAAAACAGAACGTGTGGTTCCACAACTGCATATGTTTGATGGTATCAGCTTAACCGAGCATCAGCGCCAGCAAATGCGAGATTTGATGCAACAGGCCCGCCACGACAAGGCGCCTGTTAATGTTAGCGAAATAGATGCCATGCATCGTCTGATTACTGCAGAAAAATTTGATGAAGCCGCCGTGCGTCGGCAGGCCGAGAAAATGGCCCAGCAAGAAATACAGCGCCAGGTCGATATGGCCAAAGTGCGCAACCAGATGTACCGCCTGTTAACGCCAGAGCAGCAGGCCGTTCTGAATCAGAAACATCAGCAGCGCATGGAGAAACTTCATGAGCTGGCGGAAACGCGAGAATCTTCGCCGTTGCAGCTGTCCAGTCACAGCGCCCGCAATCAGTAACCGAATATGCACGACAGTCAATTTTCCTTGCCATAGACACCATCCCTGTCTTCCCCCGCTTCTGGCGGGGTTTTTTTTGCCTCCAGAATGGCCATATCCTTCGCTATACTAGCCAGCATTCCTGTGCTGGAGCGATTATGAATCAACAATATGGACGACTGGTCAGCCGCGCGGCGCTGGCCGCAACGGTAATGGCACTGTTGCTACTGATTATCAAAGTGCTGGCATGGTGGGCGACGGGCTCCGTCAGTATTTTGGCGGCGCTGGTAGACTCTCTGGTGGATATGGCGGCATCGCTGACCAATTTGCTGGTGGTGCGCTATTCGCTCCAGCCTGCTGATAATGAACATACTTTTGGCCACGGTAAGGCAGAGTCCCTGGCGGCGCTGGCGCAAAGTATGTTTATTTCTGGCTCTACCGTCTTCCTGTTTCTGACCAGTATTCAGCATCTGGCCCGGCCGGAAGAAATGAACAGCCCAGGTATCGGCATCAGTGTTACGGTGGTCGCATTAGTCTGTACTGTGATCCTGGTAACATTTCAGCGTTGGGTTGTCAGAAAAACCGGTAGTCAGGCGGTACGGGCTGATATGCTCCACTACCAGTCAGATGTGCTAATGAATGGTGCGATTCTTGTCGCGCTGGGGTTGTCCTGGTATGGATGGCACCGCGCTGATTCTTTGTTTGCTTTGGGGATCGGCATCTATATTTTATATAGCGCATTACGCATGGGGTATGAAGCTGTGCAGTCTCTGCTCGACAGGGCGCTGCCAGATGATGAGCGGCAAGCGATTATGGATATCGTGAAGGGCTGCGCTGGTGTTCAGGGGGCTCATGATTTGAGAACCCGGCAGTCAGGGGCAACGCGCTTTATTCAGGTACATATCGAAATGGAAGACGAGCTTCCTCTTGTGAGCGCCCATGCGGTAGCAGAACGCGTTGAGCAGGCCATCCTGCAGCGTTTTCCTGACGCAGATGTCATTATTCACCAGGATCCGCGCTCAGTGGTTGCCACTGAGCCCCCGCAAGGACAGTTGTAAATTTCGTGGTTAGCGTAATAAGTGACCTTTTTCGGTTTAATTTGTCGTCACGATGTCTGACCTGAATCAATTCAGCTAAGAATTGCTGTTATATTATGGACCTGGTTGATGAACACGGTTACGCCAGGTAGTGGTTCCCGGCAATAGGATTTCTCTTGCATTCTAAGTTCAGAGGTTGTCATGATTAAGAAAATCGGTGTATTGACGAGCGGCGGTGATGCGCCTGGCATGAACGCAGCTATTCGCGGCGTGGTTCGTGCAGCGTTAACTGAAGGTCTTGAAGTTTACGGTATCTATGACGGCTATCTCGGCTTATACGAAGATCGCATGGTTAGCCTGGACCGTTACAGTGTTTCCGACATGATTAACCGCGGCGGCACTTTCCTGGGCTCGGCGCGTTTCCCTGAATTCCGTGAAGAAAGCGTACGCGCTGTCGCCATTGATAACATGAAAAAGCGCGGCCTCGATGCGCTGGTGGTTATCGGCGGTGATGGTTCCTATATGGGGGCCAAACGCCTGACTGAGATGGGCTTCCCGTGTATCGGCCTGCCGGGCACCATTGATAACGACATCAAAGGTACCGATTACACCATCGGCTTCTTTACCGCACTGAGCACGGTGGTTGAAGCGATTGACCGTCTGCGCGACACCTCTTCCTCCCACCAGCGTATTTCCATCGTTGAAGTGATGGGCCGTTACTGTGGCGATCTGACCCTGGCGGCGGCGATTGCCGGTGGCTGTGAATATATCGTGGTGCCGGAAATCGACTTCAACCGCGATGAGCTGGTCGAAGGCATTAAAACCGGTATTGCCAAAGGGAAGAAGCACGCGATTGTCGCCATCACAGAGCATATGTGCGATGTGCATGAGCTTTCTACCTATATTGAAAAAGAAACCGGCCGCGAAACCCGCGCCACGGTACTGGGCCATATCCAGCGCGGTGGCTCACCGGTTCCTTACGACCGTATTCTGGCGTCCCGCATGGGGGCCTATGCCATTGAGTTGCTGCAACAGGGTTACGGCGGCCGCTGTGTCGGTATCCAGAATGAGAAGCTGGTCCATCACGATATCATCGATGCTATCGAAAATATGAAGCGACCGTTTAAAGGCGACTGGCTGGATTGCGCCAAAAAACTCTACTGATGACCAAAGCCGGGTTCGCCCGGCTTTTTTGTGTCCTGGTATATCCCTTTTAGTTATATCCAATTTTTTTTTATTCTTTAATAAAAGCCATAGATTCTGGCAGGCTTTGCTCATCATTTCAGCACACATAATAAGAGAGCAGGTCATGAATAAATGGGGAATTGGCTTAACCGTGTTATTGGCCTCTGCGGGCGTTGTGGCCAAGGATATTCAGCTGTTAAACGTGTCTTACGATCCAACCCGTGAACTGTACGATCAGTACAACAAAGCATTCAGTGCCCACTGGAAGCAGGAAACCGGCGATACCGTGACGGTCCGCCAGTCACACGGCGGCTCCGGCAAGCAGGCCACGTCGGTGATCAATGGTATTGATGCCGATGTGGTAACCCTGGCCCTGGCCTACGATGTGGACGCCATTGCCGAACGTGGCCGTATTGATAAGAACTGGATCAAGCGCCTGCCGGATAACTCTGCACCTTATACCTCGACCATTGTCTTCCTGGTGCGTAAGGGCAACCCCAAACAAATTCATGACTGGAACGATTTAGTGAAGCCTGGCGTGTCTGTTATTACCCCGAACCCGAAAAGTTCTGGCGGGGCGCGCTGGAACTACCTGGCCGCATGGGGCTATGCCCTGCACCATAACAATGGCGATCAGGCAAAAGCACAGGACTTTGTGAAAGCGCTGTATAAGAACGTCGAAGTGCTGGATTCTGGTGCCCGCGGTTCAACCAACACCTTTGTGGAGCGCGGTATTGGTGATGTGTTGATCGCCTGGGAGAACGAAGCACTGCTGGCGACCCATGAGCTGGGGAAAGACAAGTTTGAGGTTATTACCCCCAGCGAGTCTATCCTTGCGGAGCCGACGGTATCGGTGGTGGACAAAGTGGTAGAGAAAAAAGGCACCCAGGCCGTTGCCGAAGCCTACCTGAAATACCTTTATTCCCCGGAAGGCCAGGAGATTGCGGCGAAGAACTACTATCGCCCGCGTGATCCTCAGGTTGCGGCCAGGTACGCCAGTGCCTTCCCGAAACTGACGCTGTTTACCATTGATGATGTCTTCGGTGGCTGGACAAAAGCCCAGAAAGAACACTTCTCTAACGGCGGCACCTTCGACCAGATATCAAAACGCTAAATCAAAACGGCCCTGCGGGGCCGTTTCGTTTTGTGGCCTTTTTGGTTACTCTGAGACGCGATTGTTAATCAGAGGTAATCTATGCGGGCCGTCAAGTGGTGTATTGGGATCATTATCCTGCTGGTGATTATCGCTGGCTGCGGCTGGTTAATACTGCGCCCGCATCATCCGGATGCCCTGTGGCGTATTATCAGTGCGCAATGCATACCGGGCCAGCAGCAACATCAGGACCCGGCGCCGTGCAGCAGCGTTAATCTCGATGAAAACGATGTCACCCTTAAAGATATCAACGGCCCCCTGCAATATTTACTGATGCCCGCCACCCGGATCAGCGGCATTGAAAGCCCGGCATTGCTTTCCCCTGATGCCGCCAACTTTTTCTGGCTTGCCTGGCAATCCCGTTCCCTGATGAGTGAGCGTTATGGTCAGCCAATACCGGATAGCGCTATCTCCCTGACGGTGAACTCTGCCAGCGGCCGGACACAGAACCAGCTCCACATTCATATTTCCTGCCTGCGTAGCGATGTACGCCAGCAGATTGATCGCCGGTCAACGCGGATCGGCAGCCGCTGGGAGAGCATCGGCAAACTGCGGGGCCATGAATATCTGGCCCGCAAAGTGAGCCGTGAAGCGCTGGCACAGCGCAGCCCTTTTCTGATGCTGGCGGATGAAGTGCCCGGCGCCCGTGAGCATATGGGCCTCTATGGGCTGGCAATGGCCAGCCTGCCGGATAGCACCTTTGTGTTACTGGCCACTGAGCGCAATATGCTGGCCCTGAATATGGCCTCGGCGGAGGAGTTGCAGGATCACCAGTGTACTATTCTGCCGGTGCCCCCGGCAGGAAAATAAGGAAACGCGATGGCGCTCTGGCTCACCCACCCGTTGTTCTGGCCCGGCGTACTTGTCCTGCTCACCATTGGGCTATGGGCAACGTCACTGCTGCCTGAATTTATTACCGCGCTGCTGTTTTTTGCGCTGGCGTCGATAACCAACGTCGTGCCGGCAGAGGCGCTGTTCAGCGGTTTTGCATCATCGGCTTTCTGGCTGGTCCTGAGTGGGTTTATCCTCGGGGTGGCTATCCGTAAGACCGGTCTGGCGGATCGGGTGGCGGCGGCGCTCTCTGCCCGGCTGACAGGCAGCTGGTGGCAAATGGTGGGGTGTGTGGTTCTGCTGAGTTATGCCCTGGCGTTTGTGATGCCGTCGAATATGGGGCGTATCGCGTTGCTGATGCCGATTGTCGCGGCAATGGCGCGGCGGGTGGGTATCGAAGAGGGCACCCGGCCCTGGTTCGGTCTGGCGCTGGCGGTGGGGTTTGGTACCTTCCAGTTGTCGGCGTCTATCCTGCCCGCCAACGTGCCCAATATGGTCATGAGCGGTACGGTGGAGGGGGCCTGGGGCATTCATCTTAATTACCTGCCCTATCTGTTGCTGCATGCTCCGCTGCTCGGCGTATTGCGGGGCATTCTGATGGTGGCGCTGGTGTGCTGGCTGTTCCCCGGGCGGCCGGCACCACCCCGGCAGGTACTGGCACCTTCCCCGATGCGCCCGGCAGAGAAACGGCTGGCCGGGTTATTGCTGGCAGTACTGTTACTGTGGGTGACTGAAAGCTGGCACGGTGTGGGGCCTGCGTGGATAGGCCTGGCGGCAGCGGTGATAACGTTGTTACCGCGGGTCGGGTTTGTCTCCAGCGATGAGTTTGCCAGCGGGGTCAATATCCGCACCTGTATTTATATCGCCGGTATTTTGGGGCTGGCGGCGGTGGTAACGCACACCGGGATTGGCACACGGCTCGGACAGGCGCTGCTGAATGTGACGCCGCTGGATCCGCAACACCCTTTTACCAGCTTTGCGTCCCTGGTGGGGATCACCAGCGCGATGAATTTCTTTATGACCGCCAACGGTGTGCCGGCCCTGTACAGCACCATGGCGGACAGTTTTTCCCGGGCGACGGGTTTCCCGCTGCTGACGGTGATTATGATTCAGGTGATCGGCTATTCCACGCCGTTATTGCCGTATCAGGCTTCCCCGATTGTGGTGGCAATGGCGCTGGGTAAGGTACCTGCCAGGGCAGGGATGGCGTTGTGCTTCGCCCTGGCCGTGATGACCTGGGTGATCGTACTGCCGCTGGAATACGGCTGGTACCGTCTGTTGGGGATGCTGTAATAAAAACACCTCCCGCAGGAGGTGTTGTCATCAGGATAATAACCCGCGTAAATTACGCTTTTTTCGCTTCAGCAGCGGCTTTGACGATGGCTGCGAAGGCATCCGCTTTCAGGGACGCGCCGCCAACCAGGGCGCCGTCGATATCCGGCTGGCTGAACATTTCAGCAGCGTTCGCGGCATTAACGGAGCCACCATACTGAATGATAATGTTTTTTGCCACGTCGGCATCGGCTTTAGCAATGTGATCGCGGATAAATTTATGTACTGCCTGAGCCTGTGCCGGGGTTGCAGATTTGCCGGTACCGATAGCCCATACTGGCTCGTAAGCAATCACTGCACCTTCCAGCGCTTTTGCGCCCATGGTTTTCAGCACGGCGTCAATCTGGCGTGCGCAAACTTCTTCGGTTTTACCCGCTTCGTTTTCGGCTTCGGTTTCACCGATGCACAGCACAGGGATCAGGCCTTCTTCTTTCAGTACCGCAAATTTTTCGGCGATCAACTCGTCAGTTTCACCATGATAAGTACGGCGTTCAGAGTGGCCGATAATAATGTATTCGGCGCCGATATCTTTCAGCATGGTAGGGGAGATTTCACCGGTGTAAGCGCCGGAACGATGCAGGCCAACGTCCTGAGCACCGAGACGAATATGGCTGCCGCCGATACAACGGTCGGCCAGTTCGACATACATGAGAGGCGGGGCAATTGCTACTTCACAGCCGACAACAGTGGACAGTTCCTTACGCAGGCCAGCAATCAGCTCGTTGACCATTTGTTTGCTGCCGTTGAGTTTCCAGTTACCCATCACTAAAGGATGTCGCATTTTATTTCTCCACGCGGATTTAGCAAATAATAACGCTGCCTCTCAGGGCAGCAAGTTCTGTGAAACAGTATAGAGACTACACACTATAAAGGCTTTGTTTTTCGTCATTTGTTGCCGGTGTCTAAATTCTCTGATAACGCTAGCTTAATCGGTTCAACAGCGAAGGTCAGCCCTTTTTCGCCATTATCTGCCACAACGTAGCGGATCGCTCCGTCACTTTTGGCAAAGTAGCGCTTGCCCTTGCCGCTGGTCATCAGCTGGCTGAGCTTTTGCTGGCTCTGGGGCTTGCTCAGCGTGGGCGAGAAGGTGCGCAGGATTGCGGCCATATAATCCATCGCCCGGGTTTTGGCGGCTTTCTGTTCCGGCCCCTGAATCGGTAGCCAGGTGATTTGCATGCTCTTAATCTTCAGGGTGCCGCGCTCCAGTGCCGTAGAGGCATAGAGGTTTTCATTGATCTTGCTGGCGGCCCGGGTCAAGTTAGCGGCGTCGCTGCTGGGAGCAATAGCGCGAAACTCTTCCAGCGGCAGCGTCGGATTATCGAGGTTAAACCGCTCTCTGAACTGGCTAATGGTAAGATCAAAGGTGGGCGACCCCGGCAGTAAGTAGACTGCTGTCGGGTGCGGCATTTCGGGTGCCGGTGCCGCCTGGCAGACCGCGATACTACAGCTGACAAGCACCAGTACGGGTAGCAATATTTTCATCGGTATATAGCTCTCGGCAGGGCAGTTATCTCTCCGGATTAAATAGGGATTCCGCTGGCTTGTCAAAAATCAGCCCGATTAAGGTAAACTGGCACCACAATAACTAGCAGGAATAACTCTCAGGAATACCAATGACCCTACAGCAATGGTTGTTCTCTTTCCGCGGGCGTATTGGTCGGCGGGACTTCTGGATCTGGATTGGTTTGTGGCTGGTGGCCATGGTTATCCTGTTTTCCCTCGCCGGGAAAGGGATGCTAAATATGCAAACTGCCGCCTTTATGCTGGTGTGTTTGCTGTGGCCCACCGCCAGCGTGGTGGTAAAGCGCCTGCACGATCGCGGTAAATCCGGGGCATGGGCATTTTTACTGATCCTGGCGTGGATGCTGCTGGCCGGTAACTGGTCAGTGCTGGGGGGCACCTGGCAATGGGTGATTGGCCGCTTTGTACCCACCCTGATGATGGTGATGGTTATCCTCGACCTGGGCGCGTTTATCGGCACCCAGGGGGAGAATAAATACGGCAAAGAGACCGGCGAGGTCAATTTCCGCTGATCGCCCGTTACCAGTAATGTTCCGCGGTAATATGGCCCGGCCGCCGGCGCAGGTGTTTGGCCATCTGCCGGGTGTCTTTCAGCAGTTGCGTGGTATCCCGTACCATCTGCGGATTACCACACAGCATCACGTGGCTGGTGGCGTTGTCTATTGCCAGCCCCACGGCTTGTTCCAGAGCACCGCTGGTTATCAAGTCGGGTATCCGGCCCTGGAGTGAGCCCGGCGCCGCTTCGCGGCTGACCACGGTTTGGATACGCAGCTTCCCTTCATAACGCTTAACCAGAGCCTCCATGCGCGGCAGGTAGCTTAAGTCCCGCTGATAGCGCGCCGCGTGGACCAGTACCAGGTGCTTAAAGCGATCGAGATCCTGGCCCTGTTCCAGTATCGACAGGTAGGGGCCCAGCGCTGTCCCGGTAGACAACATCCATAAGGTGTCGCAGTCCGGCACTTCGTGAAGGACAAAAAAACCGGCCGCTTCACTGACGACTTGCACCTCATCGCCGGGCTGCATGGCGTGTAAACGGGGGCTGAGCATCCCTTCCGGGACATTGACCAGGTAAAACTCGAGCGCCGGGTTAGTCGGGGCATTGACGTAAGAATAGGCCCGCTGAACACGTTCGCCGTTGATTTCCAGCCCAAGTTTGGTGAATTGGCCCGCGGTAAACGGAGAGACGGGGGCGTCTACGGTGAGGGTAAAAAGCGAGTCAGTCCAGTGCTGGACGCGGGTAACCTTTCCTGTAACCCATTCCGCCATTATGAACCTCCTGTTAATCAGATTGCAGTATACCCGTCAACTTTCAGGCAGCAGGCGCGCCCGCTGCCCGGGGTTATTAGGCTATATCTTCGCCGCAGCGGCGGCACATTTCCAGCCCAGCGGGGCTGGAAAGCTCAATCCGACAAATCGGCGATTACAGCAGATATTGGTGCAGATTCACGTCTTTGCGGTCGAGGTAGTGAATGGATTTGATCCGGCGAATAGTGCGTGATTTGCCGCGAATCAGCAGGGTTTCGGTGGTGGCCATATTCCCTTTACGGTTGATGCCGTCCAGCAGATCCCCTTTGGTTATCCCGGTGGCAGAGAACACCACATTGTCGCTCTTGGCCATCTGATCGAGGGTCAGGATCTGTTCTGCCTCAATGCCCATCGCCCGGCAACGCGCCAGCTCTTGCTCACCAATGCGGCGGTTTTCTTCGCTATCACCCTTCACATGGTGGCGCGCCAGCAGACGGCCCTGCATATCGCCATCCAGCGCGCGGATCACGGCGGCAGAGACTACCCCTTCCGGGGCGCCGCCAATGCCGTACAGCACGTCGACTTCGCTGTCAGGCATGCAGGTGAGAATAGAGGCGGCCACATCCCCGTCAGGGATAGCAAAAATGCGCACTCCGAGTTTTTGCATATCGGCAATCACCTGTTGATGGCGGGGTTTGGCGAGAATGGTCACCGTCAGTTCGCTGAGCGGTTTGCCTAATGCGGCGGCGATACGGGTAAAGTTTTCCGCCAGCGGCAGGCTGAGGTCGATAACCCCTTTGGCGCCGGGCCCGACGATCAGCTTCTCCATGTACATATCTGGGGCATTGAGGAAGCAGCCTTTATCACCCACCGCCATCACGGCAAGTGCATTGGCCTGGCCCATGGCGGTCATCCGGGTGCCTTCAATGGGGTCCACGGCGATATCTACCGGGTCCCCGTTACCGGTCCCCACTCGCTCACCGATGTAGAGCATCGGGGCTTCATCAATTTCCCCTTCGCCAATAACAATCTGGCCGTCGATATTGACCTGGTTGAGCATAATCCGCATGGCGTTAACGGCGGCGCCGTCGGCGGCGTTTTTATCACCGCGGCCCAGCCATTTATAACCCGCCAGTGCGGCAGCTTCGGTTACCCGGGAAAATTCGATGGCAAGTTCTCGTCTCATAGCACACCTATTCAGCAAAGAAATTGCCCGGAGTGTAGCACAAGGCGGCTACCCGGAAGATGAGCAGGGATAAGGGCAGGGAAGGATACGGAGGCATGCCCCCGTATCCGGTGTGAGATTAACGATCGTGCTCTTCCCAGGCGAGCGCGCGTTTCACGGCCTTTTGCCAGCCTTCATAACGGTAGTTGCGCTCCACGGTTTCGATCCCCGGGCGGAACTCACGTTCGATGGTGGCCTTTTCGCTCAGCTCGTCGAGGTTCTGCCAGTAGCCCACCGCCAGGCCTGCCAGGTAGGCGGCGCCCAGGGCGGTAACCTCCCTGACTTCCGGACGTTCAACCCGGGTGCCGAGGATATCGGCCTGGAACTGCATCAGGAAGTTGTTAGCCACTGCACCGCCATCCACCCGCAGCGCGTGGAGCCGGATACCGGAGTCGGCCTGCATGGCCTCCAGCACGTCCCGGGTCTGGAAGGCGATAGACTCCAGGGTGGCGCGGATAATATGGTTGGCGTTAACCCCGCGGGTCAGCCCGAGGATGGCGCCGCGGGCATAGGGGTCCCAGTAAGGCGCACCCAGGCCGGTAAAGGCCGGGACCACGTAGACCCCGTTGCTGTCCTTCACTTTACAGGCAAAGTATTCCGAATCTGTCGCATCGTTGATCAGCTTCATTTCATCGCGCAGCCACTGGATTGATGCCCCGCCCATAAATACCGCCCCTTCGAGGGCGTAGTTTACTTCCCCCTGTGGGCCGCAGGCGATGGTGGTCAACAGGCCGTGGCTGGAACGTACCGCCTGTGTCCCGGTGTTCATCAGCATAAAGCAGCCGGTACCATAGGTATTTTTCGCCATCCCCTGTTTCACACAGAGCTGGCCAAACAGGGCCGCCTGCTGATCCCCGGCGATCCCGGCGATAGGAATACGGGTGCCGCCTTTACCCCCGATGTTGGTCTGGCCGTATATCTCGGAGGACTTACGCACTTGCGGCAGCATTTCACGCGGGATATCCAGCGCATCCAGCATTTTGTCATCCCACTCCAGATCGTGGATGTTGAATAGCATGGTGCGCGATGCGTTGGTGTAATCGGTGACATGTACCCGGCCCTGGGTCATGCGCCAGATAAGCCAGGTATCCACGGTACCAAACAGCAGCTCACCGCGTTTGGCCCGCTCTCTGGCCCCGTCTACGTGGTCGAGGATCCACTTCACTTTGGTGCCGGAGAAATACGGGTCGATAACCAGCCCGGTGGCGTGACGGATATAGTCTTCCATCCCGTCACGTTTAAGCTGTTCGCAGATCTCCGCGGTACGGCGGCATTGCCACACAATCGCGTTGTAAATCGGCTTGCCGGTCTCTTTTTCCCAGACAATCGTGGTTTCGCGCTGGTTGGTGATACCGATGGCCGCAATCTGATCGGAGCCGATATCCGCTTTCGCCAGGGCTTCTACCAGGGTGGAGCTTTGGGATGCCCAGATCTCCATGGGGTCGTGCTCAACCCAACCGGCTTTAGGGTAGATTTGTTCAAATTCGCGCTGTGAGACGCTGACGATATTGGCGTCGTGATCCATGACCACGGCACGGGAGCTGGTGGTGCCCTGGTCGAGTGCGACGATGTATTTTTTTTCGGTAGTCATAATGGCGTCCTGACAATCAAATTATAGTGAGGCGTTAGGTTGATGCGCTGCCGGTTGCTGAGTGGCTTCTGTTGCCGGTTTAACGACCACGTCCGCCGCCGGTACCCCGGCGACGGCTACGCCAGGTAAATAAGGGCTAATCAGTTTTTTGTAGCCAAACGCGCCCATCGCAGCGCCCACTATTGGCCCAAAGAGCGGTACCAGGAAGTAGGGTACTGGCATGCCGCCGGTAAAGGCGATATCACCCCAGCCCGCCAGCCATGCGAACGTCTTCGGCCCCAGATCGCGGGCCGGGTTCATCGCGAAGCCGGTCAGTGGCCCCATTGAGGCACCAATGACCGCGATCAGCAGGCCAATCAATAGCGGTGCCAGCGGGCCGCGCGGAATACCGTTTCCATCATCGGTCAGTGCCATAATCAGTGCCATCAGCACCGCGGTAATCACCATTTCAACGGCAAATGCCTGGAGAAAGTTCAGGTGCGCATTGGGGTAGGTGGAGAAGATCCCCGCCAGTTCCAGGCTGCTTATGCTGCCGCGTACCATATGGTGAGTCTGTTCAAAATCGAAGAAAAGATTGTAGTAAAGCCCGTAAACTAACGCCGCTGCGCAAAACGCGCCGGCAACTTGAGAAAAAATAAAAGGAATAACGTTGCGTTTATCAAAGTTGGCGAACATACAGAGTGCCAGGGTAACGGCCGGGTTGAGGTGGGCACCGGATACGCCGGCAGTCAGGTAAATGGCCAGTGCCACCCCCAATCCCCAGATAATACTGATCTCCCACTGCCCGAATGATGCCCCGGCGACTTTTAGCGCCGCGACACACCCCACACCGAAGAAGACCAACAACCCGGTACCTAAGAACTCTGCGATACACTGACCTCGTAAGGTTGACGCTGCTGTTTGACTCATAATCGGGTCCTGAAGGCAAAATGAATGGTTATTGTCGTTAGGCATCCATGCGTGCTTCTGCCACGTAGGCATGGTGTTAATTTATCGTTAACGAGTAAAAACGAAAAATACCGAACTTAAAATGTGTGTGGTTCGTCAAAAAAGTGAGCGTTTTCGCGCTAAAAAGTCGAAGTGCAGCAAGATTTATGAGTGCCGTAATGGAAAGTTGTTTCCCGGACGTTAACATTTTTGCAGCCTCATGGTTTATGCCCCAGGCATAAGCTGAAAATTGACAGGAAATGCAAAGAGCGTTGTATCCCGCTGGACACGGACTGCCGGGCTTCTTACAATCGGGTAACTGCGTAGTGTGCGCGTGTTTTAAGGCGTCACCACTCATTTTGGGACGGGATAGTTATCCAACAACGCCTTGCAATTCGGGAGAGGTATGACAATGTCATTTGAAGTTTTTGAAAAACTGGAAGCGAAAGTCCAGCAGGCGGTTGATACTATCACGCTGCTGCAGATGGAAATTGAAGAGCTGAAAGAGAAGAACAACACCCTGGCACAAGAAGTTCAGCAGGCTCAGGGGAACGCTGAAGAGATCACTCGTGAAAACGAGCGTCTGAAAGAACAGCAGAGTGGCTGGCAGGATCGTCTGCAGGCGCTGCTGGGTAAAATGGACGAAGTCTGATTACCAGTACAGGGGGCGGCAACGGTTTGCCGTCTTCTGATATTCAGCACCGGTAATTCCCGGTGCTACATGAAAAAAAGGTACCGCATGCGGTACCTTTTTTGCACGCGGGACCCCTACTCAATATCAAGCGGGTCTTCGGAAAGAATGATCCCGGTGTTATCGGCATACAGATGGTCGCCAGAGAAAAACGTCACGCCGCCAAAATTGACGCGCACATCACTTTCCCCGACACCTTCCCCAGCGGCACCCGCTGGAATGGCCGCCATTGCCTGAATCCCCAGATCCAGCTCTTCCAGATCGTCCACCTGGCGTACGGCACCGTAAACCACAATGCCTTCCCACTCGTTTTGTACTGCCAGCCTGGCGAGGTCTGCATCGATCAGGGCGCGGCGTACTGAGCCGCCGCCATCTACCAGCAGAATGCGGCCGCGGCCGTTTTCTTCCAGCATTTCATACAGCAATCCGTTGTCCTCGAAACATTTCACTGTGATGATTTGCCCGCCAAACGATGCCCGCCCACCAAAGTTAGAGAACAGGGGTTCAACGACGTTGACATCTTCCTGGTAGATGTCGCAAAGCTCGGAAGTATCGTATTTCATAGGGTTAACTTCAATCGCTGCACGAGTAGTCAGTATATCGCGTAAAATGAATTGTTGGCAAAATCATCAATTGTTAATTGATATTCATCATTTAAAATTGCACGGTGCTGCCCACTACACCCAATGCAAACAATAGGTTAGTTAATAATGCACCTTTTACGGTGCGCTCCAGCATTGGGCGCATGGCCTGCGGATCTCGCTCGCGCAGGACGTATCCGGCCTGTTTAGCCAGCAGCGGGGCAGCGAAGATAAACAGCCATCCCCACACACTTTGCAGCCAGATAACATTAAACAGCGCCAGGCAGAGCAGTGTGCCGCCCAGCAGGCAGGCGTGGTAGCGCCGCGCCCCTACGGGCCCCAGACGTACCGCAAGGGTGTTTTTGCCGTTTTGCCGATCGCTGTCGATATCGCGCAAGTTATTAATATTCAGCACTGCCGTGGCCAGCAGACCGCAGGCGGTGGCGGGTAAGATAATGGCAGAGGTCAGGGTATGGGCCTGTAAATACCAGGTGCCCATCACGCTTAACCAGCCGAAAAATATCAACACCGAAATATCCCCCAGCCCCATATAGCCGTATGGACGCGTGCCGACGGTGTAGGTGATGGCGGCGATAATCGACAACAAACCGAGCAGCAAGAAACCGAGGAAGTCCGCTGGGGTACGGCAGGCAACGGACACCAGTAAAATACCGGACAGGCAAATTAGCGCTACTGTCAGCATCAGCGCTTTTTTCATCTGGCTCTGGGTGATAACCCCTTTCTGCATCCCGCGCAGGGGGCCAATACGGTCGGGCTTGTCGCTGCCTTTGACGGCATCGCCATAGTCGTTTGCCAGGTTAGAGAGAATTTGCAATAAACCTGCAGTGACCAGGGCCAGCAGCGCGACGGTGGGGTTAAACACCCCTTGCCACCAGGCCAGTACGGAGCCCATCAGCGTTGAGGCAAAGCACAAAGGTAATGTTTTAGGGCGCAGGCTTTCCAGCCAGGCCTGCGTTCTGCTTATCGGGTGTGAATCGGTCATTTTGGATTATCGCCAGCCATAAAAAATGGGGGCAAAATGCCCCCATCCGGAATGATGAAAACTATAATGCCAGCGATTATAGGATAAAACGGCTCAGATCTTCATCTGCAACCAGTTCATCCAGATGCTTACCAACATAGTCGGCATCAATCACAATGCTCTGACCATTCAAGTCGCTGGCATCATAAGAGATGTCTTCCATCAGGCGCTCCAGCACGGTATGCAGGCGGCGGGCACCAATGTTCTCTGCGCTCTCGTTCACCTGCCAGGCAGCCTGAGCAATGCGGCAGATGCCGTCCTGGGTAAAATCGATATTTACGCCTTCGGTTGCCATCAGCGCTTTGTACTGCACGGTGATTGACGCATTTGGCTCCGTCAGAATACGTTCGAAGTCGTTCGCCGTCAGGGCCTGCAATTCGACGCGGATTGGCAGACGACCCTGCAGTTCCGGGATAAGATCGGACGGGCTGGCGGTCTGGAACGCGCCGGAGGCGATAAACAGGATATGGTCGGTTTTGACCATCCCGTGTTTGGTGGAGACGGTGCAGCCTTCTACCAGCGGCAGCAGGTCGCGCTGTACCCCTTCACGGGACACGTCTGGCCCCTGAGAGTTACCGCGTTTACAGATTTTGTCGATCTCATCAATAAACACGATACCGTGCTGTTCAACAGCATCAATGGCCTGTTGTTTCAGCTCTTCCGGGTTAACCAGCTTGGCGGCTTCTTCTTCCACCAGCAGTTTCATGGCGTCTTTAATTTTCAGCTTACGCGGTTTTTGTTTCTGGCCGCCTAAGTTCTGGAACATGGACTGCAACTGGCTGGTCATCTCTTCCATGCCGGGAGGGGACATGATTTCAACGCCCATTGGCGCCGCGGCCAGATCGATTTCGATCTCTTTATCATCCAGCTCGCCTTCACGCAGTTTTTTGCGGAATGCCTGGCGTGCCGCAGACGGTTCTGCGGTGGCCTCTGACTGGCCCCAGTTATTTTTAGCCGGTGGGATAAGCACATCCAGAATACGTTCTTCCGCCAGTTCTTCGGCGCGGTAGCGATTCTTGTCGATGGACTGCATGCGCACCATTTTAACGGCGGCATCGGTCAGATCGCGGATGATAGAGTCAACTTCCTTCCCGACGTACCCGACTTCGGTGAATTTAGTCGCTTCAACTTTGATGAACGGCGCGTTGGCCAGTTTTGCCAGACGGCGGGCGATTTCTGTTTTACCAACGCCGGTCGGCCCGATCATCAGGATATTTTTAGGGGTAACTTCGTGGCGCAGCTCTTCATTCAGCTGCATACGGCGCCAGCGATTACGCAGGGCGATAGCCACAGAGCGTTTTGCCGCATCCTGGCCAATAATATGGTTGTTCAGCTCGCTGACAATTTCGCGTGGGGTCATTTCAGACATGGGGGAGATCCTTACGCTTTAGACGGTAATTCTTCGATGGTTTGGAAATGGTTGGTGTAAATGCAGATGTCACCAGCAATTCCCAACGCTTTCTCCACGATGTCGTGGGCGCTTAAGTCGGTGTTTTCCAGCATCGCACGGGCCGCGGCCTGGGCATATGGCCCACCGGAACCAATGGCTATAAGATCGTTTTCTGGCTGCACGACATCACCATTACCGGTGATGATCAGCGAGGCATTTTCGTCTGCCACCGCCAGCAAGGCTTCCAGTTTGCGCAGCATTCTGTCGGTGCGCCAGTCTTTCGCCAGCTCAACGGCGGCTTTTACCAGGTGTCCCTGATGCATTTCCAGTTTGCGTTCGAAGAGTTCAAACAAGGTGAAGGCATCCGCCGTTCCCCCGGCAAACCCGGCGATCACTTTATCGTTATACAGGCGACGGACTTTTTTCACGTTGCCTTTCATGACGGTATTACCCAATGTGGCCTGACCATCGCCACCAATTACCACGTGGCCATTACGGCGCACACTCACTATTGTTGTCACGGGCAGCCCCTTTATGAATAACTGAATATGGATGCCCCGTTTGCCGGTGAGGCAAACGGGGAAACAGATGAAAGTATAGATGGGGGGGATTTTAGGGGTTTCAACCCCCGGCAGAGAGACGAATGCAGTTTGGATGGCCCGCGGTTTTCAGGCGGCCCATGGTACCGTCCGCCGCATCTTTACCTTTCACCGGGCCAATCACCACGCGATTCCAGCCGTTATTGGTGGTGATATGTGAGTCGAAACCTTCAAATGCCAGCTTGGCGCGTACCGTTTCTGCCTGTTCAGCCCCGCGGAAGGAACCGCACTGGATCATCCAGCGGCGGGTATCGGCTTTGTCTGCCGTCTTCGGTGAGGTTTCCTCCGTCACTGGTGCCGGTTTGCTGGCGGCGGTTTTCGGCGGCGTTTGCATCAGGTCCTGATAAGGCGGCTGGGCGGCGGGCTTGTGCTGCTGCACGTTGCGCGGCTGTTGGGCTGGCGCGGTGGCAACATTTCGTGGCTGTGGTGCCGGGGCCGGCTGCGGCATACTGCGCGGCTGGCTAACTGGTGGCACCGAGGCCATATTCTGCGGATGCTGCGCATTCCACTGGGCCTGGCGTTGCAGCGTTTGCTGGCGCTGGGCGGCGGTCTGCTCGTTCCAGGGCACTTCGCTGAGCTGGGTTGGCTGCTGGCGCATATCGGCCTGCATTTGTTCCAGCAACTGGCGCTGCTCATCAGTGAGCTGGCTCTGATTGGTTATCTCGCCGCCGGCGGTCGGTTCGGTAGGCGTGCGTACGCCTGGCTGGCGACCTTCCAGCTCTTTGATATAGCGCCAGCGCTCTTCGGGTTTCGGCGGCAGGCCGTTACCCGGTACTTTCTGGGTGGTCAGCGCTTCGCTTTCTTCCTTCTTATGGTGAGTAATGAAATATAAACCACCAATGAAGATAACCAGCACTGCCGCAGCGATACCGATCACCATAGGAGAGACATTCGGCAAGCTGGGGTGTGCGCTCTTGCGTGAATTCGGTTTTTTGCGCCGCACGGTGGACGGTTGCCCGCGACGTACATAATCTCTTTGTGCCACTATCGTTTCGCTGTTGTCATTCGCATCTCAGCCCGCCATGTTACTTAAGGGGCGGGCCTTTGACCAGATTGCAAAGTCTTAATAGTGCTCATTTTGCTTGCAGAGCACGCGTTGACCCGCGTAAAACCAGTTCGCAGTCCAGCAAACGGGAACCGCTCTCAACCACGTGGCCCTGTAACTGGTCAAGTAACAGTAGCATGGCCTGCTGACCAATCTCGAAGCGCGGCTGAGAAACCGTGGTCAGCGGAGGGTCACAGAACTGGGAGAGCGCAATATTATCAAAGCCAATAATAGACACATCTTCCGGTACTTTTAAACCGCGACGTTTAACCTGTGACAAGGCGCCCAGCGCCATGACATCACTGTGGCAAAACACCGCCGTGGGAGGCGTGGGCTGGTTCAGGAGTTGCTCCATGGCAGTGGCGCCCGCCTGATAGGTAAAATCACCGCGGGCAATATAGTGAGGGTCAACGGTGATTCCCCGGCGGCGCAGGGCCTGGACATACCCCTGTAGCCGGTAATGGCACAGGGGCATTTCTTCCGGGCCGGCAATACAAGCAATACGCTGGTGCCCTTGATCCTGCAAATAAGACACCGCATTGAATGACGCGGTCAGGTTATCAATATGGACCGTCGGCAGCTCCAGCTCCGGCGCAAATTCGTTGGCCATGACCATCGGCGGCAGATTGCGCTGTTCTTCTTTGCTGGCGTCAAAAGGCAGGCGCGACCCCAGCAGCAACATACCGTCGATTTGCTTGGTAATGATCAGGTCAATAAAGGTCTTTTCCTGCTGATTCTGGTGTGCGCAATCACCAATCAGCACCAGGTATTGGTGTTCTGCGGCGGTCACTTCGATACCGCGAATGATCTCACTGAAAAAGGGATCGCAGATATCGGGTACGATGACCAGAATGGTGCGGGATTCGTTGCGTTTCATATTACGGCCCAGGGTGTGGGGTAAGTAGCCCACCTCAATGGCCGCCTGCTCAACTTTATTGCGTGTTGCCTGTGAAACTTTATCCGGGTTCATCAGGGCACGGGACACCGTGGCGGTGGAGACATTCGCTCTAAGGGCGACGTCTTTCATCGTCGCGGTGGCGGCAACCTGCTTATCTTGTTTCAACTTCATCTCCTCACACCTGCGCTCAATGGGCGTCGACACTTCCTGTTGTCTGATCGTGCTCACATTTTTATCAGATATTCGGGTGGGGAGTTACAGTTCTTTCAGTGAAAGTGTGAACCAGGTTGAATTTTACACGGTTTATCGCACAGTTGGTTTTCTGTCCGGCGCGGTTAACTCTCAATCGGGTCCACATCAAGGTACCATTTCACCCGGCGGGCCTCCGGCAGGGTGTTCACCAGCGGCAGGCTACCGCTGATAATCCGCTGCAGGCGGGCCCGTGAAGGATGCTGAAGCAGTAACTGCCAGCGGAACCGGCCGTTGCGTTTGGGCTGTAATGCCGGTACCGGCCCCAGCAGCCAGAGCTGGTTATCAGCCAGGGTGCTGGACATTAACAGGTTACGCAATTGCTGTAAGAACCGCGGCGCCTGCTGGTTATCATGATCTTCGGCGCGGATCAGAATATGGCTGCTCCACGGGGGGAGCATGACGCTCTGGCGTTCGGCCAGCGCCTGCTGAGCAAACGCGTCGTAGCCCTGATGCAACAGGGTTTGCAGCAGTGGATGTTCCGGGTGGTGGGTCTGGAGGATAACCTCCCCGGCCTTACCGGCGCGACCGGCCCGGCCTGACACCTGGGTGAATAGCTGAGCAAAACGTTCTGCGGCCCGGAAGTCGGCGGAAAAGAGCGCCCCGTCAACATCCAGCAGGGCTACCAACGTGACATCCGGGAAATGGTGCCCTTTAGCCAGCATCTGGGTGCCGATCAGTATCCGGGCCCCCCCGCGATGAACCTCTGCCAGTTGTTGCTCCAGCGCCCCTTTGCGGCTGGTGGTGTCCCGGTCAATCCGCGACAGCGGCACACCCGGGAAAAATGGCGCCAGCCCCTGTTCCAGCTGCTCGGTGCCCATCCCCACCGGTACCAGGTGGGTGGAACCACACTGGGGGCATTGTGGGGGCACTGGACGCTGGCTGTCGCAATGGTGGCAGCGCAAATGGCGCTGGGCCTGATGAAAGGTGTAGTAGTGATCACAGCGCGGGCATTCGGCGATCCAGCCACAATCGTGGCACAGCAAGGCCGGGGAGAAACCGCGACGGTTTAAGAACAGGATAACCTGGTTATCGTCTTTCAGGTGTTGGCGCATTCGGGCGATCAGCGCCGGTGCCAGGCCGGTTTGCAATTGCTGGCCCTTGAGGTCAATCACGTGCTGGGCCGCCGGGCGGGCGTTCCCGGCGCGGCGGGTCAGGGTCAGACGGCGGTATTTTCCGATCCGCACGTTATGGAGCGTTTCCAGCGCTGGCGTAGCGGACCCCAGCACAATGGGAATATTGTCTGCGTGGGCCCGGTAGACCGCCAAATCCCGGGCGTGGTAGCGCCAGCCTTCCTGTTGTTTGTAAGAGCTGTCGTGCTCTTCATCAATCACAATAACGCCGAGATCTTTAAAGGGGGTAAACAGCGCTGAGCGGGTGCCGATCACAATGGCCGCCTCGCCATCCCGGGCCTTCAGCCAGGTGGATAACCGTTCGCTGTCATTCAGGCCGGAGTGCAGCACTTCAACCGGGGCGTTAAAGCGCTCGCGAAAGCGGGCAATCGTCTGCGGAGTTAAGCCGATTTCCGGCACCAGCACCAGCGCCTGGCGCCCCTGGGCGAGCACGTTCTCCAGCACCGTCAGGTAGACTTCGGTCTTGCCGGAGCCGGTTATCCCTTCCAGCAGCCAGGCACTAAACGTGTCCAGCTGGCTGTGGATAGCCCCCACCGCGGTGGCCTGCTCGGTATTAAGGCGCAAGCGCTCCCCGGCTGTGCTGTACTGTTGACGCCAGTCCTGGGTATCGGGCTGTTGGCTACGTAAGTCGCACAACCCTTTGGCTCGCAGTGCCTGGAGGGCGGCATCGGTGATGTCCAGTTCCGCCAGTTGGTGGCGCCAGATATACCCCTGGCGCAGTGTGGCCAGGGCCTGTTGCTGTTTGGGGGCGCGTTTCAGGGTATTAATGTCGGTCGCCATTCCCTGTTCTGTGGCATACCAGTACCACAATGGGGTTGCCTGGGCTGGTTTCCCCTGGCGCAGCAGGCCGGGCAACGCGTGGAAGAGCACTTCGCCGATGGGGTAGTGGTAGTAATTGGCTGCCCAGCGCAGTAATTGCCACAGGGAGTCCGGGAACAGCGGTGCCGTGTCGATAACCGCCTCAATGGCTTTTAAGCCATCCAGCGGCAGCTCACTGGTTTGTGAGCAGGCCACCACGATACCGGTCATCTTGCGCTTACCAAAAGGCACCTGCACCCGGGCACCTTCCACCACCGGCATATCCGCGGGGATCAGGTAATCAAAGGTGCGGCTCAGTGGGACGGGCAGGGCAACGTGGGCGACAGACATTCAGGCTCCGGGCTGTGGAAAATCACGACACAGTGTACACTGTGCCCCTGAAAAAACGGATCAGATTGCATAGGGCAAGAAGACTCTGTATAATTCGCCGCCTTTGATGCGCGATTTTCGCCTTCAATATACATCATTATCAACCACGCGTGGTGTCTGGCGTTAGGGCTGGAAGAGCGACGCGGCCTTAGACTGAGGTTTCCCATGAAACAAGGTATTCACCCGAATTACACTGAAATTACTGCAACCTGTTCTTGCGGTAATGTTATCAAAACCCGCTCTACTGTGGGTCACGACCTGAACCTGGACGTCTGTGGCAAATGCCACCCGTTCTTCACTGGTAAACAGCGTGTTGTTGATACCGGTGGTCGTGTTGAGCGTTTCAACAAACGTTTCAGCATCCCGGGCAGCAAATAAGTTGCACGAATCAAAAAAAGCGCCTGCGGGCGCTTTTTTTGTTTCTGCCGCCGGGAATTAGTATTCCCAGGTGTCCGGGTCTATCCCCAGTTCACGCATCAGCACTTTTGCCGCTTCCGGAATCTCATCACTACGTTCTTTACGCAGATCTTCATCATTGGGTAATGGCTGCCCGGTAAACGCATGCAGGAACGCTTCACACAGCAATTCACTATTTGTTGCGTGGCGCAGGTTGTTTACCTGACGACGAGTGCGTTCATCTGTAAGGATCTTCAGTACTTTCAGTGGAATGGAAACTGTGATCTTCTTAACCTGTTCGCTTTTCTTACCGTGCTCAGCATAAGGGCTGATATATTCGCCGCTCCATTCAGCCATGGGATACCTTTAATCCTCTCAATTGTTATTGTGCGCAGCATTCGCCTGCCAGGGCGGTGCCAGCCAGAATTATTACGTGTATGCAGTGCAGGATAAAGCGTTTTGCCACTGCCTGCGCGGTTTTAGCGCGCTAAAGCGTATAATTTTAACGGCTATTCGCTATTTGCTCAATCTATACGCAAAGAAGTTTAGATGTCCAGATGTATTGACGTCCATAATCACAATGATTACTCTGAAGGCTAAATGTTACCCGACAAGCCAGGATATATAACCGATCATGACGCGTAAACAGGCCACCATCGCAGTACGTAGCGGTTTAAATAACGACGAGCAGTTTGGCTGTGTTGTTCCTCCTATTCACCTGTCCAGTACCTATAATTTCACCGGATTCAATGAACCCCGTGCCCATGACTATTCACGGCGCGGTAACCCGACGCGTGATGTGGTGCAGCGGGCGCTGGCAGAATTGGAGGGGGGCGCCGGTGCGGTGTTGACCAGTACCGGGATGTCTGCCATTCATTTAGTCACCACGGTATACCTTAAACCGGGCGATTTGCTGGTGGCGCCTCATGACTGTTATGGGGGCAGTTATCGTCTGTTCGATAGCCTGGCGGCGCGGGGCTGCTACCGGGTGCTGTTTGTGGATCAGGGGGATGATGCCGCCCTGGCCGCAGCCCTGGCGGAGAAACCCAAACTGGTATTGGTAGAAAGTCCGAGTAATCCGCTGTTACGCGTGGTCGATATCGCGAAAATCTGTGGTCTGGCCCGGGACGCGGGGGCGATCAGCGTGGTAGACAACACCTTCCTGAGCCCGGCATTACAAAACCCGCTGGCGCTGGGGGCCGACCTGGTGGTGCATTCCTGCACCAAATACCTTAATGGCCACTCTGATGTGGTTGCCGGGGTGGTGATTGCCAAAGATGCCGGGCAAGTGACAGAGCTGGCCTGGTGGGCGAATAATATTGGTGTCACCGGCGGGGCGTTTGATAGCTACCTGCTGCTGCGTGGGTTGCGGACCCTGGGGCCGCGCATGGAAGTGGCCCAGCGCAATGCGCAGGCGATTGTCGGCTATTTACAGTCCCAGCCGCTGGTGAAAAAACTGTATCATCCGTCATTGCCGGAAAACCCAGGCCACGAGATTGCTGCACGCCAGCAGAAGGGCTTCGGGGCAATGTTGAGTTTTGAGCTGAACGGTGATGAGCAGACATTACGCCGCTTTCTGAGCGGGCTGTCTCTGTTTACACTGGCAGAATCTTTGGGCGGGGTGGAGAGTCTGATTTCCCACGCTGCGACCATGACCCACGCCGGTATGGCGCCAGAGGCGCGTACGGCAGCGGGCATTTCCGACATGCTGTTACGTATTTCCACAGGTATTGAAGACAGTGATGATTTAATTGCTGACCTGGAAAATGGCTTCCAGGCAGCAGCAAAGGGGTAAGCATGAGTGTTTCAGCGCCTGCAGAGACGACGGGTCGTCAACTGCATAAATTTGGTGGCAGCAGTCTGGCCGATGTGAAGTGTTACCTGCGTGTGGCAGGGATTATGGCCGATTATTCCCGTCCCGGTGACATGATGGTGGTGTCGGCCGCAGGGAGTACCACCAACCAGTTGATAAGCTGGCTGAAACTCAGCCAGACCGATCGCCTGTCTGCTCATCAGGTTCAGCAAGCCCTGCGTCGTTATCAGATTGAGCTTATCAGCGGCCTGTTACCCGCGGATGCGGCTGAAATACTGATTAACCGCTTTGTGCATGATCTTGAGCGGCTGGCGGGGCTGCTGGACGGTAAGATTACCGACGCGATTTATGCGGAAGTGGTGGGCCACGGCGAAATTTGGTCTGCCCGCCTGATGGCGGCGGTGTTGATCCAGCAAGGTATGGAAGCTGCCTGGCTGGATGCCCGTGATTTTCTGCGCGCCGAACGCGCCGCCCAGCCTCAGGTTGATGAAGGGTTGTCCTGGCCGCTGCTGCAACAGCTGATGGCGCAACATCCGAATAAGCGCCTGGTGGTGACCGGGTTTATCTGCCGCAATAACGCCGGTGAGACTGTCCTGCTGGGGCGTAATGGTTCTGACTATTCTGCGACCCAGGTCGGCGCGCTAGCGGGCGCTAACCGGGTAACCATCTGGAGCGATGTCGCCGGGGTGTACAGTGCGGACCCGCGTAAAGTAAAAGACGCCTGCCTGCTGCCGCTGTTACGGCTGGATGAAGCCAGCGAACTGGCCCGCCTGGCGGCGCCGGTACTGCACGCCCGCACGTTGCAGCCGGTCTCCGGCAGTGACGTTGACCTGCAACTGCGCTGTAGCTACACCCCGGAGCAGGGCTCCACCCGTATTGAGCGCGTGCTGGCCTCCGGCACGGGGGCCCGTATCGTGACCAGCCATGACGGCGTGTGCCTGATTGAGTACCGGGTCCCGGCTGGCCAGGATGTCAAACTGGCCCTGAAAGATATCGACAGTGTCCTGAAGCGTATGCAGGTGCGCCCTCTGGCAACCGGCGTACACCCGGATCGCCATCTGCTGCAATTCTGCTACACTGCAGAGGTTGCCGATAGCGCATTGCAGATCCTCCAGGAGGACGATTTGCCGGGTGAGCTGACCCTGCGTGAAGGGCTGGCGCTGGTGGCGATGGTGGGGGCCGGTGTCTGCCGTAACCCGCTGCACGGCCACCGTTTCTGGCAGCAACTGAAAGATCAGCCGGTGGAGTTTGTCTGGCAGTCCGAAGAGGGGATAAGCCTGGTGGCGGTGCTGCGCGGCGGCCCAACTGAGAGCCTGATCCAGGGGCTACACCAGTCGTTATTCCGCGCGGAGAAACGTATTGGCCTGGTGCTGTTTGGTAAAGGCAATATCGGCTCCCGCTGGCTGGAACTGTTTGCCCGGGAGCAGGAAACGCTTTCTGCCCGCACCGGGTTTGAGTTCGTGCTCGCCGGGGTGGTGGATAGCCGCCGCAGCTTGCTGAATTATCAGGGCCTGAACGCCAGCCGCGCCCTGGCCTTTTTTAATGATGATGCCATTGAGCAGGATGAAGAAGAACTGTTCCAGTGGATGCGTAACCATCCTTATGATGACCTGGTGGTGCTGGATGTGACCGCCAGCGAGGAGCTGGCCGATCGCTATCTGGATTTCGCCAGCCACGGCTTCCATGTTATCAGCGCCAATAAACTGGCCGGGGCCAGCGGCAGCCAGCAGTATCGCCAGATTCGCGATGCGTTTGCCAAAACCGGCCGCCACTGGCTGTATAACGCCACCGTAGGCGCGGGCTTGCCGGTGAACCACACGGTACGTGATTTGCGCGACAGCGGGGATACTATCCTGTCGCTGAGCGGGATCTTCTCCGGCACGCTCTCCTGGCTATTCCTGCAATTTGACGGAACGGTGCCGTTTACCGATCTGGTGGATCAGGCATGGCAGCAAGGGCTGACAGAGCCCGATCCGCGGGTTGACCTGTCCGGTAAGGACGTGATGCGTAAACTGGTGATTCTGGCCCGTGAAGCCGGCTACGATATCGAGCCGGATCAAGTGCGGGTTGAGTCCCTGGTCCCCCAGGGCTGTGAAGCGGGATCGGTCGATTTCTTCTTTGAAAATGGCGACGCCCTGAATGAGCAGATGGTCCAGCGGCTGGAGGCTGCCCAGGAGATGGGGCTGGTGCTGCGCTATGTGGCGCGCTTTGACGCTAACGGCAAGGCCCGGGTAGGGGTTGAGGCTGTCCGCCCGGAACACCCGCTGGCGGCGCTGCTGCCCTGCGATAACGTGTTTGCCATTGAGAGCCGCTGGTATCGCGATAACCCGCTGGTGATCCGCGGGCCAGGTGCCGGGCGCGATGTAACCGCCGGGGCGATTCAGTCTGATATTAACCGGCTGGCGCAGTTGCTGTGATCGGCGCATAACGTGCTGAATTAACTCCCCCGAAGCGGGCAGGCGTGAGCCTGCCCGTTTTTATTTGTATGGTGAGGGGTATTCACGTTATCTGAAAATTCCTCACTGACAGGGATGATAATTTTGTTGACGGCTTGTCACTTTTCCGTCATTTTTACATCTGGACGTCTAAACGGATAGACGGCAAACACAACACTAATTATTAGAAGCGATTGATGAGGTAAGGTATGAGTTTCTTTCACGCCAATCAGCGGGATGCCCTGAATCAGAGCCTGGCGGAAGTCGGCCCGATTAATGTCTCTTTTGAGTTTTTCCCGCCGCGCACCAGTGAAATGGAGCAAACCCTGTGGAACTCCATCGATCGTTTAAGCAGCCTGAAGCCGAAATTTGTCTCGGTGACCTACGGCGCAAACTCCGGGGAGCGCGACCGCACCCACAGCATTATTAAAGGCATTAAAGATCGCACCGGCCTGGAGGCCGCACCACACCTTACCTGTATTGACGCCACCCGTGATGAGCTGCGCACCATCGCCCGGGATTACTGGGAAAACGGTATCCGCCATATTGTTGCCCTGCGCGGCGACCTGCCCCCCGGCAGCGGCAAGCCGGAGATGTATGCCGCTGACCTGGTGGCACTGCTCAGGGACGTGGGCGATTTTGATATCTCGGTGGCGGCCTATCCGGAAGTCCACCCGGAGGCGAAAAGCGCCCAGGCGGATCTTATCAACCTGAAACGTAAAATTGATGCCGGGGCTAACCGGGCAATTACCCAGTTTTTCTTCGATGTTGAAAGTTACCTGCGCTTTCGCGATCGCTGTGCGGCGGCGGGGATTGACGTGGAGATCGTGCCGGGGATCCTGCCGGTCAGTAACTATAAGCAGTTACAGAAATTTGCCACCATGACCAACGTACGGGTACCACACTGGATGAGCAATATGTTCGTCGGGCTGGATGATGATCCGGAGACCCGCAAGCTGGTGGGGGCGAACATTGCCATGGATATGGTGAAAATCCTCAGCCACGAAGGGGTGAAAGATTTCCATTTTTATACCCTGAACCGCGCAGAAATGAGCTATGCCATCTGCCATACCCTGGGCGTGCGGCCGGGGATCTGATTCCCCCACGCCGTAACCGGTGTGTCACCCAATAAAAAGCCACCCAAAGGGTGGCTTTGTCATTTCAGATGGGTCAGGTCAGGCGGGCGTTATTGATTCGCTACCTGATCGCCATAAGGCAGGCTGTCGTAATCAATCAGTGACCCTTTCTTGTACGGGTTACCAATCCAGCGGGTGGCTTCAATAAACTGCGGGCTCACCACCGAGCGGGTCGGGTCGTAGCCGTCGTAACGCAGGCCGGACAAATCAGACCAGGTGTGGATCAGCTGTGAGCTGCTGTATTTGCGGTTGACGTCAGCGGCGAGGTCACGGGGATGCGCCTGCTGCCATTTATCGGATGTCCAGAGGATAAACGGCACCGTATACATATGGCGGGTTGGTGCGCCCTCGTTACGGCCCTGGGTCTGGTGTGGCGGTGTGTCGTAAACCTCTTCCCCGTGATCGGAGAAGTACAGCAGGAAGCCGTTAGGGTCTGTTGCCTTGTAGTCGTTAATCAGGCTGGCGACCACGTGATCGTTATAGCGGTTGGCGTTGTCATAGGTGTTGTAGTCAACAATCTGATCGGCATTCAGCCCGCCGGGGATATCATCGGTTTTATTATCAAATTTATTCCAGCTTTCCGGGTAGCGGAATTCATAACGGATATGGGTACCCAGCAGGTGGACGATAATAAACTTCTTCGGCGCCGGATCGGCGAGTACTTTTTTAAACGGATCCAGCACGTTGGTATCGTATTCCCGGGCGCTCTGGGTACGCTGCTGGTTCATATAAAACTGCTCATCCGTCTGCTTAGAAAACACCGTCAGCATGGTATTGCGCTTGGTCATGGTCTGCTGGTTGGTTATCCAGAAGGTTTTATACCCGGCCTGCTTCATCATGTTCATCAGCGACGGTTGGGTCAGGTAGAGGTCCGGGTTTTGCTCATCGGCAAAGGTCAGCGCCTGCTGGAGGATCTCAATGGTGTAGGGGCGGGAGGTCACCACATTGTTAAAGACGGTCAGGCGCGGATCGTTTTTATGGATTGCGTCCAGCTCCGGGGTGGTTTCACGGTGATAACCATACAGGCTCATATGGCCGCGCTGGGTGGATTCACCAATCACCAGGACCAGCGTACGCGGCGCGTCCCCGGAGAGGTCTTTCATATTCCGCAGCGGCGGCAATTGGCTGTTCTTGCTCAGCAGGGCATTCAGGCTGTTTAACTGGGAGCGGTACTGGAAGTAGCCAATGACAAATTGCCACGGGGCCGCAGGCTCCATCCGGCCCATCAGCGTCGTGGCGGCCGGGACAACGCCCTGATTCTTGGTGACCATTTTGACGGCAATGGGGTTTATCACCAGGCCAAACAGAATGGCCAGTGAGACCAGCCCGTGCCAGGGGCGGCGGATATAGACCGGACGCAGACGGGTCCACAGGAAAAGGGCCCCGAGAGTATAAATGACGGTACACAACACCAGCTTCAGGCTGAAGTATTGGCCGATATATTCGCTGGCTTCGTTGGCGTTGGATTCGAGCATCACAAACAGGACGCTTTGTGAGAATTCCTGGCCGTAGATGACAAAGTAGCTCAGTGCCGCCAGGGATGCGGCCCATAGCACCACCCCGATAGCGGCAGCGATAATACGGGTATATTTCGGGAACAGGAATACCGGAATCAGCCACAGGGAGCTATAGAGTAGCGAATCCCGCAGGCCGTTAGTACCGCTGTAGCCGGTCACGCAGATGGCAATCTGGAGGACGGTGGAAAAGTACCAAAAGTAGAGGAGTACCCATCCAAGGGCTTTCCAGCTAAACGTCGGTTTAGCCTGAGAGTGAGGTGTGGCGTGCATATGTAGGCTCGTCTGGTAAATTGACGGCAAGCATAGAGATAAAACCTTAAGCAATCCTGAACAGCACAAAATGCAGGGTCACAAGGTCTTCGGCAGGGTGGGGTAAGGCGGGGGAGAAGGTAACGCGCCCGTTTACCGCGCTGCTGGCGGCGGCCAGTCACGCGGTAAAGGGCGTAGGGCTATGTCGGGTTAGCCGGTGTTGCGCATGCCTGCGGCAACACCGGCGATGGTGACCATCAGCGCCTGTTCAACCTGCGGATCTGGCTGGCTATTCTGCTCATCCGCCTGACGGGAACGGTGCAGTAGCTCAGCCTGGAGCACGTTAAGCGGATCGGTGTAGATATTGCGCAGGGTAATGGACTCCGCAATCCACGGCAGATCGGCCATGAGGTGGGCATCGTTGGCAATCGCCAGCACCAGCTTGATGTCGGCATCGAGCTGTTTACGCAGCTCAAGCCCCAGCGGCCACAATTCTTTATTCACCAGGCGTTGATCATAGTATTCCGCCAGCCACAGGTCGGCTTTGGCAAATACCATCTCCAGCATACCCAGGCGGGTAGAGAAGAACGGCCAGTCGCGGCACATGGTTTCCAGCTTGGCTTGTTTGCCGTCGTCCACCACTTTCTGCAATGCGGCACCGGCGCCCAGCCAGGCAGGCAGCATCAGGCGGTTCTGGGTCCAGGCGAAAATCCAGGGAATAGCGCGCAGGGACTCAACACCGCCAGTAGGGCGACGTTTTGCCGGGCGCGAGCCAAGCGGCAGTTTGCCCAGCTCCAGCTCCGGTGTGGCGGAGCGGAAATAAGGCACGAAGTTTTTGTTTTCACGCACATAGCCGCGGTACATATCGCAGGAGACAACCGACAGCTCGTCCATGATGCGGCGCCATTCCGGTTTTGGTTCCGGGGGCGGCAGCAGGTTCGCTTCCAGAATGGCGCTGGTGTACAGCGACAGGCTGGCAACGGTCACTTCCGGCAGGCCGTATTTGAAGCGGATCATCTCGCCCTGCTCCGTTACGCGCAGGCCGCCTTTCAGGCTGCCCGGGGGCTGGGAGAGTAATGCCGCGTGAGCCGGGGCACCGCCACGGCCAATAGAACCACCGCGGCCGTGGAACAGGGTCAGGGCGATACCGGATTTTTCGCACGTTTTGATCAGCGCATCCTGTGCCTGATACTGGGCCCAGGAGGCAGCCATCACGCCCGCGTCTTTGGCGGAATCAGAATAGCCAATCATGACCATCTGTTTGCCCTGGATAAAACCGCGATACCAGTCGATGTTCAGTAACTGGGTCATGACATCGTTGGCGTTGTTGAGGTCTTCAAGGGTCTCAAACAGCGGCGCGACCGGCATAGCAAAACTAATGCCGGCTTCTTTCAGCAACAGATGTACTGCCAGCACGTCAGACGGGGTTTTCGCCATCGAGATAACATAGGCGGCGATAGACCCCTGCGGGGCCTCAGCAATCACCTGGCAGGTGTCCAGCACTTCTTTGGTATCGGCGCTGGGCTCCCACTGGCGCGGCAGCAGAGGACGTTTGGAGTTTAGCTCGCGGATCAGGAAGGCTTGTTTGTCGGCCTCTGACCAGCTCTCGTAATCCCCCAGCCCCAGATAGCGGGTTATCTCGCCCAGCGCTTCGGAGTGGCGGGTGCTCTCCTGGCGAATATCAATCCGCACCAGCGGCACACCAAAGGATTTCACCCGGCGCAGGGTGTCCAGCAACTCGCCGTTTGCGATGATCCCCATGCCGCAGGCTTGCAGTGAGTTGTAGCAGGCCAGCAGCGGGTCCCACAGTTGGGCGTTATGGGTGATCAGATCTTTCGGCTTCGGCAGTTTCTGGCCTTTCAGGCGCGCTTCCAGCCAGGCCTGGGTGGACATCAACTGGCCGCGCAGTTGTTTCATCAGGTAGCGGTAAGGCTCTTGCTCGCCTTCGCTACCAACCCGTTGGCGCAGCTCATCGGTGCAGTCCACCATCGACAGTTCGGAGATCAGCACCTGAATGTCTTTCAGGAACAGGTCGGTGGCTTTCCAGCGGCTGAGTAACAGCACGTGGCGGGTGACATCCGCAGTGACATTCGGGTTGCCGTCCCGGTCACCCCCCATCCAGGAGGTAAAGCGCACCGGGACAAAATCGACCGGCAGCTTATAGTTCAGGGTTTCATCGAGCTGATCGTTTAGCTCGCGCAGGTAATTGGGTACACCGTCCCACAGGCTATTTTCCACCACCGCAAAGCCCCATTTGGCTTCATCGACCGGGGTAGGGCGGTGTTTACGGATCTCATCGGTATGCCAGGACTGGGCGATAAGCTGGCGCAGGCGGCGCATCACGTGGTTGCGCTCGTAGTCCGTCAGATCATTATGATCGAGCTGCTTCAAACAGGCGTTAACTTCGACCAGTTTGTGGATCAGGGTGCGGCGGGTGATTTCGGTCGGGTGTGCCGTCAGGACCAGTTCCAGCGACAGGGATTCCAGCGAGCGCTGAATGTCGGCATCGGACAGTGCGTGTTCTTCCCGCAGTTTGCGCACGGTATTGGCAATGATTTCCGGGTTATTGGCCGCTTCGCCGTGGGGCGACATGCTGTGGTACTGCTCAGCGGTATTGGCCAGATTCAGAAACTGGCTGAACGCACGGGCCACCGGCAGTAATTCGTCATTAGACAGATTCTGCAAGGTGGTGAGCAGTGCCTGGCGATCTGATTCATTGCCTGCACGGGAAGACTTGGACAATTTACGGATTGTTTCTACGCGGTCGAGAATATTTTCTCCCAGCGCGTCCTTGATGGTATCCCCGAGCAGTTTGCCGAGCATACTGACATTACTTCGCAAAGCGGAATATCGTTCGTTCATATGACCCCAGACACCCAATCTTTTATTTTTACCCTGCGCTTTCTGATAAAACAGCCCGTTGGACTGCACCAGCAAGTTTCCGGGAAGAATTACCCCATTTCACCCTCGCGGGTTAAATACCGTCCTTTATAAAGCCACGATAGATCCCATTCGTCAATTGCTGCGAAAACGGTTCAGCAAACGAGTAAACCGCGGGAATTTACGAAATTTAATTCGCGGAATATCAGATAAGCAATTCTTATATAAAATGCCAAAAGCAAAGCATAAAAAAGGGGGATACCCCCCTTTTTACCGCATGATCAATGCCAGCAAAAATGATGAACCACCTGAGAAATTAATTCCCGGGTCGGTTTTATAAAACGGGTTGCTAAATATTCATCAGGCTGATGAGCTTGCTCAATCGATCCCGGGCCGAGGACCAGGGTCGGGCAGAGTGTCTGAATAAAAGGCGCTTCGGTGCAGTAATTAACAACCTCGGTTTTGGTATTCAGTAATTTTTCGACTACCTGGACTAATTCATCGTTCACCGGGCACTCATATCCCGGGATCGGCGGGTGTAATTCGCTAATAGCCAGTCGGCCGGGCCATAATTCGCTGACTGGTGTCAGCGCCTCGGCCAGTAAACCGTTCAGATCGGCTAACGTAAGGCCGGGCAGCGGCCGGATATCCATATGTAACTCACAGCACGCACAGATCCGGTTAGAGGCGTCCCCGCCGCTAATATGGCCCAGATTCAGGGTCGGATAGGGGACGGTGAATGCCTCGTGGCGATAGCGGGTTTTGAGATAGTCCCGCAGAGCCAGAATATGGCCGATGGCGTCGTGCATAATTTCAATGGCATTCACCCCCCGGGCCGGATCGCTGGAGTGGCCGGACTGGCCCGTCACCCGGATGGCGCTGGACATATGGCCTTTGTGGGCCCGTACCGGCTGGAGTGATGTCGGCTCACCGATGATGGCGCAATCCGGGCGGATAGATGCGTGTTCGGAAAAATAGCGCGCCCCGGCCATGCTGGTTTCTTCGTCGGCGGTGGCCAGAATATAGAGCGGTTTCGCCAGTTTTGTTACGTCTACATCGCGTAATGCATCAAGAATAAACGCGAAGAAGCCTTTCATGTCGGCAGTGCCGAGGCCATAGAGTTTATTGTCGTGCTCAGTAAGGGTGAAGGGGTCCCGGGTCCAGCGGCCATCGTCAAAAGGGACGGTGTCGGTGTGGCCGGCCAGCAGCAAACCGCCCGCACCTTTGCCGGTGCTGGCCAGCATATTAAATTTATTGCGGGTGCCGGGGACGGGCTGCACGTCAACCTCAAAGCCAAGATCGGTAAACCATCCCGCCAGCAGATTGATTAAAGACGCATTGCTTTGATCGAGTGCGCTATCGGTGGCGCTGATGGAAGGGGTTGCTATCAGAGCCCGGTAAATCTCGATAAATGGCGGTAATTTTATCTTCACTGTTGACATACCTTTGGTTGGATAGTATCAATATTCATGCAATTATTGTGAATAAAAATACAATAACGCAGAGCGTAAAGGAACCCCCGGGTTCGGTTAACCAGGCGTCCTGAGTTTGGGTAAAACAGTACCCCGGGATCAGGGGACAACCACCACGCTCATCACCGTGGGAATGGCATTGGCCATTGCCTGAAACTCCCTGATGCGAAAGAAGGTCTACAGCCCCGATGTTGAATACGCTGATTGTGGGTGCCAGTGGTTATACCGGCGCAGAACTTGCGTCCTATGTAAATCGCCACCCTCATATGAACATAACCGCTTTGACGGTTTCTGCGCAAAGCTCAGATGCAGGAAAATGTCTTTCTGATTTACATCCGCAACTGAAAGGTATTGTGGATTTGCCGCTACAACCGATGGCAGATATCAGCGAATTCAGTGATAACGTCGATGTGGTGTTTCTGGCTACCGCTCATGAAGTCAGCCACGATTTAGCGCCGCAATTCCTGGCGGCGGGCTGCGTTGTTTTTGATTTATCCGGCGCTTACCGGGTGAATAACCCCGATTTTTATACCCGTTATTATGGCTTCACCCATCAGCACCCGGAATGGCTGGAAAACGCGGTCTACGGCCTGGCGGAGTGGGAGAGTGGCGCGCTGAAAGACGCCCAACTGGTTGCGGTGCCGGGCTGCTACCCCACGGCGGCGCAGTTAGCACTGAAGCCGCTGATCGACGGAGATTTACTGGATCTTGCCCAGTGGCCGGTGATTAACGCCACCAGTGGGGTGAGCGGCGCCGGGCGGAAAGCCGCCCTCGGCAACAGTTTCTGTGAAGTCAGCCTGCAACCCTATGGCCTGTTTACCCATCGCCATCAGCCGGAGATTGCCAGCCATTTAGGGGCCGAAGTTATTTTCACCCCCCATCTGGGCAACTTCCCGCGCGGTATTCTGGAAACCATTACCTGCCGGCTGAAACCCGGCGTGACACATCAGCAAATCGCCGGTGCGTATCAGCAGGCATATAGCAATAAACCGCTGGTGCGTCTGTATGACAAGGGCGTCCCGGCCCTGAAAAATGTGGTGGGGCTGCCGTTCTGCGATATTGGCTTTGCGGTACAGGACGATCATCTGATTGTGGTCGCCACAGAAGATAATTTACTGAAAGGTGCCGCTGCACAGGCCATTCAGTGCATGAATATTCGTTTTGGCTTTGCCGAAACGCAGTCACTTATTTAACCGGTCGCAAGGTGAGAAGATGAACCCGTTAATTATCAAACTCGGTGGCGTTCTGTTGGACAGCGAAGAAGCGCTGGAGCGTTTATTTACCGCACTGGTTGACTATCGTCAGTCCCATCAGCGGCCACTGGTCATTGTGCACGGTGGCGGCTGCGTGGTGGATGAGCTGATGAAAAAGCTGTCTCTGCCCGTTGAGAAGAAAAACGGCCTGCGGGTAACTCCGGCAGATCAAATAGACATTATTACCGGAGCGCTGGCGGGGAGTGCGAATAAAACCCTGCTGGCCTGGGCAAGGAAGCATCAGCTCGATGCGGTGGGCCTGTTCCTGGGGGATGGCGGCAGTGTTAACGTCACGCAGCTTGATGAATCCCTGGGACATGTTGGCCTGGCGACACCAGGCAACCCGGCACTGATTAATGTGTTGCTGAATAGCGGCTATCTGCCGGTGGTGAGCTCCATTGGGGTCACTGACGATGGCCAGTTGATGAATGTGAATGCCGATCAGGCGGCAACCGCCCTGGCGGAAACCCTGGGGGCGGACCTGATCCTGCTGTCTGATGTCAGCGGTATCCTCGATGGTAAAGGCCAGCGTATTGCCGAAATGACCGCCGCCAAAGCAGAGCAGTTGATTGCTCAGGGCATTATTACTGATGGCATGGTGGTGAAAGTGAATGCCGCGCTGGATGCCGCACGTACGCTTGGTCGCCCGGTGGATATTGCCTCCTGGCGCCATGCCGAACAACTGCCGGCGCTGTTTAATGGCGTGGCTATCGGCACCCGTATCCTGGCGTGATCGCCACGGGTGGTTGAGTGGGGCTATGCGGGCGATGAACGCAGAGCCCTGGTGTGACCCTCGCTTCGGGATGAGACACGGTGTGGAGCGAGGGCTTTTTTTCTGATGCAATCACGGAGCAGGCGCGCGGCCTGCTTCGTCATTCTGATACGACTGAATTTTTGGGAGCAAATTATGGCACTTTGGGGCGGGCGTTTTACACAGGCAGCGGATCAGCGTTTTAAGCAGTTTAATGACTCTTTACGCTTCGATTATCGCCTGGCCGAGCAGGATATTGTGGGCTCTGTTGCCTGGTCTAAAGCGCTGGTCACCGTTGGGGTACTGACGGCCGCTGAACAGCAACAGCTGGAGCAGGCGCTGGGCGTGCTGCTGGAGGAAGTACAGGCAGATCCGCAGGCTATCCTGGCCTGTGATGCCGAAGATATTCACAGCTGGGTGGAAGGTAAACTGATCGATAAAGTCGGCCAGTTGGGCAAAAAATTGCATACCGGCCGCAGCCGTAATGATCAGGTGGCAACTGACCTGAAATTGTGGTGTAAAGCGCAGGTCAGTGAACTGCTGAGCGCGACGCGTCAACTGCAACAGGCGCTGGTGGACACCGCCGAAAATAATCAGGATGCGGTGATGCCGGGTTACACCCACTTACAGCGCGCTCAGCCAGTGACGTTTGCGCACTGGTGTATGGCTTATGTCGAGATGCTGGCCCGGGATGAGAGCCGCCTGCAGGACACCCTGAAACGGCTGGATGTCAGCCCGCTGGGCTGCGGGGCGCTGGCCGGTACCGCCTATGATATTGACCGTGAGCAACTGGCGGGCTGGCTGGGCTTTGCGTCCGCCACCCGCAACAGCCTGGACAGCGTGTCCGATCGTGACCATGTACTGGAGCTGTTGTCTGATGCTTCCATCGGCATGGTGCATCTGTCGCGTTTTGCGGAAGATTTGATTTTCTTTAACTCCGGTGAAGCGGGCTTTGTGGAGCTCTCTGATCGGGTAACGTCTGGTTCATCACTGATGCCGCAGAAAAAGAATCCCGATGCCCTGGAACTGATCCGCGGTAAGACGGGCCGGGTCCAGGGGGCGCTGACCGGCATGATGATGACTCTGAAAGGGCTGCCGCTGGCCTACAACAAAGATATGCAGGAAGACAAAGAAGGGCTGTTCGACGCGCTCGATACCTGGATGGATTGCCTGCATATGGCGGCGCTGGTGCTGGATGGCATTCAGGTTAAACGCCCGCGTTGCCAGGAAGCGGCTCAGCAGGGCTATGCCAATGCGACCGAGCTGGCAGATTATCTGGTAGCGAAAGGGGTACCGTTCCGCGAGGCGCACCATATTGTTGGTGAGGCGGTCGTGGAAGCCATTCGGCAGAATAAGCCCCTGGAGGCGCTGGCCCTGGTAGATCTGCAAAAATTCAGTGCGGTGATCCAGCAGGATGTGTATGACATTCTCTCGCTGGACTCGTGTCTGGCAAAACGGTCAGCGCAGGGGGGCGTTTCCGGGCCTCAGGTGGCTAACGCCATTGCCGGGGCGAAGCAGCGCCTGGCGTAATTAAAAACATCGCTCAGCAAGCCTGGCATCTGCCGGGCTTTTTGATGTCTGGCAGCCGGCTGCACAGGCCGATTTTTAGATAAAAAAATGGCGGACATCTCGTCCGCCGAAAGTTCACGTTGGCTTTAGTAATCCAGTTCACTGGTACCTGGGTTGGTGTCTGGGTCGACAAAATGTAAACACCAGGTTTCCAGTTGCTGATGAGGATTATCACCCAGGGCACTTGATAGGGATAATCGTTGGTTGCTATGCTTTCTATCGCCATGAACTATCGTGGCGGTGGAGGATGATTAATGAATATTCGTGATCTGGAGTATCTTGTCGCACTTGCCGAGCATCGCCATTTTCGGCGCGCTGCGGATTCATGCCATGTGAGTCAGCCTACGCTGAGTGGGCAAATTCGGAAGCTGGAAGATGAACTGGGCGTTATGCTGCTGGAAAGAACCAGCCGCAAAGTCTTATTCACACAGGCAGGTTTGCTGCTGGTGGAACAGGCACGCACGGTATTACGGGAAGTTAAAGTCCTGAAGGAGATGGCCAGCCAGCAGGGTGAAACCATGTCGGGCCCGCTGCATATTGGCTTAATTCCGACCGTTGGGCCGTATTTGCTGCCACAAATTATCCCCATGCTGCATCAGACATTCCCGAAGCTGGAGATGTACCTGCATGAAGCGCAGACCCATCAGCTGCTGGCGCAGCTGGATAGCGGCAAGCTCGACTGCGCGATTTTGGCGCTGGTCAAAGAGAGCGAGGCATTTATTGAAGTGCCGCTGTTTGATGAGCCGATGGTGCTGGCGATTTATGACGATCATCCCTGGGCGACTAACCGTGACAAAGTCCCGATGTCGGACCTGGCCGGTGAGAAGTTACTGATGCTGGAAGACGGCCACTGCTTACGTGACCAGGCAATGGGTTTCTGCTTTGAAGCCGGGGCTGATGAAGACACCCACTTCCGGGCAACCAGTCTGGAAACCCTGCGTAATATGGTAGCAGCCGGCAGCGGCATTACGCTGTTACCGGCCCTGTCAGTACCGACAGAACGCCGCCGTGACGGCGTGGTTTATCTGCCGTGCTATAAACCAGAACCCCGGCGTACGGTGGGGCTGGTATATCGTCCAGGTTCACCGCTGCGCAGCCGCTATGAGCAGCTGGCAGAGGCCATCCGTAGTCAGATGGATAGCCACTTTGACGAGAAACTAAAACAGACGATTTAAACCGTTTAATGCAGCAACCCGGTAGGCTTCAGCCATTGTCGGGTAGTTAAAGGTGGTGTTAACGAAGTACTCAATCGTGTTACCACCGCCTTTCTGCTCCATGATGGCCTGGCCGATGTGGATTATCTCGGCGGCGCGCTCACCAAAGCAGTGGATCCCGAGGATCTCTTTGGTTTCACGATGAAAGAGGATCTTTAGCGATCCGACATTCATGCCGACGATTTGCGCCCGCGCCAGGTGCTTAAATTGCGCGCGTCCCACTTCATAAGGCACTTTCATCGCGGTGAGCTGCTGTTCGGTTTTCCCCACCGAGCTGATTTCAGGAATGGTGTAGATCCCGGTCGGGATATCCTCAATCAGATGGGCTGTGGCTTCGCCTTTTACCATGGCCTGGGCGGCAATACGCCCCTGGTCATAAGCCGCAGACGCCAGGCTTGGGTAACCGATAACGTCCCCCACCGCATAAATGTGTGGCTGCGCGGTTTGGTACATGCTGTTTACTTTCAACAAGCCACGGCCATCTACTTCAAGGCCGACGTTGTGTAAGTCCATGCTATCGGTATTCCCGGTACGGCCATTGGCGTACAGCAGGCAGTCTGACTTGACCTTTTTACCGGACTTCAGATGGACAATAACGCCATCTTCCACCCCTTCAATACGCTCATATTCTTCGTTATGGCGGATAACCACGCCACTGTTCCAGAAATGATACGACAGAGAATCTGACATCTCCTGGTCGAGGAAGGCCAGCAGCCGGTCGCGGGTGTTAATCAAATCGACTTTGACATTCATGCCGCGAAAGATAGACGCGTATTCACAGCCAATGACCCCGGCACCGTAAATAATCACATGGCGCGGTTCATGGTGCAGGCTGAGGATTGAATCGCTGTCGTAAATGCGCGGGTGGGTGAAATCGACGTCTGTCGGGCGGTAGGGCCGGGAACCACAGGCGATAATAAACTTCTCGCTGGTGATGGTCTCGACGGTGCCGTCCTCGCACTCCAGGGCGATGGTGTGCTCATCAACAAATCGGGCATGGCCACTCAGCATTTCGCAGCGGTTACGCTCATAAAATCCCTGGCGCATCGTGGTCTGCTGGTTAATCACGCTGTCGGTATGGTTGAGAATGTCGGCGAAAGAGGAGCGAAGCAGACGGGTGTGGTCGCTGTAGAGCGGGTTTTGGTTAAATTCGATAATGCGGCTAACGGCGTGGCGAAGGGCTTTGGAAGGGATAGTTCCCCAGTGTGTACAGCCCCCGCCAACATTATTATATCGCTCAACGACGGCGACACGCTGGCCTTGTTTAACGAGGCCCATGGAAGCGCCCTCGCCCCCGGGACCGGAACCAATCACTATTGCATCATAATCGTAGGTATGTGGCATGGTAAGGCTTACCTGTTCTTATACATAAAAGCAACATGATAGTAACATCGAAGTGGTGGTAACCCAATTATCATTGTGCGCTTTCGCCCAATTCCAGCGATATAATTCGTAAACATTCATTCACAAACCATCGCAAACCGGGTAGCGTGAAACTCTGGTATAGTGCCCCAATTGGGAGTGGAAGGATTCAAGCAGAGTGATGGGTGTCAGAGCGCAACAAAAAGAAAAAACGCGGCGTTCCCTCGTTGAAGCGGCGTTTAGCCAGCTAAGTGCCGAGCGAAGTTTTGCCAGCCTGAGTCTACGTGAAGTGGCCAGAGAGGCCGGGATTGCTCCTACGTCTTTTTATCGCCACTTCCGCGATGTGGATGAGCTTGGGTTAACCATGGTGGATGAAAGCGGGCTGATGTTGCGCCAGCTGATGCGCCAGGCTCGCCAGCGTATCGCCAGAGGCGGTAGCGTAATTCGCACTTCTGTCTCAACATTTATGGAATTTATCGGTAATAATCCCAACGCTTTTCGGCTGTTACTGCGGGAGCGCTCCGGTACGTCGGCGGCATTCCGTGCTGCTGTTGCCCGTGAGATCCAGCATTTTATCGCCGAGCTTGCGGATTACCTGGAGCTTGAAAACCGTATGCCGCGCAGCTTTACGGAAGCCCAGGCCGAGGCCATGGTCACCATTGTGTTCAGCGCCGGGGCAGAAGCCCTCGATGTGGACACAGAGCAACGTCGCCAACTGGAAGAGCGTCTTGTGTTACAGCTCCGGATGATTTCCAAAGGAGCATATTACTGGTACCGCCGCGAGCAGGAAAAGATCGCTGTGGGACTCAAATCTGAAGAGGTAGTAAAGGATAAGCAATGAAACAGTCTATCCAAGAACGCGGCACCTTGCTACTGGCATTAATTGCCGGCCTGTCAATCAACGGTAGCTGTGCTGCGTTATTTAGCTCAATTGTTCCGTTTTCGGTATTCCCCCTTATTGCTCTGGTGCTGGCGGTGTACTGCCTGCATCAGCGTTACCAGAATCAAACTATGCCAGTGGGGCTACCTGGCCTGGCGGCAGCCTGCTTTATTCTCGGGGTGCTGTTGTACAGTGCGGTAGTGCGCGCGGAGTACCCGGCTATTGGCTCTAACTTCCTGCCGTCGGTACTGTCTGTGGTGCTGCTGTTCTGGATTGGTTTTAAAATCAAATCGCGTAACGCCACGATTTCTGACTAATACCGTCGATGCTGAACCAAACAGGGCGCACAGGCGCCCTGTTTTGCTTTCTGCCACTAGTCTTTGCGTACCAGCAGGACACCGCTTTCCATATGGTGGGTGTAGGGGAACTGATCAAACAGCGCCAGACGCTCGACGCGGTGGGTTTGGCTTAAGGTCTCAAGGTTTTCACAAAGTGTCTGCGGATTACAGGAAATGTACAGAATACGCGGATACCCCTGGACCATTTTCAGGGTTTCAGCGTCCAGGCCACTGCGCGGCGGATCGACAAAAATGGTTTCACACTGGTAGCTTTTTAGATCAATCCCCTGCAGGCGGTTAAAGTCACGCACGCCATGCATTGCCTGGGTAAACTCTTCCGCGGACATGCGGATAATTTGCACGTTATCAATCTGGTTAGCGGCGATATTAAACTGTGCGGCTGCCACGGACGGTTTCGCTATCTCCGTTGCCAGCACCTGGTTAAAGTTGCGCGCCAGCGCCAGTGAGAAGTTACCGTTTCCGCAATAGAGCTCCAGCAGGTCGCCACGGGAGCCCCGGGTAGCGTCCAGCGCCCATTCCAGCATATGAATATTTACCTGGGCGTTAGGCTGGGTGAAGCTGTTTTCCACCTGGCGGTAAATCATCTGTTTACCGGCGACCGGCAGGCACTCATCGACATAGTCGCGATCCAGCTCAATCTTGGTTTTGGTGGCGCGGCCAATAAACTGCACGTCAAAGCCCCGGGCGCGCAATGTGTCCCGCAGGGCGGTAGCCTGTTCGCGCCATTCGTCGTCCAGCTGGCGGTGGTAAATCAGGGTTACCACGGCCTGGCCGCTGAGGGTGGTCAAATAATCAAGCTGGAACAGCTTATGCCGCAGCACCTGATTTGGCCGAATGCCGTTGAGCATTGCGGGCATCAGCGTATTGACCAGTTCGCTGGCCGCCGGGAAGCTGTCTACCCGGATGCGCTGCTTGGTCTGCTGATCAAACATGATGTGGTACAGATCATCATCATCATGCCAGATGCGAAACTCGGCACGCATACGGTAGTGGCGGACCGGTGAGCGGAAAACCTCAGGCGCGGGGGCAGAGAAAGGGGCCATCATGGTTTGCAGGCGCTGCACTTTTTCGGCCAGTTGTTCGTCATATTGCCCGGTTGGCAGGTGTTCAGGGGTCATGCTTCGGTCCAGGTGATGAATCATTAGCCGGGATTGTAGGGATTAGCGTCATGATGTCCAGCCTCCTGTCGGTAATGTTACCTAATTCAAGTGGCTGGACATGAGTCAGTAACAACTTGTAGCATGCTGTTTCCGGTCTCTTTACAAAGAGCGAAGAGGGAATCCAGTTAAAATCTGGAGCTGACGCGCAGCGGTAAAGGTAGGTGGATGAGTGCTCTGCAGACACTGCTTTATATAAGTGGGAAGTCATCATCCGTTAACACCCCTAAGCCCGAAGACCTGCCGGAGACACGTCGCACCTGGCATAACCATAGCGTGCTATAGCTTATGCCTGCGGCATCCTGTTAAGTGATGCTTTGAGTTAATAATGAAAAAAATAACCACCCCGCTGCTTACAGCACTGTCTGTAACGGCGTCCTCTGGCTGGGCGCAAGATACCGGCGAAAATAATATCGTTGTTACCGCCAATCGTTTTCAGCAGCCGGTGAATACCGTGCTGGCCCCGATTGATGTGGTTACCCGGGAAGAGATTGATCGCTGGCAGGCGAAATCGCTCAATGATGTGCTGCGCCGTCTGCCGGGGGTCGATATTGCCCAGTACGGCGGCCTTGGGCAGAGCTCATCGCTGTTTATCCGCGGTACCGAAACCCGCCAGACCCTGATACTGGTGGATGGCATTCCCGTGACCCGGCCGGGTATTACGAATAACCCCGATCTTAATCAAATCCCCCTCTCCCTGGTACAGCGGGTGGAGTATATCCGCGGGCCGCGTTCGGCGATTTATGGCTCCGGCGCCATGGGGGGGGTGATCAATATCATCACCCACAGCCCCACGGATGAGTCGAAAATTAATGTCGGCATGGGCTCTAAAGGGTTCCAGCAGTACGATGGCACGCTGCGCCAGCGCTTTGGTGATACGGTGGCCACGGTGGCAGGGGCCTATGAAACCACGAAGGGCTTTAATGTTCAGCCTGGCTCCAGCTGGAGCCATGACCGGGATCGGGACGGTTTTCGCAATAAAACCTTCTGGGGCGGGGTAGAGCATAAATTCAGCGACAGCCTGGACGGCTTCTTCCGGGTGCGCAGCTATACCAACAATGTCGACTATGATCTGGGCAGTCCACCGTATTCGCCCGCCTACAGTGCAGATGAAGAGCAACTGTACAATCAGGCCTGGGATACGGGGCTGCATTATCACTCCGGTATTTACTCCACCCAGCTGATTGCCAGCTATCAGAAGGTAAAGGACTACAACTACAGCAGTATTTATGGGCGTTATAAAGACGGGACCACCCTGGACAATATGTCCCAGCGTAACCTGCAATGGGGAAATAACCTGATTGTTGGCCACGGATCGGTGAGTGCGGGGGTGGACTGGCAGCAGCAGCGGTTAACGTCGTCAGATACGTCAGTGTCGGACAGCTATAAACGCGATGATACCGGCCTGTACCTGACCGGGCAGCAGCAGTTCGGGGATGTCACCCTGGAGGCATCTGGCCGGGAAGATCATGATGAGCAGTTTGGCTGGCACGGTACCTGGCAAACTTCCGCAGGCTGGCAGTTTGTTGATAACTACCGGGTCACGCTCTCTTACGGTACTGGGTTCCTGGCCCCTTCATTAGGGCAACAGTTTGGCTCCAACCGCTTTGGTATTGCGGCGAACCCCAATCTGAAACCGGAGGAATCAAAACAGTGGGAGGCCGGGCTGGAAGGGTTAACCGGCCCACTGGACTGGCGGTTGTCCGCCTACCGCTACAAAATATCTAACCTGATCACCTATTATTCCGATCCGGTAACCTACGACGGCGCTTACGACAACATTAACGCTGCGACAATTAAAGGCGTGGAATGGATCGGCAGTTTTGATACCGGTATCTTTAGCCATCGTATTACGTTGCAGTATGTTGACCCGCGGAATGACGAGAATGATGAAGTGCTGGCGCGCCGCGCTAAACGCCAGGCAAAGTACCAACTGGACTGGACGATGTTTGATGTCGATATGGACGTTGCGTGGCAGTATTATGGCAAGCGTTATGATAACAACACGTCACAGTACAACCCGCAGCAGCAGGTTCTGCCGAGTTATAGCACGGTTGATATTTCTGCCTCTTATCCGGTGACCTCACACCTTACAGTTCGTGGTAAAATAGCCAACCTGTTCGATAAAGATTACGAGACGGTTTATGGCTACCAAACTGCAGGGCGAGAATACTTCTTGTCTGGCAGCTACACTTTCTGATGCACGGCCCACGGTGCTGGTTTTTGATTCTGGCGTGGGTGGGCTGTCTGTCTATGATGAAATCCGGCAGTTATTGCCGGATTTACATTACATCTATGCGTTCGACAATGTTGGCTTCCCTTATGGGGAGAAAACCGAAGCGTTTATTGTTGAGCGTGTCGTTGAGATAGCAAACGCGGTTCAGCAACGCCATCCCCTGGCGTTAATGGTGGTTGCCTGTAATACCGCCAGTACCGTATCCCTGCCTGCATTGCGCGAGAGATTCAACTTCCCGGTCGTGGGGGTGGTCCCCGCCATCAAGCCCGCCGCGCGGTTAACCGCGAACGGGACCGTTGGCCTGCTGGCGACCCGCGGCACCGTGAAACGCCATTACACCCATGAGCTGGTGGAGCGCTTTGCTTCTGAATGCCGTATCGAGATGCTGGGGTCTGCGGAGCTAGTGGAACTGGCGGAAGCGAAGCTGCATGGTGAGCCGGTGAGCCTCGATGCGCTGCGTAAGATCCTGCGACCGTGGCTGCGGATGCCGGAGCCGCCTGACACAGTGGTACTGGGGTGTACCCACTTCCCGCTATTACGTGAGGAGCTGGCACAGGTGCTGCCGGAAGGGACCCGACTGGTGGATTCGGGGGCGGCCATTGCGAGGCGTACGGCGTGGTTACTGGAGAATGATGCCCCGGATGAGAAATCCAGTGGGCCGAACATTGCCTTCTGCATGGATTACACACCACAAACTGAGCGATTATTGCCCGTATTGACCCGTTATGGCTTCCAGTCGCTGGAAAAATTGCCACTTTAACGGGGTTTTGTACAAAAAAGAGACGGTTGGTAAATTATTTAAAAAACAGGGGTTGCCAGCCGTCAGAAACTCCCTATAATGCGCCTCCACTGACACGGCACAACGGCTTCTAAACCGGCCCGTCAGGCAAAGGAAAACAAAGTTTACGAGTAACGAAACGTGAAAATAAACAGTTGACTTTGAAAGAGGAAAACGTATTATACGGGACCTCGCGACAGAGCGCTCAGCGCCGTCGCACTGCTCTTTAACAATTTATCAGACAATCTGTGTGGGCACTCTAAGGCACTGATATCTTAACGTCGCAA
>NZ_WBXP01000018.1 GCF_016415625.1 Shimwellia pseudoproteus
TTTGAACTTTTGCTTTGTCACAGGATGTCGCTACAGGGTCAGGAGTGTGGTGATCTGATCCTAATTTCGGCTAAAAGTTCGATTTATTCAACAAAGCCGATCCATATTGCTATTTGCCGTGATATCGCTCTTTGCATTAAGGGAGTGCATCACACTAACGCCGACCCGGCGCGGCGATCACGAGGCGCTTTTTTGGTGTTTTTTCATCATTCTGCCGCTGCAATATTTTCTTGTCGGTATTCAGTGGTACGGCGTATTTGCCATTTTTATTCCGGTCTACGCATTTTTATTTATCCCCACCCGGATGGCGCTCTCCGGTGACAGTAAAAACTTTTTAGAAAGAAGTGCCAAAATACAGTGGAGTATGATGCTTGCTGTTTATTGCATTAGCTATGCGCCAGCGCTACTGATGTTACCCGTGGCCGGATACGAAAATCAGAATATAAAATTGTTATTGTTTCTGATGATTGTGGTGCAACTTTCTGACGTGCTGCAATACGTCTTCGGTAAGTTAATCGGCAAAAGGCCGATTGCGCCAGCGCTCAGCCCGAATAAAACCATTGAGGGGTTTATTGGGGGGATTGCTTCCGCCACGTTAGTCGGCGCACTGCTCTGGTGGGTGACACCGTTTGCGCCATGGCAGGCGGCGCTGATTTCCCTCGCCATCACCCTGTTAGGGTTTGCGGGAGGGCTCTGTATGTCGGCCATAAAACGCGACCGCGGCGTAAAAGACTTTGGCGCCATGATTGAAGGGCATGGCGGCATGATGGATCGTATTGATTCACTGTGTTTTTCCGCCCCGGTCTTTTTCCACCTTGTCCGGTTTTATTTCACCTGACCTCCCCGCCGTTATTCTTCCTGTTGTGAGACATTATGGACGATTTAACCCTGCGTTATTACGACGCTGAAATGCGCTACCTGCTTGAGGCCGGTGAAGAGTTTGCCCGCGCCCACCCGGAACAGGCGGCACGGCTAAACCTCGATAAAGCCGGTGCCCGTGACCCGTATGTCGAACGGCTGTTTGAAGGCTTTGCCTTTATGATGGGGCGGCTGCGCCAAAAGCTGGATGACGATTTACCGGAGCTGACAGAAGGGCTGGTCAGCCTGCTGTGGCCGCATTACCTGCGTACCATACCGTCCCTGTCGGTAGTTGAATTTTACCCGGACTGGCGGGCACTGAAAGAGCCGGTATCTATTGCCAAAGGTGTTGAGGTGCTGTCGCGGCCCATTGGCGAGAAGGACACCCGCTGCCGCTACAGCACCACCCAGGCGATCAGCCTTCAGCCGCTGTCGCTGGTACGGGCCAGGCTGCTCACCGACCCTGAAGGCCGTTCGGTTATTACCCTGCGTTTTGAATGCAGCGACCTGGCCGACTGGCAACGCTGCGATCTTAGCCGCATTGCGTTTTACTTCAATGCCGACGCCCCACTGGCCTGTGCCATGCACGAGGCGTTTACCATGAATGTAGCCCGCCTGGGGTTGAGGTTACCCGGTGAGGCGGACAGCAAGCCCCTGGACGGGCATTTCACTGCCGAAGGATTTGGTGACGACGATATCCTGTGGCCCAGGGGCAGTAGCGGTTTTAGTGGTTATCAGCTGTTGCTGGAGTATTTCACCTTCCGCGAGAAGTTTATGTTTACCGCACTGCGCGGGCTGGAGCAGGTCACTTTCCCGACGGAGCTGCGCGGGTTTGAGATTGATGTCGTACTGAGCGAACGCTGGGCCCACGATTTTAGCTTTACCGAAAAGCATCTGCGGCTTAACTGTGTGCCGGTCATTAACCTTTTCCCGCTGGAGTCCGATCCGCTGGCGGTGAACGCACTACAAACGGAATACCTGCTTAACCCGATGCGCATACAGGATGGCCACACTGAAATATATAGCGTGGATTCCGTCACGCCCTCCAGCCAGCACCGGTATGTGCCATTCTCCAGTTTTCGCCATAAAGGCGGGATGCTGCACCATGATGCGCCGGAATATTACTACCACACCCGCGTGCGCCGGGGGCCGTCCGGGCTGCACAACACCTGGCTTACCCTCGGCGGTGAGGCGTTCGATAATCATACTGTGCCGGAAGAGGAGAGCCTCTCCCTGACGCTGACCGGCACCAATGGTCAGCTACCGCGCCGCGCGCTGCAAAGCACAGTGCTCGATAGGGTGATGAAAACCACCCCGGCCAGCATGGCGGTGCGTAATCTCTGCGCTCCGACGTTACCCTGCTATCCGCCGGATCAGGATCGCTTCCACTGGCGCATATTGAGCCACCTTGGCAGTAGTTTTCTCTCGATGATGGACAATGCCGATGTGCTGCGCGGCACCCTGGCACTGTATGAGTGGACCCACAGCGAGATGAACCGCCGCCGGCTGGAGGCCATTATCGGGGTGACGCACAGCGAAGCGGAGCGCTTTGAGCAGGGCTATCTGGTCCGCGGCGTACAGATTGAGATTACGCTCGATAGTCATGGCTTTGCCGGGCGCGGCGATATCTGCCTGTTTGGTGAAATGCTCAGCCGCTTCTTTGCGTTGTATACCGATATCTACCTGTTCAACCGTCTGATTATTATTCTGCAACCAACCGGAGAGCGCCTGGAATGGGAAGAGAAGCACAACCGCCGTATTCCCGGCTGAGCCCGCGACTGGAGGCCGATCTTCACCGGATAAGCTTCTATCGCTTCTGCCAGCTACTGGAAAAGCGCCAGCCTGGCAAGCCGTTACTCGGCGCCACCAGCCATCCCGCAGATGATCCGGTGCGCTTTTGCCCGCACCCGGGAATGGGGTTTCCCGTCAGTGAGTTGAAAGCGGTTGAGTATGATGACGAGGACGACGCGGCACCGGCTGTTATCCGCACCACGTTTATGGGGATATACGGTGTTGACTCGCCGCTGCCCACGGCGTATCTCGATGACATTACCCAGCGTCGGGAGGGCCATGAGGCGTTACAGGGGTTCCTCGATATTTTTAGCCACCGCATCCTGACGCAGTTTTACCGCATCTGGCGCAAATACTGCTACCCGGCCAGCTTCGAACCCGGCGGCAGCGACGCTATCTCCCGGGCGCTGCTCGGGCTGGCCGGGCTGGGGATCCCCGGTACCGCAAACCATATCACCACGCCGCTCTCGCGTTTTCTGGCGCTGCTGGGCGTATTGCGCCAGCCGGGCAAAACCCAGCAAGGGGTGCAGGTGCTGGTGGGTCTGTTGGCGCCGCACACCCGGGTGCGGGTCAGCCCGTATAGCCCGCGCCCCGTCGCAATCCGCCAGCCGCTGGGATTTTATGGCGAGGCGGGTTTCCTGCTGGATGGCAGTATGCCGCTGGGGGATGAAGCGATGGATACCAACAGCCAGCTGTTGATAGCGCTGGCCACGGATAACGCACAGGAGACCCAGGAGTGGATGCCGGACGGCGCGTGCTTTCAGGATCTGCTGGTGATGTTACGGGTCTATCTGGGCTGGCGATTCAACGCCCGGATCACGCTAACGGCCCGTACCCAGTTGCTGGCAGCCACTCCGTTGGGGGAGGCGCCTTTCTGGCTGGGCATGAATGGCGTGCTGGGCGCCGGGGAGGAAACCCTCCCGGAGGGCATTCCGCCCACCGTAACGACCGAACTGGGTTATTACGCGGGCCTGCAACCCGCCACACCACAACAAGGAAATCGACGTGTCAGATACCGGTTTGTCTAACATTCTCCCCTGGCTGTTGGCCCTCAGCCTGACGGGCTGCGGGGCGGCACAGCGTGTCACTGATGGCACCGCGTCGGCATTACGGGCGGTGTTTTACCCGCAGATTAAGGTACTGCGGCTGGATTTTACCGCCCGCGCAGCACTCAATACCGACACCCGTGAGAGCTATTCGCTGTCTGAGCCGGTGATGGTGCGCGTTTACCAGTTGAAGGCCCGGGAAACGTTCGACCGGGCGGTATATCAGCAACTGCTGAACGAGGGCGATATCCTGCTGGCAGGTGACCTGCTTGCCAGGCGTGATGTGGTGATAACGCCCGGCGGGAATGTGAGCCTGGATATGCCAATGGCGGCCGACGCGCAATTTGTTGCTGTAGTGGGGCTGTTTCGCCACCCGGACACTACCAAAAACACCTGGAAGCTGGTGCTGCCCCGTACGGCACTGGACCCGGATAAACCTCGGGTGCTTGAGGCCGCCAGCAACTATCTGACGCTGCTGCCCATTAAGGATAAATAATGGCTCAGGAATATAACTCCCCGTCGCTGTATGAGTTGCTGGTGGGGAACTTCACCGGCGGCCTGGCGCTCCATCAGGTGAATGAGCAGCACCAGGTTATCCTCTCGGTGCTGGATAACATGCAGCGTATTCTCAACTGCCGGGCCGGGACACTGGCGCATTTGCCGGATTATGGCCTGCCGGATATGACGACCATTTTGCAGGGGATGCCGGGTACCACCCATCAGCTGATGGCTACCTTCTCGGCTGTTCTGCTTAAATATGAACCCCGGGTGAAAAGCATCGCGGTGGTGGTGCTGGAGCATACGCATCCCGGTAGGTTGCGCTACGCCATTGATGCGGAGCTCAACGGGCTGGGGCTGGTGCGCTATGGCACGGTGTTTATACCGGAAGGGCGCGTACTGTTGCGTCATCTGAAGCAGCAATATGCAGGCGCATAGCGCCCGAGTTTGCCACCGACACTTTCATCACTTCCCGCTATTGAATGGATATAACCCGTGAACAATCCCGCCCAACACAAAACCGGTGGCGACCCGCGCTTGCTGCCGGATTATGTCGCCCTGTGTGACGAACTGGCAAAACTTTCTCACCCGGCGCGCCCGGATATTGACTGGCACCGCGTGGTGCAGCTTAGCGGCGTGCTGTTTCGCCACAACGGCGTGGAACTGCAAACCGCCTGCTGGTATACCCTTGCCCGGGCACGCACCGCCGGGATAGCCGGGCTGAACGACGGCCTGGCTATCCTCTCGGCCCTGTTGCGCTACCAGTGGCAGGTATTCTGGCCCTTGTCTGCCCATGCCCGGGCCGATATCCTCGCCGGTTTTAGCCAGCGGCTACAGTCGGCGCTGCGTACCCTGGTGCTGAATAATGGCGACCTGGCGCAGGTATATCTGGCCGGGCAACAGCTGAACAGGATCAGGGATATTCTGCAACAGCAGGAGTCCGGGAGTGCCCGCCAACTGGAGGCCCTGTGTGCCTTTATGCACAATGCGGCTCTCCGTCTGGAAAACGCCACCCCCGGGCACCTGCCGCCAGCGCTGTCGGATACTGTCGCTGAGGTGGCTGAGGGTATGTATGTTGAACGTCCGGTGTATACCGGCAGCGGCCGGTACTGTGAACCACCCGCCGCAGTGCCGCCAATGGTGAGAGCGGCTTTGCAACCCAGCCTGCATCCGGGGCGCCGCTTTATCCTCGGTGTAGTGATGGGGGTCGTAACCGGTGTGGTGGTGGGGATAGCGTCGGTGATGGTGCCGGGTGGCGCCGGAGGGTGGGGGTGGCCGTCTTCACCCTCGGGGGCGGATCGGGCACTGCCGGTGAATGCCAGTGAGCAGGCGTTAAACCGGTTACAGGCACTGCCGCCCCTGTGGCGCCATACCTATGGCTTTGCGCTGATTGCCAGGGCAGAACCCGGGGAGGCCGACAGGCTGCGCGCCCAGTGGCAGGGCTATATTCACGGTAATGCTCTGCCGCCGGAGGCGCTTTCTGGCTGGCACCAGGGGATGGAAGGGTTGCAGGAGATGGCCCGGCGCCTGAATACCCTTGATGAGCGCAAAGGGAAGTATCTGACCGGCTCTGAACTGAAGTCGATGGTCTTTACCATCACCCAGCATTTTTCCCGGGCAGTGCCGGTGGAAGAACGTCTGTATCAGCTCAGCCACGCCGGGGACAATGCGCCACTGGCTGCCCAGCAGCTACAGCTGGATATCTATTTGGATCAGCTACTCAACCGCTACATGCTGATTCAGCAACAGATTAATGAAGGGGCGTGAAGGTGGGGAAAAGCACCGGCCTGATGTCGCAGACCGGTGCATAAGGTGGAGAGGTGGGTCAGTACATTACTTTATGGCCGTACTGCTCCAGGATCCCCTTAACGCGCTCCATGGTCTCTTTTTTCGGCGGCTTGATCCCGTCCAGCTTGTACTCTTCGCCCATGGCCGTCCATTTATGTTTGCCCAGCTCATGGTAGGGCAGCAGCTCTATCTTCTCGACGTTCCCCATATCCCGGGTAAATTCACCGAGGCGGTGAGCAGAGTCATCATCGTCTGACCAGCCCGGCACCACCACGTAACGAATCCAGGTATTGATTCCGCGTTTAGAGATGTATTTGGCGAAGTCGAGGGTGCGCTGGTTTGATACCCCGACCAGGTTCTGGTGGATATCGTCGTTCATTTGCTTGAGGTCGAGCATCACCAGATCGGTTACGTCGAGCAGCTCATCAATCACCGGATCGTAACGGCGGACAAAACCGTTAGTGTCGAGGCAGGTGTGGATACCCTCTTTTTTGCAGGCCCGGAACCAGTCACGCACAAACTCAGCCTGCAGGATAGCTTCGCCGCCGGAGGCGGTCACACCGCCGCCCGAGGCATTCATAAAGTGGCGGTAGGTTACAACGTCTTTCATTAACTCTTCAACGGTGATTTCTTTACCGCCGTGGGTATCCCAGGTATCCCGGTTATGGCAGTACATGCAGCGCATCAGGCAGCCCTGGAAGAAGGTAATAAAGCGGATGCCGGGGCCATCCACAGTACCGCAGGATTCGAAGGAGTGAATACGACCAATTACTGACATTGCGGTGTTATCTCCATGTATACCCCCTGTGGCGGGGTGGGTGAGCGCGGGTCTGGTTGCCGCGTCGAGTCTGTTTTGGCAGAGAACTGTATAAACAACAGGTACCTGGCAAAACCGGCTCCGGAGAGAAGGTGAGATCGCCTTACACTCAACAGTACGTCTGATACTGACCAGTATAAGAAAGGCCCCACTTTCGTGGAGCCTTCATTTTACGCTTATTCAAACGTTTTTTCAGTCAAAACCACATTAGATGGATTGAGTGAAGGTACGAGTGATAACGTCCTGCTGCTGTTCTTTAGTCAGGGAGTTAAAGCGTACTGCGTAGCCAGATACACGGATGGTCAGCTGCGGATATTTTTCCGGGTTTTCCATCGCGTCGAGCAGCATTTCACGGTTCATAACGTTAACGTTCAGGTGCTGACCACCTTCGATGGACTGTTCGTGATGGAAGTAACCATCCATCAGGCCAGCCAGGTTAGCTTTACGAACTTCGTCGTCTTTACCCAGTGCGTTAGGAACGATAGAGAAGGTGTAAGAGATACCATCTTTAGCGTAAGCAAACGGCAGTTTTGCAACGGAGGTCAGAGAGGCAACAGCACCTTTCTGGTCACGGCCGTGCATCGGGTTAGCACCAGGACCGAACGGCGCACCAGCGCGACGACCATCCGGGGTGTTACCGGTTTTCTTACCATACACAACGTTAGATGTGATGGTCAGGATAGACTGGGTCGGGATAGCGTTACGGTAGGTAGACAGTTTCTGAATTTTCTTCATGAAACGTTCAACCAGGTCAACAGCCATGTCATCAACGCGAGCGTCGTTGTTACCGAACTGCGGGTATTCGCCTTCGATTTCGAAGTCGATAGCCAGACCGTCTTCGTCACGAATCGGTTTAACTTTCGCATATTTGATAGCAGACAGGGAGTCAGCCGCTACGGACAGACCAGCGATACCGCAAGCCATGGTGCGGACGATGTCACGGTCGTGCAGTGCCATCAGAGACGCTTCGTAGCTGTATTTGTCATGCATGTAATGGATGATGTTCAGGGCGGTGACATACTGCGTTGCCAGCCAATCCATGAAGTGATCCATACGATCCATTACGGTATCGAAGTCCAGAACGTCGCCAGAGATAGGCGCAGTTTTCGGACCAACCTGCATTTTCAGTTTTTCATCAACGCCACCGTTGATTGCGTACAGCATGGTTTTCGCCAGGTTTGCACGCGCACCGAAGAACTGCATTTGTTTACCAACGACCATCGGGCTTACGCAGCAAGCGATGGCATAGTCATCGTTGTCGAAGTCCGGACGCATCAGATCGTCGTTTTCGTACTGGATAGAAGACGTATCGATAGAGACTTTTGCAGCGAATTTTTTGAAATTCAGCGGCAGTTTTTCAGACCACAGGATGGTCATGTTCGGTTCCGGAGACGGGCCTATGGTGTACAGGCTGTTCAGGAAACGGAAGCTGTTTTTGGTAACCAGAGTACGACCATCCAGGCCCATACCCCCAACGGATTCAGTTGCCCAAATCGGGTCGCCGGAGAACAGTTCATCATATTCTGGGGTACGCAGGAAGCGAACCATACGCAGTTTCATGATCAGGTGGTCAACGATTTCCTGAGCCTGTTCTTCAGTCAGTTTACCGGCTTTGATATCACGTTCGATGTAGATATCCAGGAAGCTGGATACGCGACCGAAGGACATTGCAGCACCGTTCTGAGATTTAACGGCAGCCAGGTAACCGAAGTAAGTCCACTGAGCAGCTTCCTGAGCGTTGGTAGCCGGAGCAGAGATATCGCAACCGTATTTGGCAGCCATTTCTTTGATCTGACCCAGCGCGCGATGCTGGTCGGCGATTTCTTCACGCTGACGAATGACGGCTTCCAGATCTTCACCGCTTTCCAGTTTGGCCTGCAGGGAAGTGAACTGAGCAAATTTGTCTTTCATCAGGTAGTCGATGCCGTATACGGCGATACGACGGTAGTCACCGATGATACGGCCACGGCCGTAAGCATCCGGCAGACCGGTCAGGATACCGGCTTTACGGCAACGCAGGATGTCCGGAGTATAAACATCGAACACACCCTGGTTGTGGGTTTTGCGGTATTCAGTAAAGATTTTTTTAACTTCTGGGTCCAGAGTACGGTTGTAAGCCTTGCAGGAGTTTTCAACCATTTTGATGCCACCGAACGCGATAAGACCACGTTTCAGCGGAGCTTCAGTCTGCAGACCAACTACTTTTTCCAGATCTTTGGCGATATACCCAGCATCATGAGAGGTGATGGTGGAGATAACAGAGGTATCAAAATCAACAGGCGCGTGCGTGCTGTTTTCGATTTTGATGCCTTCCATGACTTTTGCCCACAGTTTGGTAGTTGCATCAGTTGCACCTGCCAGGAAGGACTCGTCACCTTCATAAGGAGTGTAGTTTTTCTGGATGAAGTCACGCAGGTTGACCCCATTCTGCCAGTCACCTGCAGTAAAACCTTCCCAGGCTTTGGCAAACATTTCATTAAGCTCGGACATTTAACACCTACCTTCTAGTGTGGATATCTTATTTACTACCCGGTTGCGGTACTTAGTGCTTATCGCCGCCGCGTAGGTAAATTACCCAGTAAGTCAACCCAACTAACAAACCGCCACCAATAATGTTCCCGATAGTCACCGGAAGCAGGTTATCGGTGATGAAGTTCATCACAGTCAGGTGAGAAAAATTCTCCGGACTGGACCCAACCGCGGTCCAAAATTCCGGCGTTGCGAAATCACGAATCACAATCCCCATCGGGATCATAAACATGTTTGCAATACTGTGTTCGAAGCCGCTGGCCACGAACATCGCCACAGGTAAAATCATGGCGAACATTTTATCCATCAGGCTGCGGCCAGAGTAGCTCATCCAGACCGCGAGGCAGACCATCAGGTTTGCCAGGATGCCAAGGCAGACCGCCTCAACAAAAGTATGATGCATTTTATGGTCTGCGGTCTGGAGTACGTTCAGGCCCCAGGCGCCGTTAGCCGTCATATATTCACCTGACAGCCAAATCAGCAAGACAAAGAGTAATGCACCCACCAGGTTGCCGACATAGACGTTAATCCAGTTTCGCGCCAGTTGGCCCCAGGTAATTCTGCCGCTGGCTTTAGCGACGACGATCAAAACAGTAGAGGTGAACAGATCGGCACCGCAGATAACACACAGGATCAGGCCCAGTGAAAAGCATAGACCACCAACAAGTTTGGTGATGCCAAAGGGCATTGCAGCCGCGCCTGTGGTTGCGGTGATATAAAATACGAAGGCGATAGAAATAAATACGCCAGCAGTGATTGCCAAATAAAATATCGTTAATGGTTGTTTCGTTGCTTTATAGACACCAGCTTCTTCAGCGACTTTCGCCATAGCGGGAGGAAGCAATAGATCAAAAGGGTTGTCAGCTTTCACACTAACTCTCTCTTTATTAATTCGGCGACCAGATACTAACAAAGCATTATAGAGTAAAATTTGATGCAGATCATATGTCGCCAAGCTAACGGGCCCGAAAACTACAGGGTTATTGTGAGTTTTAGGCATAAGTTTTTGATTATCCTGATAAAAATAAATTTTAAAAATTATTATATCTGTTGAATAACGTTGTGAGACCTCCCTGTAATCGTAAAAAAAGATTGACTAATAATGCTTAAAAGTAGCAGTGCCCCCTGGGCTTGTTATTTTATTTACCCATTGGTAACTCAGCTATTACATTTAAAGTATTATTCGCCGCGGAATAAAAAAACGGGGCAATTCAATGCCCCGTAATATAGCGGATAATCCAGAGTTATCCTATCCAAAAGTGGTATTAAGCTGGATTTGCGGCAAACCACTGTGCTTTAGCACGCTGTAATTTGTCGTAAGCGGCCAGCATTGCCTGATGGGCCGGGAAGCCATTCAGGGTGTCATCTACCGGCTGCAGGCCGTAGAACGGCGCTTCGCCGCTAATGGCGGCACTGGCGTCTTCTACTGTCTGGGCGCCATACATCCGTACAAACGCATTCAGGTACTGCAGCGGCTGGCGCTCTTCTTCTTCATTGAGCAGCAGCAGGGTTTGTAGGCAGCGGTAATAGTTGGCGCGGGCCGGGCTGAACAGGGAGCCATTGAACTCCATTGTCCATTCGGTCCAGATCAGCGCCTGTTCCAGATCACCACCCGCCAGGGACAGCATCGCTTTCAGCTCACCAATACGCAGGGTATACCAGCCGTTATCGGCACCGGTGGCCAGGCCCAGCAGTTCGCGCACCCGGGTAAAGTCATCGTGGCCTTCTTCGTCTAACTGCTCGATCAGCGCCAGGTAGTCTGCTTTATCCCAGTTGCTGCCCGGCAAGCTGAGAATAGTATCCCGCAGGTGGCTGCCCATATTGTTGTTCGCCAGCCACAGATCTTCTGCCGGATAGATATCGGACATCCCCGGCACCAGGATACGGCAGGCGTATACATCAAGATGTTCGTAATCAGCGATGTAAACCTCTTTGCCTTCGGCGCGGAAGATTGCCATCAGCGTGGCGAACTCTTGCTCGGTCGTCCCGGAGAAGTTCCAGTCGGCAAACGGATAGTCGGCATCCTGCTTAAACAGATCCCAGGAGATAAGACCGCTGGAGTCGATAAAGTGGGTTTCCAGGTTGGTGTGTTCGGCCACTTCTTCGTCATCAAAGGTGGGCGGGGTGAACACATCCAGATCTTTCAGGCTGCGGCCTTGCAGCAGCTCTGTCACGGTACGTTCCAGTGCGACACCGAAGTCCGGGTGGGCGCCAAAAGAGGCAAAACAGGTGCCATTCTGCGGGTTAAACAGTACCACGCAGATAACCGGATACTTACCGCCCAGGGAGCCGTCATAGGCGAAGATAGGGAAACCTTCTGCTTCCATGCTGTTGATCGCTTCCACCACCGCCGGGTAGCGGGCCAGCACGTCTTTAGGAATTTCCGGCAGGCTGATGGATTCCGCAATGATGCGGTTTTTGATATAGCGCTCGAAGACCTCAGACAGCCCCTGAACCCGCGCTTCGTTGCGGGTATTACCGGCGGACATCCCGTTAGACACATACAGGTTGGCGATGATGTTCATCGGAATATAGACGGTCTGCTCATCGGACTGACGAACAAACGGCAGGGCGCAGATCCCGCGGTCGTCGTTGCCGGACTGCAAATCGACCAGCAGGCTGGCCGCCAGCTCATGGTCCGGATCATAGAACCCGCGCAGGTGATCATCGAGGATCCCCTCCGGCAGGCTATCGTCTTCCGGCAGCGGGAACCACTTCTCGGTAGGGTAGTGAACAAACGGACCATTGGCGATGGTTTTTCCCAGCCAGAAGTCAGCAAAGAAATAGTTGGTGGACAGACGTTCGAAATACTCACCAAGCGCTGATGCGAGGGCGGCTTTTTGGGTGGCGCCTTTCCCGTTGCTGAAGCACAGCGGGCAGTCCACATCGCGGATATGTACCGACCAGACATTGGGAACCGGGTTCAGCCAGGAGGCCTCTTCGATGTTAAAACCCAGCGCGCTGAGTTTATGCTGGAAGCGAGCGATGGAGTCTTCCAGGGCGGCGTCTTTGCCGGGAATAAATGTTTGAGTCATGGGTTTCACTTTTTATCGTACGCAAAGCGCGCAATGATACGGGTTTTACCTGTCGGGTGCTATTGCCGGGTATTCGGCAGCAAAAATTAAATTTCTTGCCAGAATTAGGATTTATGCCATCAATCAGGACGTAAATCATGCAAGCCTTCGACCTGCACCGCATGATGCTGGATAAGGTGTCCGCGAGTTTCCTGTGGGAAGTCGCTGTCCGCTGTGTCTATACCTTTGTACTGGTCTATTTGTTTCTCAAACTCACCGGGCGGCGCGGTGTGAGCCAAATGTCGCTGTTTGAAGTGTTGATTATTCTCACGCTGGGTTCCGCCGCGGGGGATGTGGCGTTTTATGACGATGTCCCGATGCTGCCTGTGCTGGTGGTGTTTTTGGTGCTGGGGGCGTGTTACCGGCTGGTCATCTGGCTGATGACCCACAGCGAGCGGTTACAGGGGCTACTGGAGGGAAAACCGGTCATTATTGTGGCCCAGGGCGAGCTGGCGTGGAGCCATTTGCAGCAAGAAAATATGACAGAGTTTGAGTTTTTTATGGAGTTACGCCTGAGCGGTGTTTCCCATCTTGGCCAGATTGCGCTGGCGATCCTCGAAACCAACGGCCAAATCAGTATTTACTACTACCCGGAGGCGGAAATAAAACCCGGGCTACCGATCTTACCCGGCGTTGGCCAGCAGCCATACCGTGTCTTGCCGGAAAACGGCGATTATGCGTGCATCCGCTGTAGCGCGGTGCGGGATATGTGTGCCGGCGATCGTTGCCGCTGCTCCCGTTGTGGAGAAGAACGCTGGCTGAAGGCCAGCCGGGCTTCCCGGGTTAGTTAGCAGCGATTTACGCCAGATTTTCGCTGTTTAACAGTCGATGCGTTTGTGTGATTTCCGCCACAAAATCATCCCGGAGGCGATTAGCCATTGCAGCCGGTGCGTCGCAATGATAAAACCGATAGCCACAGGAAAACGTATTGATTTAGGTGTGGTGAGGGGAAATGACTCAGATTTTTAATTTTAGCTCTGGCCCGGCAATGCTACCGGCTGATGTACTGCGACAGGCTCAGGCTGAGCTGTGTGACTGGAATGGCTTAGGCACCTCGGTAATGGAGATCAGTCACCGCGGTAAAGCCTTTATCGAGGTGGCGGAACAGGCCGAAAAAGATTTACGTGATCTTCTCCATATCCCGGCTAACTACAAAGTATTGTTCTGCCACGGCGGTGGCCGTGGTCAGTTTGCGGCGGTGCCGCTGAACCTGGCGGGCAATAACCGCGTGGCCGACTACGTTGATGGCGGTTACTGGGCAGAAAGCGCAGCCAAAGAAGCCAAAAAATACCTCACCCCGAATGTGATCGATGCTTGCATTACCGTGGACGGCGAGCGCGCGATCAAACCGATGCGCGAATGGCAGCTGTCTAAAGAGGCGGCCTATCTCCATTACTGCCCGAACGAAACCATTGATGGGATTGCCATCAATGAAATGCCGGCTTTTGGGGATGATGTCACCGTCGTTGCGGACTACTCCTCAACTATCCTTTCCAGCCCTATCGATGTCAGCCGTTTCGGCGTGATTTATGCTGGCGCCCAGAAAAATATCGGCCCGGCGGGCCTGACCCTGGTAATTGTCCGTGACGATCTGCTGGGTAAAGCGAATAGTGCCTGCCCGTCAATCCTCGACTACACCGTGCTGGCGAACAATGACTCAATGTTCAACACCCCGCCGACCTTTGCCTGGTATCTGGCGGGCCTGGTGTTCAAATGGCTGAAAGCCAAAGGCGGCGTGGCGGCAATGGATCAAATCAACCAGCAAAAAGCCGAGTTGCTGTACGGCGTAATCGATAACAGCGATTTCTACCGTAACAATGTGGCTGCAGCAAACCGCTCACGGATGAACGTGCCGTTCCAGCTGGCAGACAGCGCCCTGGATGCGGTTTTCCTCGCAGAGTCTTTTGCGGCGGGTTTGCATGCGCTGAAAGGCCACCGCGTGGTAGGGGGAATGCGTGCCTCCATCTATAACGCCATGCCTCTGGAAGGGGTTCGTGCCCTGACCGATTTTATGCTGGATTTTGAACGCCGCCACGGGTAATCCCTCCCGGAAGGCTACCGATCTGCCCCCGCGACACGCATCGCGGGGTTTCAATTTTTTGACGTGAGAGCTTTACCCCTATGCAGGAATCCCTGACCCTCCAGCCCGTTGCGCTGGTCAATGGCACTATCAATCTTCCTGGTTCTAAAAGCGTATCTAACCGCGCGTTGTTGCTGGCCGCACTGGCGACCGGCACCACCACCCTGACTAACCTGCTGGACAGCGATGACGTCCGCCATATGCTTAATGCCCTGCAACGGCTGGGGGTGTCTTATTCGCTGTCTGACGATCGCACCCGCTGTGAGGTTACTGGCCTGGGCGGGCCGCTTCAGGCGCAGGGCCCGCTGGAGCTGTTTTTAGGTAACGCAGGTACCGCAATGCGCCCGCTGGCGGCGGCGCTATGCCTGGGAAGTAACGACATTATTCTGACCGGTGAACCGCGCATGAAAGAGCGGCCTATTGGCCATCTGGTGGATGCGCTGCGCCAGGGCGGGGCACAGATTGACTATCTGGAGCAGGAAAACTACCCGCCGCTGCGCCTGCGCGGTGGTTTTACCGGCGGAAATGTCAGCGTTGATGGTTCGGTTTCCAGCCAGTTTCTGACCGCACTGTTAATGGCTGCGCCGCTGGCCAGCCAGGACACGGTGATTGATATTAAAGGCGACCTGGTATCAAAACCCTATATTGATATTACCCTTAACCTGATGCAGACGTTTGGCGTTGCGGTAGAGAACCAGCAATACCAGCGTTTTGTGGTGCGCGGCCAGCAGCAGTACCACTCCCCGGGGGATTACCTGGTGGAAGGGGATGCCTCTTCTGCGTCCTATTTCCTGGCGGCGGGCGCCATAAAAGGCGGCACCGTGAAAGTGACCGGTATTGGCCGCAACAGTGTGCAGGGCGATATTCGCTTTGCGGATGTGCTGGAAAAAATGGGCGCGACCATCACCTGGGGCGATGATTTTATTGCCTGTACCCGGGGCACCCTCAACGCCATTGATATGGATATGAACCATATTCCCGATGCGGCGATGACCATCGCCACCGCGGCACTGTTCGCCAACGGCACCACCACGCTGCGCAATATTTACAACTGGCGGGTGAAGGAAACCGATCGTCTGGCGGCGATGGCCACTGAGCTGCGTAAAGTCGGTGCTGATGTGATTGAAGGCGAGGATTTTATTACCATTACCCCTCCGGCCCGGCTGACGTTTGCCGAGATAGGCACCTATAACGACCACCGGATGGCAATGTGCTTCTCCCTGGTGGCCTTGTCGGACACGCCGGTCACTATCCTTGATCCGAAATGCACCGCAAAAACCTTCCCGGACTATTTCCAGCGTCTGGCGGCCATTAGCACCCAGGCTTAATTTACCCCCGGGCCTTGCGCTGGCAGGGCCCGGGTTTCCCGCCGCTATTTCTCTTCGTATCCCCGCACTGTATGGCAGTTACTTCTATACTTATTGTTTCAGAATGATATTTCACGACAGTGGTAACAGTCCGGGAGGTTGCAGCGTATAATGCGCGCCGTAATGGTTCACCTGCATTCTCAGAAAAGGAGAGAAAGATGACAGCACACGCTCCGGTAATCACCATTGATGGCCCAAGCGGCGCAGGAAAAGGCACCTTATGCAAGGCAATGGCAGAGGCGCTGCAATGGCATTTACTGGACTCAGGGGCGATATATCGGGTACTGGCACTGGCCGCCCTGCATCACCGGGTTGATGTGGATGCCGAAGACGCGCTGGTGCCACTGGCTGCCCATCTGGATGTGCGGTTCGTCTCTAACGGCGGTAAGCTGGACGTTATTCTGGAAGGGGAGGATGTCAGTGGTGAAATCCGTACCCAGGACGTGGCGAATACCGCATCAAAAGTGGCGGCATTTCCGCGGGTTCGTGAAGCGCTGTTGCGCCGCCAGCGGGCGTTTCGCGAAGCGCCAGGCCTGATTGCCGATGGTCGCGACATGGGGACGGTGGTGTTCCCGGATGCGCCGGTAAAAATATTTCTGGATGCCTCTTCAGAAGAGCGCGCCCAGCGCCGTATGCTACAGTTGCAGGATAAGGGCTTTAGTGTTAACTTTGAGCGCCTTTTGGCCGAGATCAAAGAACGCGATGAACGCGATCGCAACCGTGCAGTCGCACCGTTGGTACCGGCAGAAGATGCTTTAGTGCTTGACTCAACGCGATTAACTATTGAGCAAGTAATTGAAAAAGCGTTAGAATACGCCCGCCAGAAATTGGCGTCTGTGCAGTCATAAAGCACAGCAGAATCGGTCCGGAATGGCCCGGGAAGCACGCTTCCTGAGCGGTTCCGGCTATTGTTTCAGTAGTACCTGCCGCAATGGATTGTTGGCAGGCATTTAAACAACCCCATCCGGCATGGAGCCAGGTGGACGTTAAATTAAAGATCCTAATACTAAACATGACTGAATCTTTTGCTCAACTCTTTGAAGAGTCCCTGAAAGAAATCGAAACCCGCCCGGGTTCAATCGTTCGTGGTGTTGTTGTTGCTATCGACAAAGACGTAGTACTGGTTGACGCCGGTCTGAAATCTGAGTCTGCCATTCCGGCTGAGCAGTTCAAAAACGCCCAGGGCGAACTTGAAATCCAGGTTGGTGACGAAGTTGACGTTGCTCTGGATGCAGTAGAAGACGGTTTCGGTGAAACTCTGCTGTCTCGTGAGAAAGCTAAACGTCACGAAGCGTGGCTGATGCTGGAAAAAGCTTACGAAGAAGCAGCTACCGTTACTGGTGTTATCAACGGCAAAGTCAAGGGCGGCTTCACTGTTGAGCTGAACGGTATTCGTGCGTTCCTGCCGGGTTCCCTGGTTGACGTGCGTCCGGTTCGCGACACGCTGCACCTGGAAGGCAAAGAGCTTGAATTCAAAGTAATCAAGCTTGACCAGAAACGTAACAACGTTGTTGTTTCCCGTCGTGCTGTTATCGAATCTGAAAACAGTGCAGAACGCGATCAGCTGCTGGAAAACCTGCAGGAAGGCATGGAAGTCAAAGGTATCGTTAAGAACCTCACTGACTACGGTGCATTCGTGGATCTGGGCGGCGTAGACGGCCTGCTGCACATCACCGATATGGCCTGGAAACGCGTTAAGCATCCGAGCGAAATCGTGAACGTTGGCGACGAAATCACTGTTAAAGTGCTGAAATTCGACCGCGAACGTACCCGTGTATCCCTGGGCCTGAAACAGCTGGGCGAAGATCCTTGGGTAGCTATCGCTAAACGTTATCCGGAAGGTACCAAACTGACCGGTCGCGTTACCAATCTGACTGACTACGGCTGCTTCGTTGAAATCGAAGAAGGCGTTGAAGGTCTGGTTCACGTATCCGAAATGGATTGGACCAACAAAAACATCCACCCGTCCAAAGTTGTTAACGTTGGCGACGTAGTGGAAGTTATGGTTCTGGATATCGACGAAGAACGTCGTCGTATCTCCCTGGGCCTGAAACAGTGCAAAGCCAACCCGTGGCAGCAGTTCGCTGAGACCCACAACAAAGGCGATCGCGTTGAAGGTAAAATCAAGTCTATCACTGACTTCGGTATCTTCATCGGCCTGGACGGCGGCATCGACGGTCTGGTTCACCTGTCTGACATCTCCTGGAACGTTGCAGGCGAAGAAGCAGTACGTGAATACAAAAAAGGCGACGAAATCGCAGCTGTTGTTCTGCAGGTTGACGCAGAACGTGAACGTATCTCCCTGGGTGTTAAACAGCTGGCAGAAGATCCGTTCAACAACTACGTTGCTCTGAACAAGAAAGGCGCTATCGTTACTGGTAAAGTAACCGCAGTTGATGCGAAAGGTGCTACAGTTGAATTAGCTGATGGCGTTGAAGGTTACCTGCGCGCTTCTGAAGCTTCACGTGACCGTGTAGAAGATGCTACTCTGGTTCTGAGTGTTGGCGACGAAGTTGAAGCTAAATTCACTGGCGTTGACCGTAAAAACCGCGTAGTAAGCCTGTCTGTTCGTGCTAAAGACGAAGCTGAAGAGAAAGATGCAATCGCTTCTGTTAACAAACAGGAAGACGGTAACTTCTCTAACGCAATGGCTGAAGCGTTCAAAGCAGCTAAAGGCGAATAATTTCGACCTTACGCTTAAAGGCGGCTGCGGCCGCCCTTGTTCGTTCGAGAGCTGTAAGATAATTTTCCTGACAAGGAAACCGGAGGAAGCATGACCAAGTCAGAATTGATTGAAAGACTTGCAAGCCAGCAATCTCATCTGCCCGCTAAAGCGGTGGAAGATGCCGTAAAAGAGATGCTGGAGCATATGGCCTCTACCCTGGCAGAGGGCGAGCGTATCGAAATCCGGGGTTTCGGCAGTTTCTCTTTGCACTATCGCGCGCCACGTGTTGGACGCAACCCTAAAACCGGCGATAAAGTGGAACTGGAAGGCAAATATGTTCCGCACTTCAAGCCGGGTAAAGAGTTGCGCGACCGCGCCAATATTTATGGCTGAGCCCACCGGGCTGACCAGACAAGAAACGACATCTGCGGATGTCGTTTTTTTTTGCCTGCAAGATGCGTATTTGGCCGTATTTCTGGGGTAACGCATGCTGTAGCGGTCACTTTTCACTGAATAATTGCCGGATAAACAGAATATCGGGGAGGACGGCGGCCCCCGGCGCGACGACACTGTGCACGACAAGGAGGGCACAACAAGGAGGGCACATGTTGTCATTACGGATCAGCGGTTGCTGTGTGGTTGGCGGGGTACTCCCGCTGTGCTGGCTGGCGTCACTTCCCGGGTTGCCGTTAACCGGGGCTGCGGTTCTGGTGGCTATCCTGCTGCTGCTTATCCCGCTTCGGGCGCTACGCTACACCGGTTTAATACTACTCATGGCCTGTTGGGCTTGTCTGGCGGGCCATCGGGTATTGTGGCCCGCCACGGCGCTGACCCAGGGGGTTATCCACGCCGAAGGGGAACTGCTAAGCCAGAACGAGGGGGGCCATACCCGGGTGGCACTCTACCGCTATAACGGGCAGCCGCTTTTCCCCCGGGTTAACGTACGGGTTCGCGGTTTACCTGCGTCCCCGGAGGTGTGCCCGGGCCAGCGCTGGTCAATGCACCTGCGGCTGCGTCCGGTACACGGCCAGTTGAATATTCCCGGGTTCGATAGCCAGCGCCGTGCCGTGGCCAACCGGCAGATCCTTACCGGCAAGGTGCTGAAGTCGCAACGGCTGTCCCACACCTGTAGCTGGCACAGCCGCCTCACTCGCCATATTACGACCGCTGCCGGAGAGCACCGCCACGGCGCGGTGATCCGGGCGCTGGCATTTGGTGACCGCCGGGGGCTGCCAGAACCGGTAAGGCAGTTATTCCGGGATACGGGAACCGCGCACCTGATGGCGATTTCTGGCCTGCATATTGCCCAGTCCGCCGGGGTGTTTTGGTTGCTGGCGCGGCTGGTGCAGTGGCTATTACCGGCGGCGGGTATTGGGGTTCGTATCCCCTTACTGGTGGGCATCCTCGGGGCGGCGCTGTATTGTTGGGTCTCGGGTGCAAATCCCCCGGCATTACGGGCGTTACTGGCACTGATGCTCTGGAGCCTGTTACGCCTTAGCGGGCGCAAATGGCCGCCGGAAACGGTCTGGCTATGCTGCGTGGCGGGGATCCTGTTTGCCGATCCGCTGACTATACTGTCAGACAGTTTTCGCTTATCGGCTTGCGCGACCGGCGCGCTGGTATTGTGGTACCGCTGGGTGCCGTTTGATTTAGCCGCGTATCCCCGCGGCTGGCGTTACCTGGCCGGGTTGGGGCATCTGCAACTGGGGATCAGCGCACTGCTGTTGCCGGCACAGGTGATTATCTTCCACGGCGTCAGCCTCAGCGCGTTTGCCGCCAATATGGTAGCGGTGCCGCTGGTCAGTCTGCTGGTGGTGCCGCTGCTGTTGGTGGGGATGCTCACCAGTGGGATCCCCGGGGCCGCCTGGCTGTGCTGGTGGCTGGCGGATAACGTCCTGGATGCGGTATTGCGCGTGATGCACTGGCTGCCCCCGGGCTGGCTGGCGCTGGACAGCCGGGCAACGGGGCTGGCATTTATCCCGCTGGTGGTGATGGTCACCTGGCGGCTGGGATGGTACCGCAGCTCCCCGGCACTGGTACTGGCGATGCTGCTGGCGTGCACCAGTGGTTACTGGCCCACGGCCAGTGGCGGCTTGCGCTGGGCGGTGCATATGCTGGATGTGGGGAACGGTCTGGCGGTGGTGGTGGAGAAAGACCGTCGGGCGCTGCTTTACGATACCGGTAATCGCTGGCCGGGCGGGGACAGCGGCCAGCAGGCGATTATTCCCTGGCTGCGCTGGCGTGGGCTGGCGCCCGATGGGGTTATCATCAGCCACGGGCATCTCGACCATATCGGCGGGCTGGGCAGCATTCAGCGGGCCTGGCCTGGGTTACCGGTATATAGCGCCATGCTGACCCCGGGCCACCGGCCGTGTTTTGCCGGGGAGGCGTGGCGCTGGCAGGGGCTGAGCCTGCAGGTGCTCTGGCCGCCGCGTAGCCGCCCGGGGGCAGAGAATAACCATTCCTGTGTGGTGAGGATCAGTGACGGCACCCACAGTATCTTGCTCACCGGGGATATTGAGCGCGCGGCGGAGTTGGCTATGCTGAAAACGCAGCGCGGTAATGTCCAGGCCAGTGTGTTACAGGTACCCCACCACGGCAGCCGGACATCATCTACCGGGCAGTTATTACAGTGGGTGAATCCTCAGGCCGCGCTGGCGTCTGTGGCGCGCTATAATCCATGGCGTTTTCCGGCGCATCAGGTGGTGCAACGTTACCGTCAGCGCGGTATCGACTGGCACGATACCGGGCAATCTGGCCAGATTACTGTACAAATGTTTAGCGATCGGTTGGAAATTTTGAGCGCCCGCAAGCAAATTTACCCTCGCTGGTACCATCAGTGGTTTGGCGTACCTGCCGATAGCGGGTAGAATGTGCGGCTATTTCATTAGGATGTTGGTTAGACTGAATGCATAACGATAAAGATCTCTCCACGTGGCAGACCTTCCGACGGCTTTGGCCGGTAATCGCGCCTTTCCGGCCGGGCCTGATTGTGGCCGCAGTGGCGTTAATCCTCAACGCAGCCAGTGACACTTACATGCTGTCGTTGCTCAAACCGTTGCTGGATGATGGCTTTGGTAAAACTGACCGCTCTGTTCTGATGTGGATGCCCTTAGTAGTTATTGGGTTGATGCTGTTACGCGGTATCACCAGCTACGTATCAAGCTATTGTATCTCGTGGGTATCCGGTAAAGTTGTGATGACTATTCGTCGCCGTCTGTTTAATCACATGATGGGGATGCCGGTCTCTTTCTTTGATAAACAATCTACCGGGACACTGCTTTCCCGTATCACCTATGACTCTGAACAGGTTGCGTCGTCCTCTTCCAGCGCACTGATCACCGTGGTCCGCGAAGGGGCCTCGATAATCGGCCTGTTTGTGATGATGTTCTACTACAGCTGGCAGTTATCGGTGATCCTGATAGTGCTGGCACCGGTGGTTTCTGTTGCTATTCGCATCGTGTCTAAGCGGTTTCGCAGTATCAGTAAGAACATGCAGAACACCATGGGCCAGGTGACCGCCAGCGCCGAGCAGATGCTGAAAGGGCACAAAGAAGTGCTGATTTTTGGTGGCCAGGAAGTTGAAGGGGAACGCTTTAACAAAGTCAGTAACCGGATGCGTCACCAGGGGATGAAAATGGTCTCTGCCTCGTCCATTTCTGACCCGATTATCCAGCTGATTGCCTCCCTGGCGCTGGCGTTTGTGCTCTACGCCGCCAGCTTCCCGAGCGTGATGCAAAGCCTGACGGCCGGTACCATTACCGTGGTCTTCTCCTCAATGATTGCCCTGATGCGTCCGCTGAAATCGCTGACCAACGTCAATGCGCAATTCCAGCGCGGGATGGCTGCCTGCCAGACCCTGTTCTCTATTCTGGATATGGAGCAGGAAAAAGACGAAGGCAAACGGGTTGTTGAGCGCGCTCACGGGGATATCGAATTCCGCAATGTGACCTTTACCTACCCGGGGCGGGATGTACCGGCACTGCGCAATATCAACCTCAAAATCCCAGCCGGGAAAACCGTCGCCCTGGTGGGGCGCTCTGGCTCCGGTAAATCAACCCTTGCCAGCCTGATCACCCGTTTCTACGATGTGGACTCCGGTGAGGTGCTGCTTGATGGTCACGACCTGCGCGAATATACCTTGCGTTCGCTGCGTAATCAGGTGGCGCTGGTCTCCCAGAACGTCCACCTGTTTAACGATACCATCGCCAACAATATTGCCTACGCCCGTACGGAAGAGTATGACCGTGCGCAGATTGAACAGGCGGCGACCATGGCCTATGCCACTGACTTTATCAACAAGATGGATAACGGTCTGGACACGGTGATTGGGGAAAACGGCGTGCTGTTATCCGGCGGCCAGCGCCAGCGTATCGCGATAGCCAGGGCACTGCTGCGCGACAGCCCGGTGCTGATCCTCGATGAAGCCACCTCCGCGCTGGATACCGAATCCGAACGGGCGATCCAGGCGGCGCTGGATGAACTGCAGAAAAACCGCACCTCACTGGTGATTGCTCACCGGCTGTCTACCATTGAAAAAGCTGATGAAATCATTGTGGTTGAAGATGGCACCATTGTGGAACGCGGTAGCCATACGGATCTGCTGGAACAGCGCGGCGTGTACGCGCAGTTACACCGGATGCAGTTCGGCCAATGATCGAAAAGATCTGGTCAGGTCATTCGCCGCTCTGGCTGCTGTTATGGCCGCTCTCCCTGCTATACGGCCTTATCACTGCGGTTATCAGGCTCAGTTACCGGCTGGGCTGGCGGCGTAGCTGGCGCTCACCGGTACCGGTGGTGGTGGTGGGCAACCTGACCGCAGGCGGTAACGGCAAAACCCCGGTGGTTATCTGGCTGGTTGAGCAGCTAACAGCCCGGGGGATCCGGGTAGGGGTTGTCTCACGCGGGTACGGGGGGAAGGCCGGGCACTATCCTCTGCTGCTGTCGGCGGGCACCACCACCGCTGAGGCCGGTGACGAGCCGGTGCTGATTTATCAGCGCACCGGCGCTGCGGTCGCGGTGTCTCCTCGCCGGGCGGAGGCGGTCCAGGCGTTGATTGATCAGGCGCAGCCGCAAATTATTATTACCGATGACGGGTTACAGCATTATGCCCTGTGCCGGGATAAAGAAATTGTGGTTGTGGATGGCGTACGCCGTTTCGGTAATGGCTGGTGGTTACCGGCCGGGCCGATGCGGGAGCGGGCAGGGCGTCTGCGATCGGTTGATGCGGTCATCGTCAACGGCGGTACCGCGCAGCCTGGGGAGATAGCGATGTCGCTGTCTCCAGGGCAGGCGGTTAACCTGAAAACCGGCGCCCGCTGTGATGCCAGCCAGTTGTCCCATGTGGTGGCAATGGCCGGTATCGGCCACCCACCGCGCTTTTTTGCCACACTGGCATCGCTGGGGGTGGTGACAGAAAAAAACGTCCCGCTCTCGGATCACTATGCGCCGTCTGCTGAGGCTATTCAGGGGCTGGTCGGCCCGGGGCAGACTCTGCTGATGACCGAAAAAGACGCCGTCAAATGCCGGGCTTTTGCCGAAGATAACTGGTGGTATCTGCCGGTGGATGCACAACTTGCCGCGCCGGATGCCGAAAAACTGCTTGCTGAACTTCAGGCCCTGGTCAATTAATCACTGCGCCCGGGGCGGTTCACGCAGCGTATAACAGGATGCGTGATGCCGCCTATTGCTCTCTCCCTTCGTCAGGCCCGCCGGCTACAGCTGTCCGCCCTGGGCCTGCTGCGCAAACCGCGCCGTCATCCTCGTCCTGCTGACCTGCTCAGCGCCATTGAACAAATGTCCCTGTTGCAGATAGACACCATCAATATTGTTGCCCGTAGCCCTTACCTGGTGCTGTTCAGCCGGCTGGGATCGTACCCGGCAACATGGCTTGATGATGCGCTGGCCACCGGACAACTGTTCGAATACTGGGCCCATGAAGCCTGTTTCCTGCCGCGCCAGGATTTTGCCCTGGTGCGCCACCGGATGCTGGACCCACAGGGAATGGGCTGGAAATACCATCACGACTGGATGACCGCACACCAGCAAGAGATAGGTGCGCTACTGGCGCAGATTGAGCGCCACGGCCCGGTGCGATCCGCAGATTTCTCCCACACCGGGAAGGGCAGCAGCGGCTGGTGGGAGTGGAAGCCCCATAAGCGCCACCTGGAAGGGCTGTTTACCCGCGGCGACGTGATGGTTGCCCGGCGGCACAATTTTCAGCGGGTCTACGATCTCACCCGGCGGATCATGCCGGAATGGGACGATGCCCGGGATCTTATCCCCCGTGAACAGGCGGAGGCCCGGATGCTGGAGAACAGCGCCCGTAGCCTGGGTATTTTTCGCCCGGAATGGCTGGCGGACTATTACCGCTTACGCAATGTCGATCTGAAACCGCTGCTCACGGCCTGGCTGGACAGCGGCAGCATCATCCCGGTGGAGGTGGAGCAACTGGGCACGATGTACTTGCACCAGCAACAGTTGCCGGCACTGACGGCAGCCCTGGATGGAAAATTGCCCGCCACCCATACCACCGTACTGTCGCCGTTTGATCCGCTAGTGTGGGATAGGCGGCGGGCTGGGCAATTATTTGATTTTAGTTACCGGCTGGAGTGTTATACCCCGGCGCATTTACGGCGTTACGGCTATTTTGTGTTACCGCTGCTGTACCGGGATGCACTGGTGGGGCGAATGGACAGCAAAATGCACCGTAAAGCCGAGTGTTTTGAGGTTATCAACCTCTACCTGGAAACAGAGACCCGTATAACCGCGGGGCTGATCAACGGCATACGTACGGCCATCACCGATTTTGCCCGCTGGCAGGGGGCGGTGCAGATCCGCCTTAGCGAATTGCCCCCGGCGCTGGCCGCTCTGAGTGCGCTGGAGTGGGAAATCCCGCTGGTACCGTGATATTCTCGTCGCTATTGTTCGATCCGTCAGGAGGAGTTATGGATCATCGTTTGTTAGAAATCGTCGCCTGCCCGGTATGTAACGGCAAGCTCTACTTCAACCAGGATAAACAAGAACTGATTTGTAAGTTTGACGCGCTGGCCTTTCCGTTGCGGGATGGGATCCCGGTGCTGCTGGAGCACGAGGCGCGCTCACTGACTGCGGAAGAGAGTAAACCATGAGTTTTGTCGTCATTATTCCTGCCCGCTACGCCTCTACCCGGCTGCCCGGTAAACCATTAAAAGACATCAATGGTAAGCCGATGATTGTTCACGTGCTGGAGCGTGCCCGTGAATCCGGGGCGGAGCGTGTCATTGTGGCCACTGACCACCCGGATGTGGCCCGGGCCGTAGAAGCCGCCGGTGGTGAAGTCTGCATTACCCGGGCGGATCATCAGTCCGGCACTGAGCGCCTGGCGGAAGTGGTCGAAAAATACCAGTTCAGCGACGATACCCTGATAGTGAATGTTCAGGGCGATGAGCCGATGATCCCGCCGGTGATTATTCGCCAGGTGGCAGACAACCTCGCCCGGGTTGATGCCGGTATGGCGACCCTGGCAGTGCCGATTAGCGAACCGGAAGAAGCCTTCAACCCCAATGCCGTAAAAGTGGTGCGTGACGCGCAGGGCTTTGCGCTCTATTTCTCCCGGGCGACCATTCCCTGGGATCGCGACCGTTTTGCCCAGACCCGGGACACCATTGGTGACTCTCTGCTGCGCCATATCGGCATTTATGGCTACCGGGCGGGCTTTATCCGCCGTTATGTGAGCTGGGCGCCGGGCCCGCTGGAGCAGATTGAAATGCTCGAACAGCTGCGCGTGCTGTGGTATGGCGAGAAAATTCACGTGGATGTGGCCAAAGCGACGCCTACCGTTGGGGTTGATACACCTGACGATCTGGCGCGGGTCCGCCAGGCGATGGCCTGATTTTTCCGTTAATCCCGTGCAACCGCCGGAGATGCAGCGCCCCATATGGCTGGCGATGTGTCCCCGGCGGTTTTTTTATTCTCATTGTGCGGCGCCGGGCGGAATGAGGATTAATTGCCGGGAACTTGATCTGACCGGATGACAGTTGCCCTGAGTATGCTCATGATGGCGGGTAGCGTGTTCGTGAGGGTGAAAACAATGGAACAACTGCGCAATGAACTGAGCCACTTACTGGGTGAGCGCCTGAGCCGCCTGGAATGTGTGAGTGAGAAACTCGACTCTACGCTGTGGTCGCTGTATGACAGCAACGGAAATGCACTGCCCCTGCTAGCCAAAAGCTTTGTCACCCGGGGAGAGGCGGCCCAAATGGCCAGCAAGATGTCGATGCTGGCCCGGGCGGGCACCCTGCGTTTGCCCACCATCTACGGGGTGATAACCCATGACAATACCCCCGGCCCGGATGTGCTGCTGATGGAGCGCCTGCGGGGTGTTTCTGTGGAAGCGCCAACCCGCACCCCGGCCCGCTGGGCGCAACTGAAAGACCAGATCGTTGAAGGGCTACTGGCCTGGCACCGTATCGACAGTGCGGGCTGTGTGGGAATGGTGGACAGCACCCAGGATAACGTCTGGCCTAACTGGTATCGCCAGCGGGTGGAGACCTTATGGAGCACCCTGACCCAGTTTCGCAATACCGGCCTGACGATGCAGGATAAAGGGATTTTATTTCGCAGCCGGGAATACCTGCCGCAATTATTCGCCGGCTTTAATGATAACTGCGTGATGGTGCACGGTAATTTTAATTTGCGCAGTATGCTAAAAGATGCCCGCAGCGATCAGCTGGTGGCGGTGGTGAACCCCGGTCCGGTGCTGTGGGCCCCCCGGGAATTTGAACTGTTCCGGTTATACGAAGAAGGGCCAGACAGCGAGTTGTTCTGGCACTATCAACAGCGGGCGCCGGTGAGTGAGTCGTTTTTGTCCCGGCGCTGGCTGTATGTCATGTGGCGTGAAGTGGCCCAACTGGTGCAACACGGGCGCTTTGACCGCCCGGCATTCGACCGGGCCGCCAGTGAGTTACTGCCCTGGCTGGGCTGATACGCCATTCACCCGCTGCCAGATCCGGCCCAGGGTTTCATACACCACCCGATCACTGTGGGTCAGCCACAGGGGGGAGGGCAAGGCCCTTTCCCAGGGGTTAAGCGGGGAGTCAATAGCCAGCTGGTTGGCCGGGGCCGGGATCGGGTTAAGACCGGCGTGGTGGAAGAAGATCATCGCCCGGGGCAGATGCGACGCTGAGGTCACCAGCAGGAAGGGGGCATTACCGATGGTTTTTGCCACGGCGGCGGCCTCCTGGCCGGTATCTCTCGGGCTGTCGAGGGTGATGATGCTGTCCCGCGGAACCCCGAGGCTGACGGCAACCCGGGCACCGGCTTCGGCGGTGCTGACCGGGTTAGTCTTTGCCGCCGCACCGGTGAAGATCATCGTTGATCCGGGGTTCTCTCGCCACAGCCGGACCCCTTCCGTGACCCGGGCGAGGCTGTTATTCACCAGATTTGAACTGGGGGCTCATTGCGGATTCCAGGTATAGCCACCACCGAGGACTACCACCCAGGCGACCCGGGTTTTACCGGGCTGCCAGGTAGGGTAGTGATTTTCGATGGGGCGCAGCAGGCCATCGGCGACTGGTTGCAGGCTTAACAGCAGCAATGTGAGCCAGCTTGCTGTTAATAATATTTTTCCGGTTTTTTGCCAGCGGGTAAACCACAGCAACACAATGGCCAGCCCGATTACCAGCAAAAGAAAAGGCAGCGGCAGTAATAAACCGCCGATAGCTTTTTTCAGGGTAAAAAGCATCAGTGATGGTTCCTTTTTTGACCATATAGCAGAGAAACAGCGGGGATATTACACCCTGAGGGTTCATTATCCTTGCGCATGTGACAAAATAGCGCTTTTGCCAGTCGGCTACCTGAGTTTCGGAGTTGTAGCAATGCAGGATCGCAATTTTGACGATATTGCCGAGAAGTTCGCGCGCAATATTTATGGCACGACCAAAGGCACGTTGCGCCAGGCGATCCTGTGGCAGGATTTGGATCGCTTATTTGACGCGCTACCGCAGCGCCCTTTACGGGTGCTGGATGCCGGGGGCGGGGAAGGGCAAACCGCGTGTCGGGTTGCCGAACGTCACCACCAGGTTACCCTGTGTGACCTTTCCCAGGAGATGCTGTCGCGTGCGCAGCAGGCGGCCCGGGAAAAAGGTGTGATCGACAATATGCATTTTATACATTGTGCGGCGCAGGACATCGGGCAACATTTGGAAAGCCCGGTGGATCTGATATTGTTTCACGCGGTACTGGAATGGGTCGCCGATCCCCAGGCGGTACTGGCGCACCTGTGGCAATGCCTGGCCCCGGGTGGCGCGCTGTCACTGATGTTTTACAATGCCAATGGTTTGCTGATGCACAACATGGTGGCCGGTAATTTTGGCTATGTTGAGCAAGGCATGCCGAAGCGCAAAAAGCGTACGCTCTCCCCGGACCACCCGCTGGATCCCCAGCAGGTTTATCAATGGCTGGCCGACATTGGCTGGCAGATAACCGGCAAGACCGGGGTGCGGGTTTTCCATGATTACCTGCGGGAGAAACACCAACAGCAGGAATGTTTTGACAGCCTGCTGGCGCTGGAGACCCGTTACTGCCGACAGGAGCCTTGGATAAGCCTTGGCCGTTATATTCATGTCACCGCCATCAAGCCGGAGAACCAAGGATAAACTATGAGTGATTTTTCCCAGACGGTGCCTGAACTGGTTACCTGGGCCAGGGAAAATGATTTTTCAATTGCGCTGCCCACCGATCGGCTGGCGTTTTTACTGGCTATTGCCACACTGAATGGCGAGCGGCTAGACGGTGAAATGAGCGAAGGCGAACTCAAAGATGCATTTCGCTACGTCAGTGAAGCCTTTGAGCAAACGAATGAAACAATGACCGCGCGCGCCAATAACGCCATCAACGATATGGTGCGCCAGCGTTTGCTCAACCGCTTTACCAGTGAGATTACCGAAGGTAACTCTATCTACCGTCTGACCCCGCTGGGGATCGGTATTACCGATTACTATATTCGCCAGCGTGAGTTTTCAACACTGCGTCTGTCGATGCAGTTATCTATTGTGGCGGGCGAACTTAAGCGCGCGGCGAACGCGGCGGATGAAGACGGGGATGACCTGCACTGGCACCGCAATGTGTTTGCCCCGCTGAAATATTCCGTGGCGGAGATTTTCGACAGTATCGATATGACCCAGCGCATCATGGATGAGCAGCAACAGGCAGTAAAAGACGATATTGCCGGGCTGTTGAATAAGGACTGGCGGGCGGCGATTACCAGCTGTGAAGTGCTGCTTTCCGAGACGTCCGGTACCCTGCGTGAATTGCAAGATACCCTGGAGGCGGCGGGGGATAAGCTCCAGGCTAACTTATTGCGTATTCAGGATGCGATCCTTGGGCGCAGCGGGCTGGAGTCGATAGAGCGGCTGGTTTTTGATCTGCAAAACAAGCTGGATCGTATTATCAGTTGGGGCCAGCAGGCCATTGACCTGTGGATCGGTTACGATCGCCATGTGCATAAATTTATCCGTACCGCGATTGATATGGATAAAAACCGGGTCTTTGCCCAGCGCTTACGTCAGTCGATTCAGAACTACTTCGACGCGCCCTGGGCGCTAACCTATGCCAGCGCCGATCGTCTGCTGGACATGCGTGATGAAGAGATGACACTGCGTGACGACGAAGTGACCGGCGAATTGCCTGCGGATCTGGAGTTCGAAGAGTTTAACGAACTTCGTGAGCAGCTTGCGGCGATGATCGAGTCCTCATTACAGGTTTATAAAGAGCAACAGAAGCCACTGGATCTGGGATCGGTCATGCGCGCCTATCTGGCGCAATACCCCCGGGCCCGTCATTTCGATGTGGCGCGAATAGTGGTCGACCAGGCAGTGCTCCTGGGTGTGGCTGAAGCAGATTTTTCCGGACTGCCTGCTAAATGGCAGCCGATTAATGATTACGGAGCCAGGGTACAGGCGCATGTCATTGACAAATATTGAACAAGTGATGCCAGTTAAGCTGGCACAAGCGTTGGCGAATCCTTTATTTCCTGCGCTGGACAGCCAGCTGCGCGCTGGCCGTCATATTGGCCTGGATGAGCTTGATAATCATGCCTTTTTGATGGACTTCCAGGAGTACCTGGAAGAGTTTTATCACCGCTATAACGTGGAACTGGTGCGGGCGCCAGAAGGTTTCTTCTATTTGCGTCCCCGCTCCACGACCCTGATCCCCCGCTCGGTACTGTCTGAGCTGGACATGATGGTGGGCAAGATCCTGTGTTATCTGTACCTCAGCCCCGAGCGGCTGGCCAACGAGGGTATTTTTACCCAGCAAGAACTGTATGACGAGCTGACCACGCTGGCTGATGAAGCCAAACTGCTGCGGCTGGTGAATAACCGGTCTACCGGGTCTGACCTGGATCGCCAGAAGTTGCAGGAAAAAGTCCGCGCCTCATTAAGCCGCCTGCGCCGTTTGGGCATGGTGTGGTTTATGGGCCACGACAGTAGCAAATTTCGTATTACCGAGTCGGTGTTTCGCTTTGGTGCCGATGTTCGCAGTGGTGACGATCCGCGGGAAGCGCAGCTGCGCATGATCCGCGATGGCGAAGCCATGCCGGTGGAGAGCCACCTGCAGCTGCATGATGAGTCGGACGAACCTCTTCAGGACAAAGCGGAGGATGAAGAAGAATGATTGAACGCGGAAAATTTCGTTCACTGACCCTGGTGAACTGGAACGGCTTTTTTGCCCGAACCTTTGACCTTGATGAACTGGTGACCACCCTCTCCGGGGGGAACGGGGCGGGTAAATCCACGACCATGGCGGCGTTTGTTACCGCCCTGATCCCGGATTTAACCCTGCTGCACTTCCGTAACACCACCGAAGCCGGGGCGACCTCTGGCTCCCGGGATAAAGGCCTGCACGGGAAACTGAAAGCCGGGGTCTGTTACTCGGTGCTGGACGTGATTAACTCACGCCATCAGCGCGTGGTGGTTGGGGTCCGGCTGCAACAGATAGCCGGCCGTGACCGGAAAGTAGACATTAAGCCGTTTGCGATTCAGGGGCTGCCGACCGCTATCCAGCCGACACAACTGCTGACCGAGACCCTCAACGAACGCCAGGCCCGGGTGCTTACCCTCCAGGAACTGAAAGACAAAATTGACGGGATGGACGGGGTACAATTTAAACCGTTTAACTCCATCACCGAATACCACTCCCTGATGTTTGATCTGGGGATCGTTGCCCGTCGTCTGCGCTCTGCGGCAGATCGTAGTAAATACTATCGCCTGATTGAAGCGTCGCTGTACGGCGGGATCTCCAGCGCCATCACCCGCTCCCTGCGCGACTATTTGCTGCCGGAAAACGGCGGGGTGCGCAAAGCATTCCAGGATATGGAAGCCGCCCTGCGCGAAAACCGGCTCACCCTCGAAGCGATTCGGGTAACCCAGTCTGACCGTGACCTGTTCAAGCATTTGATCTCGGAAGCCACGAACTATGTGGCGGCGGATTATATGCGCCACGCCAACGAACGGCGCGTTCATCTTGATAAAGCGCTGGAATTTCGCCGCAGCCTGTTTAGCAACCGCAAACAGCTCTCTGCGGAGCAGTATAAACATGTGGATATGGCTCGGGAGCTCGGGGAGCACAGCGGTGCAGAAGGGGATCTGGAAGCGGATTATCAGGCCGCCAGCGACCACCTGAACCTGGTGCAGACCGCCCTGCGTCAGCAAGAGAAGATTGAGCGCTATGAGGCGGATCTGGAAGAGTTGCAGATTCGGCTGGAAGAGCAAAATGAAGTGGTGGCGGAAGCCGTCGAACAGCAGGAAGATAACGAATCCCGCGCTGAAGCCGCTGAACTGGAAGTGGATGAGCTGAAAAATCAGCTGGCCGACTACCAGCAAGCGCTGGATGTGCAGCAGACTCGCGCTATTCAGTACCAGCAGGCTTTACAGGCCCTGGAACGCGCCCGGGAACTGTGCCATCTGCCGGATCTCACCCCGGACAGTGCCGAAGAGTGGCTGGAAACCTTCCAGGCAAAAGAACAAGAAACCACCGGCAAAATGCTCGATCTCGAACAGAAGATGGGCATGATGCAGGCGGCACACAGCCAGTTCGAGCACGCCTGGCAACTGGTGGTGGCGATTAATGGCCCGGTTAGCCGTAGCGACGCCTGGCAGGTGGCCAGGGAGCTGTTACGCGATGGGGCAGAGCAACGCCACTACGCGGCGGAAGTGCCGGCATTGCGCGCCCGCCTCAGTGAACTGGAGCAGCGCCTGCGCGAACAGCAGGATGCCGAACAGTTACTGGCCGAGTTCTGCAAGCGTCAGGGTAAATCTTTCGATCCGCTCGATCTCGAGACGGTACAGCAGGAACTGGAAGCGCGCATCGAGTCACTGTCTGACTCAGTGGCCCAGGCCGGTGAACAGCGTATGGCGCTGCGCCAGGAACTGGAACAGGCCCAGTCAACGCTGAAAACCCTCACCCTGCGGGCCCCGGTCTGGCTGGCGGCCCAGAGCAGCCTGAACCAGCTTGCCGAGCAGACTGGCCAGAGTTTTACCTCCAGCCATGACGTGACCAGCTACCTGCAACAGCTGCTGGAACGCGAGCGTGAAGTCACCGTTGAACGTGACGAAGTAGGCGCCCGCAAACAGGCCGTGGACGAAGAAATTGAACGCCTGAGCCAGCCCGGCGGCGCAGAAGATCAGCGCCTGAATGCCCTGGCCGAACGCTTTGGCGGGGTGTTGCTGTCTGAAATCTATGATGATGTCAGCCTGGAAGATGCGCCTTACTTCTCCGCGCTGTATGGCCCGTCCCGCCACGCTATTGTGGTGCCGGACCTGAGCCAGGTGCGTGAACAGCTGTCTGGCCTGGAAGATTGCCCGGAAGATTTGTATCTCATCGAAGGTGACCCGCAGTCCTTTGATGACAGCGTTTTCGGGGTGGATGAGCTGGAAAAAGCGGTGGTGGTGAAGATAGCCGATCGCCAGTGGCGTTATTCCCGCTTCCCGGAAGTGCCGCTGTTTGGCCGTGCGGCCCGGGAAAACCGGATTGAAAACCTGCACGCTGAACGGGAAACCCTCAGCGAACGTTATGCGACGCTGTCGTTTGATGTTCAGAAAACCCAGCGTCTGCATCAGGCGTTCAGCCGCTTTATTGGCCAGCACCTGGCCGTGGCGTTTGAGGCCGATCCGGAAGCGGAAATTCGTATTCTGAGCGGCCGCCGTGGGGAACTGGAACGGGCGCTCTCCAGCCACGAAAACGACAACCAGCAGCAGAAGACGCATTTTGAACAGGCGAAAGAAGGCGTTGCCATGCTTAACCGCCTGCTGCCGCGGGTTAACCTGCTGCTGGACGATACCCTGCCGGACCGCTGCGAAGAGGTCCGCGATCGCCTGGCGGAAGCCCATGAGGCCGCCCAGTTTATTCAGCAATTCGGCAACCAACTGGCCAAACTGGAGCCTATCGTCTCTTATCTGCAGAGCGACCCGGAACAGTATGAACAGCTGAAAGCGGATTATGAATACGCCCAGACGCAACAGCGTGAATCCCGCCAGAAAGCGTTCTCGCTGACGGAAGTGGTGCAGCGCCGGGCGCACTTTAGCTATACCGATGCAGCAGATATGCTGGATGGCAACAGTGATCTGAATGAAAAATTGCGCCAGCGTCTGGAGCAGGCAGAAACTGAACGTAGCCGCGCCCGTGAGGCCCTGCGCACCCATGCTACCCAGTTGAGCCAGTATCATCAGGTGCTTGCGTCACTGAAAAGCTCCCACGACACCAAGAAAGAGCTGCTGGCTGAACTGTACACCGAGATGAAAGCCATCGGTATTCAGGTGGATAGCGAGTCAGAAGTCCGCGCCAGAGCCCGGCGTGATGAACTGCACGCCCGGCTGTCGACTAACCGCAGTCGCCGTAGTCAACTGGAGAAACAGCTGGCGATTTGCGAAGCAGAAATGGACAGTCTGACCCGCCAGTTGCGTCGCCTGGAGCGTGATTATCACGAAATCCGCGAGCATGTGGTGGTGGCCAAGGCGGGCTGGTGTGCGGTGATGCGCATGGTGAAAGACAATGGTGTGGAACGCCGTCTGAACCGCCGTGAGCTGGCGTATTTATCCGGTGACGAGCTGCGTTCAATGTCGGATAAAGCGCTGGGGGCTCTGCGTCTGGCGGTTGCCGATAACGAACATCTGCGCGATGTGCTGCGCGTGTCGGAAGATCCGAAACGCCCGGAACGTAAAATTCAGTTCTTTGTGGCGGTGTATCAGCATCTGCGTGAGCGTATTCGCCAGGATATTATTCGCACCGATGATCCGGTGGAAGCCATCGAACAGATGGAAATCGAGCTTAACCGCCTGACAGAAGAGCTGACCGCCCGCGAGAAGAAACTGGCTATCAGTTCGCGCAGTGCGGCGAATATTATTCGCAAAACTATCCAGCGTGAACAGAACCGTATCCGGGTACTCAACCAGGGGCTGCAAAGCGTCTCGTTCGGCCAGGTGAACAGCGTGCGTCTGAACGTGAATGTGCGGGAAGCCCACTCTACGTTACTGGATGTGCTGTCAGAAGAGCATGAACAGCATCAGGATCTGTTTAACAGCAACCGGCTGACCTTCTCTGAAGCGCTGGCCAAGCTGTACCAGCGCCTGAACCCGCATATTGATATGGGCCAGCGTACGCCGCAGACCATCGGTGAGGAGCTGCTGGATTACCGTAACTACCTGGAAATGGAAGTTGAGGTTAACCGCGGGACTGACGGCTGGTTACGTGCGGAAAGTGGCGCGCTCTCTACCGGGGAAGCTATCGGTACCGGGATGTCTATTCTGGTGATGGTGGTACAGAGCTGGGAAGAAGAGTCCCGCCGGTTACGGGGCAAGGATATCTCCCCGTGCCGTTTACTGTTCCTCGACGAAGCCGCCCGTCTGGATGCCCGCTCAATCAATACCCTGTTTGAGTTGTGTGAACGCCTCGAAATGCAGTTGATTATCGCGGCGCCGGAAAATATCAGCCCGGAAAAAGGTACCACCTATAAACTGGTGCGTAAGGTGCATCAAAACCACGAGCATGTGCATGTGGTTGGGTTACGCGGTTTCGGCGTTACCGATCCGCAGGAGCCTGCCGCGCCAGCAGACGCGTCGTAACGTCACGGCGATATCACTGAACTTACCCCATGTCTCTTTTGACATGGGGTTTTTTGTTGATGTCATTTAAATAATTCCCCCCATTAATGGCCATTTTTCAGAATAGGTTCATACGGATTTTCTTTATAGTAACAGGGCGAATTACACGACCTATAATGTTAATTAAGCAGCAAATTATTGTGAGCAAGTTGTCTGAATTAGGGGGCAAGGGAGGTTGCATATGAAACTGAACAGTCGCAGGATGTCCGCGCTGAGCATGTGTGTTGCACTGGGGCTCGCTCCGTTGTTCACCGCCCAGGCCGATGAGCCTGAAATTATCCCATCTGATAGCTCTGCGGTGGTTGCCGCGGCACCTACCGATGTCAATGAGTCACTGCCGATGTCACCCGCGATGGCGGGACTGCTGGGCCGGGCGCCGGTGAGTGCGCCAGTTACCAGTGGTACGGTAACCAGCACCAGCGGCAGCACCACGGCTAGCGGAAGCGGTAGTCTGGTCACGCCGGTGGCACCACCGACCGGGTTAACGGTACAGCAAGGGCGCGATCGTCTGCAGGCTCTGCTGCCTGCGGGTTATACGCCGGTCTATTTTAATGCGCTGGCGGCCCTCTATGGCGCCCGTAATATGAGCCCGATGTGGAGTGATAGCGAAGCGGTGCGGCGTTTTCAGCTGCAACTTGCCGAAACGGCGATTGCCGGTTTTCAGCCACAATTTGCCACCTGGGTAAAATTACTGACTGATTCGTCAGTCACCGGAATGAGCCGTGACGTGGTGCTGTCTGATGCGATGCTGGGGTATCTCGATTACGTCAGTAACGTTAGCCGCCAGGGAAGCCACTGGCTGTACAGTACCAGCCCATACACTATGGAGCTGCCGGCCCTGTCGGTGATTAACCAGTGGCAGCTGGCTATCGATCGCCGCAGTGAGGCGAATTTTGCCACCTCACTGGCGCCCCAGAACCCTCAGTACCACCAAATGCGCGCGACGCTGCTGCATCTGATGGGGGATTCCCGTCAGAGCTCGCAACAGCGCGCGGCGCTGGTGGCGCTGAATATTCAGCGTCTGCGTCTGTTACCGGACAATCTTTCTACCGGGATCATGGTAAATATTCCTGACTTCTCGCTGAAGTATTATCTCAACGGTAATCAAATGCTGGCGTCACGGGTTATTGTCGGGCGGCCGGATCGTAAAACCCCGCTGATGAGCAGCGCCCTGAGTAACGTGGTGCTTAACCCGCCGTGGAACGTACCGCCGACGCTGGCCCGCAAAGATTTGCTGCCCAAAGTGCGTAAGGATCCCGGCTATCTGGATCGCCACGGGTTCACCATGATGCGCGGTTGGGGGAGTTCTGAGCCGATTAACCCGCGCCAGGTGAACTGGTCCGGGATCACAGAAACCAATCTGCCGTATCGCTTCCAGCAGAAACCGGGGCCCACCAACTCCCTGGGGCGTTATAAATTTAATATGCCCAGCTCTGATGCTATCTATTTGCACGATACCCCGAATCACAACCTGTTCCAGAAAGATGTGCGGGCGCTGAGTTCCGGGTGTGTGCGGGTCAATAAAGCGTCCGAATTGGCGAATATGTTATTGCAGGATGTTGGCTGGAACGATGCACGCATCTCTGATGCCATGAAAGCGGGTAATACCCGTTATGTGAATGTGCGTAATCATATTCCGGTGAATCTCTATTATTTAACGGCATTTGTCGGTGATGACGGGCAGACGCAATTTCGTACAGATATTTACAATTATGATTCCGTTGCGCGATCTGGCGCACAAATCCTGCCAAAAGCAGAACAGTTGATTAGGTAAGTTAAGCAATTTAAACAATTTTGCGGTCGTAATACTGGACTGGCGCGGTGTGAAAGTGTTTCACAAGCCGCGCCAGCGCTGGAGCGGCATCTTGACGCGTGCTTTTTTGACGTTTAATGTGCCGAATGTGCGCCAGAAGTGCATTTATTCACAAATCCAGCCTGTGCCCGGCGAAGGTGCGGTGCTGGTTGTGGAATATTACGATTAATAACTTACCTGTAGACTAACATCATGGACAAATTTGACACTAACCGCCGCAGGTTGCTGGCGTTAGGTGGCGTTGCTCTGGGAGCGGCAATGTTACCGACGCAAGCGTTTGCGACACTATCCACACCGCGTCCGCGTATTCTGACGCTGAATAATCTCCACACCGGAGAGACTATCAAAGCCGAGTTTTTTAACGGTAATGGATATAATCCTGAAGAACTCAGTCGGTTAGATCATTTCTTCCGCGATTACCGCGCTAATCGTATTAAATCTATTGATCCCGGTCTGTTTGATCAGCTCTACCGTTTGCAGGGCCTGCTGGGCACCACCAAACCGGTGCAGTTGATCTCTGGCTATCGCTCACTTGACACCAATGCGGAGTTGCGTTCCCGTAGCCGCGGGGTGGCAAAAAACAGTTACCATACCAAAGGTCAGGCAATGGATTTCCATATTGAAGGCATTGCGCTGAATAATATTCGCAGAGCGGCGTTATCCATGGGCGCAGGTGGTGTAGGATACTACCCACGCAGTAACTTTGTGCATATTGATACCGGGCCGACCAGGCACTGGTAGGGACCTGTCTTTGGGACGGGTATGAATAATATCCGGCCCAGGCCGGTAATGGAGCGTTATGAACTATCATATTATTCCGGTAACGGCTTTTGCCCAGAACTGTTCGTTGATCTGGTGTGAGGGCTCCCAACAGGCCGCGCTGGTGGACCCAGGTGGTGATGCAGATAGAATCAAACAAGCAGTAGCGGCGAAAGGCGTTACGGTTTGCCAGATCCTGTTGACCCACGGCCATCTCGACCATGTTGGGGCCGCTGCTGAACTCGCCGCACACTACGGTGTGCCGGTGATCGGCCCGGAAAAAGAAGATCAGTTCTGGCTTCAGGGGTTACCGGCCCAGAGCCAAATGTTCGGGCTGGAAAACTGCTTGCCGCTGACGCCGGATCGCTGGCTGAGCGAGGGGGACCAAATCCCTCTGGGGGATGTGACTTTACAGGTGTTGCATTGCCCCGGGCATACTCCCGGCCACGTGGTGTTCTTTGAGCCCCAGTCGGCGCTGTTGATCTCCGGCGACGTGTTGTTTAAAGGCGGGGTTGGCCGCAGTGATTTCCCGCGCGGCGATCACGGCCAGTTAATTGCGTCGATTAAAGAGAAGTTGTTACCGCTGGGCGATGACGTTACCTTTATTCCGGGGCACGGTCCGCTGTCCACCCTGGGGGAAGAGCGCCGTACTAACCCGTTCCTGCAGGACGAGATGCCGCTGTAATGTGTGTCCTGCCTGGCAGGCGCAGCATATAAACGTATAAAAAAGGCCGCAATCGCGGCCTTTTCTCTTGGTAGGGTGAGGAGTAATGGGGCGGGGGATTATTCAATCACCGCCACAATGGCTTCGCACAGGGCGGACATATTGTCCGGCGTCATCCCGGCAACGTTGATGCGGCCAGAAGCAACAGCGTAGATCCCAAACTCTTCGCGCAGGCGCAGTACCTGCTCTTTGGTCAGACCGCTGAAAGAGAACATCCCGTTCTGGCGAGTGATAAAACTGAAATCGCGGCTGGCGCCTTTTTCCTGCAGGGTATTAACGAACAGCAGACGCATACGCTGGATACGTTCGCGCATACCGGTCAGTTCCTGCTCCCACAGGTTGCGCAGGGCGTCATTACTTAAAATGGTCGCCACCACCGAGGCACCGTGAGCCGGAGGGTTAGAGTAGTTGGCGCGGATGCAGGCTTTCATCTGGCTGAAGGCGCGATCGGCGGTATCGCTGTCCGCTGCAACCAGGGTGCAGGCCCCGACGCGTTCGTTATACAGGCCGAAATTTTTGGAGAAGGAGCTGGCGACGATCAGTTCCTGATGCAGGGCGGCAAAGGCGCGCAGGCCTTCGGCATCCTCTTCCAGACCGCGGGCAAAACCCTGGTAGGCAAAGTCAAACAGCGGCAGCCAGCCTTTTTCTTTGTTCAGGTTGGCCAGTTGTTGCCACTGCTCAAGGGTCGGATCAATACCGGTTGGGTTATGGCAGCAACCGTGAAACAGCACCACGTCCCCGGCCTGAGCCTGCTGAAGGCTGGAGAGCATCCCGTCGAAATCCAGGCTGTGGTTTTCGGCATCGTAATAGTGGTAATCACACACTTCCAGGCCTGCGGCGCCAAACACGCTTTTATGGTTCGGCCAGCTTGGGTTACTGACCCAAATGCGTTTGGCACTGGTATTTTTCGCCAGGAAGTCCGCCGCAACGCGTAACGCCCCTGTCCCGCCAGGGGTTTGGGCGGTCTTAGCGCGTTTCGCGTCAATAAGTTGGCTGCCTTTACCAAACAGTAATTCCTGCGTGCAGCGGCCAAATTCGGGAATACCATCAATACCGAGGTAATTTTTGGTGGTTTCATTTTCCAGCAAATATTGTTCGGCTTTCTTAACGCTGGTCAGCACCGGGGTCTTCCCGGTTTCATCTTTATAGACACCAATACCAAGGTTGATTTTGGACGTTCGCTGGTCGGCGCGGAACAGATCGGCCAGACCAAGGATCGGATCTGCAGGGGCGGCGGTGATGTTTTCAAACATGTTGAGGTTCCATTTTCAGAAAGGGAAATCTCCTCCAGATTAACGGCGGATTTACAAAATGCCAATCGTTTACCGACAAAATGCTGCGCCGCTCGAAAACTTGCTGTGCGCTGGCAAATATTCCCGCGATAAATCGCGCGCTAAAGCAGCATTCCCGCCGATCTTGACGGAATAACGGGGGGCTAGGCGGTTTTTATAAACTCAATAAATGCCCGCAGCGGTGGCGGTACCAGTTTGCGACCGGAGTAATAGAGCCAGGGGCCGGGGAAGCGCTGCCACCAGGGTTCCAGAACGGGCTCCAGCGCACCGCTGGCGATGTGTGGCTGGAGCCACTCTTCAAACAGGTAGATTACCCCCAGCCCGCTAATCGCGGCCTCTACGGCCATGTCTGTTGCGCTACCGGCGCTGTAAATAATCGGCCCGCTGGGGACCACAGTGACAATATCTTCCCCCTGCTGATAAACCCATTTCTCCAGGTTGCCCTTACTGAAACGCCCGGACAGGCAGGCGTGGGAACGCAGATCGTCAGGATGCTGCGGACGACCGTGGTGGTCAAGGTATGCCGGGGCCGCCGCCGTGGCGAACCGCTGCTCCCGGGGGCCAACCGGTATGGCTATCATGTCCTGCTCCAGCCACTCCCCGTAGCGGATCCCGGCATCACAACCGGCAGACAGCAGATCAACCACCTCACTTTGTGCGGTTACCTCCACGCGAATGTCCGGGTAGCGGGCGAGAAACCCTGGCAGGATCTGCGGTAACCACAGGCGGGCGGTGTTAACCGGGACATTCAGCCGCAACAGGCCGGCGGGGCTGTCGCGGCCGGCGAGGGTTAATTCCAGCGCCGCGTCGAGGGCGGCAATCGCCGGTTCAATACGCTCAAGAAGTAGCTTCCCTTGTTCGGTCAGGAGAACACTGCGCGTGGTGCGATGCAGGAGCCGGACCGCCAGGCGATTTTCAAGACGGCGCACCGCCGCACTTAGCCCGGACGGGCTGACCGCTAATTGCCTTGCCGCTTCCCGGAACCCTCCGGCGGCGGCAACCGTGGCAAACGCTTTTAAATCCCCCAGCTCATCGGTCGCTTTTTTTACCATCATGTTCTCTCCGTCAGTACCTTCGGGGGTATTGTGCATTTTAATGCACACCCCGTACACCGTCATCCGGATACTAAACGGCATGCTACCGGCGTAGCATGCCGTTTATTGCAACACCACAGCCGACAATATCAGGAGATATATTATGAGTTCATCTACACCATTAGCCCTTGTCACTGGCGCATCGTCTGGTATCGGGATGAGTTATGCACGCCGACTGCTGGCGGACGGCTACGATGTGATTGCGGTTGGCCGCCGTAAAGCGCGCCTGGAATCACTGGCCGCAGAATTTCCTCAACGGCGTGTACAGGTGGAAGTTGCGGATCTCAGCACCCTGGCTGGGGTTCAGGGGCTGGCGGAGATATGCCGCCGTGAACCGATTACGCTGCTGGTGAATAATGCCGGTGTGTCACATTACATGGGGTTCACACAGTTACCGGCGGAGCAGGCCTGTGAATTACTGCATGTAAAAGTGCTGGCGCCGACGCTGCTGGCCCATGCGGTATTGCCGGGTATGATAGCCAGCAAGCAGGGCACCATCGTTAATGTGGCCGGGATGCTGGCATTTGGGGCGACGGCGCCGCTTGGTCAGGCCCCGGGCCGGGCCACTTATGTGGCGTCGCTGAGCCATCTGGTGTCGCTGACCCTGGCGCTGCACGAAGAGTTTGCCCATACCGGGATGGCATTTCAGGTGCTCTGTCCCGGGGTGGTGGCCACCGAGTTTCATGAGCGCCAGGGCATGGATCTGAGCGCGTTCCCACGGATGTCCGCTGACGATGTGGTGACGGCGAGCCTCAATGCGCTGCGGTTACAAGAAGTGGTGTGTGCTCCCGGGGTTGAGGATAACCGGTTGCTGGATTGCGCATTACAGGCAAGTCTTGCGGCTTTCCAGGGCCAGTCCCCGGCGCTGGCTTCCCGCTACCGGTAATACCGGAGAGGGGAGAATAACAACGCCAGTCAGGGGCTGACTGGCGTTGTGTTCCGGTGATATGCGCCTTAGAACTGGTAAACCAGACCCAGCGCCAGCTGATCGTCGGTGCCCACCATGCCGCCAACGGTGCGGGTATAATCGGAGTTATCCAGCAGGTTGAAGCGGTAGTCCGCAAAGACGTTCATGTTTTTGTTGAAATAGTAAGTTGCGCCCAGCTCGATATATTTGGCCATATCCGCGCTGCCGCCGTCGAAATCATGCCCGTTGTCGCTGCGGGCCTCCAGCTTTTTGCCTCTGCTCTGTACATAGGACAGTGACGGACGTAAGCCGAAATCAAACTGATACTGGGCTATCGCTTCGAAGTTTTCCGTTTTATTGGCAAACTGATCGTCGTTTTCCAGGGTCAGATTACGGGTCTGGGCATAGACCGTGGCCAGATAGATGTTATTGGCGTCATATTTCAGGCCCACGGCCCAGGCTTCCGCGCGTTTACCTTTATTGTCATCTTTCTGTTGGCCAGTACGGGCCGAGTTACTGTACGAGCCAATAATGCCGAAGCCGTCAAAATCATAACCCAGTGAGTAACCGGCGCCATCGCCGTTAGAGGTTGCCGGGTTAGCGCGGTCGTTTTTCCCCTGATACTGGATCCCAAAGTGCAGCCCTTCCGCCAGCCCGAAGAAGTTGCTGTTGCGGTAGGTCAGCAGGCCGGTTGAACGCATGGTCATAAAGTTATCGACATGACCGCCGCCCCAGGTTTCCCCGGACCAGGAGGGGGCCATATCGGTAAAGGACTCGACGTCATAAACGATGCCGTAGTTACGGCCGTAGTCGAGGGAGCCGTAATCACCGGCGCTCAGGCCGGCGAAGGCCAGACGGGTTTTTTGGCTCTGGGCGCCTTCGGGTGTGCTGGCCATGGCGCGATATTCCCACTGACCATAACCGGTCAGCAGATCGTTAACCTGTGTTTCCCCTTTAAAACCAATCTGTGCGTAGGTGCTGTCAGAGTTGGTGGTATCACCACTGGTCGTGAAATCGTGTTCGGCGTTGATCTTGCCGTACAGATCCCGCTTATTGCCGTTTTTATTGAATATTTCTGCAGCGTTAGCTGTACCAGTAACCAGCAGGGCAGGAATCACCACCGCCAGGATGTTGCGCTTCATCATTATTGATTACCCTCATAGGTTTTATTATTGACACCTGCCACTGCCATCAATGGTTTGTTGTTAAAACATTGATAAAAGTTTGGTGTCTTGTTGTGTCTGTCAGGCATATTTCCATCCGGACTGCCGTTTCGCTAGCCTGAAAATGCTACAAATATCAATAAAAGATTACAAAAAGAAAAATAATGTAATTAAATATTTAATAATTTGTACTTTGTGAGATGCTTCAACTTTCATCACCGAACGGTAAAGTTAGCTAAATATCCATTTCAGGATATCTGTATTTCTTAGCAATTATTAATATAATGTTATTTTATTGTTAATTTATGCTTTCTTAAGTAACTATTTGTGCGTTAATCATTGAAATGAGCCACCGGACGGCGCGTGAATTGGCTTTTACCTGGCGTGTTTCTTGCTAACAAAAGTCAATCACCGGGCGGCGATATTTTTTGCAGATGATGGGTGAGACACATTCTGTAAAGAATAGATCTGGATTAATGATTGCAAATATGATTTAAGGCGCTAGCGCAGTATTGTGCGTTATTGGCATCTGCTATAGGCCAGTTATTACATAATGTAACGACAATGCCGGGAAGGGATAGCGGCATGGGAGGAGGCCGGGAGAGGCTAGCGCTACCGTGAAAAAGAATGGCTGGGGATATAAAACGAAAAAAGCCGGCCCAGGGCCGGCTTAATCAGTGATGGCGGACCATCAGTCAGCTGATCAGAAGGTCGCGCTGCGCGGTGTGCGCGGGAACGCAATAACGTCACGCACGTTCTGAACCCCGGTAACGTAAGCTATCAGGCGCTCAAAGCCGAGGCCGAAACCGGAATGCGGCACGGTGCCGTAACGGCGCAGATCGCGGTACCACCAGTAGTCCTCTTTATTGAGGCCCATTTCCGCCATCCGGGCGTCCAGCACGTCGAGGCGCTCTTCACGCTGGGAGCCACCAATGATTTCGCCAATCCCCGGTGCCAGTACGTCCATGGCGGCAACGGTTTTACCGTCATCGTTCATGCGCATGTAGAACGCTTTGATATCTTTCGGGTAGTTTTTCACTACCACTGGCGCGTTAAAGTGTTTTTCCGCCAGATAGCGTTCGTGTTCAGAGGCCAGATCAACACCCCAGTAAACCGGGTTTTCGAATTTTTCACCACATTTTTCCAGGATAGCCACCGCATCGGTGTAGTCCACCTGGGCAAAGTCGGTGCTGATGAATTTTTCCAGCCGGGTAACCGCGTCTTTATCGACACGCTCGGCAAAGAATTTCATATCGTCCGCGCGCTCTTCCAGTACCGCCTTAAAGACGTACTTCAGCATGGCTTCCGCCAGACGGGCGTTATCTTCCAGATCCGCAAAAGCCACTTCCGGCTCCAGCATCCAGAACTCGGCCAGATGGCGGCTGGTATTGGAGTTTTCAGCGCGGAAGGTCGGGCCAAAGGTATAGACTTTGGACAGCGCGCAGGCGTAGGTTTCCGCATTCAGCTGGCCGGAGACGGTCAGGAAAGACTCTTTGCCGAAGAAGTCCTGGTCAAAGTCCACTTTGCCCTGATCGTTACGCGGCAGGTTTTCCATATCCAGGGTGGATACGCGGAACATTTCCCCGGCACCTTCGGTGTCGGACGCGGTGATAAGCGGGGTAGATACCCAGAAGAACCCCTGCTCGTCAAAGAAACGGTGCAGTGCCTGCGCCAGGGTATGGCGTACCCGGGCCACTGCGCCAATCAGGTTAGTACGCGGGCGCAAATGGGCGACTTCGCGCAGATACTCGATGCTGTGGCGTTTAGCCGCCATCGGGTATGTATCCGGGTCTTCCACCCAGCCGGTCACTTCAACAGAAGATGCCTGAATTTCGAAAGCCTGGCCCTGGCCCTGAGAGGCGACGATTTTACCGGTAGCGATAACAGAGCAGCCGGTGGTCAGACGCAATATTTCCTGATTGTAATTGGGCAGAGAATTATTGACGACGACCTGTACAGGATCAAAGCAGGAACCGTCATAAACGGCGAGGAAGGAAAAGCCAGCTTTTGAATCTCTTCGTGTACGTACCCACCCGCGGACGGTGACTTCGCTGTCAACGGCAGTGCGGCCCTGGAGTACGTCGGCTACAGGCACAACGCTCATATTTTTCTCTCTATATAGTCCAATAACAATAAGTGCTCGTCCCGCGGATTGCGGGAACCGTCTATGTTACCTGGCACACGCCAGCAAACAAGCAGAATTCACCACCAGAACAAAGAAAAGCGCAGCGCGGGGGGAAATCACGGGGAGCCAAGTGGCCCCCCGGGGGAATTAACTGGCTTTTTTCACCAGTGGCAGGTCAAAGGCTTTGCGTAATGCCCGGACAAACGCTTTATCCTGGCAGATGGTTTTGCCTGGGCTGTCCGAGAGTTTGGCCACCGGTTTACCGTTACATTCCACCAGTTTAATTACGATATTCAGTGGCTTAACCGTTGGGATGTCGCAGGTGAGCCGGGTACCAATCCCAAAACCAAGATTGATGCGCGAGGCGAAATGGCGGTACAGATCGATGGCTTTGGGTAAATCCAGATTATCAGAGAAAATCAGCGTCTTGCTGAGCGGGTCAATGCCCAGCTTCTGATAGTGGACAATGGCTTTTTCACCCCATTGCACCGGGTCCCCGGAGTCGTGGCGCAGCCCCTGGTAGCGGGTGGCGAACACCTCGCCAAAGTCACGCAGGAAAACGTCCATGGTGATGCAATCTGTCAGGGCAATGCCCAGTTGATCCGGGTACTCGTCAAGCCACGCCTGGAGGGCCGCGCGCTGGCTATTTGCCAGTACCGGGCTGATTTGCTGATGGGCCTGGAACCACTCGTGTGCCTGGGTACCCATTGGGGTCAGATCGAGACGGCGGGCCAGATCGTAATTACTGGTGCCAATAAACCAGGGCTCTTGTTTCAGGCGTTCGACAATGGCGAACTGCACATCGCGGGAAAAACGCCGCCGGGTGCCGAAGTCCATCAAACGGAATTTGTCGAGGGAGATATCGGTGGTGATACGCCGGAAGTCCGCCAGTTTATGCTCCAGGTGAGCAAGCGCCATGTCCACGGTGACTTCCGGGGAACGATAGCGGTGCACGACCTCGCTAATGACGGCGAGCAGGGGAACTTCCCACATAATGACTTCCCGCCACGGACCGGTCAGCCGGATAGCCAGTTTGCCTTCTTTATTGCGGATAGAGACCTGGCTTGCGTCGTAGCGATAGTTTTTCAGCCACTGCAAATAGTCAGTTTCAAAAAACGGTAGCCCGCTGAGCCACTGGTGTTCATCTTCGCTTAAGGCCAGACCCTGCATGGCCTGCACTTGTTCACGGATGGCGCCGGCATACATACCCAGCATGTCATCACCACGGCAGCGGAACTCAGCCGCTACATTGACATCGTAATAACGGTGAAATACTGCCTGCTGCATATGAAGCTTATAAGCATCCGTATCCAGTAGCGAATGCAATATCGGGGAAGCGTGTTGTGTCATGGCGCGTTACAGCATCCTCATTACAGGAGCGTTTCCATCATGGCTTGGAATCAGATAAAGACGCAGGAGTATACCCTGATTATCCGTTTATTAAAGCAGGATCACAACATAAGCCTGAAGCCAGGTCGATAGCGAATTGTGCCAGCAAGCCGACAGTGCATGCAAACTATACATCCTGTAAAGAAAAGATGAAGATTCTGCGTGGCAACAAAACCGTAACCGGAATAGACTGGGATCCGATACTTACGGCAGATACAAAAGGTTATCTATGACTCAACAACCCCAGGCCAAATACCGCCACGATTACCGTGCGCCGGATTATACCATTACTGATATTGATTTGACCTTTGAACTCGATGCAGCGGCCACTATTGTCACCGCAGAAAGCAAGGTGCAGCGCCATGCCGGGTCTGGGGTTGCGCTTTGTCTGGATGGTGAGGAATTAACCCTCAAATCGATCGCTGTCGATGGCCAGCCGTGGCGCCATTACCACCAGGAAGATGGCGCTCTGGTGATAGAACAACTGCCGGAACGGTTCACGTTGACCATCGTCAACCAGATAAGCCCGGCGACAAATACCGCCCTGGAGGGGTTATACCAGTCCGGGGATGCGCTGTGTACCCAGTGTGAATCCCAGGGGTTCCGTCATATTACCTGGTACCTGGACCGCCCGGATGTGCTGGCCCGGTTTACCACGAAAATTATTGCCGATGCGGCCAAATACCCGTTTTTACTCGCCAACGGTAACCGCATTGCCCAGGGGGCGCTGGACGACGGCCGCCACTGGGTGCAGTGGCAGGATCCGTTCCCGAAACCGAGCTATCTGTTTGCCCTGGTCGCCGGTGATTTCGACGTGCTGCGGGACACGTTTACCACCCGCTCCGGCCGGGATGTCGCCCTTGAGTTGTATGTCGATCGCGGCAACCTCGATCGCGCCGACTGGGCGATGACCTCCCTGAAGAGCGCCATGAAATGGGATGAGACCCGCTTCGGGCTGGAATATGACCTCGACATCTATATGGTCGTGGCGGTGGACTTCTTCAACATGGGGGCGATGGAGAATAAAGGGCTGAATATCTTTAACTCCAAATACGTGCTGGCCCGGGCGGAAACCGCCACTGATAAAGACTACCTGAATATTGAACGGGTGATCGGCCATGAATATTTCCATAACTGGACCGGTAACCGCGTAACCTGTCGGGACTGGTTCCAGCTCAGCCTGAAAGAGGGGCTGACCGTGTTCCGTGACCAGGAGTTCAGCTCTGATCTCGGCTCCCGGGCGGTGAACCGCATCAGTAATGTGCGCACCATGCGCGGCATGCAGTTTGCCGAAGATGCCAGCCCGATGGCGCACCCGATCCGCCCGGATATGGTCATCGAAATGAACAACTTCTATACCCTGACAGTGTATGAGAAAGGGGCCGAAGTGATCCGCATGCTGCACACCCTGCTGGGAGAGGCGAACTTCCAGAAAGGGATGCAGCTCTATTTCGAGCGCCATGACGGCAGCGCCGCCACCTGTGACGATTTTGTCCAGGCGATGGAAGATGCCTCTAATGTTGACCTTTCACAGTTCCGCCGCTGGTATAGCCAGTCCGGCACCCCTATTGTGACGGTGCACGACGATTATGACCCGGAAACCGAACAATACCGTCTGACCCTCAGCCAGCGGACCCCGGCGACGGCGGATCAGGCGGAGAAGCTCCCGCTGCATATTCCGTTTGATATTGAGCTGTATGACAACCAGGGTAAGGTGATTCCACTACAGAAAGAGGGCCATCCGGTTCACAACGTGCTGAACCTGACCCAGGCCGAGCAGACCTTTATCTTTGATAATGTCTATTTCCAGCCGGTGCCCTCCCTGTTACGTGAATTCTCGGCGCCAGTGAAACTGGAATATAAATGGAGCGATCAGCAGCTAACTTTCCTGATGCGCCACGCCCGCAATGATTTTTCGCGCTGGGATGCAGCCCAAAGCCTGCTGTCCACCTATATCAAGCTGAGCGTTGCCCGTTATCAGGCAGGCCAGCCGCTGTCACTGCCGCTGCACGTTGCTGACGCCTTCCGGGCTATTTTGCTTGATGAGCAGATCGATCCGGCGCTGGCGGCAGAAATTCTGACGCTGCCGTCCCAGAATGAGATAGCGGAACTGTTCCAGACCATCGATCCTCAGGCGATTGCGGCGGTGCATAACGCACTGACCCGTACCCTGGCCCGGGAACTGGCTGACGAGCTGCTGGCGGTCTATGGCGCTAACAGGTTGTCCGGTTACCGGATCGATCACGACGATATCGGTAAACGCGCCCTGCGTAATACCTGCCTGCATTATCTGGCATTTGTGGATAACGGCCAGGCGGATGCGCTGGTGAGCCGCCAGTATCACGAGGCGGACAATATGACCGATGCGCTGGCGGCGCTGTCAGCCGCGGTTGCCGCAGAGCTGCCGTGCGGTGCTGCCCTGATGCAGGAGTATGACGATCGCTGGCATCAGGATGGTCTGGTGATGGATAAATGGTTTATTCTCCAGGCCACCAGCGGTGCCGACAATGTCCTCGACACCGTACGGGCGCTGCTGAACCACCGGTCATTCAGTATTGGCAACCCGAACCGGGTTCGCTCTCTGATTGGCGCGTTTGTCAGCGGCAACCCTGCGGCATTCCATGCCCTGGATGGCAGCGGTTATCGCTTCCTGGTTGAGATGCTCACCGAGCTGAACACCCGTAACCCTCAGGTGGCGTCACGCCTGATTGAGCCGCTGATCCGTCTGAAACGCTATGACAGCAAGCGCCAGGCGCTGATGCGTGACGCGCTGGAAACCCTCAAAGGGCTGCCGAATCTGTCGGGCGACCTGTATGAGAAGGTCACCAAAGCGCTGGCCTAATCGTCGCTTTTGACACTTAACAACCCCGCATAGCGGGGTTTTTTTATTATTGGGCCGGTTCGGCAATGTCGCTCAGTGCGCGGGTGAAGTGGCCCAGGGCGTTATCCAGGGCCCGCTGTAGATCGGGGCTGAAACGGGCACTGTGCTGGTAATCAGCAATCTGGTTGTGCCTGGCGTACAGCACCGGCAGCACCCGCCGGGCGCCGAGGGTGGTAAAGAGCGGTGTCCCGGTGTCCGGAGGCAATAGCGGCTCTCCGGTGACCAGCGGTAATACTACTTTATGGTCGAGGGCGCCGGGGGGAAAGGTTGCTATCAGGCGCTGTAGCAGCCCGGGTAGCGGTTCAGGGAGGGCCGGGGTGGCAATCATTATCCCCCCGGCGCTGGCCAGCTGCTCCTGAAAGGTTTGCAGCGCCGGGCTAATACGCCGGGATAGCCAGAGATCTTCCGGGGTGAAATTCTGGATATGCCAGTGGCAGACATCAATCTCCTGTCTGCTGAGGGCTTCTCTGGCATATTCCAGTAACGCGCTGGCAGGGGAAGGGAAGCGTGGGCTGCCAGTCAGGGTGATCACGCGCATACGTGGACCTCCACGAGTAACTGATACCCGGGACAGTGCCACTTTTTGCCAGGGAAATTAACTATTATTTTCGGCACAGAATAGCTGAAATGCGCATATTATCGGCAAAACAGGAAAACGATTGCCTATTGCGGATCTTTTTTTGCTATAGGTCAATTCCCTTTCATGGGCAGATGATGAATAATACGCCCCCGGTTTGCACACCGGGAATCCAGGAGAGTTCATGTACTATCCCTTCGTTCGTAAAGCACTTTTCCAGCTCGATCCAGAGCGCGCTCATGAATTAACGTTTCAGCAATTACGCCGCATTACTGGTACCCCTCTGGAAGCGCTGGTGCGCCAGAAGGTGCCGTCCAGGCCGGTGACCTGCATGGGGCTGACCTTTAAAAACCCGCTTGGGCTGGCCGCAGGACTGGATAAAGACGGTGAGTGCATTGATGCTCTTGGCGCGATGGGCTTTGGTTCCCTTGAAATAGGGACCGTGACACCGCGCCCCCAGCCGGGTAATGATAAACCACGGTTATTCCGCCTGGTCGCCGCTGAGGGCCTGATCAACCGCATGGGCTTTAACAATCTGGGTGTTGATAACCTGGTTGAGAATGTCAAAAAAGCGCATTTTGATGGCGTGCTGGGGATCAATATTGGCAAAAATAAAGACACGCCGGTAGAGCAGGGTAAAGACGATTACCTTATTTGTATGGATAAAATTTATCCATATGCTGGCTATATCGCCATCAATATCTCGTCGCCAAATACCCCGGGGTTACGTACCCTGCAATATGGTGAGGCCCTGGATGATCTGTTGAGCGCCATCAAAATCAAACAGCAGGCGCTTCATGAGCAGCACAGTAAATATGTTCCGATTGCAGTTAAAATCGCGCCGGATCTTACCGAAGAAGAATTGATTCAGGTCGCTGACAGTTTGGTTCGCCATAATATTGATGGCGTTATTGCCACCAATACCACGCTGGATCGCTCCCTGGTTCAGGGCATGAAATATTGCCATGAAACGGGGGGATTGAGCGGGCGCCCGGTGCAATTAAAAAGTACCGAAATCATCCGCCGGTTATCGGCAGAATTAAATGGCCGGTTACCGATCATTGGCGTGGGCGGTATCGACTCGGTCATTGCCGCCCGGGAAAAAATGGCCGCGGGCGCTTCACTGGTGCAAATTTATTCCGGATTTATATTCAAAGGGCCCCATTTAATAAAAGAAATTGTAGGGAATATCTGATTTTTTAAAATATGTCCTTGACCGGGGCTTTATTTTTAGCCCTGGTTGCTTTATATTTCTCAACTGTTGCTAATTTGAGCATTTAGCCGTTAATACGTTATGGCTTTCGGCAATACGCACAGGGATGTCGTAAACACTTGGGTGAATAAAGGGGACGTGGATGAAGATTAAACCAGACGATAACTGGCGTTGGTATTATGACGATGAACACGATCGAATGATGCTCGACCTGGCCAATGGTATGCTATTTCGTTCGCGCTTTCCCCGTAAAATGCTAACCCCCGACGCATTCTGTGCGCCGGGGTTTTGCGTTGATGATGCCGCGCTTTATTTTTCCTTCGAAGAGAAATGCCGCGATCTGGAATTAAACCGGGATCAGCAGGCCGAATTAATCCTTAATGCCCTGGTGGCCATTCGCTTTCTGAAGCCGCAAATGCCGAAAAGCTGGCATTTTGTCGCCCATCCACAAACCTGGCAGCCGGCGGCTGGCGATATGCTCTGTGTCTGGCTCAGCGATGATCGTCAGCAGGTTAATCTGCTGGCGGTGGAAAGCGGTGAAAACGCGACCCTGTGCCTGTTGGCCCAGCCGGGATTGGTCCTGGCGGGGCGTACCATGCAACTGGGGGATGCCATCAAAGTGATGAACGATCGTCTGATGCCTGCCACGCGCCAGCCTTGTCGGCTGGAGCAGGCGGTTTAATTCGACGCGAGTGTTACGTCACTCAGGGGAATACAGCTACAGGCTAAAATGGTGCCATCTTCACCAATGGCGCCTTCCTTCATGGCGTGAACCTGCCCCCCGGTGAGCGCGATCCGACAGCAGCCGCAAATGCCGGCCCGGCAGGAGTAGGGAACACGTATCCCGTTTTGCTCAAGCTGCTCCAGTAACGGCTGCTGGTTATTGCCGGTGAATGTCTGTTGTTGCCAGTTGATGGCCAGCGCCCGTTGCTGTGCCCCTGACTGGGCTGTCGCAACGGCAGAGACGGTATCCGCCCCGGCGCCATAGTGCTTTGCCGGCCCGGTGGCGAGCACTTCCACGTCATCCCCTTCCCGAATAACACCGCTGTGGCGGGCTATCAGGTTCTGGCCGAAGTCGACATCCCCATTATCCTGGGCGGTGCGAAACTGTTGTAGCGTCGCCAGCGGTTCTGCAGAAGGGTGTTTGCGGCCCTGTTCGGGGCTGATGGTGGTGAAAATGCAGCGGCTGCAGGGTTTTACCACATCAAAGGTGACGCCGCCCACCCGGATAACCTTCCAGCTATCTTCCGCCCACGCCGGTGCGCCAGCAACCACCAGATTGGGGCGAAATTGGGTCATACTGACACTGGCAGGGCAGCGCTGCTGCAAATCGCGCAGGGAGCTTTCGCTGGTCAGCAGATAGGGGAAACCGTCGGCAAAACTCAGCGGTACGGCCTGATGATTTTTCACCCGGCGCGACAGTTGCGGGCTAAGCCAGCGTAGCTGTACTTCCCGGGGGAAAAAGCCGCTGAGCCAGCTATTTATTGGCGCTGGTGCAATCAGTGCGCTGAAATGGTTGCCCCATACTTCCGTCGGGGACTGTACCGACAGGAAATCGTCGTAACGGATATGGGCCGTGCTGGCGTCCGGTGCGGTAAGATGCAGACCATCCGGCAGTAGTGATGGGGTAAACAACACCATTTGTGGATACTGACGGGCGGTGATAAACGTTCCGTCCGTCTCGGTGATCATAAAAATACGATCCTGGGCGAGACCGCTCAGATCAGCCAGACCATGTGAAATCCGCAACCCGCGCATTGATTTCACCGGGTGGATGTATAAGCGGGAAAGGGTAAGCATGACAGCACTCCGTGCGGTGCAATGATATAAAGGCCAACTTTATGACATGTGCCACAGATTAGCTATAATGCGCGACAATTTTCATAAATGATAAGTGATGATATGAATTCTCTGTTTGCCAGTACGGCACGTGGTCTCGAAGAACTGTTAAAAACAGAACTGGAAAGCCTGGGCGCAACCCAGTGCCAGGTTGTCCAGGGTGGTGTCCATTATCAGGGAGACGCGCGGCTGGTTTATCAGAGTTTGCTCTGGAGCCGTTTGGCGTCCCGTATTTTGCTACCGTTGGGTGAGTGCAACGTCTACAGCGATCTGGACCTGTATCTTGGGGTACAGGCCATCGACTGGACTGCACTGTTCGCCCCGGGGGCAACCTTTGCCGTGCACTTCAGCGGCCTGAACGACACTATCCGTAATAGCCAATATGGCGCGCTGAAAGTTAAAGACGCCATTGTGGACAGCTTTACCCGCAAAAACCTGCCGCGGCCGAATGTCGATCGTGAATTGCCGGATGTCCGTATTAATGTCTGGCTGAATAAAAATGTGGCCAGTATCGCGCTGGATCTGAGCGGTGAAGGGTTACATCAGCGTGGTTATCGCGATCGTACCGGCCAGGCACCCATCAAAGAAAACCTCGCCGCCGCGATTGTGATGCGCTCTGGCTGGCAGCCGGGGACGCCGCTGCTGGATCCAATGTGTGGTTCCGGCACCTTGTTAATTGAAGCCGCCATGATCGCCACCGATCGCGCCCCCGGGTTGCACCGCACCCGCTGGGGGTTCAATGGCTGGGCGCAGCACGACACTGAACTGTGGAAATCCGTAACCAGTGAAGCACAAGTCCGCGCCCGCCGCGGGGCCGCAGACTACAGTTCACGTTTTTACGGTTCAGATAACGACAGCCGGGTGATTGAGCGCGCCCGGACCAACGCCCGTCAGGCGGGCTTAGGAAACCTGATCTCATTTGAGGTTAAGGATGTTTCCCGGTTGACCAATCCGCTGCCAGAAGGGCCCCAGGGGACGGTGATCAGTAACCCGCCTTATGGTGAGCGCCTCGATAGCGAACCGGCCCTGATAGCTCTGCACAGCGTACTGGGGCGCATTATGAAAAGCCAGTTTGGCGGCTGGAACCTCTCGCTGTTTAGCGCCTCGCCGGAGTTGCTGAGCTGCCTGCAGCTGCGGGCAGAACGGCAATTTAAGGCCAAAAACGGCCCGCTGGATTGCGTGCAGAAAAACTACCAGCTGATGGCCAATACCGGGGGGACGCCGCCGGCAGCGATTGCGGAAGATTATGCTAACCGCCTGCGCAAAAACCTGAAAGTTCTCGATAAATGGGCGCGGCAGGAAGGCATTGAGTGTTATCGGGTGTATGATGCGGACCTGCCAGAATACAATGTCGCAGTGGATCGCTATGGCGACTGGGTGGTTGTGCAGGAATATGCGCCACCGAAAACGGTTGATCACAACAAAGCGCGTCAGCGGTTATTTGACGTGATTGCCGCAACCCTCGCGGTACTGGAAATCCCGCCCGGCAAACTGGTGCTGAAAACCCGTGAACGGCAGAAGGGGAAAAATCAGTACCAGCGGATGGCGGAAAAGGGCGAATTTATTGATGTTAAAGAGTTCAATGCCCATTTTCTGGTGAACCTGACTGACTACCTGGATACCGGGTTGTTCCTCGATCACCGTATTGCCCGTCGTATGCTGGGCCAGATGAGTAAAGGCAAAGATTTCCTCAACTTGTTCTCATACACCGGTAGCGCCACGGTACATGCCGGGCTAGGCGGCGCGCGTTCTACCACCACGGTCGACATGTCCCGTACTTATCTGGAATGGGCAGAGCGCAATTTACGGCTCAACGGCCTGACTGGCCGCGCACATCGCCTGATCCAGGCTGATTGCCTCGCATGGCTGCGGGAGGCCCGGGAACAGTTCGATCTGATCTTTATTGATCCACCGACATTCTCTAACTCCAAACGCATGGATGATGTATTTGATGTTCAGCGAGATCATTTGGCGTTGATGAAAGATTTAAGCCGTCTGCTGCGCAAGGGCGGTACCATTATGTTTTCCAACAATAAACGCGGTTTCCGCATGGATCTGGACGGGCTGGCGGCGCTGGGATTACAGGCGCAAGAAATCACCCAGAAAACCCTGTCACGGGATTTTGCCCGTAATCGTCAGATCCATAACTGTTGGCTGATCACCCGCCTGGGTGAGGAGTAAAAAGATGTCGTTAATCAGTATGCACGGGGCGTGGCTGTCGTTCAGCGACGCGCCGTTACTCGATAATACCGAACTGCATATCGAGGAAAATGAACGGGTTTGCCTGGTTGGCCGTAACGGTGCCGGGAAATCCACCCTGATGAAAATTATTAATCAGGAAGTGCCTCTCGATGATGGCCGTATTGTGTATGAACAGGATCTGATTGTTGCCCGTCTGCAACAAGATCCACCGCGCGATGTGGCGGGAACCGTATATGACTTTGTGGCGGAAGGGGTGGAGGAGCAGGCCGAGCATCTGAAGGCGTATCACGATATTTCCCAGAAAGTGATGGTTGATCCGAGTGAGAAAAACCTCGATAAAATGGCCCGCATTCAGGAAATCCTCGAACACCAGGGGCTGTGGCAACTGGAGAGCCGGATTAACGAGGTGCTGGTCCAGCTGGAGCTGGAACCCAATACACCGCTGTCGTCGCTGTCTGGGGGGTGGTTGCGTAAAGCGGCTCTGGGGCGGGCGCTGGTGAGCGCCCCGCGGGTACTGCTGCTGGATGAACCGACCAACCACCTGGATATTGAAACCATTGACTGGCTGGAAACTTTCCTGAAAAGTTTCCAGGGCAGCATTGTATTTATTTCCCATGACCGGTCATTTATTCGCAATATGGCGACCCGTATTGTCGATCTGGATCGCGGCAAACTGGTTTCATACCCGGGCAATTACGATGAGTATCTGCTTGCCAAAGAAGAGGCGCTGCGGGTCGAAGAACTGCAAAATGCGGAGTTCGATCGCAAACTGGCTCAGGAAGAAGTGTGGATCCGTCAGGGGATCAAGGCGCGCCGTACCCGTAACGAGGGGCGCGTGCGCGCACTGAAAGCCATGCGCCGTGAACGCGGTGAGCGCCGGGATGTAATGGGCAAAGCAAAAATGCAGGTAGAAGAGGCGACCCGCTCAGGGAAAATCGTCTTTGAAATCGAAAATCTGCATTATGAGATTGACGGCAAAGTGCTGGTGAATGATTTCAGCGCCCAGGTGATGCGCGGCGATAAAATCGCGCTGGTGGGGCCAAACGGCTGCGGGAAAACCACCCTGCTGAAGCTGATGCTTGGCCAGCTGGCGCCCACCTCCGGCAGTGTGCATATCGGTACTAAGCTGGAAGTGGCCTATTTCGATCAGCACCGGGCGGAACTTGACCCAGATAAAACCGTGATGGATAACCTGGCGGAAGGCAAACAAGAAGTGCTGGTCAACGGTAAACCTCGCCACGTGCTGGGCTATCTGCAGGACTTTTTATTCCATCCCAAACGCGCGATGACCCCGGTACGGGCGCTGTCGGGCGGGGAGCGTAACCGCCTGTTATTGGCGCGTCTGTTCCTTAAACCCAGTAACTTGTTGATTCTTGATGAGCCCACCAACGATCTGGATGTTGAAACCCTGGAACTGCTGGAAGAGCTTATCGACAGCTATCAGGGCACGGTTCTGCTGGTTAGCCACGATCGTCAGTTTGTTGACGATACGGTCACCGAGTGCTGGATCTATGAAGGCGATGGCCGGATTGCCAGCTATGTGGGGGGATATTACGATGCCCGGGGTCAGCAGGCATCAGTTCGCTCGCTAAAAGTACCGCCAGTGACTAAATCCTCAGCGGTTGTCAGCCAGAATCAAGAAAACGCAGAAACGGCAAAACGCGCAGCCAGTAAACTAAGCTATAAACTGCAGCGCGAATTAGAGCAACTCCCTCAGCAGCTTGAAGCGCTCGAAGATCGCGTCAACACGCTTCAGGCTCAAGTAAGTGATGCTGCGTTTTTTAATCAACCCCATGAGGCCACGCAACAGGTTCTGTCTGATATGGCAGATGCTGAAAAAGCGCTGGAGGCCGCGTTTGAACGTTGGGAATATCTGGAATCGCTTAAACAAGGTGCCTGATGAATCTGGAGAACTGGCATGTGTGAAACACACCATGCGGGAAAACATATTTTATGTCCGCAATGCGATTTGCTGGTGACCGTACCGCCCCTTAATCTGGAGCATAAAGCGACTTGTCCCCGCTGCGGGACTGCATTGACGACGCGGTGGAACTCACCGCGTCAGCGGCCAACGGCGTATGCGCTGGCCGCGCTTTTTATGCTGGTGTTGTCTAACCTGTTCCCGTTTATTTATATGAAGGTGGCGGGGATATCCAGCGAAGTAAAAATGATGCAAATCCCCCAGGTGATGTTTTCTGAGGGTTACTCAAGCCTGGGGAGCTTTTTTATTCTCTTCGTGCAGACTGTACCGGCATTTTGCCTGGTGACCATCCTGTTACTGGTTAACCGGGTAAAAATGCCCCAGAAGCTCAAGTACCGGCTGGCCCGGGTGCTGTTCCTGCTGAAAAGCTGGGGAATGGCAGAGATCTTCTTAACCGGGGTATTGGTCAGCTTTGTGAAGCTAATGGCCTATGGGGATATTGGGGTGGGCAGTAGCTTTATTCCCTGGTGTCTGTTCTGTGTACTGCAGTTGCGCGCGTTTCAGTGCGTGGATCGCCGCTGGTTGTGGGACGATATCGCCCCGATGCCGGTGTGCCCCGTTGCGCTGAAACCCGGGGTAGCCGGGATCCGTCAGGGGGTACGTTCGTGCTCCTGCTGTACCGCCATTCTTCCTGCCGGACAAATAGAATGCAGCCGCTGCCATACTAAAGGTTATCCGCGCCGTCGCCACAGCCTGCAATGGACGGTGGCGCTACTGATAACGGCTATTATGCTGTATTTACCCGCCAACATCTTGCCTATCATGATAACGGATCTGCTGGGTGACAAAATGCCGTCCACCATTCTGGCTGGGGTTATTTTGCTGTGGAGTGAAGGCTCTTACCCGGTAGCGATGGTGATATTTATCGCCAGTATTATGGTGCCGACACTGAAAATGATAGCCATCGCCTGGTTGTGTCTGGATGCCAAAGGACACGGCCATCGCGACCGGGAGCGTATGCACCTGATGTATGAAGTAGTGGAGTTTGTTGGCCGCTGGTCAATGATCGACGTGTTTGTTATCGCGGTGCTCTCTGCCCTGGTGAGGATGGGGGCACTGATGAATATATATCCTGCCATCGGCGCGCTGATGTTCGCCATGGTAGTCATAATAACAATGCTTGCTGCAACGGCGTTTGATCCCCGTCTTTCGTGGGATCGCGTGCCAGATTTTGACCATGAGGAGTTGAACAAAAGTGGAAAATAACAGCGCAGACGCGAAGGTCTCCAGGGTTAAGCACTGGTCGCCAGTGTGGATTTTCCCTATTGTGACGGCGTTAATCGGCGCGTGGATACTGTTTTATCATTACAGCCACCAGGGCCCGGAGGTGACGCTGATCACAACCAATGCGGAAGGTATTGAAGGGGGGAAAACCACCATCAAGAGCCGCAGCGTGGATGTTGGGGTGGTGGAAAGTGCGGTGCTGACCGATGATCTGCATCATGTGGAGATCAAAGCGCGTCTTAAATCCGGCATGGAAAAACTGCTGCACGGTGATTCCGTTTTTTGGGTCGTGAAGCCGCAGATTGGACGTGAAGGTGTCACGGGTCTGGGAACATTGCTTTCCGGGGCCTATATCGAATTACAACCCGGGGTGAAAGGCGAAAAACCAGGGCGCTATGAATTACTGGACTCCCCGCCACTGGCCTCGCCTGATGCAAAAGGGATCCGTATTACTCTGGACAGTGAAAAAGCTGGCCAGTTGAACCCTGGGGATCCGGTGCTGTTCCGCGGTTATCAAGTTGGCTCGGTAGAAACCAGCAATTTTGATCCTAACAAACGTGATATGAGCTACCAGTTGTTTATCCGCGCGCCTTATGACCGTCTGGTCACCAACAATGTGCGCTTCTGGAAAGACAGCGGCATTAGTGTTGATCTCAGCTCTGGCGGGATGCGGGTTGAAATGGGCTCGCTGACCACGCTGTTCAGCGGCGGCGTAAGCTTTGATGTGCCACAAGGGTTAACTGTCGGCGAGCCGGTAGAGAACCATACGGCGTTCAAACTCTATGATGACGCCCGCAGCATTGCGGACTCGCTGTATACCCAGCACGTGGACTTCTTGCTGTTCTTTAAAGATTCTGTACGCGGGCTGCAGATTGGGGCACCGGTTGAGTTTCGCGGTATGCGCCTTGGGACTGTGGTTGGGGTACCGTTTATTGTTCCGGGGCTTCATCAGTCGGTTGGTGACGATTACCGTATTCCGGTATTGATCCGTCTGGAGCCGGAACGTTTGGCTGCAGAGTTCGGTGAGACGCCGCAAATGCAGCAGTTTAATGAATTGCTGATGCATGGTCTGCGCGCCAGCCTGAAGACCGGTAACTTGCTGACCGGAGCACTCTACGTGGATATTGATTTCTATCCTAAAGAGCCGCCTATCAAAGAGATTAAAACCGTCGCCGGGTATAACGTGATCCCAACCGTGTCTGGTGGTCTGGCGCAAATCCAGCAAAAACTCATGGATACGCTGGATAAGATTAACAATATGCCGGTGAACCCGCTGCTGGAGCAGGCAACCTCGACCCTGGGCGAAACCCAGAAAACGATGCAGGAAATGCAAAAAACGCTCGATAACGTGAATAAACTCACGTCCAGCCCATCGATGCAGAAACTGCCGGCGGATATGCAGAATACGCTGCTGGAGCTGAACCGCAGTTTGCAGGGCTTCCAACCGGGATCTGCGGCTTACAACAAGATGGTTTCTGATATGCAGCGACTGGATCAAGTGCTGAGAGAGTTGCAGCCAGTATTGCGGACGATTAACCAGAAGAGCAATGCGCTGGTCTTTGAGGCGAAGGACAAGCCGGACCCGCAGCCGAAAGGGGCAAAACAATGAAAAAATGGTTATCTCTGGCGTTTGTCGCCGCCACCCTCACAGCCTGTAGCAGTGAGGTGAAAGACACCTGGTATCAGTTACCGATGTCGGCGGCCGCCCAGCCAGTGGCTCAGGGGATGATTAACCAGAGCACCCGGCTGTTATGGGTGGAGCAGGTGGTGATCCCGGATTATCTGGCCGGTAACGGCGTGGTATATCAGACCACCGATGTGCAGTATGTTATCGCCAAAAACAACCTGTGGGCCAGCCCGCTGGATCAGCAGTTACGTAATACGCTGGTGGCGAATCTTAGCGCAATGCTGCCTGGCTGGGTGGTGTCATCCCAGCCACTGGGGAGCCAGCAGGATGTGCTGAGCGTGAACGTGACAGGCTTCCAGGGCCGTTATGATGGACATGTTGTGGTGAGTGGTGAGTGGCTGTTAAAACACGAGGGCCAACTGACCAAGCGTCCGTTCCATATTGAGCTTAAGCAGCAACAGGACGGGTATGATGCGATGGTTAAAGCGCTGGCCCAGGCATGGCAGCAGGAGGCCGGAAGTATCGCCAGTAATGTCGGTCGTCTGTAGTTTCTGACGTTTTAGCACAAAAAAGCCGCGCTTTGTCGATAACAGCATAAAGCGCGGCTTTTCTTTATCTGCCAAAACCTTATCAGTGGGTTGTGCTGATGGGCCTCTAAATATAGCCGGGAAATGTGACAATGGCGTGAATTTTGCGCATTGACGTCTGCATGTTCACCCGTTATTCATAAGGGGTGATTGCACGTTTTGTAGTCACTGTTTTCTTTTCCACCAGACATAGATTAATGAGGGAAACGAGGCATGAAGAGACAAAAACGAGATCGCCTGGAACGGGCTCATCAGCGTGGTTATCAAGCCGGTATCACCGGGCGCTCTAAAGAAATGTGTCCCTATCAGACACTGACGCAGAGGTCACATTGGCTGGGAGGCTGGCGGCAAGCCATGGAGGACAGGGCCGTAATTGCCTGATACTGTCTCTTTAGGCATTTGAAACCTCCGCACTGCGGAGGTTTCTCGATATGGCGGGGTATTCAGCAGGATTAGAACGCTGAAGTATCCTTAAATAAGCCCACTTTCAGGTCGTTAGCGGTATAAATCACACGGCCGTCCACCAGTACTTCACCATCAGCCAGGCCCATAATTAAGCGGCGGTTAACGATACGTTTGAAGTGAATACGGTAGGTCACTTTTTTCGCCGTTGGCAGTACCTGGCCGGTAAATTTCACTTCACCAACGCCCAGGGCACGGCCTTTGCCTTCACCGCCCAGCCAGCCAAGATAAAAGCCAACTAACTGCCACATAGCATCAAGGCCAAGGCAACCAGGCATCACCGGATCGCCGATGAAGTGGCAGCCGAAGAACCATAAGTCCGGATTGATATCCAGCTCAGCTTCCACGTAACCCTTGTCAAAATTACCGCCGGTTTCCGTCATTTTGACGACCCGGTCCATCATCAGCATGCTTGGTGCCGGTAATTGTGGGCCTTCAGCGCCAAACAGCTCGCCACGCCCGGAAGCAAGAAGGTCTTCTTTTGTGTAAGATTCGCGTTTATCTACCATGTTTACTATAAGCCTTATTTTAATGAGGGACGCAGGTTAGCTAACACTTGTACGCTGAACAAGTCCGATCAGTTATGGTTGAACCAGTTTAACCAGCGTAATGGCCACGGATAACGGTGGCGGCCTTCTTGTTGGCTAGCCTGAGCAATACGTTCCTGAATTGCCTGAATCAGGGTGGGGCGTCCTTCGCCATCCCAGATGACGTTAGTCAGCAGTGGAAGGGCGTCTGCCACGGAATCTACCGCCCACAGAGAGAAGGTCCCGTGTTCTACTGCGTCAAGGATATCCTGGTGCAGTGAAAGATGTTGAACATTTGGCGTGGGAATAATAACCCCCTGGTCACCCGTGAAACCACGCTGTTCGCAGATACGGAAAAACCCTTCGATTTTTTCGTTGAGGCCGCCCACCGGCTGCACGCGACCAAACTGATCAACCGAGCCGGTCATTGCCAGATGCTGGCGAATAGGGACATCGGCCAGGGCGCTGATGAGGGCGCACAGCTCCGCCAGAGAGGCGCTGTCGCCGTCAACTTCACTGTAGGATTGTTCAAAGGTTATCGACGCTGAGAACGGGATCTGTTGTTCCAGTTGCAACTCAGACATCAGAAAGGCCTGCATGATCATCATGCCCTTAGCGTGAATGTTACCGCCTAGCTCTGCCTTACGCTCGACATCGGTAAACTCGCCGTCACCAATATGTACCACGCAGGAAATACGTGACGGCTCGCCAAAGGCCCGGGGATGGCCCGGAAATTCAATCACTGACAGGGCGTTGATTTGGCCAACCTGTTCACCTTCGGTTTCAATCAGGATCTGTTCTTGCAGGATCTCATCCTGCATCCGCTCAACGAGATAGTTTTCGCGCCATTCGCGCTGGTCAAGCATGGTGCGGAATTGCTCGCCAGTAAACGCGTCACCATTACTGATGATCGCCGTCTCTTTCAGCTGGCGCTGGATCCACGCCGGGCTGAGCGGCAAAATATGCTGGTCGCCACTGTAGCGGACGGCCTCTCTGAGCAGCAGCGGCCAGGCATCGGCATGGGGCAGCGGCAGTTTATGCTGCTGGGCAATTGTCGCGATCCAGTTCAGCCAGGCTTCACGGGCGCCTTCCTGCCCGATATCCAGTGATTCTTCAAACTCACAATAAATGGCGGCCTCGGCAAGGTCAGGCTCGGTTTCCTGGAAATCGGCCATGGCTTCCCGATCCCCGGTGAGGATAAGCTTAACGTTAAGCGCCATTCCCGGAATAGATACCGGAAGCGGGCGGGTTTCGTCAGAAGAGAGCCATTCAAAACGCTGTTGGGAAAGCATCTCTTTCAGGCGTAACCACAACAGCGGTTGGGCGAGAACACTCCGCATGGACAGGATAAGAATGCCGCCATTTGCCCGGTGCAGTAAGCCGGGCTGAAGGGTTATCTCCTGATTGTGCTGGCGTACGCAGCCGAACAGCTGATCGTTTTCAACCCACTCGGCAACAACCACTTCCCCCGCGGCGGTAAAATCACCGGCAGTGTCTTGTGCGGGGGTGAAAGTAATGTGATGACCGTCAATCAAATAGTGCCCACCGGCCAGCGTCCCTGAGGGGGTGTAGGTACGGCGCACGGCGGCGGCAATTAACCCCAGAGATTCACGATCTTCTGTGGCACGGAGGAGCAGGGTATCGGAGTATCCCCACGGGTGGCAGAGTTGCTGCAACCCGTAACAAAGACGTGCCTGTACAGTCTCGAAGGTATCCTCAACGGAGGCCGGAGATAACGGCGTATCAAACAGCGATTGCCAAGAGTCTGTCTCAGGTACCAGTACACGCCATGAAAGTTGATTTATGGTCAAAGTAGTGAGTTATTCTTCAGATGATAAAGCGGCAATTATACAGTAAGTGGTCAGACAGCACACGTTTCGCCGCTATCTTTTGGGGTGATAGGTTGTGGATAACACCAGATATGCAAAGGAATTTTGTAACATCGTCAGGGTCCGTTATTATCTTAAGCAAGGCGACGAAATGCTGATATCCTGAAATGAGTTTCATGGTTACCCGAGAGCAGAATGAAATATCAACAACTGGAAAATCTCGAAAGCGGCTGGAAATGGACGTATCTCGTGAAAAAGCACCGCGAAGGGGAGCCGATTACCCGCTATCTGGATCATGGTGCGGTACAGGATGCCCTGAAACAATTGATGGCAATGGAAAATGAACCGGTAAAAGTCACTGACTGGATCACCCGGCATATGAATCCGGCGCTGAATAACCGGATGAAACAGACGATCCGGGCGCGGCGCAAACGGCACTTTAATGCAGAGCATCAGCATACGCGTAAAAAGTCTATCGACCTGGAGTACCTTGTGTGGCAGCGCCTGGCAGGCCTTGCGCAGCGCAGGGGAAGCACACTATCGGAAACTATTGTACAGCTTATCGAAGATGCAGAGCGCAAGGAGCAGTACGCGAACCGCATGTCTACCCTGAAGCAGGATTTACAGGCGCTGCTGGGGAAAGACTGAACGGCGGGTAGTGTTGGCCGCCGCTATTTTTACCGCGACAGCAATAAAAAAAACCCCGCAGAGCGGGGTTTTTTATCACGATTGTAAACTTAAGCCTGAGGCTGAGTTACAACGTCTTTAACGCCTTTAACTTCGATCTCTACACGACGATCCGGTGCCAGGCAGTCGATCAGAGCAGCACGCTGTTTCACGTTGTCACAGGTGTTGCCGGTAACCGGGTTAGATTCACCCTGGCCCTGAGCAGTGATTTTGCCTGCCGGGATACCTTTAGATACCAGGTAATCAACAACGGACTGAGCACGCTGCTGGGACAGACGCTGGTTGTAAGCGTCAGAACCGATACGGTCGGTGTAACCCAGAACAACAACTGCGCCGTCTTTCGGATCCAGGTTGCTCAGCTGGCTGTACAGCTGATCCAGTGCCTGCTGACCTTCCGGTTTCAGGGTGGATTTGTTGAAGTTGAACAGCACGTCAGACTTCAGAGTGAAGTGTTTGGTCTGTACTTCAGGTGCCGGAGCCGGAGCCGGAGCTACGATCGGCGCAGCTTCGTCCTGACCGAAACGGTAGGAAACACCAACGCTCAGCATGCCGTTGTCCGGACGAGTACCAACGGTACCGGCGTCACCGATGTTGTTGATCCACTGGTATTCCAGACGGGTAGCGATAGACGGAGTCCATGCGTATTCAACACCACCTGCGAATACCGGAGATACGCCGGTATCGTGGTTGCTACGATGGTCGCCAGTTTCGCGGTTCTGGTTTTTAGCGTCTGCACGCCATACCATACCACCCAGACGGGTGTAGATATCCAGATCGTCATAGATCGGGTAGCTGATTTTAGCAGTCAGCTGAACGCCCTGAGATTTGAATGCGCCGTTAACCTGGTCGCCTTTATAAGCCATACGACCTAACCAGTCGTAGCCCATTTCGAAACCGAGGTACGGGTTAACCTGATAACCACCGAACGCACCAGCGCCCAGCTGGCTTTCGTGGGTAGAACCGTTGTTGTTCTCGTAGCCATTGCCGTAGAAACCGGTGTCATGATACTGAGACCAACCCAGTTTACCACCTGCGTACCAGGTATTATCTTTAGGAGCGGCCTGCGCTACAGTAGCGAAGCCAGCCAGAGCCACTGCAATTGCGATAGCTGTCTTTTTCATTTTTTGCGCCTCGTTATCATCCAAAATGCCCACAGGCTTTAAAGCATTTTAAAGCCGGCGGTTAAATCCTTCACCAGAGAGGCATCCATTTGTAACTGTGCTGATTGTTTCAGCTTATGATGAACACCCCAGGTACGGTAAAGTCTACAACGTCGTGAAAAACTTACAAGTGTGAAGTCGGTCAGGTATATGAATAAAAGCGATCAGTTTTTACAATTCCCAACATTTTTGTTGCTTTTTTGGCCTCACAAAAAGGGGTGATATCACGGCTAAACCCTGCTGTTGTGGGGTTTTCTGCTTCTTAACAATCAGTTGACGGTAACGTAAAAAAAAGGTCAGGACAAATCTGAAAATTTACTTAATGATACAATCCAGAATGAATTTTTAGAGAATATTGTGGTCCTGATTTCGTAATGTGCCCTGGCGTGGGTCTCATAATCAGTCCGATAGCGTTCCCTTGCTCAGCCGCTTCTGTTAATTTTTGGTGATCATACGCTGATAATTCACAGGGAAGCCACCCTACCACGACGCTGTAATTGCCGGTGCGTAACGCCTTAACCATCGAGTTTACCATGATGGAGGGGTCCATCTGGCTCACCTGCATCACTTTGGAAAGCGGTAAACCCGCATCCTGCACCCAATTACGGCTGAGCTTTTGCCGGGGCGTTAACCATAACTGCCAGCGGGACTGTTGCCCCAGCTGCTGCAAAAGTGGAAGTAACAGTAACTGTGTTAAGCCAGGCTGACCTTCATTATAGACAACTTCACTGATTAACCCCTGACATGTATTGTGCCCACGAGCTGTTTCCTCTGAAACAGTCAGAGAGGCAGGGCGCGTGTTTTTGGCGATGTGCTGAGCAAGTGAATGCATAATCGGTTCATCCTTACGGTGTACTGTATGGATATACAGTAATGCTGGTCAGGGTAAAGATCAACCTGAATTTCTGAAACTGACTCGCAAATTCTTTCGGTACCTTACCGGATCATAAAATTGTGATTGCCCCTGATGATCAAGTTGCTTAACGTGCATATAACGGATCCGTTAATAGAATGATTTCTTCTTATCTATTAATTAATAAGGATTTTATATGAAAAAAGCATCCCTCGAGAGGATCAGAACATCCCGGGATCATTTATCGGGTTTAGGCGAAATAAAATACCGGGCGCTGTTTGGCGGCTACAGTCTGTCAGTCGATAACACAGTCTTTGCGATGGTCGCTGAAGGTGAGCTTTACCTGCGTGCCTGCGAGGAAGCCGCGACCTATTTTGATAACAAGCCACCGGCGATGCTGTCGGTGCATAAACGTGGCCGCCCGGTTGCCTTACAGTATTACCACGTCGATGACAGCCTGTGGCGGGATCGGCGCAGGCTGTTGCTGTTATCCCGGGAGGCACTGCGCAATGCCCAGCAGGAAAAGCAGCACCGTCGCGCAGCGGTACGGCTTAAAGATCTACCCAATTTGTCTTTGCGGATTGAGATGCTCTTACAGGAGGTGGGGGTGGAGGATGTCAACACGTTGTACCACCTGGGCGCGCGGGTATGCTGGATGAGGCTGCGCGCTGAGCATCAATTCATCGGCATCAATATTTTGTATGCCCTGGAAGGGGCCATTAACGGTGTCCACGTGGCGGCGCTCCCGGCGGACCGCCGCCGGGAGCTACAGGAGTGGTGGCTTGCGCAACAACACGATCACCCCGGCAGCCAGCCTACAGGTTAGCCTGTTCCCGCAACCGGGTAATTTCAGGTAGCAGGGCGATCATTAATCCAATCTGCTGAATGACCAGGGGCTCTTTTGTCTCGCTGTTGGGCTGGCACTCGCGGAGCCGCTCTGACAGCCCATGAAAAGCCTGGTTCACCCGTTCTTCATCCACTGGCCGCTGGTGCAGGGCGTCGTCAACATAGCAGACGGCATCATCGAGCAGGTTAAGAATATTCGGGCGGGTGAGCTTTTCCCGGTGGGCGCCAAGGGCGGAGATGTAACTGTTAAACGTGTGATTCAGGCACAGTAAACGGAAGGCATTCTCCCGATCTTGCAGTGTCAGCCCTGGCTCAGAAGACATATTAGACACTACCGAGGCGAAGTCGGCATCGCTGTTGTGGGCATCACGGCGGGCAATGCGATAAGCCAGGCGATTATCCCGGCCCTGATGGTATTGCTCCAGAATGGCATCCAGATAGCGGCAGTTTGCATCCAGGGCCCGGGCCACCACCCGCGGCAACTGGCGGAATTTCCAGTCGGGCCAGATAAAGCTCACCGCCGCCCAGGCAATCGCACAGCCCAGTAAAGTATCAATTACCCGGGGCAGGGCCACTTCAAAACCCTCGCCAAGCAGGTTAAAACAGAGCAGTACCAGTAGGGTGATGAACATGGTGGCATGGGCATACTGTACGTTGCGGAACGCAAAAAACAGTACCCCGGTAATGACGATAAGCAGCAGTTGCCCTTCAACGGAAGGCACCAGCCACAATACCGGCAACCCAATTGCGACCCCCACCAGCGTGCCAATAATACGCAGCGCCAGGCGGTGGCGCGTGGCGTTATAGTTGGGCTGGCACACAAACAAACTGGTCAACAAGATCCAGTAACCGTGCTGCATACCGGTAATCTGAATAAAAGCATAGCCAACACTCAGGACCACGGACATGCGAATGGCGTGGCGGAACAGGGCCGATTCCGGGCTAACGTTGCGGCTCAGCCGCAGCCAGATATCACTCAGGCTGTGCAGGTCGTCATCCGCAAGGGTATTTTCCGTGCCCCCTGCGGGGGCGGCCAGCGCCTGTTCAGATTCCACTGTCGCCAGTTGGGCATCAATTGCGCGCAGGTTGGTGACCAGATAGCGGATCGCATTCATGTCACTCTCGCTCAGCCCACAGTCGTTTAACCGGGCAATTGCTGCCTCAAGGTGGGTGAAGGCGCGTTCAAACCAGGGATCATGCTGGTAGGGCTGGCGCAGCAGAACCGATTGCGATAATTGCTGGCAGGCGAGTGCCTGGGTGGAGAGCAGCCGCTGAAAGCGAAACATAATATCGCTGTGGCGGAGCTTTTCACGGAGTGCCTGGTACTCCATGTGTGAGGAGCTGGCGCGTTCATGGATATCCTGGGCCAAAAAATAGTAATGCAGGGTGCGCCGGGTACCGCGTTGCCCCCGATCACCGCGCAGCCGGGTCAGCAACGAGGTTTTGGTCTGGTTCAGGATGGCGACCAGTTGCCCATTGGCCAGCGCCAGCTCCAGTAGCGGCGCCTGGCTTTCATTTTCGATATCCGGATCGAAGAGGCGTGATTTTAGCTCCAGATAGCGTGCCAGTTGTTGATAACAGCGAGCCAGATTGTCCTGCAGCGGGCGGATGGGGAAGAGCACATGCCCCACCAGGGTTAGCAGGTTATACCAGACGGCCCCGGCCAGTAGCAGCATCGGCTGTTGATACCAGTGCTGGTAGAGGGATATCCCCAGCATGGTGTAGATGGCAATCAGCAAAGCACCGAAGGCGATGGTGGCGTAACGCTGCCCCAGGGCGCCAAGCAGAATAAAGCTACAGGTGGACAGCATCAGCCCGATGGCAAAAAACCACGGATAGGGGAAGAGCAGTTCAACAGACGCCGAGGCGATAAAAAAACAGCACAGCGTGATCAGCAGATTGCGTAATCTGCCGGTCAAGCGATCATCGAGATCGGCCAGTGCCGCAGCGACCACGCCTAAGGTTAGCGGGATAGTGAGCTTGACCTCACCAAGGTACCAGGGCAAGCCCGCGGTGCCGCTCAGGGCAAATAAAATACGAAAGTTATACAACCATGCACTTTTCCAGGTATACCGGCGTAATCGTGGGCTAAGCATTAACAGCAATATCCTTTAAGCAAACTTATTGAAAACGGCGACGGGCGTTAGCTTCTCTGGCTGCCCGGGCGGTCTCAACCGGTACAACCCGGCGTCCTACTGGCCACAGCGCGATGGCGGCAATTTTAAAATTCGCGATCCCGACCGGAATACCAATAATCGTCAGGCACTGGGTGATACCGGCAGCGATATGCAGCAGACAGAGCCACCAGCCAAAAAAGATCAGCCACAAAATATTCAGCAGTGTACCGCCGGTGTTAAGCAAGACGCTTTTATTGCCCGGTTCCAGTTCGTCGACATGTATTGCTTCGTTGCCGTAGGGAACAAGGGATAATTTGGTTATCTCCCAGCAGGAGCGGGTGAGCGGCAGGGTAAAAATACAAATGATGCTTACCACCGTTGCCAGTAGCCATGAGAGTGTGGTTAAAAAACCGCCAAGGACAAAGTTGAGAATGTTCAGAACAGTACGCATAATCACCCCGATTAGTGCTGACAAATAAATACGCCCACCAGTGTATCGTGTTTTTACCCTGGAGCGTGATTTCTCAGACAGTTAAACTACCGCCATTTCTGGCCTACCGGAATCTGATAACGTCATGGAACTAAAAGCGACAGCGCTGGGTAAGCATCTGGCACAACATCCCTATGACCGGGTGAAGTTGCTTACTGCGGGGGTAGAGGTGTCCGGTGATCGCCATCAGTATCTGATCCCGTTTAACCAGCTAATCGATATTCACTGTAAGCGCGGCCTGGTGTGGGGCGAGCTGGAGTTTGAGCTGCCGGACCACAAAGTCGTGCGTTTGCACGGTACCGAATGGGGTGACACACAGCGCTTTTATCAGCACGTTTTGACCAGTTGGCAACGCTGGAGCCAGGAAATGGCTGAAATTACTGCCGGGGTGCTTAACCAGCAGGCTGACCTAATTACTCGAATTGATCAGGGCGATAAATGGCTTAAGCGCCAGGATATCTCTGGGCTACAAACCCAAATCCGCGAGGCGCTGAGCGCGCTGCCGTTGCCCCATACCCGGATTGAGCAGTTCGATATCTGCCAGCCAGCCTGGTCTTTATGTCTGGCCTGGCTGCATCACGGTGAATCCCAGCGCCAGTTGGTTAACCAGCGCTATGCCCAAAAAATGTTGCACGATTGCCAGGATTTCTTCCAGTCAGTGGAAAGCAGCCCGCTGAACCCCTCCCAGGCTCAGGCGGTGGTCAACGGTGAGGCGGCTACCCTGGTGCTGGCCGGGGCAGGTAGCGGTAAAACATCGGTGCTGGTGGCGCGTGCCGGATGGCTGTTGGCCCGCGGCGAGGCTCAGCCTGATCAAATACTGATGCTGGCCTTTGGGCGTAAAGCCGCCGATGAGATGGATGAGCGTATCCGCCAGCGGCTCAACACCGATGACATTAGCTCCCGCACCTTTCATGCGCTGGCGCTGTATATCCTGCAACAGTCTGGCCGGAAGGCACCGCAAATCAGCCAATTAGAATCGGACCCTGGCGCACGCCAGGCATTGCTTATTGAGACCTGGCGCCGGCAATGCAGTGAAAAAAAAGCCCAGGCCAAAGGCTGGCGGCAGTGGATCACCGAAGAGCTGGGCTGGACCATTGCGGAACAGGACTACTGGCTGGATGACAAACTTAGCCAGCGCCTGGCGTCACGACTTGACCGCTGGCTCGGCCTGTTACGTATGCACGGCGGCTCTCAGGCCAATATGGTGGCCCAGTGCCCGGAAGCCTTGCGTGAGCAATTTCAGAAGCGATTAAAGCTGATGGCACCGCTGTTGAAAGCCTGGAAAACCGCGTTGAAACAGGAAGATGCCGTCGACTTTTCCGGTTTGATTCATCAGGCGGTGAATGTGCTGGATAAAGGGCGGTTTGTCAGCCCGTGGAAGCATATCCTGATCGATGAATTCCAGGATATCTCTCCCCAGCGGGCGTCATTGATTGCCGCACTACGCCGCCAGAATACCCATACCACCTTGTTTGCGGTGGGGGATGACTGGCAGTCTGTTTACCGATTCAGCGGTGCCGATCTTGATTTAACCACCCGGTTTAATCAGGTCTTTGGTGAGGGAGACTGTTGCGCACTGGATACCACGTATCGCTTTAACAGCCGGATTGGCGAGGTGGCGAATCAATTGATCCAGCAAAACCCGAACCAGTTGAAAAAACCGCTGAACAGCCTGACAAAAGGCGATAAAAAAGCAGTTACTTTGCTGCCTGATGATCAGCTCGAGCCGCTACTGGATAAGATGAGTGGCTATGTCACCGGGGATGAGCGCATCCTGGTGCTGGCCCGTTATCATTATCTTCGCCCGGCTATTCTGGCCAGGGCCGGAACCCGCTGGCCGACGCTGCATATTGATTTTATGACCATGCATGCCAGCAAAGGGCAGCAGGCTGATCATGTCATTGTGCTGGGGCTCAAAGCAGGGAGCGACGGCTTTCCGGCCAGCGGAAGAGAGTCGATCATTGAACAGGCGATGTTGCCGCAGCCGGAGGATTTTCCCGATGCGGAAGAGCGGCGATTGTTATATGTGGCTATTACCCGGGCGCGCCAGCGCAGCTGGCTGTTATTTGATAAAAATGCCCCAGGTCCTTTTGTAGATGCATTAAAGCACCTGGGGGTGACGGTTGCCAGAAAACCGTGATTACTTCAGGCGTTCGTCAAGATAGCGCTGGTAATCCGGGATCAAAATATCGATTTTTTGCTCAAAATGCGGGGATTCGATAATCAGATCTGCGGTCGCAAGGTTTGTGGCTACCGGGATGTTCCAGACGGTAGCCAGGCGCAGTAAGGCTTTAACGTCTGGATCGTGTGGTACCGCGTTGAGCGGATCCCAGAGGAAAATCAGAATATCAATCTTCCCTTCTGCGATCATTGAACCTACTTGCTGATCCCCGCCCATTGGGCCACTGAGCATGGCATTAATGTTCAGGCCCGTGGCGCGCTGGATCAGATTACCGGTTGTGCCTGTGGCGTACAGTGTGTGCCGGGAGAGAATATCCTTGTGGATCTCAACCCATTTCATCAGTGCATCTTTGCAGTGATCGTGCGCGACCAGGGCGATATGTTTATGGGGCGCCAGTGTGCGCGTTGTCAGTTCCATGTTGCCTGCCTGAGTGTAAACAATAAGATGGCCAACAGCTTACTGGAAGTGACTTGTGCTGCAAATCGGACATATCAAAAAATACCGTGGCGCGGCTAAAATTTTGCTGTTACGGGGATTACTGCACAACCTGGCGGAGACGATCCGGCCTGAGCCATGAGAAACGGCCCCCCTGAGTGGCCGGTGCGCTGGATTGGGTAAAGCGGGGCAAGGCGGCTTTTTGCCCGGATAAGTTATATTCACGGGTAAGTTGTTCGTAGTTAATTTTGTTTGCCGGCAGTGCGCTATCAACGTGCAGGACATCGCTGATTACCGGCAGTACCTGGCCGTGCTCATTGCGCAGAGTAATAAGCGGGTGGGTATCAAAAAATTTGGCATCTTCGACATTGTTGATCGCCGGGGGCTGAATCGTGACATGGCGCGTGGCCTCGGTACTGAAGGTGATAATCAGCGGTGCAGAAAGATAGTGCAGAGGAATATCTCCCCGGGGTATCGATTTCTCTACCTGTAAGACTATCTGGTGTACACCGGTATTAAGTTCGATCTGCTCCGCCCCTCTGACCAGTGATGATGACACCCGTTTACCGTCCAGCACCAGAAGTGCAATGTCCCCGGGAAGGTGCAACGTGGTGGCACTGGCCGCAGCACTGAGCAGCAAAAAGGCGAGGGTAAGGCAGTACTTCATAATGGCTCCGATCGGTTCTGTCGTTGTTCATCCGTGACGCATTATTTGCGATGCACCATTAACATATAGACATATTTCGAGAAATATTCTCTATCTTATCGTTTCACCACCCCGACTGGCAGTGTTATATCTGTTCTGTGCTACTGATAAAAACCAGGAGAAACAATGAACGACAGCCTCATCGCAGACATTTTAAGTTCCACCCAGACGATTGCGCTGGTGGGGGCGAGTGATAAGCCCGATCGGCCCAGCTACCGGGTGATGGCTTTTTTGCTGGACCACGGCTACCGCGTGATCCCCGTTTCACCGAAGGTTGCCGGGAAAACCCTCCTTGGCCAGCCGGGCTACGCCACCCTGGCAGAGGTACCGGAGCGCATTGATATGGTGGATGTGTTCCGTAATTCTGCGGCTGCACTGGAAGTGGCCCGTGAGGCCATTGCCGTGGGGGCGAAAACCCTGTGGTTGCAGCTGGGCGTGATTAATCATGAGGCCGAAACACTGGCGCACCAGGCGGGGTTGCAGGTGGTGATGGACCGCTGTCCGGCGATAGAAATTCCGCGGCTGGGGATCGTGCGCGATTAAAAAACCCGGCAGGGCCGGGTTTGTAGGGGATAGCATTGGTTGTTAGTTACGTAACCGCGGTGCCTGCAACTGCTGGCGGATTGACGCCGCCAGCTCATCCATTGACGGTTGCTCAGGGTGTTCCTGGGGAATTTCGCCGCTGAGCTGCGCTTCCGCAAGGTAGGTATGCACTGCCTGACCATCGTCGTCTTCCATCACTACGTGGTACCACGGTAACGCCCGCAGCTCTGCATTAACGGCCAAATCGTCTGCTGTGGGTTCATCAAGTGAGTATTCCGGGTCAATATCGACCACCACGCCAAGATAGCCCAACAGAGAGTGCCGGACTTGCTGGCCAATGCCGAATTTGCTGGCAATCATAGTCACCTCCCGGGGATTGTTACTTAGCACTGATATGCGGGTAACTTTCCTCATTTCAAGTTACATGACGCGACAGGCAAACCCCTTCAGATAAAGTCCTTCCGGATAGGTTGCGATGACCGGATGGTCCGCAGCCTGGCGGAACTGCTCTATAAATTGTATATCACAGTGGGCATCCAGTGCCGCATCGGCAACAATTTTCTGGAATAAATCGGTCGTCATCAATCCAGAACAGGAGAATGTCAGCAAAATCCCACCTGGGTTAAGCAATTGCAGCGCCAGCATATTGATGTCTTTGTAGCCACGGCAGGCACCGGCCAGCTGGTTTTTATTTTCCACAAATTTCGGTGGATCCATCACAATGACGTCAAATTTTTCACCATTGTCACGGTATTTACGCAGCAGCTTGAAAACATCATCCCGCATAAACTCTGCTTTGCTTACGTCCAGGCCATTGAGCTCAACATTACGCCGGGCAATATCAAGGGCCTCCTGAGAAGTATCGACGCTGACAACCTGGCTGCAGTTACCCATCAGTGCTGAAACCGCGAAACCGCCCGTGTAGGAAAAGCAGTTAAGTACGCGCTTGCCTGCCACATAGCGGCGAGTGGCATAGCGGCTGTCCCGCTGGTCCAGATAGTAGCCGGTTTTATGGCCGCGCTGGATATCGACCAGCAGTTTCATGCCGTGCTCTTCAATGGGCAGCAGGTCAGGAGGAAGCTCACCGGACACCGGCCCCTGGAACAGTTCAAGACCTTCTTTTTTACGCACCGCAACATCTGAGCGATCATAGATGCTGCATTCGGGGTACAGTTGTTGCAGGGCGCTGATCAGGGCCGGGCGCTGGTATTCTGCACCGGCGGACAACAACTGGAGTACCAGAAAATTGCCAAAGCGATCAATGGTGATCCCCGGTAAGCCGTCAGATTCGCCGGCGATCAGGCGATAGCTGTCCAGGCCATCCCGCTCAGCGACAAGAGTACGCCAGCTCTGGGCGCGCTGCAGGCGGTTGACGAAAAATTCGATATCAATATTTTCTGCAGGATCAAACGTCCAGACGCGGGCTCTGATTTGTGAGGCCGGGGACCAGGCAGCACGGGCCAGCCATTTCCCCTGATGGTCGACGATGTCGATGGTTTCACCGAGGGTGGCTTTACCTTCTACCCGCGCAACGGCGCCGGAGAAAACCCACGGGTGATGGCGGAGTAATGATTTTTCACGGCCTTTGGCTAACACTAAACGTACGGTCATAATTTGCTATGCTGCTCAATAAGAGAAAACTGGCGCTATTCTCGCGACTCCGGCATGGAAATGCAACGCGGCGCGCAAGACAATGGAGGTGTTGAATGTCTACAGTTTGTACAATTTGCTGGGTTTATGGCCGGGTGCAGGGGGTTGGCTTCCGTTATAGCACGCAGCAACAGGCGATAAAACTTGGGCTAACCGGTTATGCCCGGAACCTGGACGACGGCAGTGTTGAGGTGCTGGTCTGCGGGCCTGGTGTATCTGTAGCGCAGTTGATCAGCTGGCTAAAGGCCGGTGGTCCGCGTAACGCCAGGGTTGATAAGGTGGTTACCGAGCCGCACCAACCCGGGCGTGAATGGACGGATTTCGGGATCCGTTATTAAATGCATTTTACCGGTTTGGGCAGCCCGGCAATTTTGGTTGCCTGTTTTGCCGGGCCTTTAGGAAACAGGCGGTACAGATAGCGGCTGTTTCCTTTCTCTTCGCCAAATTTATTCGCCATGGCTTTTACCAGCATACGAATGGCCGGGGAGGTATTGAACTCCAGATAGAATTCACGCACGAAACGCACCACTTCCCAGTGCTCTGGCGTGAGGACAATATTTTCCCTGCAGGCGATGGCTTCGGCGAGGCCTTCGCTCCACTCTGCGCTGTTCTTCAGGTAGCCTTCGCTATCTGTTTCAAACACGTTACCTTCGAACGTTAACATATCGATTCCGCTGACAGACTTAAAACGCCCGGCAGTGTAGCAAAATTTTACGTAGGCAAAAATCGCGGGCAAAAATAAAGCCCCGCACGTTAAGGGGCGGGGCTTCGTTATGTGGGTCAGTTCAGGCGCGGATTAGTCGCGGCTTGCAAACCCCAGGATGCTAAGTAGGCTGACGAAAATATTGTACAGGGAGACATAAAGGCTCACTGTAGCGCGGATATAGTTGGTTTCACCGCCGCGGATAATGTTGCTGGTTTCAAACAGGATGGCTCCTGAGGAAATCAGAATAAAGACCGCGCTGATTGCCAGGTGCAGAGCCGGCAACTGCAAGAAAATATTGGCGACCATCCCGATCAGTACCACAACGATACCGGCCATCAGCATACCGCCCAGGAAAGACATATCTTTCTTGGTTGTCAGCACATAAGCAGAACAGCAGAAAAATACCAGCGCCGTGCCCCCCAGAGCCATGGCAATGACATCACCCATGCCCGCAGAGAGATAAGCATTCAGCATCGGCCCGAGGATGTAGCCCAGGAAGCCAGTAAATGCGAAGGCGGCGAGGATGCCTGTCGGTTTGTTTGCCAGGCGATAAGTCAGAAACATCAGGCCATACATTCCGACCAGGGTCAGGATCAGGCCGGGTGCCGGCAGCGCAAATACGGTGCTGGCGGTTGCTGTTAGCGCAGAAAATGCCAGTGTCAAACTAAGCAGGAAATAGGTATTACGCAGAACTTTGTGCGTACTCAGTAGCGATGTACGGTCGCGTGAAGATGTAATAATGCGATCCATAAATAACTCTCTCTAATTACAGGTGTTGTTAGGGTATGAGAATAGAAAAGCCCCGTGCAAGGGGGAAGGTCTTTTACCCATCTTTACTCAGCACAGATTGTATCAACAAAAGCATCTGTTGGTGCGGGTCTATTACTTTTATGCACCTATCTGCCGGTGTCATGACACAGGGCCGTTCCTGCGGCTCAACGCGTTTTCTTCTGTCTATTGGCCTGCTAACGCTGAACAATTGAGCATATTGGCTTATTATTCGGCAAAAAAACAACAATAGTCTATTTTTCAGGCGATTGAACAAAATCATGCTTTACAGCAGACCGAGGGATGTATATAGTTCGCCTCATTCCGGAAGCGTGGCCGAGTGGTTGAAGGCACCGGTCTTGAAAACCGGCGACCCGAAAGGGTTCTAGAGTTCGAATCTCTACGCTTCCGCCATATAAAAGAAGGGGTTACCGAAAGGTAACCCCTTTTTACTTTGGGCTCGCAGAACGTTCGTAGAATAAGACCGTTTCCCGGCATCACCTTTTTGACCTGATGGGGGGCTTATCCAGGGTAGGAGAGACCGTCGTTTTTCGGTCATAAATCAACACCTGACTCTCCGTTTTATGCTTACTAAACAGCTGTTTATCGCGACTTCTTCCCTCGTATTCGGAAATCCGCTTCGCTTTGAGAGCGTGAAACGTGCAACCCAGGATATATCCCCGCTTTATTGAGGTTTTCTGTCACGCATCTTCCCGGTGATGGCTAAAGCCCCTTTTACCGAAGCGGCTGCAGCTCAACGCCGCCTGTCCCCGTAACGTGCCCAGTCCCACCAGCGCCTGCTGCGTGGATGATGCTTCCTCCGCCGAATTCACTCCAGACGCTGGACAGAATGATTTCCGTCTCAGAGAGTAATTAACCATTTCTGAAAAGCAAATTCTTGGATTGCAGGACTACATCAATAAACAGAGCCTGAATTGACATCCTCCCCGTCTTTCAGGGCGGGGAGGATGTCAAAGAAACAATTAGATGAGAGGAGTGCCTATCATTGACATGCATTCTTAACTATTAAAGAAAAACTTGTCTTGATAATATTGATTCTCATTCACAACGCTGGTGTGGTTATGAAAAAAGGATTTATCAGTACGTTATGCCTCTGCAGCATGCTTCTCGGTTGCGCCAGCCCCGAGAACAGTTCACATCCCAAACTGTTATAATCATCAATACCGGCATATCCATATTATGCAAGGGCTAACAAGATTGATGGGGAAGTAAAGGTCAGATATAACGTAGGTGTTGATGGGCGAATATCAAAGATATGGATACTGAAATCTGAACCTCAACATCTTTTTGACTCAGAAGTTATTCGGGCAATGTCGACATGGCGGTATGAAACCAACAAACCGAGTCAGGGACTAAGGAAGGTGCGAATAAGCAGGTCATTTCTTCCCAAGCTGACTCGCTGATTAAAATTTCGCGGATCTGGGCCGATTTTTTTCCCGCAAACACATCGA
>NZ_WBXP01000019.1 GCF_016415625.1 Shimwellia pseudoproteus
ACGAAAGCAGGTATGCCTGAAAGTGTGCGTATTGCCTGAAAACACAACCCGCTACGGGGGAGACTTACCCGAAATCTGATTTATTCAACAAAGCCCCGGTGAATACCCCGCCGCTGACATTGTCGCGATCAAAATCATAATTCGGCGCTTTGCCGGCACTGTGACTGCTGGCATCAAAATAGTGCGACCAGCCAAATTTAGCGCCGCCATACCAGGTTCCCACATCAGCAGCGGCGAAAGCGGTTGATGCGTTACATGTATTTAAAATGATCAGTGCGATGAGCGTCTTTTTCATTATAGATCCTGTTATTCATCATCCTGGATAATAGAAGCCAGATGTATAGGAATTGGAAACAGGTCTACAATATCTATATTTTTTGATGAGGGTGATATTTTAGTTGTTTAAATTTAAATTATAGATTCGGGCGCTGAGGGGGATATTTGATATGGCCGGGTGGACGGCCATTAGAAATTTTCTGGTAATAGTTTTATTTCTACTAAATATCCACCACGGACAAAATCAATATATTCACCTTTTTTAAGGGCCGACAACACATTGAGAATACTACTGCGTGATAAATGTGTCCGGGCCTGGATATAGTCAAGAATTGTCATCTTCCTGCGGGTGTCTTCCGGCAGCAGCATCATATCCAGCAGGTGGTTGCGGATTACTGCGTAGGTTCGTTGCTGTAACACCAGCGTATCCCGGTAGCTCATATAAGCCGTGTGATAGGCCAGTACCTGGGTCGCGGACATCCACAGATTTTTAGCGGTGAAAATATCAGCGGCGCGCTCGGCATCAATACGCCATAACTCGGAAGGGGCCTCTGCCCGCAAAATATGCGCCCGCAGGGGCTGGAATATTTCAGCCACCCCGAAAACATGCGGTTCATGGACTGTCACAGTAACTAGCCGATCTGATGATCGCAGCAGTGATAATGCGCCTTGTTTAAATAAATATAGCTGGGTCTTATTTTTATAATCCCAGAGGATATTCTTACGGGGGACAACATTTACAGGTTCAGCATCAGGCGACAGTGCACTGATTAGCTGCTCCATAATGTCCGCCGGACGTTCTGGTGGGGTACTGTGCATAAGATCCTCGTGAATAAGCAACTGATATACTGAGGTATAAATATAGCCTGAACCAATAAATATAACTGCAAATCGCACGGAATGGCTATTCGCAGGGATATAACACAGGGCGGGGATCAAAAAGGCCCGGCGGGTGCCGGGCCAGTAACGCGGATTATTTCTCTTTGTTGTCCAGGCCTTCTACCTGGGGCAGACCCGTCGCGGTGGACGCAGACAGCAGCCCTGTTTTGGCGTAGACATTAAACAGCTTATCGCGGGTATCGGTGATATCCAGGTTACGCATGGTCAACTGGCCGATACGATCATCCGGCGAGAATACCGAATCGCCTTTCTCCATGGTCAGGCGTTCAGCCTGATAGGTCAGATTGTCAGACACGGTGTTCAGGATTGAATAGTCATTACCGCGACGCAACTCCAGCGTCACTTCACCGGTAATGGCACTGGCCACCCAGCGCTGTAAAGAGTCACGCAGCATCAGTGCCTGGGAATCAAACCAGCGGCCCTGATAGAGCAGGCGCCCCAGTTGACGGCCCATGGCGTGGTACTGTTCGATGGTGTCCTCGTTATGGATACCGGTCAGCAGACGCTCATAGGCAATGTGCAGCAGCGCCATCCCCGGGGCTTCGTAAATACCGCGGCTTTTGGCTTCGATGATCCGGTTTTCAATCTGGTCGCTCATGCCCAGACCGTGGCGCCCGCCAATGCGGTTAGCTTCCAGCATCAGTTCGACATCGTCGCTGAAGGTTTTGCCGTTCAGCGCCACCGGGTGGCCCTGCTCGAAACGTACGGTGACCGCTTCCGCGGCAATTTTTACGTTTTCATCCCAGAACTTCACGCCCATGATCGGGTTAACTATCTTGACGCTGGAATTGAGGAACTCAAGGTCTTTTGCTTCGTGGGTGGCACCCAGCATATTCGAGTCGGTGGAGTAGGCCTTTTCGACTGACATTTTGTAGTCGAAGCCGCAGGCAATCATAAACTCTGACATTTCCTGGCGGCCGCCCAGCTCGTCGATAAAGTCGGTGTCCAGCCACGGTTTGTAAATTTTCAGCTCAGCGTTAGTCAGCAGACCATAACGATAAAAACGTTCGATATCGTTGCCTTTATAGGTGCTGCCGTCGCCCCAGATGTTAACGCCGTCTTCTTTCATGGCGGCAACCAGCATGGTACCGGTAACCGCACGGCCCAGCGGTGTGGTGTTGAAATAGGTCAGCCCGCCGGTGGTATTGTGAAAAGCACCGCACTGAATAGCGGCAATACCTTCGGCAACCAGCTGTTTACGGCAATCGATCAGGCGGGCATTTTCTGCACCGTACTCCATGGCGCGGCGGGGGATCGCGTCATAGTCGTCCTCATCCGGCTGCCCCAGATTCGCTGTATATGCATAAGGGACGGCGCCTTTTTTTCGCATCCACAGCAGCGCGGCGCTGGTATCCAGACCGCCAGAAAATGCGATGCCAATACGTTGACCAACCGGAAGATGCTTAAGAATCGTCGTCATAAAATAAAACCCTGCCTGATTGACTAATATAGAGTGAGTGCTTTCTGCTCGTATTGCATGATTATGCAAAATAAGTGAGTTTTCATTTAAGCATCTTTTGCAGGTGACCGGAAGCATTTGCGCAATTTTTTGTAAAATTGTCCGCACGTATTGTTGCTGAGTATCCCGGCGCGCAATATGGGGTGAGGGCAGTGGTTGACAGCATGCGATAGCTAACACTATACTACAGGCCGATTTTACGTCCCGTCCTCGGTACCAAATCCCAGCATTATTTGCATTTTTTACTCAATACGAGTAAAATCTGCCACGTTTCGGACGCGGGGTGGAGCAGCCTGGTAGCTCGTCGGGCTCATAACCCGAAGGTCGTCGGTTCAAATCCGGCCCCCGCAACCACTTTCCCTTGGTGTTCTTTTTCAAATATACTAGTAAATAGTATGTCATCGCCCGGCGATGTATTTGGAAGAAAATTCACCGGAAGGTGCTCTGGCCGCGCGTTGCGGCATATAGGTTCAGTTATATAAAACCTCGATTTTTCGGGGTTTTTTGTTATCTGGCAGTAATATAACTGGGCTTTACGCCCTTTTTTTATGTCCTGGAGGTGGCGTTGTCCACATTAGAACAAAAGTTAACAGAGATGATTACGGCACCGGTCGAGGCACTGGGCTTTGAGCTTGTCGGCATCGAATTCGTTCGGGGTCGCACATCCACGCTGCGCATCTATATTGATAGTGAAGATGGCATCACTGTTGATAATTGTGCTGATGTCAGCCACCAGGTGAGCGCCGTGATGGATGTTGAAGATCCGATCACCGTGGCTTACAACCTGGAAGTCTCCTCACCTGGCCTCGATCGTCCCTTGTTTACCGCAGAGCATTACATCCGTTTCTTGGGTGAGGAAGTGACCCTCGTATTGCGTATGGCGGTACAGAACCGTCGCAAATGGCAGGGCATTATCAAGGCCGTAGACGGCGAGATGATTACAGTCACGGTCGAAGGCAAAGATGAAGTGTTCGCGCTGAGCAATGTCCAGAAAGCGAACCTGGTTCCCCACTTTTAACAGTCTGGATTGAGGCGAAGCCCAGGATGAACAAAGAAATTTTGGCTGTTGTTGAAGCTGTTTCTAACGAAAAAGCCGTTCCGCGTGAAAAGATTTTCGAAGCGCTCGAAACCGCTCTGGCTACAGCAACCAAGAAAAAATATGAGCAAGAGATCGATGTCCGCGTGGCTATCGATCGCAAAAGTGGTGATTTTGACACCTTCCGTCGTTGGTTAGTGGTTGAAGAAGTGACCCAGCCGACCCGTGAAATCACCTTAGATGCGGCACAGTTTGAAGATCCGTCACTGAACGCTGGCGACTACGTTGAAGATCAGATCGAATCTGTGACTTTCGACCGTATCACCACCCAGACCGCAAAACAGGTTATCGTGCAGAAAGTACGTGAAGCCGAGCGCGCGATGGTGGTTGATCAGTTCCGCGAACATGAAGGTGAGATAATCACCGGTGTAGTGAAAAAAGTTAACCGCGACAATATCACCCTTGATCTGGGAAGCAACGCGGAAGCCGTTATTCTGCGTGAAGATATGCTGCCGCGCGAAAACTTCCGCCCGGGTGACCGTATTCGCGGCGTGCTGTATGCCGTGCGTCCGGAAGCACGTGGTGCTCAGCTGTTTGTGACCCGTTCCAAACCGGAAATGCTGATTGAGCTGTTCCGCATTGAAGTGCCGGAAATTGGCGAAGAAGTGATTGAGATTAAAGCCGCAGCCCGTGATCCTGGGTCGCGCGCTAAAATCGCCGTGAAGACCAACGACAAACGCATCGACCCGGTTGGTGCTTGTGTTGGGATGCGCGGTGCCCGCGTTCAGGCCGTCTCTACCGAACTGGGTGGCGAGCGTATTGATATCGTGCTGTGGGATGACAATCCGGCACAGTTCGTTATCAACGCTATGGCCCCGGCAGACGTTGCCTCTATCGTGGTTGATGAAGATAAACACACCATGGATATCGCTGTTGAAGCCGGAAACCTGGCTCAGGCGATTGGTCGTAATGGTCAGAACGTGCGTCTGGCCTCTCAGCTGAGCGGTTGGGAACTCAACGTGATGACCGTTGATGACCTGCAGGCGAAGCATCAGGCGGAAGCCCACGCAGCGATTGAAACCTTTACCAAACACCTTGGCATTGACGAAGAATTCGCCACTGTCCTGGTTGAAGAAGGTTTCTCCTCCCTTGAAGAACTGGCCTACGTGCCAATGAACGAGCTGCTGGAAGTGGACGGCCTTGATGAGCCAACCGTTGAAGCGTTACGCGAGCGCGCTAAAAATGCGCTCACCACGCTGGCATTAGCCGAAGAAGAGAGCCTCGGTGATAACAAACCGCAGGACGATCTGTTGAACCTCGAAGGTATGGATCGCCCGCTGGCCCTTAAACTGGCTGCCCGTGGTGTATGCTCACTGGAAGATCTCGCCGAACAGGGCGTAGATGACCTATCTGATATTGAAGGGCTTTCCTCTGAGAAAGCGGCCGAACTGATTATGGCTGCCCGTAATATCTGCTGGTTCAGTGACGAGGCGTAATAAACTGTAGCAGGAAGGAACAGCATGACAGATGTAACCGTAAAATCACTGGCTGCAGAGATCCAGACTTCCGTGGACCGCCTGGTACAGCAGTTTGCTGACGCTGGCATCCAGAAGTCAGTGGATGACTCTGTAACCGCACAAGAGAAGCAGACTTTACTGGCGCACCTGAATCGCGAACACCACTCAGGGCCGGATAAGTTGACTTTACAGCGCAAAACGCGCAGTACTTTAAGCATTCCGGGTACCGGCGGGAAGAGTAAGTCGGTACAAATTGAAGTCCGCAAAAAACGCACCTTTGTAAAACGTGATCCGCAAGAAGCTGAACGTCTTGCCGCGGAAGAACAAGCGAAGCGTGAAGCGGAAGAGAAGGCCCAGCGTGAAGCAGAGGAAACTGCTAAACGTCAGGCGCAAGAAAAAGCGCAACGTGAAGCTGAAGAACAGGCAAAACGTGAAGCCGCTGAAAAAGCAAAACGTGAAGCTGCGGAAAAAGACAAAGTGAGCAATAAACAATCTGACGAAGTAAACCAGAGCGCCAACAACAATGAAAAGGCGCGTCGCGAAGCAGAAGCAGCAGAGCTGAAACGTAAATCGGAAGAAGAAGCTCGTCGCAAACTGGAAGAAGAAGCCCGCCGCGTTGCTGAAGAAGCCCGCCGCATGGCCGAAGCAAACTCCGCGACCTGGACTGAAACCCCTGAACCTGCGGTTGAAGAGTCTGGCGACTACCACGTCACCACCTCTCAGCACGCCCGTCAGGCAGAAGACGACAACGACCGTGAAGTGGAAGGCGGACGTAGCCGTACCCGTAACACCAAAGCGCCGCGTCCGAAGAAAGGCAACAAGCACTCTGAGTCCAAAGCCGATCGCGAAGAAGCCCGCGCCGCAGTACGCGGTGGTAAAGGCGGCAAACGTAAAGGTAGCGCACTGCAACAGGGCTTCCAGAAGCCTGCGCAGGCCGTTAACCGTGACGTGATTATCGGTGAAACCATCACCGTTGCCGAACTGGCCAACAAAATGGCGGTGAAAGGCTCCCAGGTCATCAAAGCGATGATGAAAATGGGCGCCATGGCCACCATTAACCAGGTTATCGATCAGGAAACCGCGCAGCTGGTTGCTGAAGAACTGGGCCACAAAGTTATCCTGCGTCGTGAAAACGAACTGGAAGAAGCGTTAATGAGCGACCGCGATATGGGTGCTCAGGCTGAACCGCGTGCGCCGGTTGTGACCATCATGGGTCACGTTGACCACGGTAAAACCTCGCTGCTGGACTACATTCGCTCAACGAAAGTGGCCTCTGGCGAAGCGGGTGGTATTACCCAGCATATCGGTGCGTACCACGTACAGACCGATAACGGCATGATCACCTTCCTGGATACCCCGGGGCACGCCGCGTTTACCGCCATGCGTGCACGTGGTGCTCAGGCAACGGACATCGTGGTTCTGGTTGTTGCGGCGGACGACGGCGTGATGCCGCAGACCATCGAAGCTATCCAGCACGCCAAAGCGGCCAAAGTGCCGGTTGTGGTTGCGGTGAACAAGATTGATAAACCTGAAGCCGATCCGGATCGCGTTAAAAACGAACTGGCACAGTACGGCATCATCCCGGAAGAGTGGGGCGGCGAAAGCCAGTTTGTCCACGTTTCCGCGAAAGCCGGTACCGGTATCGACGAACTGCTGGATGCTATCCTGCTGCAGTCCGAAGTCCTGGAGCTGAAAGCCGTACGCAGCGGCATGGCCAGCGGCGTGGTTATCGAATCCTTCCTGGATAAAGGGCGTGGTCCGGTAGCCACTGTGCTGGTACGTGAAGGTACTCTGCATAAAGGCGACATCGTACTGTGCGGTTTCGAATACGGTCGCGTGCGTGCGATGCGTAACGAACTGAACCAGGAAGTCACCGAAGCAGGCCCGTCCATCCCGGTAGAAATCCTCGGTATGTCCGGTGTGCCGGCTGCGGGTGATGAAGTTACCGTGGTACGTGACGAGAAGAAAGCCCGTGAAGTTGCGCTGTACCGTCAGGGTAAATTCCGCGAAGTGAAACTGGCTCGCCAGCAGAAATCGAAACTGGAAAACATGTTTGCCAACATGACCGAAGGTGACGTATCTGAAGTGAACATCGTCCTGAAAGGGGATGTTCAGGGCTCTGTGGAAGCGATCACTGATTCGCTGCTGAAACTGTCTACTGACGAAGTTAAAGTGCGGATTATTGGTTCTGGTGTGGGCGGTATTACTGAAACCGACGCCACTCTGGCCGCAGCGTCTAACGCCATTCTGGTGGGCTTTAACGTCCGTGCTGATGCCTCCGCACGTCGCGTTATTGAAGCAGAAAGCCTGGATCTGCGTTACTACTCCGTCATCTATAATCTGATTGACGAAGTGAAAGCCGCCATGAGCGGGATGCTGGCTCCAGAGTACAAACAGGAAATTATCGGCCTGGCTGAAGTTCGTGATGTGTTCAAATCACCGAAATTTGGCGCTATCGCAGGTTGTATGGTTACCGAAGGCGTGGTCAAACGTCACAACCCGATCCGCGTACTGCGCGACAACGTGGTTATCTATGAAGGCGAGCTGGAGTCCCTGCGCCGCTTCAAAGATGACGTTAACGAAGTCCGCAACGGTATGGAATGTGGTATCGGCGTGAAGAACTACAACGACGTTCGCACTGGCGATATGATCGAAGTGTTCGAAGTTATCGAAATTCAGCGTACCATTGCCTGATATTAGCGAATACTGCTAATGAAAAGGGGGGCCATGTGCCCCCCTGTTAGTCTGGAGAAAATATTATGGCGAAAGAATTTGGCCGTCCGCAGCGTGTATCCCAGGAAATGCAGAAAGAAATCGCAATCATTCTGCAGCGCGAAATCAAAGATCCGCGCCTCGGGCTAATGACCACGGTGTCCGGTGTCGAAATGTCCCGGGATCTGGCGTATGCAAAAGTGTTCGTCACCTTCCTGAACGATAATGACGAAAACGCCGTTAAAAACGGCCTTAAAGCCTTGCAGGATGCGTCTGGTTATATTCGCACCCTACTGGGTAAAGCGATGCGCCTGCGCATTGTGCCTGAGCTGACCTTCTTCTACGACAACTCCCTGGTGGAAGGGATGCGGATGTCGAACCTGGTCACCAGCGTGGTGAAGCATGACGACGAACGTCGTGTAAACCCGGACGACAGCAAGGAGGACTAATGAGTCGTCCTCGTCGTCGCGGCCGCGATATCCACGGCGTGTTATTGCTGGACAAACCCCAGGGTGCGTCCAGCAATGATGTGCTGCAAAAAGTAAAACGTATTTATAACGCTAACCGGGCCGGTCATACCGGCGCGCTGGACCCGCTGGCCACCGGCATGTTGCCTATCTGCCTCGGGGAAGCGACCAAGTTTTCCCGCTATTTGCTGGACTCCGACAAGCGTTACCGGGTGATTGCCAAATTAGGCCAGCGCACCGATACCTCGGATGCCGATGGACAGATTGTGCAAGAGCGCCCGGTGAATTTCAGTGCTCAGCAGCTTGCTGAGGCGCTGGACAGTTTTCGTGGCGATACCCTGCAGGTACCGTCCATGTTTTCTGCCCTGAAATACCAGGGCCGCAAGCTGTATGAATATGCCCGTGAAGGTATTGACGTCCCCCGGGAGGCTCGCCCGATCACGGTGTATGAGCTATTGTTTATTCGCCACGACGGGGATGAACTTGAGCTGGAAATCCACTGCTCCAAAGGCACCTATATTCGCTCAATTATTGACGATTTAGGAGAAAAGCTGGGGTGCGGGGCGCATGTGATTTATCTGCGCCGTCTGGCCGTCAGTAAGTACCCGGCAGAGCGGATGGTAACCCTGGAGCAACTTAACGCTCTGGTGGCGCAGGCTCAGCAGCAGGAGATTGATCCGGCAACCTTGCTGGACCCGTTACTGATGCCGATGGACAGCCCGGCAGTGGATTTCCCGGCGGTAAATATCCCTCCGGCAACGGCGGCATATTTTAAAAATGGCCAGCCAGTGCGCGCATCTGGTGCGCCTGCTGATGGCCTGGTGCGGGTTACCGAAGGTGACCAGCACGACTTTATCGGTATGGGTGAAATCGACGATCAGGGCCGTGTAGCTCCCCGCCGTTTGGTGGTTGAGTATCCGGCGTGATGGCGGTTACCTTGCGATAAAAGACGGCGACAGGTAGAATGTCCCGGCTTTATATTGGGGTGGCTGAATTAGAGATCGGCGCCCTGTCTTATTATCTATAATTTTGGAGTCAAAAATGTCTCTAAGCGTTGAAGCTAAAGCTCAAATCGTTTCTGAGTTCGGTCGTGGTGCTAACGACAGCGGTTCTACTGAAGTTCAGGTTGCTCTGCTGACTGCACAGATCAACCACCTGCAGGGTCACTTTGCAGAGCACAAAAAAGATCACCACAGCCGTCGTGGTCTGCTGCGCATGGTTTCTCAGCGTCGTAAACTGCTGGACTACCTGAAACGTAAAGATGTTGCACGTTATACTCAGCTGATCGAGCGTCTGGGTCTGCGTCGCTAATTCTGGCGAGTTTCTGAAAAAGGGGCCTTTACAAAAGGCCCCTTTTTTCAACCAAACGGCAGCAATTTGATACAAACTCATGTATTGTTGCCAAGTATGGATCTCCGTTGCAGAGGTTCGCGCGGCTATTGAGAGCGTTTTTCTGCCCCCGGTCATGGGGCTGGAATAGGGTTGTCATTAGTCGCGAGGATGCAACGGAGAGTAGATCCCTGGTGACGCGCTCAGTAGCGCGGAGCCGATTTTTATATAAAGGAAATTTACTTTGCTGAATCCTATCGTTCGTAAATTCCAGTACGGTCAACACACTGTGACCCTGGAAACCGGGATGATGGCTCGCCAGGCTTCTGCAGCCGTGATGGTGAGCATGGACGACACTGCGGTATTCGTTACCGTTGTTGGCCAGAAAAAAGCGAAACCGGGACAAGACTTTTTCCCGCTGACGGTTAACTATCAGGAGCGTACTTACGCTGCTGGCCGTATCCCGGGTAGCTTCTTCCGCCGTGAAGGCCGCCCGAGCGAAGGCGAAACCCTGACCGCGCGTCTGATTGACCGCCCGATTCGTCCGCTGTTCCCGGAAGGGTTCGTGAACGAGGTTCAGGTTATCGCTACCGTGGTATCCGTAAACCCGCAGGTTAACCCGGACATCGTTGCGATGATCGGTGCCTCTGCTGCGCTGTCCTTGTCCGGTATTCCGTTCAACGGCCCGATCGGTTGTGCGCGCGTAGGTTACATCAACGATCAGTACGTACTGAACCCGACCGCTGACGAACTGAAGACCAGTAAACTGGATCTGGTGGTTGCCGGTACTGAAGGTGCGGTACTGATGGTGGAATCCGAAGCAGACCTGCTGAGCGAAGATCAGATGCTGGGCGCCGTGGTATTTGGCCACGACCAGCAGCAGGTTGTTATCGAAAACATCAAAGCGCTGGTTGCCGAAGCCGGTAAACCTCGCTGGGACTGGCAGCCGGAAGCCGTCAACGACGCGCTGAACGCCCGCGTTGCTGCCCTGGCCGAATCCCGTCTGAGCGATGCTTACCGCATCACTGACAAACAGGAACGTTATGCTCAGGTTGATCTGATCAAATCTGAAACTATCGCTACCCTGAAAGCAGAAGACGAAGCCCTGGACGAAAACGAACTGGGTGAAATCCTGCACGCTATCGAGAAAAACGTGGTGCGTAGCCGCGTACTGGCCGGCGAGCCGCGTATCGATGGCCGCGAAAAAGACATGATCCGTGGTCTGGACGTGCGTACTGGTGTTCTGCCGCGTACTCACGGCTCTGCACTGTTCACCCGTGGTGAAACTCAGGCGCTGGTAACGGCTACCCTGGGGACTGCCCGTGATGCACAGACCCTGGACGAACTGATGGGCGAACGTACTGATACGTTCCTGTTCCATTACAACTTCCCTCCGTACTCTGTGGGCGAAACCGGTATGGTTGGCTCCCCGAAACGTCGTGAAATCGGTCATGGTCGTCTGGCAAAACGCGGTGTTCTGGCCGTGATGCCGACCATGGAAGAATTCCCGTACACCGTACGTGTGGTGTCTGAAATCACTGAATCCAACGGCTCCTCTTCCATGGCGTCCGTATGTGGTGCTTCTCTGGCGCTGATGGATGCTGGTGTGCCGGTGAAAGCCGCTGTTGCGGGTATCGCAATGGGCCTGGTGAAAGAAGGCGACAACTTCGTTGTGCTGTCTGACATCCTGGGTGACGAAGATCACCTTGGCGATATGGACTTTAAAGTAGCCGGTTCCCGCGACGGTATCACTGCACTGCAGATGGATATCAAAATCGAAGGGATCACCCGTGAAATCATGCAGGTTGCGCTGAACCAGGCCAAAGGTGCCCGTATGCACATCCTGGGCGTGATGGAACAGGCTATCAACGCACCGCGTGGGGATATCTCCCAGTTCGCACCGCGTATCTACACCATGAAGATCAGCTCCGATAAAATTAAGGATGTGATCGGTAAAGGTGGTTCTGTGATCCGCGCCCTGACTGAAGAAACCGGCACCACTATCGAAATCGAAGATGACGGTACCATCAAGATTGCGGCGACCGACGGTGAGAAAGCAAAACATGCTATTCGCCGTATCGAAGAGATCACTGCAGAAATCGAAGTTGGCCGTATCTACAACGGTAAAGTGACCCGTATTGTCGACTTTGGCGCATTTGTTGCTATTGGCGGCGGTAAAGAAGGTCTGGTACATATTTCTCAGATCGCCGATAAACGCGTTGAGAAAGTGACCGATTACCTGCATATGGGCCAGGAAGTTCCGGTTAAAGTGCTGGAAGTGGACCGCCAGGGGCGCGTTCGTCTGAGCATGAAAGAAGCCGTAGAACAGGCTCCGGCAGCTGATGCTGCAGCTCCAGCTGCACCGGCAGCAGAGTAAGCCCAGCCGTTTCAGCTCTCCACGGTTGCCGTGGGGAGCTGTTTGTTACGGGGCTGGATGCTCTGTATTACAACCGGGGGACCAGGACGTTCATCCAATTGTTGTCTTCGGGAGTGGGAAATGAAGCCTTTTTTGCGCTGGTGTTTTGTTGCGACAGCTATTACGCTGGCCGGCTGCAGCAACAACTCTGCCTGGCGTAAGAACGAAGTCCTCGCAGTGCCATTGCAACCGACATTGCAGCAGGAAGTGATTCTGGCGCGCATGGAGCAAATTCTTGCCAGTCGGGCTTTAACCGATGACGAACGCGCACAGCTTTTATATGAGCGCGGAGTGTTGTATGATAGCCTCGGTCTACGGGCACTGGCGCGGAATGATTTTTCACAAGCGCTGGCTATCCGACCCGATATGCCTGAAGTATTCAATTACTTAGGCATTTATTTAACGCAGGCGGGCAACTTTGATGCCGCCTATGAAGCGTTTGATTCTGTACTTGAGCTTGATCCAACTTACAATTATGCGCATCTGAATCGCGGTATCGCCCTCTATTACGGTGGACGTTATCGGTTAGCGCAAGATGATCTGCTGGCGTTTTATCAAGACGATCCCAATGATCCATTCCGTAGCCTGTGGCTTTACGTTGTAGAACGTAAGCTGGACGAGAAGCAGGCGAAAGACGCTCTACGTACCCGGTTTAATAAATCGGACAAAGAGCAGTGGGGATGGAACATTGTCGAATTCTACCTGGGCGACATTAGTGAGCAATCACTGATGGAACGTCTCAAGGCGGATGCTACGGATAACACCTCGCTCGCTGAGCATCTCAGTGAAACCAACTTCTATTTAGGTAAGTACTACCTAAGTCTGGGGGATAAGGACAGCGCTTCGGCACTGTTCAAACTGGCGGTTGCTAACAACGTTCATAACTTTGTTGAGCACCGATATGCATTGTTGGAATTAGCGCTCTTGGGCCAGGAGCAAGATGACCTGGCAGAATCGGACCAGCAATAGCTGACGAACACACATCAGCCCACAGTTTTTTTACTGCCATCACCTTCGCGGGTGAGGGCGTTGTTGTTCGTTAATACACCTACTTTGAGCCGGTTCACACTTTTCAATGAAAATTGCAGATCAATTTCACGATGAGTTATGTAGACTGGCCGCCAATAATTTTGAGGCACACGTACTACATGGCTGAATTCGAAACCACTTTTTCAGATCTGGGCCTGAAGGCTCCTATCCTTGAAGCCCTTAACGATCTGGGTTACGAAAAACCATCTCCAATCCAGGCAGAGTGTATCCCACATCTGCTGAGCGGCCGCGACGTGCTGGGTATGGCCCAGACCGGTAGCGGCAAAACCGCAGCGTTCTCCTTACCGCTGCTGAATAACCTTGATCCTGAGCTGAAAGCACCGCAAATCCTGGTGCTGGCCCCGACCCGCGAACTGGCGGTTCAGGTTGCTGAAGCCATGACGGATTTCTCTAAACATATGCGTGGCGTGAACGTGGTTGCCCTGTACGGCGGCCAGCGTTATGACGTGCAGTTACGCGCCCTGCGTCAGGGGCCGCAGATTGTGGTGGGTACGCCTGGCCGTCTGCTGGATCACCTGAAACGTGGCACCCTGAATCTGTCCAGCCTGCACGGCCTGGTACTGGATGAAGCCGATGAAATGCTGCGTATGGGCTTCATCGAAGACGTTGAAACCATCATGGCGCAGATCCCGGCTGAACATCAGACCGCGCTGTTCTCTGCTACCATGCCGGAAGCGATTCGTCGCATTACCCGTCGCTTTATGCAGGACCCGCAGGAAGTACGTATCCAGTCCAGCGTGACCACTCGCCCGGACATCAGCCAGAGCTACTGGACTGCCTACGGGATGCGTAAAAACGAAGCACTGGTTCGCTTCCTGGAAGCAGAAGACTTTGATGCTGCTATCATCTTTGTGCGCACCAAAAACGCCACCCTGGAAGTGGCTGAAGCCCTGGAACGTAGCGGCTACAGCTCTGCTGCCCTGAACGGCGACATGAACCAGGCCCTGCGTGAGCAGACACTGGAACGCCTGAAAGATGGCCGCCTGGATATTCTGATCGCCACTGACGTTGCGGCCCGTGGCCTGGACGTTGAACGCATCAGCCTGGTCGTTAACTACGACATCCCGATGGATGCGGAATCTTATGTTCACCGTATCGGCCGTACTGGTCGTGCCGGTCGTGCTGGTCGCGCGCTGCTGTTTGTTGAAAACCGCGAACGCCGCCTGCTGCGTAACATTGAACGCACCATGAAACTGACCATTCCGGAAGTAGAACTGCCGAACGCAGAACTGCTGGGTAAACGCCGTCTGGAAAAATTCGCCGCCAAAGTTCAGCAGCAGCTGGAAAGCAGCGATCTGGATCAGTACCGCGCACTGCTGACTAAAATGCAGCCGGAAGCCGCAGAAGGTGAACTGGATATTGAAACCCTGGCCGCAGCACTGCTGAAAATGGCTCAGGGTGAACGTCCGCTGATCCTGCCGCCGGATGCCCCGATGCGCCCGCGTCGCGAATTCCGCGATCGCGATGACCGTCGTGATGATCGTCGCGGTGAACGTGGCGAACGCCGTGAAGGTGGCGAACGTCCGCGTCGTGAACGTCGTGACGTTGGCGATATGCAGCTGTACCGCATTGAAGTTGGCCGTGATGACGGTGTTGAAGTGCGTCATATTGTGGGCGCCATCGCCAATGAAGGCGACATCAGCAGCCGTTACATTGGTAACATCAAACTGTTTGGTACTCACTCTACCATCGAGCTGCCGAAAGGCATGCCGGGCGATGTACTGCAGCACTTCACCCGCACGCGTATTCTCAACAAACCGATGAATATGCAATTAATCGGTGATGCACAGCCGCGTCCTGACCGCGGTGCCCGCAGCTTCGGCGGTGGTGAGCGTCGTGGCGGTGAACGTCGTGAAGGCGGTCGCGGTGGCTTTGGTGGCGAACGCCGCGAAGGTGGCCGTGGTGATGGTCGTCGTTTCAGCGGTGAACGCCGTGACGGCAACCGTGCCCCGCGTCGCGATGACGCAGCGGCACCGCGCCCTGCACGTCGTTTCGGCGGTGATGCTTCCTGATTGGCGCAATTTGTGCCATTAGAAACGCACTGACCCAGTGATAAAAGTCCCGGCATCAATTGCCGGGATTTTTTTGTTCTTTTTTGTACTCGTGTACTGGTACAATAGCAACATGACAGCGCCACGGTGGCGCAACGAAGGTGAATTGGTTATGGCAACAGTGGCAACAACAACCCGCAATGCTGCCCCGTTACTGGGCGGTGTAGTGATAATCGCAGGGACCATTATCGGGGCGGGGATGTTCTCTCTGCCGGTTGTTATGTCAGGGGCGTGGTTCTTCTGGTCCCTGGCGGCGCTGGTCTTCACCTGGTTCTGTATGCTGCATTCCGGGCTGATGATCCTTGAGGCCAACCTCAATTACCGGATTGGCGCCAGCTTTGATACCATCACCAGAGATCTGCTCGGCAAAGGCTGGAACCTGGTTAACGGTATCTCGATTGCGTTCGTGCTGTATATCCTGACCTACGCCTATATTTCTGCCAGCGGCTCGATTCTGCATCACACCTTTAGCGAGATGTCCCTGTCGGTGCCGCCCCGGGTCGCCGGCGGAGGATTCGCCCTGTTGGTGGGGTTTATTGTCTGGCTGAGCACCCGAGCCGTGGGCCGTATGACCGCCATTGTACTGGGGGCGAAGGTTATCACCTTCTTCCTGACCTTTGGCAGCCTGCTGGGCCATGTTACACCGGCCACACTGCTCAATACCGCCGAGGTAAATCCCAGTTACGCCCCTTATTTGCTGATGACACTGCCGTTCTGCCTGGCGTCTTTTGGCTACCACGGTAATGTCCCCAGCCTGGTGAAATTTTACGGTAAAGATCCACGCACCATTGTGCGCTGCCTGGTGTTGGGCACTCTGATTGCCCTGGGGCTGTATGCCATATGGTTGCTGGGCACCATGGGCAATATCCCGCGCCATGACTTTATCGCCATTGCCGATAAAGGCGGCAATATTGACGTGCTGGTTCAGGCCCTGAGCGGGGTGCTGAACAGTAAGGGTCTGGAGCTGTTGCTGGTTATCTTCTCTAACTTTGCGGTGGCCAGTTCTTTCCTCGGGGTAACGCTGGGGTTGTTTGATTACCTGGCGGACCTGTTTAAATTTGATGATGCCCCGCTGGGCCGGTTTAAAACGGCGTTAATTACCTTCCTGCCGCCGGTTATTGGTGCCATGGTGTGGCCGGACGGCTTCCTGTATGCCATTGGTTATGCGGGCCTGGCGGCGACAGTCTGGGCGGCAATTGTTCCAGCCCTGCTGGCCCGAGCCTCCCGTAAGCGTTTTGGTAGCCCGCTTTTCCGGGTATGGGGCGGCAATACGATGATTATCCTGGTACTGATCTTCGGCGTCGGAAATGCGCTGATGCATATCCTTTCCAGCCTGAATCTGTTACCGGTTTATCACTGATCGCCGGTCACCGGCAGTGATACAAAGGCCATGCGGGGCATCCCGGTGGCCTTTGTGCTTTTCTGCCTCCCGATAGGGGGGCGTGGGATTATTGCGTAATGTCCCGCAGGAACCGATCGCGCTGCTGGTCGCCCGCAGGAGGAGTGGTACTGTCGGGCTCTTTAGTGGATCTATTTGATGCGCCATGCACCGGGGGAGCGGAGGATGACTGACAGCAAAACGGGCAGCGGGCATGCCGCCAGCGTGACCCCGCATGATCTGGTGTTTAAACAGTTTCTTACCCACCCGGCGACGGCCCGGGACTTTATGGAATTGCACCTTCCTCCGGCGCTCCGGGCACTCTGTGATTTCAGGACGCTGCGTCTGGAGTCCGGCAGTTTTGTGGAAGAACAACTGCGGCCTTATTTCAGCGATGTGCTCTATAGCCTGAAAACCCGTAACGGCGCCAGCGGATATATTCACGTATTGATTGAGCATCAATCCACGCCGGACAGGCATATGGCCTTTCGGTTGATGCGTTATGCAGTGGCGGCGATGAAACGCCATCTGGATGCTGGCCATAAGACGCTGCCGCTGGTGATACCGGTATTGTTTTATACCGGCAAGCGCAGCCCTTATCCCTGGTCGACCCGCTGGCTGGACGGATTTGATACACCAGACCTGGCAGAGCAACTCTACTGTGGGGATTTTCCACTGGTGGATATCACCGTCATTTCTGATGATGAGATCATGGGGCACCGCAGTATGGCTGCCCTGACATTACTGCAAAAGCATATTCACCGGCGTGATCTGATGGCCTTACTGGACCGGCTGGCGACGGTGCTTTTAAAGGAATTCACGACAGAACAGCAGTTGGCTTCACTGATAAACTACCTTGTGCAGGTTGGTGAGACCACCAATGCGAAAACCTTTGTTCATACCCTGGCACAGCGGGTGCCACAACACGGAGGCACACTGATGACAATTGCGCAGCAACTGGAACAGGAAGGGATTGATATCGGTAAACGTACGGCGCTACTCAATGTCGCCCGGGCAATGCTGGATAGCGGTTTTGATCATGAGGTCGTGATGGCAATGACCGGGCTGACTGCGGACGATATTGCCCAGCTTCTCTGCTGATACCACCACCAATGCGAAAACCTTTGTTCGTACCCTGGCACAGCGGGTGCCACAACACGGAGGCACACTGATGACAATTGCGCAGCAACTGGAACAGGAAGGGATTGATATCGGGATTGGGAAAGGAATTGAGCAAGGCATTGAGCAAGGCATTGAGCAAGGTATTGATATCGGTAAACAGACGGCACTACGCAATGTCGCCAAAGCAATGCTGGATAGCGGTTTTGAGCTTGAGGTCGTGATGACGATTACCGGGCTGACCGCAGATCAAATCAAATCGCTCTGCTGATCGCAACCCGCGACACAATACCTCAAACCATATCTCAAACAATACCCCGCAGCACCTGCTGGCGGGGTATTGTTTTATCCACACGATTGTAGGCTCAGCGGTGGGTTTACGGTGCCAGCGCATCAGCGGCCAGATTAACCCTCAGGGTACCGCTGTAGCGCCCGGCAGTTTTACTGGCTTTGGCAAAGGGCAGCACTGTCAGATCTAGCGGCGTGGGGGTGCAGATTACCGGTACCCGAAAACCGGGGAGCGTTACTGGGCGGATCAGCGCGGTATTAACCCCGGTCAGGGTTATCGGTTTTTTATTTTCCACCTGTAGCGGCTGGCCGTTGTAGCGCATTGCCACCCGGTAATCGATACGGTTACGGGGATCGGTGGCGGTACTGCCGGTTTTGACCACCGAGAACAGATCCGCCGGGCGAGTCGGGGCATTGGCAGTATCGGACAGGGTTACCTGTAGCCACGGGCTGTTGCTGTTGTAGCCGTCATACAGGGCAGGTATCGATGGTTGTGCTGCCGCTCACCTCGCCGCCTGGAGCTGTGCTCAGCGGTGTCGTGCGCAGGTTCAGATCCACTAAGGCATCGGCTGTGCCAAAGGCGGGCAGATAGATAGCCCCGTTGTTGCGGTCGGTCACGTCAAGGGTGATTTGGGCGGTCCAGTCGGCGACATGTATATTGGGTGACCACTGGCGTTGTTCGATAATTAAATTTCCTTCCCATATCCCGCCGGCGGGGATTTTTCCCAGGTCCTCTGCTGTCAGATAAATCAAGAGTTTTTTCGCTGTGGTGCCTTGCGTCGATATTCCATCCTGTATTTGCTTATATGCGCCCGTTTCGGAAGACAAAATAGAGCAAGAGACTGAAGTAACGTAACGGCAGGCCGCATTTTGGCCTTTCAGAGGGATATCAACGGTAATTTTGCTTCTCTTTTCAGTAAAGCGGAGGTTTAGGTTGCTGACCACATATCCTCCACCCCATATCCACGCACGGGAGCAGGCGCCGGTGGCAGTGTTCGTGCTTGATTTACAGCGAAACCAGTCCCTGTTACGCAATGCGGGATTATCCCGACTATACCCGTTAGCGATGTCGTTCCAGATAATATATCTGGCCGGTGGGGCACTTCTGTCATATGAGATGGTGACTGCAGTGTTCATATCTACTGGTAGTAAGGCGTCGGCACGGGCGGTGTTACTGAGCAGAAGCAGACCGCAAAGTAGCGCAGCGGCCAGGGCACACGAAATAGAAAGCCAGCGGAAATGAAAAATACGGTGAAATAGCGATAATCTATATCGACTTAAGAAATATAACCTATTGTATTTTTGGTTTATTTTATTATCACACTGCGATTCAGTGATGCTGCAAACCATATCTGTATCCTTCCTGATGAAATCCTATTCTCCATTGCCCGCGAGCCTCCCGGGCTACGCTCCGGGCGGAAAATACTGGCAGAGGTACTGGCGAATAACCGCCAGCTACCAGACCATATCCCGCCCTTAAGGCCCAACTTAATTGATCTCAGCCATTCTTAATTTATGTGAGTATTGCTTGGGAAGAGAAGGGATGGCGTACGGTCAGCGCGGGCACAGGCCGCCCTCAGGGGACGAGGGCGTCCGCTGCCAGCACAATGCGCAGCGTGCCGGAATAGTGGCCGGGATTTTTGATGCTGGGGTTAAAGGGGGCGACGGTCAACGTCAGCGGGGCGGGAATACAGGCCACCGGCTGGGGAATGCCCGGCAGCGTGACGCTGTGCACCGGTGCACGGTCGGCATTGGCTAACAGCAGCGGCCGTCCGTTCAGCACGGACTGTTGCCTGCCGCCATAGTCCAGCGCGACCCGGTAATCGATACGGTTACTGGCGCTGGCAGGGCTGTGGCCGCGATGCACCACTGAAAATGTCGCTGCGCCGCGGCCTGTGGCGGGCAATGCGTCAGACAGCGTGACACTCAGCCAGGGACTATTAGCGTTATAGCCATCATACAGGCAGGTATCAACCACCTGCTGCCCGGCAACCAGATCCCGGTGGCCCGTCGGGTGCAGCCCCAGAGTGATCAGCGGCTGCGCGGTATCCATTCCCGGCAGGTAAATCGCGCCATTATGTTTATCCGTCACTTCCAGCGTTATGTTGGCCGCCCACAGGGCAACCTGGCTGGCGGATGACCAGGCGTGCTGCTGTAGCACTAACTGTGCCTGCCAGCGGCCGCCAAAGGGCAGGCGGGCAATCTGGTCTGCCGTTAGCGTCACCGACAGTACCTTGCCGTTGTAATACTTTACCGCCAGCCCGTCTTCACAGCCCAGCAACGACACCTGATTAATCGCTGTCGTTCGGCTGACCGTCGCGCAGTGGTGGGCGGGATCGGCATAGAATGCGCTACTGGCCGTCAGTGTCAGTACCGCTGTTGCCCCGCTGTGTTGCTCGGTAAAGGTGAGTGAAATCGGCGTGGTTGTTCCCCAGCGATAAGCCCACTCCAGATCGGTCGGACAGGCGCCGTGGCGCGGATCGCGCCGGGACAGGCACACCCAGCCATCGGTGCCGTGGCGGGAGGGATCTGCATCACTGCCGCCCCGGGCCTGGGCCCATATCGACAGCGCCGCCGGAGCTGCTTTATCCGTGCGGTGCTGCAGGGTGATAGTGTTATCCTGGGCGCCGCTGTCGGCGCGGGCCCGGGGGATAAAACACAGCAGGGGAATGCCCACCACGATTAACAGGCACGCCAGAAACCGCAGGCGGCCTGGGGCTGTATGGCAGGGGGCGTAAAACAGCGTGTGGGGTGGTGCGAAGGAGTGGGCCATTGTCACCGTTACGCAAAGTAATAGTTTGATATTCTGGTTTTATTTGTTGTTATCGGTGATGGTGCCACTATTCAGGTAAACGGCAGTGAAATTAACTAATTATTACGTTTTTTTTAGTCAATAAATCATAAGCGCGGGCCGGGGGATGGCCCGCGCAGGGGATCAGGCAAACAGGCTGCGGTGGATTTGCTGTGTCAGCGTAAAGGAGTACAGCCGCGCCTGGTGATCAAAGACCGGGCTGTTGATCATCAGCTCATCGGCCCGGGTCTGGTGCAGGATGCTTTCCAGCCCGTGGGTCACTTTGGCTTTGTCGCCCACCACGGACATCGCGAGGGCCCGCTCAACGGAATATTTCTCCGCCGGGTTCCAGTAGCTGTCCATGTCCTGAATCGGCGGCGGCAGTTGCACGCTGCCGTCCCGCCGCAGACGGGTCGATGCCTGCTGATGAGAGGTGAACAGGAATTCGGCATCCCGGTTGCTGTCCGCCACAATCACATTGATGCACACCATTGCATAGGGGGCCGCCAGACGAGCCGAGGGCCGGAACTGCGCCCGGTATAGCTCCAGCGCCTGGAGCAACATATCCGGGGCAAAATGGGAGGCAAACGCAAAGGGCAGGCCAAGCTGTGCCGCCAACTGGGCGCTATACAGGCTGGAGCCCAGTAGCCATACCGGGACCCTGGTGCCATAGCCCGGTACCGGGCGCACGGCGGGGTCGGGGTCTGCGGCATCGAACCAGTTAATCAGATCGTTGACGTCACCCGGAAAATTATCAATATCGCCGCTCATATGGCGGCGCAGGGCCATCATGGTGCGCTGGTCACTGCCTGGCGCCCGGCCCAGCCCGAGGTCAATACGCCCGGGGTAGAGGGTTTCCAGGGTGCCGAACTGTTCGGCAATCACCAGCGGGGCGTGATTGGGGAGCATCACACCGCCAGAGCCCAGCCGCAGAGTGGTGGTGTTTGCCGCCAGGTAGCCAATCAGCACTGAGGTGGCGGCGCTGGCGATCCCTTTCATATTGTGGTGCTCTGCCAGCCAGTAGCGGTGGTAACCCAGTTGCTCCGCTAAACAGGCCAGCTCACGGGAACGGTGAAACGCATCGGCAGCGCTGGCGCCTTCCGGGATCGGGGCGAGATCCAGCACGGAAAAAGGAACGGGGGAAATCTCAGACATATTGGCTCACTTTACCTACTTATCGTCCGGTTGAAGGTCGGCTTCTGGCCCGCGATGTGCTGGCCAGAATATTGGTTTTTAATAGTGCATTAAAGATTACCGATATTGATTAACATTGCGAGCCTTTGTGTTGCGCTCGGGGCGGATAAGCAGGCGTGGGATGAGGGCAATAAAAAAGAGGCCGTAGCCTCTTTGAGAGTGGTGAATAGCCGCCGGGGTCTACACCTCCAGTGCCAGCCCGGCCAGGCGCTTCCAGTAACCGTTGCAGTCACTGTGAGCCGCCAGCGGCAGAGGCGCAGCCCCTTGTTCGTTCGCGCGGAACTGTTCCACCAGATCCAGAGTCTCTTGGCCCATCGGTGACAGGCGCACAATATCGACCAGCCCCTGCATGCTGTTCAGCTCGTTGCCGAGGTTATACACATACCCGCTCATGGTCTGGATGCCGTTCAGCACAAACACCTGTTGATCTTCCTGGGAGCGCATGCTGCGGCCGGTGGGGTACTTAATGCAGCAGGTTTCGCACTCGTCTTTGGGCCTATCTTCCGAACGGGCAGTAAAGCAGCGCGCGGAGTAGGCCAGCGGCAGATGGCCGTAGCTCAGGACTTCTACCTCAAATTTGTCGCGGATCCCCAATTCTTCACACTGGGTTAGCACATTGGCCAGCCAGTCCCGGGAAAGCTCCACTGGCATACACCAGCGCACCATGCCCTGCTTTTGCAGCAGGCGCAGCGCCACGGCGTTGTAGCAGTTAAGGGCGTGGCCCGCCACAAACGGTAATTTGCGGTCGGCGGCGAGGTTTACGGTGCCGAGGTCGTTCGCTTCAATCAGGAAATCGCCGTTTTCCACATAGCGTTTGACTTCATTTAGCTCTGAGGATGCCTGGACCAGCGCCAGGGTCGACAGCACCACCTGTTTGCCGCTGGCGGCCAGGGACTTTGCCATATCCAGCCAGTCTGCCACTTTGGTGGCCCGGCGCTTGCTGCACACCGCTTCACCCAGGTAGACAATCTCTGCACTGCTGGCGGCGGCCTGATAAAACTGTTCCAGGGTCTCTTTTGGCCAGTAATACAGCACCGGCCCTAACGAATATTTCATGGTAATTCCTGACTGGTTATTGCCATTTACGGTGGTACGCACCGAGGGTTGTCTGGGTGCCTTCGGCCATAGAGCCCAGGGTTTCCATCCAGGTGCTCTGCGGGCTGTAGCTGGCGGGATCGGCGATGCAGCGATCGATAGCCTGGCGCCACACTTTCGCCACCTGGCTTACATAGGCCGGGCTGCGCTGGCGCCCTTCGATTTTCACCGAGGCAATCTTCGCCGCCAGCAGCTCCGGCAGCAGCTCCAGCGTGTTGAGGCTGGTGGGCTCTTCCAGGGCATGGTACGGACGATCATCAACCAGGTAGCGCCCTTTACACAGGGTGGGGTACCCGGCGTTTTCACCGTCTTTGTAGCGGTCAATCAGCACATCATTAAGCCGTGACTCCAGCCCTTGTGGGGTCTGCTGCCAGCGCACAAAGCGAGCCGGGGAACAGGCGCCCACAGTATTGGGGGATTCACCGGTCAAATAAGAAGAGAGGTAGCAGCGGCCCTCAGCCATAATGCACAGGCTGCCGAAGGCGAATACTTCCAGCGGCACCGGTGTCACTTTGGCTAGCTGTTTTACCTGGTGGATGGACAGTACCCGGGGGAGAACCACCCGGGCGACGTCGAAGTGGCGCTGGTAGAAGCGAATGGCTTCTTCGTTGGTGGCCGATGCCTGTACGGAGACGTGGCGCTCGATGTGGGGATATTTTTCGGCGGCATATTCCAGCATGGCCAGATCCGCCAGAATCAGGGCGTCTGCGCCCAGCTGCGCCGCCATATCCACGGCGCGCTGCCAGCGCTGGTAGCCGTCCGGATGGGCGAAGGTGTTAATGGCGATATGTAATTTGCGACGATGTTTATGGACGAAGTCCACCGCTTCCAGTAGCTTTTTCTCGGTGAAGTTGAGCCCGGCAAAGTGGCGCGCGTTGGTATCGTCTTTCAGTCCGATGTAGACCGCATCAGCACCGTTTTCGATGGCGGCCTTTAAAGCCGGTAGATTACCGGCGGGGCAAAGCAGCTCCATAATATATCCTGGTTATCCGGGCTGGTGCCCGTGCCGGGCCATAATGGACCAGCGTAATTATTAACGAACAGCGATTTTAATTAACCGGTTGATGGCAATTTTTGATTTGGGGCAGCTAATGACGTATTGGTACTCTGAAAATCGCATGATTAGACTATGTTATTAACCGTATCAATTTTGATTTTGAGCCAGCCGACAACATGATGTCTGTGGCACAATGTCGGGGATTATCTATTTCAGGGAGTAAAGTACGTGTTGGATAAACTGCGTTCGCGTCTTGTCCGTCTGGGCCCGTCATTCATTAGCACCCCCGTCCGCCTGGCGCCCTTTGCTCTGAAGCGCCACGTGCTGGAGCAGGTGCTGTCCTGGCAGTTTCGCCAGGCGCTGGAGGATGGCGATCTCGATTTTCTTGACGGCCGTTGGCTAAGTATTTCGGTGCGTGATATTGGCCTGGCGTGGTTTACCTCCGTTCAGGATGGCAAGCTGGTGGTGCGTGAACACGCCACGGCAGACGTGAGCTTCAGCGCTGATGCTAACGATCTGCTATTAATTGCCGCGCGTAAGCAGGACCCGGATACGCTCTTCTTCCAGCGCCGTCTGGTGATTGAAGGGGATACCGAACTGGGCCTGTACGTTAAAAACTTAATGGATGCCATTGAACTGGATGCGATGCCAAAACCGTTGCGTATCCTGCTTCTGCAACTGGCCGAATTCGTTGAGGCGGGGTTAAAAACAGCGCCCGCCGGGCGTGAACATTCAGTAGGTGAACCATGCTAATTCGAGTCGAAATTCCGATTGATGCACCGGGGATCGATGCGCTGTTGCGCCGTGCATTCCCTGGGGAAGGTGAAGCCCGTCTGGTACACGACTTACGTGAAGATGGCTTACTCACGCTGGGTGTCGTCGCCACCGATGACGACGGCCAGGTGATCGGCTATGCCGCGTTTAGCCCGGTCAGCGTGGCGGGTGAAGAGCTTCAGTGGGTCGGTCTGGCGCCACTGGCAGTAGATGACGCCTGGCGCGGCCAGGGTCTGGGGCGCCAGCTGGTCTACGAAGGGCTGGATTCTCTCAATGAATTTGGCTATGCCGCCGTGGTTACCCTTGGCGATCCGGCCTTGTATAGCCGCCTGGGCTTTGAACCGGCCGCACGCTACGATTTACGCTGCCGCTGGCCGGATTGCGAAGCCGCTTTCCAGGTACACCGCCTGGCGGATGACGCCCTGGACGGGGTGCATGGTCTGGTGGAATACGCCGATCACTTTAACCGCCTGTAATATCCTGCGTTTGGAGATCGGCAAACAGATCTTCAAACGCGACTTCCCCGCTGACCAGCTGTTCTTTCTGGCTTTTCTTTAGTTGCTTCATCCGGTACTCAAGGCGCAGCGCCCGCCCGTGATCCCCCACTTCGGTACTGAATACCAGCAGCAGGTTAGTTTTTCCGCGCAGCGCTTTGGCCCCTTTACCGGACTGGTGCTGTTTAACACGGCGGGGAACATCTGTGGTAATGCCGGTGTATAGGGCGTTATCCGGGCTGCGAATCATATATAAAAACCAGGGCGTCATGGTGGTGGCGTTATCAGAAAACATCGCCGCACCATACCATGTTGCACAGCGGGTTGCACCGCTGGTGGCCCCCGGCGAAAGGGGTTACCCTCAGGGGAGAGCATTTGAAAGGTAAATTCTTATGAGTGAGTCCCTTGCAGCGATCAGCCGCTGGCTCGGTAAACAACATGTGGTGACCTATTGTGTGGCCCGCGGTGACCAGCCCTGGTGCGCCAGTGCATTTTATGTTTATGACCCGCAGCGGGTGGCGCTGTACCTGTTAACCGATCCCGGCTCGCGGCATGGCCAGATTGCCGGGGCCTGCTGCCCGGTTGCCGGTACAGTCAGCGGGCAGAATAAAACCGTGGCTTTGATCCGCGGGGGTGCAGTTTGCCGGTGAGCTGCGCTTGCTGGAAGGGGAGCAGGCCCGGCAGCAACGCGCGCGTTATTGCCGACGCTTCCCGGTGGCGCTGGCCATGCCCATGCCGGTGTGGGAAATCCGCATGGATGAACTAAAATTTACCGATAACACCCTCGGATTTGGCAAAAAACTGTACTGGACGCGAGACGGGGAATAGCCCGAAAACCCACCACGGAGCCGTTGTTGTGAATAATGTACTGATTACCGGTGCCACCGGTCTGATCGGGAGTGATCTGCTGCGCCAGCTGGTGATTGCGCCGTCGGTGACCACCATTTATGCCCCTACCCGCCGCCCGCTGGAGGCGCAGCCCGGGGTGATCAACCCCTGTGATCCACAATTACTGGATGCGCTGAACACGCTGGATCAACCGGTCGACACGGTGTTTTGTTGCCTGGGCACCACCCGGCGGGAAGCCGGCAGTAAAGCGGCGTTTGTTCAGGCGGACTACACCCTGGTGCTGGAGACGGGCCAGGCGGGGCTGAGGCTGGGCGCCCGCCAGATGATCGTGGTCAGCGCCATGGGGGCGAACCCGCACTCACTGTTTTTCTATAACAAGGTCAAAGGCCGGATGGAGCAGGGGCTGATGGCGCAGGGCTGGCCGCAACTAACCGTGTGCCGCCCTTCAATGTTGCTGGGCGATCGCGGTAAGCCGCGGCTGAATGAGTCGATCATGGCGCCGCTGTTTGGGATCTTGCCGGATCGCTGGCGATCGATTCCGGCCAGGGATGTTGCCCGGGCTATGGTGCTGAGCGCCATGACCCCACCCACCGCGCCGGTGGCCATTCTTAATAATAGCCAGTTACGGGCCCTGGCCCTGGGGCAGGGATAACCCGGCGAGCGGTAAAAAAAGCGGACGCCGTGGCATCCGCTTGGTGGTGACTGACCCGGTTACTTGAGAAAGAGATTACTTGAGATAAGTAAACGCCGTGGTCACGTGTTTAACACCGCTCACCCGGCTGGCCATATCGGCGGCAGCCTTGCCTTCGGTAGGGGTCACCAGGCCGAGCAGGAACACTTCGCCGTTCTCGGTAGTGACTTTCACGTTAGAGGATTTGACCTGATCGCTGGCCAACAGCTGCGAGCGGATCTTGGTGGTTATCCAGGTATCGCTGGAGGCGACACCCAGGCCAATCGGCGCCCCCTGGCGGATTTCGTTATAGACCTCGGTCACGCCGTCGGTCCCCATGGCTATCTGTTTCGCATGGGCGCTCAGATCGGTGGTCGGGGCCTGGCCAGTTAGCAGCACTTTCCCCTGGTAGGCGGTAACGCTGACCCGGGCCTGTTTCTTCAGCTGTTCATCTTTCGCCAGGTTTTTATTGACCCGCAGCTCCAGCGTGCCATCGTCCACCTGAGTACCGACGGTACGTGGATCGGTAGCGGTTTTGGTGGCTACTGCGGCACTGCCGACAACGGCAGTCGCGATACACCCCTGAAGGAGCAATGCGGTTGCAAGAACTGCCAGCGGCTTGGTCGCCTTCATAAGTACTCCTTTTAATCGTCCTGATGTGGAAAAAGCGTGTTATCGATCAGGTCGCACAGGCAATTTACCGTCAACATGTGCATTTCCTGGATACGCGCGCTGCGATGCGACGGAATGCGGATTTCAACATCCTGCGGGCCAAGTAGCCCGGCCAGCTCACCACCGTCATACCCTGTTAAAGCGACAATCGTCATATCCCGGGTAACGGCCGCTTCTACGGCCTTGACGATATCACGGCTATTCCCTCGGGTGGATATGGCAAGCAGTACGTCACCGGCCTGGCCAAGTGCGCGCACCTGTTTGGCATAGATTTCTTCATGCAAACGGTCGTTCGAAATCGCAGTGAGGACCACATTATCAGCGCTGAGCGCAATCGCAGGTAAACCCGGGCGTTCGGTCTCAAAACGGTTGATCATGCTGGCGGCAAAATGCTGGGCATTTGCCGCAGAGGTTCCGTTCCCGCAACTGAGAATTTTATTGCCATTCAACAGGGAATGAACCATGGTCATCGCTGCGCGGGAAATGGCATCAGGCAGCGCTTCCGCCGCAGCTATCTGGGTCTGGATGCTTTCGGTAAAGCAGGCTTTGATTCTCTCGAGCACAATAATCCTTAAAATTAACCACCAGCCGGGCTAGCAGGGTCACTCAGATGAAAACGCATTGGTTAGCCATTCAATGTTATCGCCGGTGAAGGCTACCACATCAAATCGACAATCCACAGTATCAAAGCTCCCATTCTGGCGGGCAAGCCACCAGCTGGCGGTCTGGCGTATTTTTAATTGTTTGCGAGGTGTCACGCTAGCGGCCGCCCCGCCGAAGGCCCCGGACTTACGGTAGCGCACCTCAATAAACACCAGGGTCGTGGCCTGGTGCATAATCAGATCTATCTCACCATAGCGGCTGGTGACATTGGCCGCGATAAACACCAGCCCCTGTCGTTCCAGCCAGCGACGGGCCCGTAATTCATAGTCCGAGCCCTGCTGGCGGCGATTTACCGGGCGGAGACTATCTGCCCACTCTGGTAACGGAGCCATGTTAGTTTCCGGTCAATCACACAGTTATGATCTGCGCTCAGTTCACCGGTATTACCACTAATGTGGAAGCCCGGCACCTGGCGCATCTGGGCAAAGTTGTTGGCCAGGGTCCAGGCATCGGCCCCCATGGCGTACAAACGCGCCCGGTTGTAGTCATTGCTGGTGGTGCTCAGCACGCGTTGCATCAGGCCGATATTCTCCCCGGCCAGAAGCGGGATTTCACTGTATTGCAGCCCTTCCATTTCGAGGCGGAAGTCCGCGCCAGATCCACCCTGGGCGCTGCGCGAGCTGGCGTAGAGCACCGCGCTGTTCTGGCTACCGGTGCGCATGGCAATCATCGGTTTTATCAGCGCAACTTCCGGCTGGGTGGCAACAATATAGGCGGCATCGACGCTGCCGTCACTCGCGCTGGTGTCCCCGTAAGAGGGGCTACTGTTACCGGCGAGCGATACCGGGGTGCCGCTCAGGGCAATACCGGCACCGCTATTAATATTGCCGCGCAGTTCGGCCACGCTGCCAAAGCGCTGCTGGAGCACGGTACCGCCGCCCAGCTGGACCCACTTACTGGTGAAGGCCTGAATAACCCGGTTGCCTAAATCCCCATTAGGAACAAGGAGCAGCGGGCTGCGCTGGCCCGCCTGCCAGATACGATCGGCCGCATTGCGGGCTTCATCTTCTGGCGACAGGGCGAAGTAGCAAATGTTCGGGCGATTCTCGATTTTCCCCGGCTGGTTCAGGGCCAGAACATTAAGCGGTGTATTGCTGGCCATCACTTGTTCGACCTGGTTTTTCAACAGCGGGCCAACCACCAGAGAAACACCGTCGCGCTGCGCCTGTTCGAGGATCTGCGCCAGCGGCTGGCTGTTGGTGTCATACACTTTTACTTCGGCGACCGGGCCCGATGGTGCGGCGCTGCTGGCGACAGGCTGCGGGCTGGTGGGCTGGCTATCAGGGGTGCTGACACTCACCTGGGGGGTAACAGCGCGCTGGATCGGTGCCGGGTCGGCCACCTGAGGTTGCGCCGGGGCCGGGGTGTCTGGCTGGTCCCCGGTTAAGTCGGAGACTGAGGCCGCCGCCGGGCTGGCAACGGTATTGTCGTTAGTGGTCAGGGCGGTGATGCTGCTGGCCTGAGCATATTGCTGAGTGTCCCCGCTGATGTTACTGCCACCGGTGGCGGTATCGCTGGTTGGGCTACTCACCGGCTGGGGGCTGAGGCTACCGCTGCGGGCGGCCATAAACCCTTGCTGAATCGTCTGGCCGAAGACGCCTGCCTGGCCACTTAACGGGAGCAGCAGGGCGATTTTTGTGGTTGCCGACGGGGTGAATTTTTGCACATTAACCAGTTGCGTTGGCAGCATGGTGGCCCCCGGGTTCTGCGGGTAGCGGGTCTGCCAGTCTTTAATGGCTGCTTTCATCATGTCGGGATCGCTGCGGTTGATAAACCAGGTATGCTGTAGATCCAGCCAGCCCTGCAGGGTATTTTCATCGGCATTGATCACCAGGGCGTCCGCCTGTTGCTGGGTCATCTGTGCCAGCGTCTGCCAGGTGGCATCGTGGTTTTTCTGCTTCTCTGCCGCCGGGAGTAACGTCTCCAGGGCAATCAGCGCCCGCAGGCGATCCAGCGACGCCCGGCCCTCTGTGGTGGCCACCTGAGCACGCCAGTAGCGGGCCTGTTGATTCTGGGTGAGGGCCTGGGGGCTGATATTGGCCAGCAGCTTGCTGGCCGTGCCCCGATCGCCCAGGGCCAGCTTGATTTCCACATTGAGCAGCGCGGCTTCTTGCTGCTGATCGGTGGTGAGGGGGCTGGGTAATTGCTGGAAGAGCGTTACCGCCTGCTGGGTTTTCCCCTCGTTAAGCAGTGCACGAATGGCGAGTAATTGCCAGGTGGTCTTGGTATCATTCGTGCTTTGCTGCATTTGTTGCAGGTAATAACCAGAGTTAGCCTGCGCCTGGCCCTGCAGGTGCGCGGTGCTTTCGTCAGTGGTACGGGTGCCGCAGCCGGCAAAAACGAGTGCGGCCAGTAAAACAGGCACGCAGCGCCCGGCTTTAGAACGTGAAAAGTTTGACGGTACCATACTGTATCCAGTGTTATTTTTTACATGTGTTCAATTTTAAATCGGCAATACGGATGAAACAATGAAACAACTCGATTCGGCGGTGATATCTCCCAGCACGCTCTACATCGTTCCAACCCCGATCGGTAATCTGGGTGATATCACCCAACGGGCATTGTCTGTATTGCAATCCGTTGATCTTATTGCAGCAGAAGATACCAGACACACCGGCATACTTCTGCAGCATTTTGCGATAAACGCCCGGCTTTTTGCCCTTCATGACCATAATGAGCAGCAAAAATCAGAGACCTTGCTGGCAAAATTACGGGAAGGCCAGAGCATTGCCCTGGTGTCCGATGCGGGTACGCCGCTGATTAACGATCCCGGTTACCACCTGGTGCGTACCTGCCGGGAGGCCGGTATCACGGTGGTGCCACTCCCCGGAGCCTGTGCCGCCATTACCGCCCTGAGCGCCGCGGGCTTGCCTTCCGACCGTTTCTGTTATGAAGGCTTCCTGCCGGCGAAATCCAAAAGCCGCTGTGACACCTTAAAATCCCTTGAGCGGGAAACGCGGACGATTATTTTCTACGAATCGACCCATCGCCTGTTAGATAGCCTGGCAGATATTGAAGCAGTGTTGGGGGGAGAGCGCTACGTGGTGCTGGCCCGGGAGCTGACCAAGACCTGGGAATCCATTTACGGCGCACCGGTGGCCGAACTGCTGGCGTGGGTAAAAGAAGACGAAAACCGCCGCAAAGGCGAGATGGTGCTGATTGTCGAAGGCTTTAAGGCCCAGGAAGATACGCTCCCGGCGGATGCGCTGCGTACCCTGGCGCTCCTCCAGGCGGAGTTACCGCTTAAGAAGGCCGCGGCCCTGGCGGCGGAAATCCACGGTGTGAAGAAAAACGCCCTGTACAAATATGCCCTTGAGCAGCAGGGTAACTAATCTCAGTGGCCTTCGGGGCGGCCGGGAACGCCGCCCCGTCACCCCGTAGCAAAGATAACCTCAATTAACCTCAGGCCCTTTCGGGCCGCGCCGGCGGTGTGTTTTGCACTGACGGTGCCCGCGCTCCTCCTGATTACCGCGCCCGCCCTCGGTTAACCGCATCCGTGAACTGTGCACCAGCGCCCATGAAAATGGGCGAATGTTGATAAAATCTGCGGTTTATGGCGGCAAGCTTGTGCGTGTGCACAATGCCAGTGCGCCGGTGACTGATTATAATTTCATCCAGATAAATACACGGCGCAGCGGGCCACCACGCGCAATCTAAGGGTAATCTCATGAATAGCAACGTATTTCCTAATAAGTTTAAGGCAGCGCTTGGCGCCCATCAAACCCAGATTGGTTGCTGGTCTGCGCTGGCAAGCCCGATATCAATGGAAGTGCTGGGCCTGGCGGGGTTTGACTGGATCGTGCTGGATGGCGAACACGCGCCCAATGATTTAACCACTTTTATTCCGCAACTGATGGCGCTTAACGGCAGCCACAGCGCGCCCGTTGTCCGGGTGCCCACCAATGAACCCATTATCATCAAGCGGATGCTGGATATCGGGTTTTACAACTTCCTGATCCCGTTTGTGGAGAGCGCTGATGATGCCCGGCAGGCGGTGGCGTCCACGCGCTATCCGCCCGAGGGCATTCGCGGGGTGTCGGTTTCTCACCGCAGTAATGGCTATGGCACGGTGCCGGACTATTTTCAGCAGGTGAATAACAACATCACCCTCCTGGTACAGATAGAAAGCCAGCTGGGGGTGGACAACATTGATGCGATTGCCGCAACGGACGGGGTAGACGGGATTTTTGTCGGCCCGGGGGATCTGTCGGCGGCGCTGGGGTATTTGGGTAACCCGTCTCACCCGGACGTGCAGCAGTGTATTCAGCATCTTTTTGCGCGGGCCAGGGCGCACGGCAAGCCTGTTGGTATCCTCGCCCCGGTAGAAGCCGATGCGCGGCGGTATCTGGCGTGGGGGGCTAATTTTGTCGCGGTGGGAAGTGATTTGGGGATTTTCCGCAATGCGACGCAGACGTTGTGTGACCAGTTTAAAAAGTAGTCGTCAACTGCATTGAGAAAGGAACACGCTATGACAATGAAAGTGGGCTTCATCGGCCTTGGGATCATGGGTAAACCGATGAGCAAGAACCTGATCAACGCCGGTTACTCGCTGGTGGTGCTGGATAATCATGCCCAGTCGGTGGCTGAGCTGACGGCCGCCGGTGCTCAGGCGCTGGCAACCCCGAAAGCAGTGGCTGAGCAGTGTGATGTGATTATTACCATGTTGCCAAATTCCCCGCAGGTGAAAGAGGTCGCCCTGGGTGAGAACGGCATTATTGACGGGGCGAAGCCGGGCCTGACGCTGATTGATATGAGCTCGATTGCGCCGCTGGCAAGCCGCGACATCAGTCAGGCCCTGCAGGCCAAAGGCGTGCATATGCTCGATGCGCCAGTCAGCGGCGGGGAGCCCAAAGCCATTGATGGCACGTTGTCGGTGATGGTGGGGGGTGATAAAGCGGTATTTGATAAGCATTATACGCTGATGAAGGCGATGGCGGGATCGGTGGTGCATACCGGCGATATCGGGGCGGGTAATGTCACCAAGCTTGCTAATCAGGTGATAGTGGCACTGAATATTGCCGCGATGTCTGAAGCGCTGGTGCTGGCCACGAAAGCGGGGGTTAACCCGGATCTGGTGTATCAGGCTATTCGCGGTGGTCTGGCGGGCAGCACGGTGCTGGATGCCAAAGCGCCGATGGTGATGGCGCGTAACTTTACGCCGGGTTTCCGTATTGATCTGCATATTAAAGATCTGGCGAATGCGCTGGATACTTCTCACGAGGTGGGGGCACAGTTGCCGCTGACGGCGGCGGTGATGGAGATGATGCAAGCGCTGCGTGCCGATGGGCAAGGGACGGCGGATCACAGTGCGCTGGCCCGCTATTACGAGAAGCTGGCCCAGTGCGAAGTCACTAAGTAATTACGCCCAATGGGCGTGACAGCTGGGGGGAAACCCTCTATACTGCGCGCCGAAGCTGACCAGACAATCGCCGCTTCGTCGTCGTCCCTCTTTGGAGGGAGACAGGCGGAGGGGAGGAAAGTCCGGGCTCCATAGGGCAGGGTGCCAGGTAACGCCTGGGGGGCGCAAGCCCACGACCAGTGCAACAGAGAGCAAACCGCCGATGGCCCGCGCAAGCGGGATCAGGTAAGGGTGAAAGGGTGCGGTAAGAGCGCACCGCGCGGCTGGCAACAGTTCGTGGCACGGTAAACTCCACCCGGAGCAAGGCCAAATAGGGGTTCATAAGGTACGGCCCGTACTGAACCCGGGTAGGCTGCTTGAGCCAGTGAGCGATTGCTGGCCTAGATGAATGATTGTCCACGACAGAACCCGGCTTACCGGTCAGCTTCAACTCATTCGACAAACCCCGCTACGGCGGGGTTTTGTTTTATCGGCTAAGCCAGAGATATGGCCCGGGCAGAATGATTGTCCACTCCGTTCTTCATGAAAGTACGCGGCTTACCGGTCAGCTTCAACGCATTCGACAAACCCCGCTGCGGCGGGGTTTTGTTTTATCGGCTAAGCCAGAGATATGGCCCGGGCAGAATGATTGTCCACTCCGTTCTTCATGAAAGCACGCGGCTTACCGGCCAGCGTCAACGCATTCGACAAACCCCGCTACGGCGGGGTTTTGTTTTATCGGCTAAGCCAGAGATATGGCCCGGGCAGAATGATTGTCCACTCCGTTCTTCATGAAAGCACGCGGCTTACCGGTCAGCTTCAACTCATTCGATAAACCCCGCTGCGGCGGGGTTTTGTTTTATCGGCTAAGCCAGAGATATGGCCCGGGCAAAATGAGTGTCCACTCCGTTCTTCATGAAAGCACGCGGCTTACCGGCCAGCGTCAACGCATTCGACAAACCCCGCTGCGGCGGGGTTTTGTTTTATCAGGCCTTTGTTTTATATAAATATGTCCAGCGTCAGCGCTGATAACTGCGGCCGGGATAAAGGGCTATTGCGGTTGTTGATCGCGGTAGTGGCGGATATCAGCCGCGGTAAGCATGGGCAGCACCAGCGAAGCAATGGCCTTGTCCTGCACGGCCTGGTGCAGTTGCTCACAGAACAGTTCCACCTGACTGACCGCGAATTGCGCGATGTCCTGGGCGGAATATTGCCACCACTGGAGCGCCAGCAGCTCCCGGACGATCTGTTCGTCAAACCGGGCGCGGATAGGCTTCGCCGGGTTACCTCCAACCACCGTATAGGGAGCAACATCCTTTACAACCAGCGCGTTCGCGGCAATAACAGCCCCATCGCCAATGGTTATCCCCTGCGCCAGGGTGACGTTCTGACCGATCCAGACGTCATTGCCTATCTGGATACGGCGCGGGGGCGATGCAAAAGCGTGAAAATGGTTTTCCCGGCCGCTGTCGCTGGCCAGCGTTGCCATGACACCGGAATGCCGGGCGTAAAATACCGGGCTGGCGCTGGCCCATTCGAGCGGGTGCCGGTCACCAAGCACCTGGAGCCGATCGGCAATCGAGGTATAGCGGCCGACCTGGATAAGCGCCGGCAGCGGGGTACGCGTATAGCTGAATGCCCCCAGCGATGCCAGGCGCTCACCGCAGCGCCCCCAATAGGTGGTGTAAGACTCGGTGGCGAGATTGTCCGGGATCTCAATGGCTAAATCATCGCGGTAAAACCCGTGGCTACAAACCAGTTTCTGACCACCTATAAAAATGCGCTGCGCCTGTAGCAGTGCCTTAATTTCACCAAATGCTATTTTCATCGGCGGTATCTTTCCTGTCCATGTTGTCCCCCGCGCGGTTGCTGGTTTGTTGCGGGGATCAGGGCGCGACGCTATTACAGCCCCAGCTCATCAAGCCCCGGGTGATCGTCCGGGCGACGGCCCTGCGGCCAGTGAAACAGGCGCTCACCGGCGCTGATCGGCATATCATTAATACAGGCGAAGCGTCTGACCATCAGCCCCTGGGGGGTAAATTCCCAGTTTTCATTGCCGTAGCTGCGAAACCAGTTAGCGGAATCATCATGCCATTCATAGGCAAAACGCACCGCAATCCGGTTGTCAGTAAAGGCCCACAGCGCCTTAATGAGCCGGTAATCCAGTTCCTGCTGCCATTTTCGCGTCAGAAAGGCGACCACCTCTTCCCGGCCGCTGACCTGCTCGCAGCGGTTGCGCCATTGGGTATCTGGTGTATACACCAGCGATACACGCTGTGGATCGCGGCTGTTCCAGGCATCTTCCGCCAGACGCACTTTTTCTCTGGCGGTTGCTTCATTAAACGGGGGGACCGGCGGGCGGATCGTCATTACTTGTTCCTCATCGATATCAACAGGCTTATCTACATATAGCCCTTTTTTCAACGCTGTGGTTGATTCATCGTTATTTTTCACTGCCCCCTGCGGGGCATAGCGTGATTCAGGGCTGATGGGCTAAACGGTAGCCAGAGGCAGGATAATAGTGTGCGCAATCATTAACGTTATGCGATAGGTTTTTGGCCGCAATAACAACTCACGGACGTAATCAATAATGCCGAATTTTCGAGGATATTAAGATTTTTCGCCGCATGAGCTGCGTAAGTTCACACTTTTTGTACCAGGATTACGTTTATCTGAAGAATATTGACAGTACGCAAGAATCGGGGCGCGGTTAGCAGGTAAACAGACCACATAAAATAACCACGAAGCGTAAGATCATGATTATCAGATTACTTATCCTTATCTTTTTATCTCTGCCTGCGACAGCGAAAGACCTTAACTTCGGCTCGACAGATCTGAAACTGAACTGCCCACAGCGGGGCAATGTGGAGATCACGCTGCACCGCTATGACCATGTTTCTGAACAGTGGGGGAAACACTTTGCGGTAGGTTCTGGCCATACCCGTCACGGTGACCTGGTATTTATTCGCTTTACCAACGGCGATATGCTGATTCACCTCGACTCCACGGATGAGTATCTGTTCCGCTATGCCGGGCAGAATAAATCCCAATACTGCCGTAAAATTTCACAGCGCCCGGCGACGGCGCTTCAGCCCGGTCGGGTTGTCTGAAAGGCGGGCAATAAAAAACCGCCAGTATCATGCTGGCGGTCAGTACGGAGAAATCAGGCAGCGCTCTCTTCAGTTTGTCGGGCCCGGACCTCGCTGACGATAGCCTCCAGCTCATTCATCATCTGTTCGAAGCTCAGTTCGCCACGGGTGATATCACTGGTTTCCGGTGTGCGGGGTTGCTCCACTGTTGTGACGGCAACGCCCGGTGCCCTGGTACGTTTAACTGCATGCTTTTTCCGATTTGGCTTCTTACTCACAGCTCACTCCCTTTTCGCTGGTTTATCTAATTACACCGGTAAATCTATCAGTAAAGCGCGCAAAGGCGAATCGGCAACGAGCGTAATGTTAGCTTCATCACTAATAAATGCCCCATCCCCACAGGTTAACGCCGCTTTCTGCTCCGCTTCCGTGGCGGCATGCACGGTACCGTGAATAGATTGCAGATAAGCCCGCGGGCCATGCAGATGAAAACGCATCTGCTCGCCTTTTGCTAATTCGATATGGTGGATCCAGACCTGCTGGCGCAGCATCAGGCTGCCGTTCTCGCCGTCCGGGGAGGCCAGCATCTGGTGGCAGTTTCCATCCAGTACCACTTTCTGTACCAGTGGATTTTCCCGTTCAGGGCAGGCGTCCAGCCAGATTTGCAGGCGGGATAGTTCCTGGTCCTTACTGAGATTCTGTTCGCAGTAGCTGACACCTTCCCGGGTGGAGACTAATACCGCCTCGCCCGTTGTGGCGCGCACGTAGTTCCCATCGCTATCCCGGTATTCCGCATGGCCATCAAGCACCAGATTGAGAATATCGACTTTAGGATAGGTCCGTGGTTTAAAACTGGCGCCCGGGGCCAGCACTTCCTGGTTCAGTGCCCGCAGCGATGCATAGCGCAATAATGTAGGATCGAAATAATGGCCGAAAGAAAAGGTGTAACGAGCCTTCAGCCATCCATAGTCTGCTTGCCCACATTGTTTGACTGTTCTCGGCGTGATCATAGGTAACCTCTCTTTGCATGCCACCATGTTAAAACGCTGGACGCTGTATTGTTAGCCAGTTAATCTGCTCTGTATGTTCAAAATTCCTGAATGAGAAAACCATGTCTAAAGAGCGAGCCTTAACGCTGGAAGCGTTGCGCGTAATGGATGCGATTGACCGCCGGGGAAGTTTTGCTGCCGCTGCTGATGAACTGGGACGAGTACCTTCCGCACTGAGCTATACCATGCAGAAGCTGGAGGAGGAGCTGGATGTGGTGCTGTTTGACCGCTCTGGGCACCGGACAAAATTTACCAACGTGGGGCGTATGCTCCTCGAACGCGGGCGCATTCTGCTGGAAGCCGCAGATAAGCTAACCGTGGACGCCGAGGCGCTGGCCCGGGGTTGGGAAACCCACCTCACCATTGTGACCGAGGCGATTGTGCCCTGCGCATTGCTGTACCCGCTGGTGGATAAACTGGCGGAAAAAGCGAACACCCAGCTGTCTATTCTGACCGAGGTGCTGGCGGGCTCCTGGGAGAGCCTTGAACAGGGCAAAGCCGATATTGTAATCGCGCCGGATCTGCACTTCCGCTCTTCCTCGGAGATAAACTCCCGCAAACTGTACAAGGTGCTGAGCGTGTATGTAGCCGCCCCGGACCACCCGATCCACCAGGAGCCGGAACCGCTGGCGGATGCCACCCGGGTAAAATACCGCGGGATTGCGGTGGCGGATACCGCCAGGGAGCGCCCTGCGGTAACTGTGTCGCTGCTGGACAAACAGCCGCGTCTGACGGTCAGCTCTCTGGATGATAAACGCCGGGCGCTGCTGCAAGGGCTGGGCATGGGCACGATGCCGTATCCGATGGTGGAAAAAGACATCGAAGAGGGCCGCCTGCGGGTCGTCAGCCCGGAAGCCACTGCCGAGATAGACATTATCATGGCCTGGCGGCGCGACAGTATGGGGGAAGCAAAGGCCTGGTGCCTGCGCGAGATCCCGAAACAGCTGATCAAGCACCACGGTTAAGCAAAGCCCTGTGCACGGCACAGGGCTTTTTTATTGGCGCATCAATTAACCCGGTAGGGGATGTGGCTAGTAAGAGTAATCTTTGGGGCTCGGCCCGTAGCGGTTAGCGCTTGAGGTACCGGCCTGGCAACTGAACGCGAGGATCACCAGCCAGCCGAGCACCGGGATCACCAGCAGTAATAGCCACCAGGCTGAGCGATCGGTGTCGTGCAGGCGGCGGAACTGTACCGCCCACCAGGGAAGGAAAATGGCTATCCCGTACAGGGTGGTGAGCAAGGCCTTGTCACCGAAAATTTTCAGCCCGAGCATGTTGTCGAGGATCCCGAGGACAGCGCTGAGAATAAAGTTCACCAGAATGAACATCCAGTATTCTTTGCGCCGTGCCCGGCCGCTAAACCCGAGATAATTACGTACTACTTTTAGATACCAGTCCATTTGTCATCCGACCTCAGTTTAACTTTTCTATCAATCACTTGTCAGGGCACTATTGTTAACAAGCGTAGCTGGGAAACGGGATGAGGTAAACCACTGATGGTGGAAAGTTTGCGCTCAGCAGTGCCACTTCTCAGTGACACTGCCGTAAAGCGTTTTTCAGGCGAACTGGCGATCCCGGCCGTGGGGCACCGTGAGATCCTGGCGTGGCCCAATGGAGATTATCCCCGTTGGGTTGATGGTTTTATGGCTGCGGAAGTAGTGGTTGCGAATATGGTCAAAATTCACGGTATCGGCGATGCCCGGCATCTGATACAGCTCACGCAGGAAACCGTATAAATTGGGGTAATCGCTGATCCGCTGCCAGTCACATTTAAAATGTGTCACATAGACGGGATCAAAGCGTACCAGGGTGGTCCACAGGCGAATATCGGCTTCGGTCAGCTGATCACCGGTCAGATAACGCTGCTTAGCAAGGATCTTCTCCACCCTATCCAGGGAGCTGAACACCTGGCGGACGGCATCATCATAAGCGTCCTGGGAGGTCGCGAACCCGGCCTTATAGACGCCATTATTGATGGTGTCGTAGATCCAGCTATTCAGTTCGTCAATCTGGCTGTGCAACTCGGTGGGATAGTAATGACCGGGTTTGGCGCCCAGATCGTCAAAGGCGGTATTGAACATGCGGATAATTTCCGATGATTCATTACTGACGATGGTCTGGTTCTTTTTATCCCACAACACCGGCACGGTCACCCGGCCACTGTAGTGCGGATCGGCTTTGAGATAGAGCTGGTATAAATAGTCCAGGTTGTAGAGGCCATCACCCGTGGCACCGGCAAAATCTGTGGCAAAGGTCCAGCCATGCTCCAGCATCAGCGGGTTAACCACTGAAACGGACACTAATGACTCAAGACCTTTGAGCTTGCGGACAATCAGGGTCCGGTGTGCCCAGGGGCAGGCCAGTGATACGTACAAATGATAGCGGTTCTTTTCTGCCATGAATCCGGATTCGCCATTCGGCCCGGAGCTGCCATCGGCAGTGAGCCAGTTGCGAAACGCCGCCGCGGAGCGCTGGAAACGCCCACCTGTTGATGCCGTATCATACCAGCGGTCTTGCCAGACACCGTCGACCAGTAATCCCATTTGCCCCTCCCGCAAAAAAGAAAATGTGAGCAGGAAAGGCTCCCGCTCACAGCATGATTCAGTATATACCTACCCGGTAACAGATGCCGTTACCAGTTCTTGTTCAGTGCCCGGTCAATGCTGAAGCGGCCCGGGCCCATCAGGAACAGTAACAGGTAGCCACCGGCGATAGTCAGGTTCTTCATGAACATGATTTGGTTAGTGGCATCCGCGAAGTTATCGTGGAACAGGAACGCGGTCAGCAGCGTGAACAGTGCGGTAATGATGGCCGTGGTACGGGTCAGCAAACCGAACAGGATCCCCAGGCCACCGCCGAATTCGAGCAGGATAGTCAGGGGCAGAAAGAACCCGGGAACGCCCATGGATTCCATATACTGTTGTGTGCCGCTATAGGCGGTGATCTTGCCCCAGCCCGCAACGATAAACAGGATAGGCATCAGAATACGCGCCACCAGAATGCCAACATCATCGAATTTTTTCATTTTATGCTCCAGGAAAACCTTATAAAGATTACGTCTGTTTATCGGGAATGCCTCAGCGATTTCAGCTAGCTAGCGGTCATGCCCTGCGATGGAATGCATAGTAGAATTATCGGCGATTGATTGTTAGCGAGAAAAACTGTCAGTTTTTTTCAAAATTACTGACGTTGTGGCAAAACGTAAAAATAGCCCATATTGCCGGGGGGCGGCGCCATAAGGAAAGCACAGGAGAAAACCGGGAGGAAGCGCCAGGAGCAACAGGGGAAATATCAGGGAGAAAGGGCGGCGATGCCGCCATAGGCAGAACGAGCGGGATACCGTGTGAGCAGGACAGGGTTTAGCGGGACAGGGTGTGCAGCGCTTTGCGCACCAGGCGCCAGCTACTCCATAAGCCAAGACCGCGCCGCAGCGTGCGGCCAAGAAAGCGAGGATGACGAATCCCCCACAGGGCAACCACGCTGCTGCCGGCCATCAGCCAGGCCCGCAGGCTTTGTAAGGTATACCAGCCACGATCGAGAGGGGCCGTCGCGTCCACCCAGTCCTGACAACTGTACTTCAGGGCCTGGCGCTGCTGGCTAACTTCCGCCAGCAGGGCGGCTTTGCGCGCTTCACGTTGCAGACGAGCACTCATTGGTTGTCTTCCAGTAAGTCACGGTCCTTTTTCAGCTCCTGGCGGGTGTGGTGCATAAACGTTGAACGTTTCGCTGCCGAGATAGTCCATAGCCCACCGGCAATGGCCAGTACGAATAATACCACTGTGGTGGCAATCAGGACGTGCAGGCGGTATTGCGGCTCCACGGCCCAGATAATCAACACCAGCAGGCTCATTAAGCCAAATGCCGTGAACAGCAGGGTTAGCCCGGTGACCAGTAGCAACTGGAAGAGGCGCGCTTTCTCCTCTTCCAGCTCAACGATAGCGAGCCTCAGGCGGGTTTCGACGGTACCGACCAGCAGCGTTAATATGCGCTGGCCAATACCCAGGACGCTTTTTCCCGGCCCCTGGGATGCGTGGGAGTCTGCCATGCTTAGCGACGGGTCAGCAGAACACCCAGTACCAGGCCGACAGCTGCGCCAATACCGACACCGGTCCACGGTTTTTCATGCACATAGTCATCAGCACGGGACGCGGCTTCGCGGGTTTGGCGGGCGATAGCATCACCGGTTTCACTCAGGCGAGTGCGGCTTTCTTTCAGGGCCCTTTGGGCGCGGGTGCGCAACTTTTCAACTTCATCTTTGGATTTTTCACTGGAGGAACTCAGCACTTCTTCCAGGGTGTCAGCCAGGGATTTCAGCTCTGCGCGCAATTGTTCTGAAGTATCTTTAGACATAATGTTCTCCGGATAGGTAAAGTGATTCCATTTACTTAGTAATCACGAGCCATTAGTGCTTTCAGTTCGTGTTCTTCTTCAGCCAGCTTTTTCTCTCGCTTTGCTATCTTGTCCTGATCGCCCTTTTTACGGGCCTCAGCCAGGTCATTCTTTCGTTGTGCAACGTCCTGACGCTTTTCGGCAATGGCTTTTTGATGATTAGCCCTGAGATTTTCATCGGTACAGTTTTTTTGTACTTCACTCAGTGCGGTTTTCAGGCCGTTAATACGACTCTGATTATTGTGCTTCTCTGCATAACCGATTTCTCGTTTAATGCTTTGCTCTTTCTCACTACAGAGTGAAGCGGCCTGCGTGGCTGTTGTCAGAGAGAGGAGCGCCAACGCCAATACTGTGCGGTAATTCATCAGAAAATGTCCATGTGCCAAAGCAATCATCGTTATTATGCTGCCGTGTATTCCGCTGCCCGCGTGGGCGGTAAACACACGATAGGTTTAAGCATAGTCAGTAAGTTGCGAAAACCCAACGCGAATTCGATCAAATCAGATAATTCACGTCCCTTATCCCAGATGGTGCGTTTCCGGTTTCAGGCGTGAAATCAAACGGTCAGTAAAGTTGTCGTTATCGTCCTGAGCAATGACATACCCCTGGGGCAACGAGCGCAGCAAAACCGCCTTCGCGGCGGAGCTTTGCTGCGGTGAATCAAATTTGATGAGCAGGGCATTCTTGTGTGGCGTAATGCTCTTAAATGCGATGCCGTGGGCATTCAAATGATGCCAGACAAAGAAACCATCCGGCGTCGTGACACCGCTCTGGGTTGAGCGGATCTCCAGAGTCGCTTCTTTGTGATGCATGACGGACCACATGGCGACGGCTGTGGCTAGGCAGAGGAATAACCAGGTCAGCTGACGTACTAAAAATCTGTTACTCATGATAGTTCAAACGTTAATCCCGGTTGTTACGATACTTTTTCTTCCATACGACCACCAGTGAGCCCACCAGGCCCACCACCAGTAAGACGACCGGCAGCAGCATCAGGCACGACATCAGCGCATCTTCATACTTCTGGAACACCGGTGTTTTGCCCAACAGATAACCGAGGGTGGTCAGTATTAGCACCCACAGCAAGCCGCTTACCCAGTTAAAAAACTGGAAACGGGCGTTGTTCAGCCCGGAGATCCCGGCGAGGGTCGGTAAAAGTGTACGTACAAACGCAATAAACCGCGCGATCAGGAGTGCTGAAAGCCCGTGTTTATGAAATAAATGATGTGATCGCTGGTGGTAGTGGGCCGGTAGATGTGACAGCCAGTTCTGCACAATCCGCGTATTGCCCAGCCAGCGGCCCTGAATATAACTTAACCAGCAACCGAGGCTGGCCGCTGCGGTTAACAGCATAATTGTGGGGATATAATCCAGTGCATCTTTTGCTATCAGTACGCCGACCAGAATAAGCAGGCTGTCACCGGGCAGAAATGCCGCGGGCAACAGGCCATTTTCCAGAAACAGAATCATGAACAGGACGCAATAAAGCATGCCAATCATTGACGGATTGGCGAGGGTTTCAAAGTCCTGGCTCCATAATGCATTAAGCAGTTGAGATAAAAGTTCCATTCATTAATCCTGGCGTAACAACCAACATACCGCCTACAAGCGGACAAATAATCCAGGCCGTACTTTCTGGCGCAGCGCCAGAAATAACCTGTTTTCAGGGCAATGGATATACCCGTAATATTCCTGGCGGCATCGTTACCGACAACCAACCATACCGCGAGTGATACCGCCGCGATACAACGTGAATAATAGTAGGTATAGCGCCAGAGTTCCGTGGATGGGCGGTCTACGTGAAACGTTTCCGCTTACCCCGCGTTGCAGAACGACATCAGCGCGTAAATGCTTCCGATTGTAACAAAACGCACTAATGAACGTCAGCGTTATTGCGTTTTATTACGACGTGATTTTTGCCCGAGGGGGGAGGGTGTGGCGAGGGGTTTTACAAAGGCTGACATAATTCATCGTTTGCTGACCCCCTGCCGGGGAATTATTTGAGGCCGTTAGCGGCGGTGTCCAGATGTACCACCGGATTTTCAGCGAACAAATAGCGATCCGCATTGAATTCGAAATCGTCGGTGGTTTCGTTAAACAGCATAATTTTTGTATTTTCAAGGTGCTGCCACATGGCAAGTTTCGCCCCGTGAGGGTCTTTGCGGATCAGCGCCTTGAGGATTTGGTCATGATCTTCGCACCAGTGGTCAACCGTGCGCTCATCAATATGCTCGTGCAGTTTTTTCCAGTACGGGTTATGGGCGCGCTGGGTCCGCATCTTTTCGACAATGGCGGCCAGTGCGGTGTTCTGGGTCGCCAGCGCCACCTGAACATGGAATTGCAAATCCCATTCTGAATCGCGAAAGCACTCTTCATGCCGCGCTTTGTCCTGGATCTCCAGCAGTTTCATGATGTCCTGCTTGGTGACCTGGGTTGCCGCAAATTCGGCAATATTGCTCTCAATGAGCTGGCGGGCCTGCAACAGCTCGAAGGGGCCATAATTGGCGAACTCCATGGCATTATTATCAGGCTGATGGTGTTTGGCGATGTTTGAAATAACGTGAATACCGGAGCCCTTACGTACCTCAACATAGCCTTCAACTTCCAGCATGATGATAGCTTCACGAACTACCGTGCGGCTGACATTTTTCTCTTCAGCAATAAAACGCTCTGCAGGTAGTTTCTCTCCCACCGGGTAGCTGCCCGCTTCGATACGGTCTTTAAGCTCAGCGGCTAATTGTTGATACAGGCGGCGGGATTCCGTGATTTCCATAGGTGGCTCCAGGTTCCGGGTAAGGCGAGGGGTCATTGATTTGTTATACCACTTTTAACAACACGTCACCACTGAAGGGCTAAAGAAAAGCCGCCCGCAGGCGGCTTTTACCATTTTTTATTAACTTTGTGTTACTGAAGTGTGTTGCTGGTGCTCTTGTTCCACTTCACTGGCCGGTTTGTTTTGCAGCACGGTCCAGATAACGACGGCACCCAGCAAATCGAACACGGCCAGCGCGGCGAACAGCGGGCTGAAGCCGATAGTATCAGCCAGCGCACCCACCACCAGAGCAAACAGGGTACTTGCTGTCCAGGCTGCCATTCCGGTCAGGCCGTTCGCCGTGGCGACTTCGTTACGACCGAACACGTCAGAGGACAGGGTAATCAGCGCGCCGGACAGTGCCTGGTGAGCAAAACCACCGATGCACAGCAGGCCGATAGCAACATATGGGCTGGTGAACATACCGATCATCCCCGGGCCAATCATCAGTACCGCACCCAGTGTCACCACCAGCTTACGGGAGACAATCAGGTTGACACCGAACCAGCGCTGGAACAGCGGCGGCAGGTAGCCACCGATAACGCAGCCCATGTCGGCGAACAGCATCGGCATCCAGGCGAACATGGCTATCTCTTTCAGGTTAAAGCCATACACTTTAAACATGAACAGCGGGATCCAGGCATTGAAGGTCCCCCAGGCGGGTTCTGCCAGGAAACGCGGCAGGGCAATACCCCAGAACTGACGGTTACGGATGATCTGGCGGGCAGACATTTTCTTACCGTTACCGGTCTGGTGCTGTGCTTCCTGGCCACTGATGATGTACTCACGTTCTTCGTCAGTCAGGTGTTTCTGGTTTTTCGGGTGTTTGTACAGCCACAGCCACAGCATCGCCCAGATAAAGCTCAGGATACCGGTCAGGATGAAGGCCCATTCCCAGCTGTGCCATACGATAGCCCACACCACCAGCGGCGGCGCAATCATTGCACCAATAGAGGAACCGACGTTGAAGTAGCCCACCGCAATAGAACGTTCTTTGGCCGGGAACCACTCAGAGCTGGCTTTCAGGCCTGCGGGGATCATCGCGGCTTCCGCTGCACCCACTGCACCACGGGCCAGCGCCAGGCCGCCCCAGCTACCCGCCAGCGCGGTGGTACCACAAAATACCGCCCACAGCACGGCAAACATGGCATAGCCCACTTTGGTGCCCAGCACATCCAGAATGTAGCCTGCAACCGGCTGCATCACGGTATAAGCCGCAGAGTAGGCCGCAATAATATAAGAATATTGCTGGGTCGTAATGTGCAGCTGTTCCTGCAGGGTTGGGGCTGCCACCGCGACAGTGTTACGCGTTAAGTAACCGAGCACGGTGCCCAGGGTCACCAGCGCGATCATATACCAGCGTAAGCCTTTAATTTTTCGCATTTCAAACCTCTGTCTTTTTTTTCATCACTGCGGCCACCAACAAAACCAGCGTGATGTTCGTAACGAGGGACCAGCAAGGGGGGGAGCCCCGGCACAGCCCGTTTGTTTGCCATTGGGTGAAACAGGTATTGAGCAAGTCCGGTATCCGTACCGCTAAAGTGCCAGTCAGCTGGCACATATCTTTCCATAGGCAGATGTGTTGCGACGGGGGCTACGATAACTTGTCATACAGCTTTAAAAGTTGAGTGCCATCACAAATGTGCTATCAACTGTATGGATATGTAAATCCAGGTATAAGGCCAGTTGTGGCGCGGTCCCTGGACGTTTTTACTAAAAAAAACGAAGGTTATTTCTCTCTGGTTTGTGAGATGCAGCACAAAAATTAGCTAAGTGAGGAGAAATTGGTGTGATAACTTTGCATCATATAGTGAATGACATCCGTATAACCCGTCCGGAGGACTACCGTAATGTCCCAGTTTATGACTGAAGATTTCCTGCTTGATACCGAGTTTGCCCGCCGTCTGTACCACGATTACGCCAAAGAACAGCCGATTTTCGACTATCACTGCCACTTACCGACGCAGCAGATTGCCGAAAATTACCGCTTTAATAACTTGTATGATATCTGGCTGAAAGGCGATCACTACAAATGGCGCGCGATGCGTTCTAACGGTGTTGCCGAGCGTCTGTGTACTGGCGATGCCACCGATCGTGAAAAATACGATGCCTGGGCCGCCACCGTACCGCACACCATTGGCAACCCGCTGTACCACTGGACCCACCTCGAACTGCGCCGCCCGTTTGGCATTACCGGCACGCTGCTTTCTCCGGCAACGGCAGACGCTATCTGGAACCAGTGCAACGAGCTGCTGGCCGGGGACAATTTCACTGCCCGCGGCATTATGGAGCAGATGAACGTTAAGATGGTCGGCACCACCGATGATCCGATTGATGATCTGAGCCACCACGCGGCAATCGCGCAGGATTCCAGCTTTGCTATCAAAGTGCTGCCGAGCTGGCGCCCGGATAAAGCCGTGAATATCGAGCTGGATAGCTTTAACGATTATCTGGCCAAACTGGCGGCAGTCTCCGATACCGATATCCGTCGTTTTGCGGATTTACGGACGGCGCTGGCTAAACGTCTCGACCACTTTGCCGCTCATGGCTGTAAGGTGTCGGACCACGGTCTGGATGTCGTGCTGTTTGCGGAAGCCGACGACGCGACCCTGGACGCCATCCTCGCCCGTCGCCTGTCCGGTGCTACCCCGTCTGAACATGAAGTCGCGCAGTTTAAAACGGCGGTACTGGTCTGGCTGGGAACCGAATATGCCCGCCGCGGCTGGGTGCAGCAGTACCATATGGGTGCACTGCGCAACAATAACCAGCGCCAGTTCAAACTGCTGGGTGCGGACGTCGGTTTTGACTCGATCAACGACCGTCCGATTGCGGAAGCATTGTCCAAATTGCTCAGCAAGCAGAATGAAGAAAACCTGCTGCCGAAAACCATCCTCTACTGCCTGAACCCGCGCGATAACGAAGTGCTGGGCACCATGATCGGTAACTTCCAGGGCGAAGGCATTGCCGGGAAAATGCAGTTTGGTTCCGGCTGGTGGTTCAACGACCAGAAAGACGGTATGGAGCGGCAGATGACGCAGCTGGCACAGCTGGGCCTGCTGAGCCGTTTCGTGGGGATGCTGACTGACAGCCGTAGTTTCCTGTCATACACCCGTCACGAATATTTCCGCCGCATCCTGTGCCAGATGATTGGCCGCTGGGTGGCTGCCGGTGAAGCGCCTGCGGATATCGAACTGCTGGGCAACATGGTGAAAAACATCAGCTTTAACAATGCCCGGGATTACTTTGGCATTGAACTGAACTAAAGCCCCACCGAGGTTGATATGCAATTTATTAAGATCCATTCGCTGGATAATGTCGCTGTCGCGCTGGAAGATATCGACCAGGGAACGACGCTCAATGTTGAGGGTGACAATGTTACCTTGCTGGCAGCGGTTGCCCGGGGCCATAAATTTGCCCTGCGCCCCCTGGCCCGCGGTGAAAATGTTATCAAATACGGATTGCCGATTGGCCACACCCTGGCTGAGGTCCAGCCGGGTGATCATCTGCATTCACACAACATGCGCACCAATCTGAGCGATCTGGATGAATACAGCTATCAACCTGATTTTCATGCGGCTGATGGTCAGCAAACCGATCGCGACATCGAGATCTATCGCCGGGCGAACGGTGACGTCGGGGTCCGTAATGAGTTATGGATCCTGCCGACTGTCGGCTGCGTGAACGGGATTGCCCGCCAGATCCAGCAGCGTTTTCTGAAGCAGCATCAGGATGCTGAAGATATTGACGGTGTCTTCCTGTTTGGTCATCAGTTTGGTTGCTCGCAGCTGGGTGATGACCACATTAATACCCGCACCATGCTGCAAAACATGGTGCGCCATCCCAATGCCGGGGCCGTGCTGGTCATCGGCCTGGGCTGTGAAAACAACCAGATCGCCGCCTTCCGGGATACCCTGGGCGATTATGATCCGGATCGCGTGCGTTTTATGGTGTGCCAGCAGCAAGATGATGAAGTCGAAGCCGGTATTGCCGAGCTGGAGCTGCTGTACCAGGCCATGCGCCACGATAAGCGGGTGCCGGGAAAACTCAGTGAGCTGAAATTTGGCCTGGAATGTGGGGGCTCTGATGGCTTGTCCGGGATCACGGCGAACCCGATGCTGGGCCGTTTCTCTGACTTTATGGCCGCCCACGGTGGCACCACGGTGCTGACGGAAGTCCCGGAGATGTTCGGTGCCGAGCGCATTCTGATGAGCCATTGCCATGATGAGCCGACCTTTGAAAAAACCGTCGCGATGGTTAATGACTTTAAACAGTATTTTATCGAGCATAACCAGCCTATCTACGAGAATCCTTCGCCGGGGAACAAGGCCGGGGGCATCACAACCCTGGAAGAGAAATCCCTTGGTTGCACCCAAAAGGCCGGCCAGAGCCAGGTGATGGATGTGCTGAAGTATGGTGAGCGCCTGAAAACCCCTGGCCTGAACCTGCTAAGTGCCCCGGGGAATGACGCCGTTGCCACCAGCGCTCTGGCGGGGGCCGGTTGCCATATGGTGCTGTTCAGTACCGGCCGCGGGACCCCTTACGGCGGTTTTGTGCCGACGCTGAAAATCGCCACCAATAGCGAGCTGGCAACCCGTAAGCCGCACTGGATCGACTTTGATGCCGGGCAACTGCTGCACGGTAAAACCATGCCCCAGGTGCTGGATCAGTTCCTTGATACGGTGGCTGAGATTGCCAGCGGCAGAAACACCTGTAATGAACGTAATGATTTCCGCGAACTGGCTATTTTCAAAAGCGGCGTCACCCTGTAATTGTTCGGGTAGCTGACAACAATAAGACGGCGTTTCATGGTGGCATGGCGCCGTTTTTTTATCGTATTAGGCAGGGAGTTGCGCGATGAATATATACTGGCTGGCGCAGGGTATTGGTGTTCTCGCTTTTGTGGTTGGCATTACCACCTTCTTTAACCGCGATGAGCGGCGCTTCAAACTGCAATTATCCCTCTATAGCGCCATCATCGGCGTACACTTCTTCTTAATGGGCTCCGCCCCGGCGGGGGCCAGCGCGATGCTTAATTCCGTACGGACGGTGATCTCGATGCGCACCCGCAGCCTGTGGGTGATGGCGCTATTTATTGTCTTAACACTCGGCATTGGCCTGGGGAAGATGGACAACGCCATGCAGTTGCTGCCGGTGGCGGGTACCGTGGCCAGTACCTGGGCGCTGTTTCGCTGCCGGGGGCTGACCACCCGCTGTGTGATGTGGTGTGCGACCGCCTGTTGGGTGGTGCATAACTTCTGGCTCGGGTCCATTGGCGGCACGCTTATCGAGGGGAGCTTTTTGCTGATTAACGCGGTGAATATTCTGCGTTTCCGGCGGATGCAAAAACGCGGTATTGATCCGTTCAGGATGGAAAAAGCACGCTCTGGCTGATGGGGTTATTGCGGGCTAAACCCAAAAGCCCCTGCGCAGCAGGGGCTTTTTTATTGCAGCACCGCGACGGCTCGCTAGCTGCGCACGGCATTACTGGCGGCGGCTTTTTCATCCTCGCGCAGGCAGACTGCGGCGGTAAACAACACGTCAGTAGAGGAGTTCAGGGCCGTCTCGCAGGAGTCCTGCAACACCCCGATAATAAAGCCCACCGCCACAACCTGCATGGCAACGTCATTGGGGATACCGAACATCCCGCAGGCCAGCGGGATCAGCAGCAGAGAGCCACCCGCCACCCCGGACGCACCGCAAGCACACAGTGATGCCACCACACTCAGCAGCAGGGCGGTGGGCAGATCTACCGGAATACCAAGGGTGGTCACCGCGGCAAGGGTCAACACGGTAGTGGTGATAGCGGCACCGGCCATATTGATGGTGGCGCCGAGCGGAATAGATACCGAATAGGTGTCGCGATCCAGTTTCAGCTTTTCACACATCGTCATATTCACCGGGATATTCGCCGCCGAGCTGCGGGTAAAGAACGCGGTGACGCCGCTTTCGCGCAGGCAGGCAAAAACCAGTGGATACGGGTTACGGCGCAGCTGCCAATACACCAGCAGTGGGTTCACCACCAGCGCCACCAGCAACATACAGCCCACCAGCACCAGCAGTAACCGGGCGTAGCCCCACAGGGTGTCAAACCCGGTTTCCGCGAGGGTAGAGGCCACCAGGCCGAAGATACCAATCGGCGCGCAGCGGATCACCACTTTTACGATAAAGGTGACCGCATCGGACATGTCGTTAATCAGATTTTTGGTGGTATCACTGCCGTGGCGCAGGGCGAAACCAAGGCCGATAGCCCAGGCCAAAATGCCGATGTAATTGCCCTTGAGCAGGGCGTCAATCGGGTTCGATACCACGCTCATCAGCAGGCCTTTCATCACTTGCGCAATACCGGAGGGGGGCACAATGTCCGCATTGCCGGTGGCCAGGTGCAATGTCGACGGGAAAATAAAGCTCAGTACCACGGCGGCCAGCGCCGCGGAAAAGGTGCCCAGCAGATACAGGATAAGGATCGGGCGGATATTGGTTTTCTGGCCTTTTTTATGGTTGGCAATCGAGGCCATCACCAGCATAAGCACCAGCACCGGGGCGACGGCCTTCAGGGCGCTGACAAACAGCGAGCCGAGCAACCCGGCCTGAATCGCGGCGTGTTTAGAGATGGTGGCGAGGATAATACCGAGCACCAGGCCCAGCAGAATTTGTTTGACCAGACTCCCCTGGGACAAACGATAAAACAGCCCGGTGGGGCGAGTTTGCTTTGTCATATGGATATTCCCTGTTGTGTGCATTCCGGCCGATATTGCACTCTTTGTTACATATATGGCTGGATGTAAAAAAGTATGTTTGCCTGGTCAGTATAAGGGAAAGCCATCAGCGGGAAAGAGGAGATTGTGTATTTTTTAATGGAAAAATGGCGAAATCGCAGTCAATTATGATGGTCAAAGGCCCCTTCGCTGGCGAAAGGGCCTGATAAATTGCTTATTTTATGCGCTGATGTTTGCGATCGTTAAGGTTATTCACCCAGCAGTTAATCAGCAGGGTCAGGGTGAGGATCCCGGCCACCACGCCAAGGGATACCGGCACCGGAATATGGTAGAGATCGACGATCAGCATCTTGGCGCCGATAAACACCAGGATAACCGCCAGGCCATATTTCAGCATCGAGAAGCGCTCCGCCACACCCGCCAGCAGGAAGTACATGGCGCGCAGGCCGAGGATAGCGAACAGGTTAGAGGTCAGCACAATAAAGGGATCGGTGGTCACCGCGAAAATGGCCGGAATACTGTCCACCGCGAAGATAACATCACTCAGTTCCACCATGATCAGCACCAGCATCAGCGGGGTGGCATACAGCAGGCCGTTTTTCCTGACGAAGAAATGTTCGTTTTCAATATTGTCGGTCATGCGCAGGTGGCCACGCAGCCAGCGTACCAGCGGCTTGTCACCCAGATCGGCGTCATCTTCTTTGGCAAAGGCCATCTTCACCCCGGTAAACAACAGGAAAGCCCCGAAGATATACAGGATCCAGTCAAACTGGGTAATCAGCCAGCTGCCGGTGAAAATCATAATGGTGCGCAACACAATCGCGCCCAGCACGCCATAGACCAGCACACGGCGCTGCAATGCCACCGGTACCGAGAAGTAGCTGAACAGCATCAGCCAGACAAAGACGTTGTCCACCGCGAGGGCTTTTTCGATGATATAGCCGGTCAGGAAGGCGAGGGCCTGGGTTTTGGCCACCTGAGGGCCGGCAGTACCGGTGAGGTGCCACCACAGACCGGCGGCGAACAGTAATGACAGGGTGACCCAGACCATTGACCAGCCCGCCGCCTGTTTCATGCTCATGGCGTGTACGCCGCGGCGGCCCTGAATCAACAGGTCGATGGCCAGCATCACCGCGACGATAGCGGCGAAGGTGCCCCACATGAGAGGTGTTCCAATACTGTGCATTGCAAATTCCTTACGCGTTCACGGGTAGGCCCGGCGGCAGCGGATAAAAACAAAAACGGCTGATATCAGAAGACATCAGCCGTTTTGCGCACCTGCAAATGGACCTGCCTTCCGGCAAGGTCTCACTTACAATGTGGTCACGGAATCTGTAGCGTTACACCGCAAACAGTGGAAACCCGTCCACATTGCCTGGTGACCGGGAACGTGCGGTTCCGTCATGACGATCAGCCAGCAATGAAGTTACTCCCCTTAGCAATGGCTAAAATATGACAATATGTTACTAACGTCAATTATCACATTGCTGCACTTTACACAGCTTTACGCAATGGTCACCGGGTCCGGCGCATCCGCCGGGAAGACCACCCCGGTTTGCTGGCGGATTGTGGTTTGCAGCCGTGAAGTGCTGCGGCTGACCTCCAGCCCCGGGTGATTAACGGCGTTATCTTCCACCAGCCGGGCAAAGGTCTCGGCCTCATACAACATGGTATTAATATGCTGCGGCTGGCTGAGATCCTGGGGTTTACCGCCCCGGGGGATAAAGGTGATCCGCTGGCATTCAGAGATCTTCTCAATCACCAGCACCCCTTCCTCGCCCTGGATTTCACTGGGTAGTGAGGAGTCACTTACTTTCGAGTGCAGCAGGGTGACATCAAAATCCCCGTAGTTCATGACCACCGTACCGTGGGCATCCACGCCGCTGTCCAGCAGGGTTGCGCTGGCCTGGACACTGTAGGGCTCGCCAAACAGCGCCATCGCCGCCGCGAGGCAATAAAAGCCGATGTCCATGATAGAGCCATTGGAGAACGCCGGGTTAAAGGTGTTAGGGTTTTCCCCGGCCAGATAGCGCGGGTAGCGGGACGAATACTGGCAGTAGTTCAGTAGCACTTTACGCAGTTTCCCGACCTTCGGCAGGGCCTGTTGCAGCGCCAGGAAGTTTGGCAAGCTGGCGGTTTTAAACGCTTCAAACAGCACGACGTTATGTTCCCTGGCGCAGGCAATTGATGCCTCCACTTCGCGAATATTTGAAGCGAGGGGCTTCTCACAAATCACGTGTTTACCGTGGCGCAGGAACAGGCAGCTCTGGCTGGCGTGCAGCACATTTGGGCTGGCAATATACACCGCATCGATCAGGTCGCTGGCGGCCAGCGTTTCCAGAGAGGTAAATATCTGCTCTACGGGATAATCACTGGCAAACGCGGCGGCGCTTTCTTCGGTGCGGGAATAAATGGCAGTGAGTACATACTTACCGCTCTCGTGGGCGGCGTCCACAAACTGGCGGGTGATCCAGTTAGTACCGATAACAGCGAAACGTATCATAAACAGGTGCGTTCTCCGTGGCTGAGTTCTTCCGCCAGCCTAGCATGTTCAGCGGATTTTCGCTGGGGTGTCACCCCCGGTTTGCAGAAAGCGCCCGGTGAGTAAGCCACAGGCGGGTATCAAACTCCAGCTGGTGATAGTCCGGCTCCATATGACAACACAACTGGTAAAACGCCTTGTTGTGGTCTTTTTCTTTCAGGTGCGCCAGCTCGTGCACCACGATCATACGCAGGAAAGGCTCCGGGGCCTGGCGGAAGAGGGTCGACACCCGAATCTCTGCTTTGGCCTTGAGCTTACCGCCCTGCACCCGTGAAATGGCGGTATGCAGCCCCAGCGCCTGCTGGATAATATTGATTTTATTATCCCAGACCACCTTATTCACCGGCGGCGCACTGCGTAAAAAGCGGTTTTTCAGATCCTGAGTATACTGCCAGAGGGCTTTATCCGAGGCGATATCGTGGCCGCCGGAGTAGCGTTTCTCCAGTACGGCGCCAAGATTTCCCTGGGCTATCAGGGCCTCTACCTGGCTGAGCAGTGCAGCAGGATAACCCTGCAAATACGTGAGTGTGGTCATCAGTTGGCCTGTTTGCGGCAAAAAGCGTTTGCGTAGTCTCCCCGAATAAGGGATAAAACGCGCGGATTCTACCATTCAGGAGGGCCGATGAGCCACGTTGATCTAGCCACACAGTTTACCCTACACCGTTTCCCGAAAATGAAGGAGGACACACCACTCCAGGCATGGGAGGCGGCAGATGAGTATCTGCTCCAGCAACTGGAGGGCGAAACCGTGGCCGACGGAGCGACCCTGATTTTTAACGACGCGTTCGGGGCGCTGACCTGTGCCCTGCATGGCCGCCAGCCGGTGTCGGTTTCCGACTCGTGGATTGCCCATCAGGCTGCCCGTCAGAACCTCGCCCTTAACCAGCTGGACTGCGAACAGGTGACCTTCCAGGACTGTTCAGCACCGTTACCGGCCGCCCCGGCGCTGGTGATCATTAAGCTGCCTAAGCAGCTGGCCCTGCTGGAGCAGCAGTTACGCGCGCTGCGCGAGGTCTGCACGGCGCAAACCCGGATTATTGCCGGGGCCAAAGCCCGGGATATTCACAGTTCCACCCTGGCGCTGTTTGAAAGCGTCCTCGGGCCAACCACCACTACACTTGCGTGGAAAAAAGCCCGCCTGGTGAATTGCAGCTTTGCGGCCCCGGCCCTGAAAGCGGCGGCCCCGCTGCTGAGCTGGCCCCTGGACGGTACTGACTGGACTATCCAGAACCATGCTAATGTCTTTTCACGCAGCAGCCTGGATATCGGGGCGCGGCTCTTTTTGCCGCACCTGCCGGAAGGGGATGCGGGCGAAATGGTCGATCTGGGGTGCGGTAATGGGGTCCTTGGCCTGGCGCTGCTGGCGCAAAACCCGGATGCCCGGGTGACCTTTATCGATGAGTCTTATATGGCGGTGGCGTCCAGTGAGCTTAATGTGCAGCACAATATGCCGGATGCTCTGGAGCGCTGTGAGTTTGTGGTCAATAACGCCATGGCCGGTATGGCGCCAGAATATTACGACGCCATCATGTGTAACCCGCCGTTCCATCAGCAGCATGCCATTACTGACCATATTGCCTGGCAGATGTTTACCGATGCCCGCCGCTGCCTGAAATTCGGCGGCGAGCTGCGTATTGTCGGCAACCGCCACCTGGGGTATTACCAGAAGCTGAAGAAAATCTTCGGTAACTGTACCACCCTCGCCACCGGCGGTAAGTTTGTGGTGCTTAAGTCAGTGAAGATGCGCAAGTCCCGTTAAAGGGTCAGCCCCAGCCGGGTGCCCTGGGCAATCGCCCGCCGGGCATCCAGTTCCGCCGCCACGTCACAACCCCCAATCAGGTGTGGGGTTATCTCCCGCTCTGTCAGGGCACTGAGCAGATCCCGGCGCGGATCCTGCCCGGCGCAAATAATTACATTATCCACGGCCAGCACCTGGTGCTGGCCATTCACCAGGATATGTAGCCCTGCATCGTCAATACGCTGGTATTGCACGCCGGGGACCATGCTTACCCCCCGGGCCAGCAGCGTGGTGCGGTGGATCCAGCCCGTGGTCTTACCTAATCCTTCCCCTGGTTTACTGGCCTTGCGTTGCAGCATCACTATCTGGCGCGGGCTGGGCGAGTGTTCCGCCCCCTGAGCTGACAGCCCGCCGGGCTGGGTGAGGGTGGCATCGATACCCCATTCCCGGAAGAAGGCCACACTGTCCTGGCTGGTGGCGGCCCCGGACTGGCTCAGGTACATGGCGGTATCAAACCCGATGCCGCCGCAGCCGATAATCGCCACCCGCTTACCTACCGGGCGTTTATCCCGCAGCACGTCCAGATAACTGAGTACGCTGGGGTGATCGATCCCGTCGATCGGCGGCAGGCGCGGGGCGATCCCGGTCGCCAGTACCACCTCTTCAAACGGGATCAGATCATCCGGCCCGGCCCGGTGATTGAGCCGAACCGTGATCCCGAGCCTGTCGATCATCGTGCGGTAATAGCGCAGGGTTTCACTGAACTCCTCTTTACCGGGGATCTGCCGGGCAATATTGAACTGGCCACCTATCTGATCGGCGCTGTCAAACAGCGTGACCTGGTGGCCCCGGGCGGCGGCATTCACCGCACAAGCCAGCCCGGCAGGGCCTGCGCCCACCACGGCAATACGCCGGGGCTGGTGGGTGGGGTGCTCTGGCATCAGGGTTTCGTGGCAGGCCCGGGGGTTAACCAGGCACGAGGTTATCTTGCCGACGAAGATCCTATCCAGGCACGCCTGATTACAGCCGATACAGGTATTGATCTGATCCGCCTGGCCGCTGGCCGCCTTCGAGACCAGGGCAGGATCGGCCAGGAAAGGGCGCGCCATTGACACCATGTCGGCGTCACCCGCAGCGAGGATCGCGTCGGCCACGGCGGGATCGTTGATCCGGTTAGTGGTGATAAGCGGGATGGATACAGCGGATTTTAGCTGGCGGGTGACCCGGCTAAAGGCCCCCCGGGGCACCGGGGTGGCAATGGTGGGGATCCTGGTCTCGTGCCAGCCGATGCCGGTATTAATCAGGGTTGCCCCGGCCTGTTCAATGGCCTGGGCCAGACGGGCGGTTTCGCTGAGGGTGTTGCCCTGTTCCACCAGGTCCAGCATCGACAGGCGGTAAATAATAATAAAATCATCGCCGGTACGCTGGCGCACGGCGCGTACGATTTCGGTGGCAAAGCGCATCCGGTTACTGAACTCGCCACCCCACTGATCCTGGCGGTGGTTGGTGTGCAGGGTGAGAAATTCATTAATCAGGTAGCCCTCGGAACCCATGATCTCCACGCCGTCATAACCCGCCTGGCGCGCCAGGTCAGCGCAGTGGGCAAAGTCGTCAATCAGCTGGAGGATCTGCGGGTGGGTCAGCTCCCGGGGCACGAAGCGGTTAATCGGCGCCTGGATGGCCGACGGGGCCACCAGATGGGGCTGATAGCTGTAGCGGCCGGTGTGCAGGATTTGCAGGGCGATTTTCCCCCCAGCCTGGTGTACTGCATCGGTAATCGGCCGGTGGTGGGGGATCTGGTCCGGGTGGTTGAAGACCGCGCCGCCCTGCATACCCACGCCGCAGGGGGACGGGGAGACGCCTCCGGTAACGATCAGCGCTACATCATGGCGGGCGCGTTCGGCATAAAACGCGGCCAGCCGCGCAACACCGTCCGGGTGCTCCTCCAGCCCGGTATGCATCGAGCCCATTAACACGCGGTTTTTCAGGGTGGTAAAGCCGAGATCCAGCGGGGCAAACAGCGATGGGTAGCTCATAGTGTCTCTTCCAGTCGATTTATTATTATGTGGTCGGATGAGTTACTAATTTAGCTGGCGCAGGCCAAAAGGGAAAAAGCCGATTCGGCGAATGTGATGGGATTCAAATAAGCGGGAAGGCGGGAGAAACGGACCGGGCGCTGGCAGGTGAAAAACACCAGGCCCGGTCAGGATTATGGGTTGGCGACAGCCGCCGTCTCACTCTGCTGAGCAGCCAGGCGAGACAGTGCATGGCTGGCAGCATCCAGCACTTGCTGACATTCCGCCTCACTCAGGGTGAGTGGCGGTTCAATACGAATGGTTTTCGCGTTATTCAGTGTCCCCGCCACCAGGACCTGCTGGCGGAACATTTCACTGGAAAACTGATAACCAATTTCGTTGTCGACAAACTCCAGCGCCATCAGCATGCCTTTACCGCGTACCTCTGCCACCAGATGTGGGTAGCGGTCCGCCAGCGCGCGGAACCCGTTCAACAGGAATTCGCCTTTACGGGCCGCCTGGCCCGGCAGGTTTTCTTCCAGTAAAACGTGGATCGTGGCCAGTGCGGCGGCACACGCCAGCGGGTTGCCCCCAAAGGTGGTGGTATGCAGGAACGGATTGTCGAACAGCACCGAGAATACTTCCTCTGTGGCGACAGTCGCGCCAATCGGCATCACACCGCCCCCCAGTGCCTTGGCAAGGCATAAAATATCCGGCTGCACATTTTCATGCTCACAGGCGAACATTTTACCGGTACGGCCCATCCCGGTCTGGACTTCATCGAGGATCATTAACACCCCGAATTCGTCGCATAACTTACGGACGGCGGGCAGATAACCTTCCGGTGGCAGGATAACACCCCCTTCACCCTGGATTGGCTCGAGGATCACCGCCGCCACATCATCACCGGTTTTACGGCATTCGCTGAACATGGTACGCATGGCGGCAATATCGCCAAACGGCACATGGCGGAAGCCCGGTAACAGCGGCATAAACGGTTTACGGAAGGTGGATTTGGCCGTTGCGGACAATGCCCCTAACGATTTACCGTGGAATGCGCCACTGGTGGCAATAAAGGTAAACTTACCTTTCGGTGACTGATAGGCTTTCGCCAGTTTCAGGGCGGCTTCAATGGATTCCGTACCGCTATTAGAAAAAAAGCAGTATTTCAGCTTACCGGGGGCCAGTGTTGCCAGGGTTTTGGCCAGCATCGCCCGTAAGGGGTCGAGCAGCTCCTGGCTGTGCAACGGCTGTTTAGCAAGCTGATGCTCCACGGCGGAGACAACAACTGGATTACGGTGCCCTACGTTGAAAATACCAAAGCCACCCAGGCAATCGAGGAACGACCTCCCCTGGGTGTCGACAAGCGTGTTAAGTCCCCCTGCTTGCCATTCTACGGCCCCGTAATCCCCGCCGGCGGTGACGGATTTTCGATACTCAAGAAATCCCGGATTTACGTGCTGCTGGAAGTAGTCCCTGACTTCCCGATTGAGTTCTTTCATCTCCTCATGATCAAGGGTGGTTTTCTCAATAATGTGTAGTGCGTGCGCGGTACAGGCAAGAGCCGAGGCGCCAGAAGGTAACCTGTTCAAAATGTGCTCCCGGAGATCGCGTATCTTATGATACGCATTAAGTATTGCAGGGTTTACGCCAGCCTGACGGCAGGCGAGAAAATCGGGATAAACTGCTGAAACACGCCGGGAATGCTTAAAATTTATTCTTTTTAAAATCTATTGTGTCGTTTTTTATGCTAAAAAAATCCGATTATTTCCATTAACCCTATAATTAATGTGGCAAAAGGTGCGCACTGAAATAGCGCCAGCGCACCGTAATCGTGCATGGTTCTGGTCAGTAACATAAAAAAACCGGTTATATAACAAGACGTATCGTTCGTATACGTCAATGATGGGATAAACCAGGATGCGCCTTTATGAACCAGAGGGGGCATTGTGTTATATAAAAATTTCTTTTATGGTTTGACGCATAGGAATATTGATTTATCGGTGGCATATTCCTCGTAGTAGACATACCAGGGAATTATTAAGCATGCTCCAGTGTATTATTTGATGCTTTCTGGAACGTTGGCTGACTAATTTATCAAAATTAATTTCCGCTCGTGCTGCGCTGTCGCTTTATTTACCTGAACACAATTTACCTCAACACATGGACCGGTGACGTATGGTAATGACTATCAAGGATATTGATATTTCGATTCAGGCGCTAAATAACGCTATTAAGAGCCATTATGCCTGGGCGGCCCAGCTACTGTGCCTGACCTTGCCGGATGCCTCTATTGATGCCAGCCTTATTGCGCCATCTTCTCATCAACATTGCCGGTTCAGTGAATGGCTGCGCACCTCCCGGCATAAAGTGCACTTCTCCGATCGTCAATTGATTAGCGTTATTGATATTAATCACCGCATTATGCACGATGCTGCCCGTGAATTAATGAACGCCATCATCGCTAAAAATGCCAGCCAGCAGGTTGTTAATGACTATGTACTGGCGCAGAACAATTTTATTCTCAGCCTGGATAAATATAAGGAACAGTTATTTGCGCTGCGTAATATGCATGATGCGCTAACTGGCCTGCCGCTACGGCAGCTGCTTTATAAGAATTTCGATCTGTTCCGCCGCCATATGCAACAGCGCGGCCACCGCATGTACGTGTTAATGATTGATATTGACCGTTTTAAAAATATTAATGACTCCTGGGGCCATAATGCCGGGGATGAGGTTTTACAGGCGGTTACCCGTATTCTTAAAGCGGCAGGGCGCTCGCCCCACCATATTTACCGCTTTGGCGGCGAGGAGTTTGTCATGCTGCTGGAGGCGACCTGTGAACAAGATGCCCGGGAGCAAGGAGACGCGCTATGTCAGTATCTGGCGCGCCATCCGATTAATATCGACGGTGGGCAACTGCGGGTGACCATGACCGGGGGATTAACCCGGGTACAGCTGGACGAGTCATTACATGATGTGATTGGCCGGGCGGATAAAGCCCTGTACCACGGTAAAAGCAGCGGGCGCAATCGCTGTATTTATGCGGGCATTAATGGCGACGTCCCGCGGATGAGCCGGTTATTATCGGCCTGATCCGGCACCCGGCAGCAGCGTAAATACCGGGCGCTGGCGGTGGTATTTACCAGAAGACTTCCCCCATCCAGACACAGGACAATAGCCCGAGAATAGCCACTGTCCAGCAGGTTACCAGCATAGTGTGTTCCACATGGTCGTGGTCGAAAAGTGCTCGCATGATCGGTATCTCATCTGATTGTCGTTACTGACGTTTTACCCCCGGGCAGGGGCGATTGAACGTGATACAGATCGCATTTGATTATATTTGTAATACAAATCTACTTTGTGGCCAGACGCCGAATATCTTCCGCCGCGCCATCAATGATAGCCACCACCTGTGCCAGTTCCGGCGCCGAGAGGGCCCGCTGATTGACCGCCAGATCCAGCGCGGATTTTATATTATCGAGGGCGCGTTTCATTTCCGGGTGGCGGCGGATATTGTGGCCGATGGTCCGCGCCTTAATGCGCTGCTGGATATCTGCAAGGGCCGCGGACTCTGCCTGCAAATGCGCCAGACCAGCGGCGGTGATGGTTATCTCCCTGCGGCCATTTTCCTCGCCGCCAATCTCAATAAAGCCGTGTTGCTGCAAATGATCGAGGGTAGGGTAAACCACACCGGTGCTGGGCACATAGTAGCCGTGGGTCAGTGCCTCAACGGATTTGATCAGCTCATAAGCATGCCCCGGGCGCTGGGAGAGCAGATCCAGGATAACCAGCCGCAGATCACCGTGCCCGAAGAAACGCTTACGGCGCGCTACCCCGGGATCAGGGCTGCGGGATGAGAGGGGTGGAAGGGGCATAAACGGCTCCTGGCTGGCTACGGGCCATTACCATAACGTGAATAGCGGCGAAATTCACCCTATCCTGTGGGCGACAAGGCAATGATTTCGCATAAAAAATCACCTGATTACCGCTTATGGCTTGCTTTTTTGCTGATTAGCAATCATTATCATTTGTGATTAGATATATCTAAAATAAACGAAGAGCGAATCATGACCCAGACATCTGCTACTGCACACTACCCGCGCCGGGTGCGTAATACGCTGCGCTTCCGCCAGTTAACCGTGCTGCGCTGTGAGGACATCACGCCAGCCTTTCGCCGCATTGTCCTCGGGGGCGCGGATCTCGCGGGGTTCAGCTCCAGCGGCTTTGACGATCACACCAAGCTATTTTTCCCGGCGGCCGGGCAGCCCTTTACCCCACCGCAAGTTAGCGAAGAGGGGATCCTCTGGCCGGACGACGTACGCCCCCCAGGCCGGGACTACACGCCGCTGTTCAATGCCCGGCGCCAGGAACTGGCGTTTGACTTCTACCTGCACGATGGCGGCCTGGCCTGCCAGTGGGCGCGCGATGCGCAACCCGGGGACACGCTGATCACCGGCGGGCCAAGGGGGTCACTGGAAGTGCCTGAGGATTACCACTGGCAGCTCTATGTGTGCGATGAAAGCGGCCTGCCGGCCCTGCGCCGTCGGCTGGAAATGATTGCCGCACAGGGGCTGCGCCCGGCAATTACCGCCCTGGTGTCGGTCAGAGACCGGGCTACCATCGCGTATCTGGATGGGCTACATGAGATGGCGGACATTCAGTGGCTGGCGGCCGGGGACGAGGAGAGCATAGCCCGGCACCTGGGGCAGATAGCTATCCCGCAACAGGATTACTTTGTCTGGATAACCGGGGAAGGCAAGCTGGTCAAACGGCTGAGCGCCCCGCTGGAACAGCGGCTGGATCCCCAGCTACTGCGCGTGGCGGCGTACTGGCACGACAAGCCCTGAGCCGGGCGGTGATACTGCCAGTGCTGGTGCACCGGCTCATGATTATGGCCAGGTTAGCGGGGTAGCCACCCGGGTAGCCGCTCTGACAATTCCCGGGCATATTCCAGCAGCAGCTGGCGCGCCGGTGGGTGGCCCACCTGTGCCGCCATCCACGGGCTGAAATAGTCCGGGTGGGTGTCAATTTCGCGCAGGGCTTCATGTAACGAGATCCAGCGCCAGTCCATCACTTCTTCTTCATGGGGCGTTATCGCCGTGGTGCTCAGGGCGGCGTACACCGGGCACACTTCATTTTCCACAATATTGTTATGGTCGGTGGCGCGGTAGCGAAAGTCAGGATGAACGGGGATTATCTGTGTGACCTGCAGGGCGGTTTCGTGCCGGCAGCGGCGCACAATCGCCTGTTCGATAGTTTCGCCCTGCTGGGGATGCCCACAGACCGAGTTGGTCCAGACCCCGGGCCAGGCTCGCTTGGTCTGGGCCCGGCGGGTGATCAGCAACTCCCCGTCGGCATTGAAGATCCAGCAGGAAAATGCCAGATGAAGCGGGGTATTCTCGTGGTGGACGGTGGCTTTGTCCTGAATCCCACAGGGGTTGCCCTGGGTATCCAGCAGAATGACATGTTCCGGGATCATAGGCGGCCTTTGGTGATATAGCGCTCAACATAACTGGGCCCAGTATATAACCAGCTCACCGCATCAGTTAGCCAACAAATGTGGTACATAACAGACAAAAAGCATGATAAACCGTCGCAAAGGGGCGATTGTGGTAATCAACATAGCGTATGCGCATCCGGTCAGGCGTGTTCGCCCCAGCGGGTAAGTGGCAGATTAAGATCGAACAGATCGAGCGCCCGAATCACGCTGTGGGTGACTATCTCATCGGCGCTGCCGGGGCGCTGGTAGAGTGCCGGTACCGGTGGGAAAATCACCCCGCCCATTTCGGTCACCTGGGTCATATTGCGCAAGTGCCCCAGATTAAGCGGGGTTTCACGGGCCATCAGCACCAGGCGGCGGCGCTCTTTCAGCACCACGTCCGCGGCCCGGGTCAGCAGATTATCGGTCATGCAATGGGCAATGGACGCCAGGGAACGCATGGAACACGGGGCCACCAGCATACCGAGGGTTTTAAATGATCCGCTGGAAATCGCCGCCCCGAGGTTGGCGATATCATGCACCACATCCGCCATGGCAATGACATCCTCCATCCGGTAGTCCGTTTCCAGCTGGCAGGTCTTTTCCGCCCCCCGGGAGACCACCAGGTGTACTTCCAGATCCAGCGGGCGCAGCAGCTCAAGGGCCCTGACACCATACTGAAATCCGGATGCCCCACTAATACCGACAATAATACGTTGCTGACTCATGGAGCCCCCTGTTATTCGACATCGGGCAGGAAGCGTTTACTATTCACTTCCCTAAAGGTAGACCGTTCAACCGGCGATTTCAGCTGAAAGGGCGTAACGGTCGGTAATTTACCACCCCCGGCGCGATGTGCGAACAGATTCAGCCGCACCGGGCCGGCAGCACGTTGTGTGCCGCTAATTTTTAGTGATTTTTCATTACATTAACGGCAGCCGACCGGGATGTGCCAATGGTAGTCTACGGCCATCCGGCGGGCAAATACCGTTTTAGTGATAACCAGCAGATCAAAAAGGTGGGGCAATTGCCCGGGTGACGCGATGGATTTGAAACGATTACGTTATTTCTGCAAGGTGGTGGAGTGTGGCTCCATTACCCAGGCGGCAAAAGCGCTTAATATGGCCCAGCCACCGCTCAGTAAGCGGATTCAGGAGCTGGAAGCGTCGCTGAATGTGGTGCTATTTTTGCGCGCCGGTAACCGTATTGAGCCCACCGAGGCGGGGTACCATTTATACCGCCGGGCCTGCGAGATCCTGCGGCTGACCGAAGACGCCGCCCGGGAGACTATCCACATCGCCAACCGGGAGGTGAAAGTGCTGCGCATCGGCCTGACCCACCTCTACCAGCGCTGGTTCACCCCGATGCTGCTGGCGCTCAAACAGCGCCATCCGGACATGGGCCTTAGTATTGCCGTCTCGGACTCTAGCGCGCTGGAGGCCCAGCTTCACGAGGGGGTGATTGACGTTGCGCTGATCCAGAAACCCCGGTCCAGCGAAGGGGTTGAGATCTGCGCATTTGCGCCGATCAAACTGGTGGCGGTTATCAGTAAAAAACTGCTGGCTACCCCCCGTAGCACCACGATTGCTTATCAGGATATCAGCCAGTACCCCCTGGTATTGCTGCACCGGGCGAAGGATGCCGGGACCTATGAGCAGCTGATCGGGCTGTTCCGTCACGCCGGGCGCGAACCCAATGTCACCCTGCAGGTCACCCAGCCGGATGCCATTCTCGACTGGATAGAGAGCGGGATGGCGGTGGCAACCCTGTTGCCGGTGTCTGAAGTGGCCCACCGGCCACTGCACCACTGCCACGTGCTGGATGTCACCCCCGCACCCCAGGTCTTTTTCCCGGCCATGGTTACCGCTACCACCACGCCGCGGATCCCTGAACTGCTGGCGCTGATTGCCGACGGTTACCCGGCGGCCCCGCCGCCGTTCGCCGTGGATCGGGATGCAACCAAATAGCCGTGTTGTGCAATTATTTGACGGCTATCTCAATTCGCGAATATTCCCCGGTGAGGTGATTCTCTTTTCCATAATGTTACCCGTATCATAAATGGTGTTACAGCAGGGTAATAATGACAGCCCGCACAAGACGCGCTGCATCAGATTACCCATGATTGTTGTACGACTATTTGCCATCCATAAATATGCCCTGGGTTAGGGCTGATTCCGGATGGCCAGGTTACCGATAACAAACTGAAGACCGGGGCACATCATGCCGTTAATTATTGTTGCACTAGGGGTCGTCCTGCTATTACTGCTGATGATCCGTTTCAAACTGAATGGGTTTATCGCCCTGATCCTCGTGGCGCTGGCGGTTGGCGTCTTACAGGGCATGCCGGTAAACAAAGTGATTGCCTCGATTAAAGCCGGGGTTGGCGGCACGCTGGGTAGCCTGGCGCTGATCATGAGTTTTGGGGCGATGCTCGGCAAATTGCTGGCAGACTGCGGTGGGGCACAGCGTATTGCCACGACCCTGATCGACAAATTTGGCCGTAAGCATATCCAGTGGGCGGTGGTGTTGACCGGCTTCACGGTTGGCTTTGCGCTGTTCTATGAAGTGGGCTTTGTACTGCTGCTGCCGCTGGTGTTCACCATTGCGGCCTCGGCGCGTATCCCGCTGCTGTATGTCGGTGTACCGATGGCCGCCGCGCTGTCCGTTACCCACGGCTTCCTGCCGCCGCACCCGGGCCCGACCGCTATCGCCACTATCTTCCATGCGGATATGGGGAAAACCCTGCTTTACGGTACCGTGATGGCGATCCCGACGGTTATCCTGGCAGGCCCGGTGTATGCCCGCTGCCTGAAAGGCATTGATAAGCCGGTTCCGGAAGGCCTGTACAACGCCAAGACCTTTAGCGACGAAGAGATGCCGAGCTTTGGGGTCAGCGTCTGGACCTCGCTGGTGCCGGTTATCCTGATGGCCCTGCGCGCCATTGCGGATATGACCCTGCCTGCGGGCCACTGGATCCTGCCTTATGCCGAGTTCTTTGGTGACCCAGTGATGGCGACTCTGATTGCGGTGCTGATCGCAACCTTCACCTTTGGCCTGAACCGCGGCCGCACCATGGATGAGATTGGCGAGACCATTAGCAGCTCGATCAAAATTATCGCCATGATGCTGCTGATTATCGGCGGTGGCGGTGCCTTTAAACAGGTGCTGGTGGACAGCGGGGTGGATAAATACATCGCCAGCCTGATGCAGGGCTCCAGCGTCTCTCCGCTGCTGATGGCCTGGTCCATTGCTGCGGTACTGCGTATTGCGCTCGGCTCGGCCACAGTGGCGGCTATCACCGCGGGTGGTATTGCGGCACCGCTGATTGCCACCACCGGCGTTAGCCCGGAACTGATGGTGATTGCCGTGGGCTCCGGTAGCGTGATTTTCTCTCACGTAAACGATCCTGGCTTCTGGCTGTTTAAAGAATATTTTAACCTGACCATTGGCGAGACGATTAAGTCCTGGTCGATGCTGGAGACGATAATCTCGGTGTGCGGCCTGGTGGGCTGCCTGCTGATGGCGATGGTGATATAACCCGCCACTCAGCCCTTTACCAGAATACGCCCTGCCGGTAACGGCGGGGCGTTTTGCTATTGGTGCCGCGGTCATCCGGCTACCGCCATCACGGCGGAAAATGACCGCTTATTGCCCTGATCATCAATCACCCGGTAGCGGATATCGCGGCAGCCTGACACCGGGATAGCGGTTGTTAAGGTGGATTTCGGGGCGACCATCATGTCGCCGCCGGGCAGCGAACCGCAACTGATCCGGTCCAGGGTGATATACCAGGGGGTGGGGTTGGTCACCGCCAGCCGGGATTCACCACTTGCCGCCTTCTGGCTACTGAACCGCAGGGACTGCCAGCCGGCGTCCTCTGGCGGCGCAATACCCTCCGGGCGGACAAACAGCTTCATCCGCACCCGCAGCGGCACCACCAGTTTATGCTGTGCGGCCTGTTCACGGCTATTCATCGGCGGCACCTGGTAAATATTCAGCCAGAACAGGGACTCCCTGTCCCGGGGTAGCGCCTGGCTGGCGCCGCGCACCATCTGTACTGAGCGGATTTCACCGGGCAGCATACGGAACACCGGGGGCAGTACCGCCACCGGCACGGCACTGCTCTGCGGGGTGGAGAGCGGGTCACCATTATCCAGCCACAGCTGCACCAGTGCCGGGCGCTCTGCACTGTTGGCCAGGGACAGGGCAATCCGCTGTTCCCCGGCGTTAAATATTGCCCGGGTGGTCTCCGGGCTGACCGCCCCCCAGGATGCGGGGAGTAGCAGAACACCGGCCAGCGCTGTCGCCAGCCTGGCGGCGCGCTTAGGGTAACCCGACGATAATTTGTGCCTGTGCATAAACGCTCCCTGGCGTAATCGACTGCCCCTGGATCTTCTCCAGTGAGGCGGTAAAACTGGCGTTAAAGATATCTTTGCCATCGCTGGTGGTTAGCGTGGCGACGTCGTCCAGGGCGTACCAGCCGTTTGCTGAGCCGGATATAGTGGTTGAGGGGGCGAGATCCATGGCATTGCCGCCCAGTTGATCGTTATAGATACGTATCCCGACACCTGACGCAACGCCGCTGTTCCCGTAATCATTGCTCAGCAGCCAGGTGTAAGCGCTGCCGTTGGTTAACCCCAGTGAGGCCGCCTTGCTGGCGGCATTCGCATCACTGACCACCAGCCCCAGCATCATGCTGCTGCTGCCGCCGACATTGCCCCCGTCGTCACCACCACCGGGGTTTTCCCAGGCGTTGCGGCTCACGGAGATGGAATTGCTGCACTCAATGCGCACCGCAAAAGGGGCATCGGCGGTGGTGCCTTCTTCCAGGGCGGCTACGGTCATGGTCGGCAACATTACCGTGGCAGGGTAGTCGACCACATCACAGGCGCTGTAGCGCAGAAACTGGGTTTGATGGGCCAGGCTCCAGCCCGCTGGCCAGTTTACGGACTTACCGTCGTTGCTGACCGCGCTGTCTGCTCCTTCAGATAACCCCTGGCCAATGCCGCCCCCCTGGAACGCCACATAGCCGGAGGGCATCTCGTAGTTGTAGCTGTCCCTGGCGGTGCCTTCCACCCCATAGCCGGCGTTATCAACCCGCAATAATTCAATAAACACGTCGCTAAAGGCACTGGCCGGTACGTAAATATGTTGCCCGTCGTTAAACACCTCTTCCGGGCTGATGGCGCGTTTTTGCCAGTGGCGCTGATAAAGCTGGCCGGATTTCTGGTTGGTCAGCCGCAGGGCAATATTCTTTACCCGGGTGTAATAGGCCCCGCTGAGGTCACCCACCGGCTGTTTACCGCTGTAGTTGTCCGCCCCGTTGGTGGCGAAGAATTCATAGATTGCGCCCAGCTGGCTGACATCACATTTAAACAGCACCTGGTTAGGACTATAGCCCCCGGCGCGGCCGCTGTTGATAAAACTGGCGGAACTGCTGGCCAGCAGGCTGCCTTCTTTCTGGAAACTGCTGCCACCGCTGAGGGTGACCGTCCCGGGCAGGCCCAAATGCCCCCGGGCCTCGGCATTGTTTGCCCCCGCCCAGCCCTGGGCGCTGTACCCGGCATTAATGGCCGCTTCAGACAGCTGGTGCGTGTCCGTGACTCGCTCGCAGTGTGCCGCCGCCAGGGAGGGGAGCCCCCCCAGCAGCAGAGCACTGCTCAGATACCATGAATATGTCATTCTGCGCCTCCCTGGCGGCAGGTTTCTGCAAAGTTATACAGGCCGTGCTCCGGTTTACCGTTCAACTGGTAATTCACCCGGCAGCGCTGGGATGTGCTGTCGCCCCACTGGACAAACAGCACCCCGGACTGCTCTGGCAGGCGGGCGTACAGCTGGCCTGCCTGGCCAACCATCCCCAGCTCTTTACCGTCGGCACCGGTCACCAGCGCCCCCATCGGTGGCACACTGCCGTCATCCAGACGGGTGGCGATCAGCGCGGCATTACCGGTAATGGTGTTGAAAGAGACTTTGGTGATTGCCCCGGCGTATGGCACTACCTGCTGGCTGCCGCCCTGCAATTCGGCCTGCTGGTTCATGTTGCTGGCATTCAGGCTGATGTTGTTGTTCTGGTACGGGGTGACGGACGGCAAAATGGCGTAGCCGAAGCGGTCAATCTCCGCCCCCATGCCGTTATTTACCGTGGCGCCCTGCGCGCCTTTCGCCTCAACCAGGGTAAAGGTTTCGCTGGTCCACGGCCCGGCAGTAATCCCGCCGCTGTGCAGTACCACGGTGCCCGCCATACCGGCCCCTAACTGGTGGTAGTCCTGGCCAGTAGAGGCGGAGCCGCGCAGTGCGCCAACGGCGGTTTTCTGCTCAAGGCTTATCCCGCCAGTACCGCTGGTGCCGCTGTGTTTAACATGTTCGGTACCGGCGTAGGCGGCGTAAGAGAGGCGGTTATCCTCACCCACGGTACCGCTCATGCCCACATTGGCGCTTTTGGTGGTTTTGCTCTGGTAATACCCGGTTGAGAGCTGGGTACGGCTTTTGGCAAAGTCCAGCGGCACGGAGATCCCCAGTGAGAAGGTGGTCTCGGTATATTTGCGCTTATTGTGGTTATCGAAGTCGGCATCGTTAACGCTGCTATTAAAGCGGTCGGCATATACCGTGCGCTGGCGGCCGGCGCTGATGTTATAGCTGACACTGTTCCAGCTGTTGCTGTAGCTCAACTGGAACTGGGTGATCCGCCCGTTATCTTCATAATAATCTGAGGTACTGCCGGACAAACTCAGGTTGCCCCACTGGTCCATGGGCTGGCTAATGGCGGCAGAGAAGCTATTACGCTGGTAGAGCGTGTCGGAATAGTAGCTATCGCCGGACTTATTCTGGCGCCTTACACCCAGGACATCTTCCAGGTCCCGGAAGCCGCTGGTGGAGTAGCGATAAGCCGCCAGGGAGAGGTTAGTCCGGGTGGCAAAGACTTTGGCGTAGCTGGCTTCCACCCGCCAGCCTTGCTCGCTTTTCCCGTTGCCCATCTCCGCGTGTGAGTAGGTGGTGTTGACCCCAAAAGCCCCCAGTTGGGTGGTTAATACCCCACCCACCAGGGCTGCCTGGTAGTCTTCACCGATCCGGCTGCCGATATTGGCGGTGAGGGCATTGTTCACCCCGTATTGCACCACCCCTTCGGCAAACTTGTTGTCGACATCGGTATAGCGGCGCACATAACCCATTGAGAACTCGTAGTTCCAGTTCCCGGCACGGACTGAGTCCGGCACCGCGGTATAAGGCACGGTAAAGCTAGAGGTATGGCCGTCGGCCTCGATAATTTTTACTTCCAGATCGCCCCGGTAGCTGGAGTTACCCAGATCGTCTATCACAAAGGGGCCTGGCGGTACGGTGGTTTCGTAAAAGGCTTTCCCTTGCTGGGAAATAATCACCCGGGCGGTGGTGGTGGCGATACCGCGCACCTCCGGGGCATAGCCGCGGCGGCTTTGTGGCCGCATGCGTTGATCGGTGGACACTTTCAGCCCGTTAAACGCCAGGGTGCCGAACTGGCTACTGTTGGTGTAGTTTTCCCCCAGCGCCACAATGCCCCCGATCTCTGCCACCGGGCGCTGTACCCAGGTGCGGGCGGTGTTGTATTTGTAATCCGAGCCAGAGGTATTGCTGGAAGAGAAACGGGCGTTGCCCTGATGGCGTACTTGCCAGGCGCCAATATTGGCCCCGGCGTCGATATTGCTCCACGCATAGTGGTAGCGGTAATTGGATTTGGTGTTGTTGTTGTAATAATAGTTAGTGTTATGGCGCACATAGGCCGCCGTGGTGCCTTTATCCCACTGGGATGGCGGGATATATCCCCGGGGGCGACGGTTTAATTCGCTCTGGGGCAGGGTGATATCCAGCCGCAGTTGGGCGCTGTTCACCTTCCAGTTCAGCTTTTTACTGAGATCGCCGATAAAACGGCAGTTGCCGGCGCCTTTGGGCTGGGCTTTCACGCGGATGCCGCTCTCCTGGACGAGTGCGTCGCTCAGGCAGGGCTCCGCCATACGGCCGGTGGGGACTTTTACCGTCACCGGCGCTTTGCCGCGCACGAATTTGCCGTTCACGTAGATATCCAGCATATAGTCCCCGGCGGGGAGCCGGTCTTCCTGCTGGTTAAAACGGGTGAAATCGATCCCCTGACCGTAGGGGGAACCCTGGATCAACTGGGGATCGAAATAGAAATCTGCGGCTTGTGCCGCAGTGCCGGTGCTCAGAAGCGCCAGTAGTAGCGCCCGGGCACGGGCCCGGCCCCAGAGGGACCGGGCCTCCTGCGCCCTGATATCAGAGTGGGTATTCTGCACTGATCCTTGCTCCCAGATCGTTGATAAGCGTAATCCGTACGCTCTTCATGTCGCTGCTTTTGGCTTTCGGGAAGGTGTAGTTTTTGCTGGAGAACGGGGCGATCATTTCGCCACTTTGCGGTAGCCCGTGGCGGGTGTTGGTTAACAGTAATCCGGTAACGGTAACGTGGTACGGCTGGTCGTTTTCCACTTTGATGGTGGTGCCGTTGCCTGCGCGGCTGACTTTGAGATGTTTAAGCATCTCCTTCGGGTTACCTTCCATGCCCTTCGGGCGATAGAACAGTTTGACCCGGTTACGCAGGGCGATGGTCAGGCTATTGGCCGGGACCTCACCGTTTTGGTCCGCCCCCACGTTGGCCGGAGGCAGCTGTAAAAAGTTGAAGTAGAAAACGGACTCGCGATCCTGGGGCAGCGGTTTGGCACCGGTATAGACCAGGCGCAGGATCTGGCCGCTATTGGCCTGGACCCGGGAAACCGGCGGGGTAACCACAAACGGGATATTGGCCGACTTCGCCGGGCCATCGTCCATATTGCCGGCATCAAACCAGGTGGTGACCACATAGGGCAGGGCGGTTTTATTGGTCAGGTGGATATCCGTAGAGTTTGAACCGCCATTATAAATAATGCGCGTGCCTACCATGGTGACACTGGCGCGAGCGTGATGGCTTAACAGGGTTAATACCATCAGCGTGAAAATAACCAGCAGGGCCTTAGCCCCCGGGTAATAACGTTCCATGTCATAGCTCCTGGGATCGCGAAAATGGCGGGGTTGCCCCCGCCATGGGTTACAGATTAATCGTAAGACAGTGCGTACTGCATAGAGGCCCGGACGTAACCGGAACTCAGCTCGTCAAAGGCTTCATGGGCAATATACTGTGCGGTGTAAACCGCGCTGGCGTTGCCCTGAGCGTCCAGTACCAGATCACCGTCGCCGTGGTAGCGCTTGCTGAAGTCAATTGTCGATTTGCCTTTTGCTTCCGGCGTTAAGATATCGATATGAACATTCTTCGCGCCACCGGCATCTGGGGTTATCACGTTCAACAGATTGGTATCGGCAATTTCGTGAGCCACAAATACCGTGGAGATGGCATCACCGGAATAGAGAATGTCGTTAACGCCATCGCCATCTGCACGCGTTCCTGACGGTTCAGAAATGGTGCAGCCGCTAACGGCGACGACAAACTCGGTTTCACCGGTGGTATCCCCTTTACTGGAGAAGTCTGAGCGCGGTACGGTCGGTAACAGTACGACTGGTTTAATTTCCTGGCCGTTAATGGTCATCACACAGGTCTGATCGGTCACCTGGCCGAGGAAGGTCACGGTGTTGTCAGAGTAGGCTGGCGGAACCAGGTCTACTGCCAGTGTATTCCCGGAAAACAGGGCACAGGCGATGGCGGCAGGCATCAGGGCTTTCGTTAGTTTCATAGCAAACTCCATTTCATGGTTAATACAACAATCCCTGCAATTGCAGGCAGTTAACTGGCAAATCTGCATAAATCCCCCTATGCAAACCCACCGGAAATGTTGAAAGGTTCCCTGGTAGTCAGTGAGTAATGCCTGGCCACCTGATTGCTTTTATTTCGTCTACCCGGCAGTGTCCCGCCGCGGCAAGTGGTGTGGTCCTCCTGTGGTTGGTTAGTCGTAAGACAGTGCGTACTGCATTGAGGCGCGCACATAGCCCGCGCTCAAATTGGCGTATTCGTCATGGGCGATATACCGGGCGGTGTAGATAGCACTGGCGCTGCCGATACCGTCAGTATCTTTGAGTTCCAGGTCACCGTTACCGTGGAACGGTTGCCGGAAATCAATATCATCACCGCGTGAATCGACAATGTTGATATGGATATTTTGGGCGCCGCCGTTATCCGGCAGGATCACGTTTTTCAGGTCAGGACCTTCAATTTCGTGGGCCACAAACGTGGTGGAGATGGCATCCCCTTCTCCCAGATATTTGATTACCGCACGGGCATCATCGGCCGGGTAACCCATCCGACAACCGCTAACGGCCACCACAAACTCCGTTTCACCGGCGGTGGATTCAGATTGAAAAACGTCCCGCGGTACTGTCGGCAACAGCACTACCGGCCGAATAGCCTGACCGTTAATGGTCATTTCGCAGGTCTGGTCTGTCACCTGGCCGAGAAAGGTCACGGTATTGTCGGAATACGCGTTTGGTGCCAGCTCTGCCTCTGCAGCCATCGCGTTACCGGCAAACAGCGCACAGGCGATAGCGGCTGGCATCAGTGCCTTCGTACATGTCATAGCAAACTCCTTTTCATGGTTAATATTACGTTCCCTGCGGGTGCAGGCTTCCCTGATGACGGTCGACTCCCCGATGGACCATCACCCTGAATACGTAAGAAATCCCTTCAGTAACCATTGTGTAATGCCCGCCTGAATGGCGTTAACGCGCGCAGTAATAAGCGTTAGCCGCGCGTAATAAAAAGAACACACCGGCTTATGTTATTAGTCATAAGACAAGGCGTACTGCATGGAGGCGCGGACGTAACCGGCACCCAGTTCAGAAGGTTCACCGTGGGCAATATACTGGGCGGTATATGTCGCGGTGGCAGTGGTGCTATCGCCCCCTTTCAGTCTCAAATCGCCTTCACCGTGGAAGGGGGTGGCGAAGTCGATATCGTAATTACGGGTGTCGATAATATTGATATGCACATTCTTCGCCCCGCCCGATGCTTCCGGGATCACGTTCAACAGGTTGCCGTCGATAGTTTCATGGGCCACAAATGTGGTAGAGATACGCTTCCCGTTAACCAGCGCACGCGTGGGCGGGGGATCATTAATCGGGCAGCCGCTAACCGCCACCACAAACTCGGTATCACCCGCTCTCGCCCGGTCAGCATCAAAACTTTCCACCGGAACGGTCGGCAGCAGTACTACTGGCTTAACGGCCTGGCCGTTAATGGTTATTTGGCAGGTCTGGTCGGTCACCTGGCCGAGGAAGGTCACGGTATTGTCGGAATACGCGGCGACCGGCTCAAGTTCGACCGCCATTGCGCTACCGGCAAACAGCGCGCAGGCGATAGCGGCCGGCATCAATGCCTGAGTAAATGTCATCGAAAACTCCTTTTTATGGTTAATATTACGTTCCCTGCCGGTGCAGGTTTCACGGGGCGGTTTATTCCCTGATAGACCACCCGCCTGAATACGTAAGAAATCCCTTCAGTAACCATTGAGTCATGCCCGCCATAAGGCGTTAACTAATTAATCACCGGGCTAAATATTTCCCGAAAAAATAACAGTGGCCTCCTTATTTCATGGTGTTCTTTATCGTTGCTGCCGATGCGCACGGGGAATGCCCCTGGCGCGTTATATTTGGCGACGGCTTAGGGAAGGTGCGAATAAGCAGGTCATTTCTTCCCAAGCTGACTCGCTGATTAAAATTTCGCGGATCTGGGCCGATTTTTTTCCCGCAAACACATCGAATCA